>NZ_JBHTMJ010000004.1:0-99071 GCF_042679325.1 Mucilaginibacter terrae
AACACACGGCAGCACACCCGAAAACAAGGAATTCTTAAACTGGGCGGTGGAGTTTTTGATGGCTAACCCGGGGGTGAGTTTGGAGGTGTTTAAGAATCCATTTTGGGGTACACCATCTTTTCCTATTCAAATAAATCTGGAAGACCTTGATCCAATTACATTAAATGATGTATCATTTGATCCGAATAATTTAGACCTTACAAATGCGGAATCTTTAAATGTAGATGCATATACAACATTATACAGTTTTAATAACACAGATTTTAGTGAAAATTATCCTGACAGCCACCCAGTTTCCATTACTGTAAAAAATTTTAATGAGTATATATGGAGAGCATTTAAAGGAGCTAATAATACTTCACTGAAAAACTTTCATGAAACTGCAAAAGGTTTAAACGCCTCAGATGGTTATGGAAAAGGGCTTGGTGCAATAGGTGAAGGTTTATTTGCTCAGCGATTGTTAAGCATCCCTTCTTTAACTCGTGTTCGGGCTGTTGGAGGCGCTGTTGTACAGGATAATCTTGATTTAAGTAAAAGAATTTTTATAGATTTATTAACAGAACAAAAATTACCAGAGGCGCAAGAGGGTTATTCTTACATTAATATGATTTATACAGATGTACAAGGTAATTCTCAAAACAAAAATTTAAAAGTACAAAGAAATTCGCAATCGAGGCTTATGGGAACGACCATGATAAATACAGGATTCGTTGCTTATGAAGTGAAAACATATAATCCATCAAATACTGAAGCAATATTATTCAAGGCATTTACAGAAGGTATTCAACAGACAATCCAACGAGCTTATTTCAGAAACATGACTGCCGGTGTGTTAATTTTTGATAAAGCGAGCTTTACAAAAATTTATAATTCTTCTTATCACTCAAAAATAGATGCCATATTACAAAAAGTTAAGAATATGAGAAATATTAATGGAGAGCAGGCCGTATTTTTAAGATTAGAAAATAATTTATGGAATGATTCTAACAATGCTTATCATGCATTAATAGATTTGATAAAAGATATATGAGATATTGCACCTTAGTTTTAATTCTATTATTTACCAACAACTTAAATGCTATTGGAATGGAAAGAAGTATAGATACGACCCTTTATCTAAAATATAAAGAATTTGAAAGTCAATTAATATTAAATGACAAATACAATAGTGAAAGCAATCCAGTAATACATTTGATTGTTGAAAATGAAAATAATATATATCATTCCTCTTGGCTTTCGAAAGAGGACATTCCTATGGGAGGTATATACTTTGAATACATAAATATTTTAACAAAATTCACAAAGCTTCGAGAATTAAGGTTAATAGATTTATTTATTAAAGATTTGCCAGAGGATTTTGATAATTTAATTGAATTGAACACATTGGAATTATGTTTTAGTCGCAGTGCTGATGTTGAAAAAAATCTTCGGATACTAAAAAAGCTGAAATCGCTTAAATTTCTTGATTTAAATGGTTCGCGCCTTTCTGAAAAACAACGAAATTATATTAGAATAGAACTAAACAAACAGGGTGTAAATGTAAATGATATAGTCATGCTTAAATCTAATAAATAACCCTATTGCTGGTGCACGCATGCCCATGTGGTTAATTATCAATTATTTAGTTATAATATTGACTTACAGACACTTGCTGTTATAGCATCAAATTATATAGATACCTCAAACTACCCCCGCTACCGCAAGGGTCACCCTTGTGGATAAGTGTTTTATAGATTATATACTTAGTGGTCGTTTACAAATCAACTGGTTAAGCCACAAGGAAAACCCTTGCGGTAGCGGGGAAATACTGCAATTCATTGGATAGAATTCTATCCTTGTAACTTTTAACATTGTTATTATGCCATTTATTAACAAAACGATGAGGTTTATACTAATGACTTTAATGTTCATTTCATCCTGCTCTATGAAAGAGGCAAAACACGCTAACACCATAAGCCGCATTGAAATAGCAGCAGGTTATTGTTATGGAGAATGTCCAGTAAGCGTTTTAGTAGTTGACAGTTCATTAAACATGAGTTACTATGGGGGCAAATATTCTTCTAAAAAAGGTTATTACTCTGGAAACATATCTATGTCTACATGGGATACATTAAAAGTACAACTCCAACAAATTTTTTATAACAAGCTGGATACTGTGTATAATAATACCGTCGATGATCAAAGCATAGAAATTTTTATTGATGACAGCACTGGTGTAAAGCATATTAAAGCACAGTCAGAAAGCTTGCCGCCTAAAGTAAAGACTGTGTTTTATAATATGTTAAGCAGCTACAAACAGGCAAAATTAAAACCGGTTAACAACTTCATTCGTTTTAGAACAACTATACAGAACTTACCAATATCAGTAAAACCGAAATTTCCACCAGCTACCCCCCGCTACCGCAAGGGTCACCCTTGTGGATAAGCGTTTAATAGGGTGTCTTAGAAGTGCCATTTGCAAACCAAACAACTGGTTAACCCACAAGGGAAACCCTTGCGGTAGCGGGGGTATTTATTCATTAGTTTCGAGTAATATAGGATGGGCATCAGGACATGCAGATTTACTATATTCAAATTCAACCTGTGGTAACGCCTGTCATTTTTCCGATGCTCCTATTTTGTATCTTGATATTTGGGTGTTAAACTAGTTGCTCTATGAAAATTCGATATTTCCTTTCGTTAATCATCTTAATTTGCATGTCATGTTCACATGTATCTTATCCAAAATTTGATTATAATAATGGCCCTAACTCATGGATAAATACGTTTAAAGATGAGGTATTTTTTGCGAGCTTACGGGAAGGCTATAAAAATGATACCATTTTTAAAATGATTGAAAAAAAAGATGCTTTTAATCCATATGATGGATTGAGTTTAAAGGCATTGCAAAAAGCTAAGCAGTTAGGAAAAGCCCTCGTGAATAAAATGCCTCCTCCTGCAATGTGTGAGGGTTGCACTCCTGGAATGAATTACTACATGGCTAATGCTTTACATTATTATAATAGCAAGGAATTAGATTCCATAGCAAGAATTTATTACAAGATTCACCTTAAAGAAGATAAGATATTTGAGAAGATGTAGCAAGAACCGCCTTACAAATGTTGCCATGTCTATTTACTTGATTGAAAATTGGGTGGTGAACCTTTCTAAAGTAAACTTATGTTCCAATGCGCGGAAAATGCTGAAAAGTTTTTTGATGCGCTACTTGAGGTCATGAAATTTTCAAAGGAAAAATTATTAAGTGATTACAACGAGGAGCAACGGGACGGTAGGGCTGCCGAGGTTACTTACATAGCGGCTTTAAAAGCCGGTGAAGAGGCGTATGAAGATTATTATAAATCTGTTCTATGGATAGAATAATGCGGGTGTTATTGTATGAATAATATCAACAACCTTATAAAAGATTTCTTTGAAGCCTATTTTAACGATTTCGATCTTCGGACAGTTTATACTGATACAGTCCCTAAAGAAATGATGGCAGGGCCAGTCAATGAGAATAGATTTTTTATGGAAGCCACTAAAAAGAAACATAACTTAAGTTAGGAAAAGTATTAAAAAGTGATATGAAAAAACTGCTTATTTTAAAACTATTAATTTTTGCTTTCGTGGTATGTAATGCGCAAAAGCAAACCACTCTCCCTATTATTAAGCGTACAATCATTGATTTTTTAAAATGGCATAAAGCTGGTAGTGAATTTGAAAACGGTAGGGCCTATTTCGTTCCTAGATATGATGAAAAAGATACTACAAAAACTTATTTTGATTCGGATAGCTTAGAATTATATTACAATCGTTTCCGAAAAAGTAATTTTGTATCGGAAACATACATCAATCAGCTTAAAGAATATTTTAGCTATTACGGAAAATTTATTGGTCCTAAAAGAAGTCCTGGTGAAATAGTTAAAATCGAGGGCTTAGATCAAGATATAGTCCTTGGCACATTTGAACCAGAAGTTATTCTTGATAACCTCAGCAAAGCAAGAATCACAAAATCATTAATTGTACACAGAAAAGCTTTGCTTAGTGTAAATTTTGCAAAAGAGGTTAATTTGGTATTTATATTAACAAAGCAAGATAAGACATGGTTGATTGATTATTTAGGCCCAGATAATACAAGTATAAACAGTTTCTTTAGGCAGTAATAAGTCATTAAAAACACGTCATAGGTATATACCAGCACATGAGGCAATAAAAAGCCTATATAATTGCTGAGACTAAATTTACCACATTGTCCACAGTCGTACAACCGCTACCGCAAGGGTTGCCCTTGTGGATAAGCATTATAGAAAAGTGTATTGGTCAGTGGTCATTTACAAATCAATCTACTGGTTAGCCACAAGGGAGACCCTTGCAGGAGCGGGGGAGAAACAAATTCAAATAATGGGCTTACAGTTGATGTATTTTACGATGGAGTAAGAAAAATCAAATATCGATTTAATCAATGAGCAATAATATATTTACAGGCGGTGTATTCCCCAATAAAATTTTTAATAAGGAATTTGACTATTACATTTCTATAGAATTCGAAGTATTTTTTAAAAACGAATTTGAAGAAGCTTTCGAGAAATTCTTTTTTGAAAATCAAATAAAAAATATGAATTTTTCATCTCTTGATAAAAATCATTCATTCAATTTTATTCTTTCAAATAAAGATGTTAGAAGTGTTTATTTAAGCTTTTTAAAAAATACTATAGTACCCGAAGCACTACCACAAGAGCATAATTATTATACATTACTTACAGATTTTGTGTTGTTTAATGAAATACATCATTTTGCGTTCTATGCAAACAGACACTATGACATTGGAATTTTGGCTTACAATCAACCATTAAAAATTGATATGTTTAAAGAAATTGCTTTAGAAATTCCTATGAAAAAATATTTTGAAGAACTGCAATTTAAAAGTACTTATTATAATAAAATCTTAAAGCAGTTTGAAAATAAAGAGAATTACTTGTTAAAGTAATTCTCTTAAGGGTTTAAACCTGCTATGGTAAAAATGATGGCGGGCGACTATGCCGATGGTTTAATGAATATGTGGGTGCAGGCTTTAACCGACCCGGTATATTTAACTAATCTGGCCGTAGCTTTCGTGATTGGCGCGGCTCCGGCCGAGACTGTAACTTTTATAGAGTATGAGAATATTACTTACACGACTAAATCAATCCCTAATTTTCAAATAGGCATGACATTAAATGAGTTTGAGGTTAGTTTGGCTACAAAAACGAGTAAGACTTGGCAACCAGCACCAAGTGATCCATCTATTAAAAATTTATATATTGGCAATTTCAGATATTCTTCAAGGACTGTTAGTACAAGTAATTTAAAAACGGTTGATGTATATTATAAAGGAAAGTTACAAGTAAAGTATAGATTGCAGTAATATGAATGATTCAATTTTCACAGGACAAATTTTTCCTGATAAAATTTTTCTTAAAAATTTTATCAGGAATATATATTTTGAATTTGATGTATTGTTTAGAGAAAAATTCGCTTCGTCATTATACGAATTTTGTAAATTAAATCAAATAGAAGCTCTTAAGCTACAATGCCTGGATAAACAATACCCAATTGAAAAATATATAGGCCAACTTGAAATAAAAGAGGTTTATTTATCTGTCTTGAATAAACAAACCATTCCAAGTTCTACCAATCAAGAAGATACTTATTACTATTTCATAAATAATTTTACTATAAGTAGTGAAGAAAATTCGTTTGGGATTTATGCCAATCGTGACTTTGATATAGGTGTTTTAAGTTATAATTATCTAAATGTAGAACCTTTTAAAGAGTTGGTAATGAATATACCAATTAAAAATCTCCTTAAAGAAATGAATATTGATGAACATATTGGTAAAAAAGTAACCGATCAATTTAAAGATAAAGAATACTTTTTTGAACGGCATTATTGGGATCCAAGCAAAACATATTAACCCCGCTACCGCAAGGGTCACCCTTGTGGATAAGCATTATAGAAAAGTGTATTGGTCAGTGGTTATTTACATATCAATCAACTGGTTTGGCCACAAGGGAGACCCTTGCGGGAGCGGGGGAGAAACAATAAAGATGAAAGTAAAAGCTGTTATATTATTGATTTTGTTAAGTATGATTTTCATTGCATGTAATGAAAGAGGGAACAACAATAAGCATGCTGACTCAAAAGATAAGAAACGTGAAAAGCAGTGGAGAGAACGTTTTAAAGATTTGGTATTGTGCAATTGTGTTGTGATGGGAATTAGCGACAGCTCGGTCAGAATGAAGTTCTTGATGACAGATAAGTCTTTCTATGATCCGATGAACTTTGTTATGGAACACGATATTAAGCAGCTATTAACCCCTGTTATCGCAGATATGAAACAAGACTCCGTAAATTCGCTTACCACCTTAGGCGAGGGGGCACAAGGAATAAGTATATTTGACAATTGTCTTAAATTTTATAAAAGCAAAAAGCTCGACACGATAGCGGATCAAAAGCTATTTAAATGGAACCACACCGATATCGACTCTGTCATGTCGGTCGTTGCCCCGGCATACTAGTATTATTGCAAGTCATCTATATTATTAGTGGTGCGGTGTATCCATATCACATTGTAGATCCGCCAAGAAAAAGCAATGCAGGTGCACTAAGAATTTCTTATGCGCTGAATTGCAGTGGCATCACAGTTCCAGAAATGTATAGAGCAAAACTTTATATATACGACAAATATCCTAAATAAAAGGACAAATGTCTAATCGTTTATATTTGTCCCAGCTGCTCATTAATTACCTGTTTAAAACCCCTAACAACTCTTCCCTGTATAACTTGGATAGCGGGATGCAAATGCCATTGACCGTTACCTGGTGCTTTTCTATCTTTTCGATTTTTGTTAGTGCAATAATATAGGATTTATGTATGCGCATAAACTGCTGCACCGGGAGTTTAGCTTGTAACTCTGTAAACGTCATGCGGGTTAGGGTACGTTTGCCTGTTTCGTACAGGCTAACATAATTATCGTCGGCCTGGGCATAAAGCAGGTTGCAGAGCTTAATTTGCAGCCAGTTATGCCCATCCTTTACAAAAAGGCTTTCTTCAGTTGCGGGT
This sequence comes from Mucilaginibacter terrae, assembly GCF_042679325.1. Taxonomy (GTDB): domain Bacteria; phylum Bacteroidota; class Bacteroidia; order Sphingobacteriales; family Sphingobacteriaceae; genus Mucilaginibacter; species Mucilaginibacter terrae. The sequence continues at coordinate 7,082 of NZ_JBHTMJ010000004.1, forward strand.
TTATGGGTGCTTACTAATAGCTGCCTGGTTTCGGCCAGTTGGCAGGCCTGTAAAAAGCGTGCGAAATTAACAGGCTTTAACAGGTAGTCGGTAATGGCCAACTCATAGCCTTTTAAGGCATGCTCGGGGTGGGCGGTGGTAAAAATTACTTGTGTGCCTGGTTGCAGCATAGCGGCAAACTCCAACCCCGAAACATCGGGCATGGATATATCCAGGAAAACCACATCAACCGAATTGACTTTAAGGTAAGCTAAGGCCCGGGTTGCGCTTAAAAAGGTGCCTTGTAGTTGTATAAAGGGTACTTTAAGCGCATGTGCTTTAATAATATCAAGTGCAACGGGTTCGTCATCTATGGCAATGGCTCTCATTATTTAACAGGTAATATTTTTTGCAGCAGTGTTGTTAACTCTTTGGGCATGAGGTCTTTTCCAACAATTATCCCTTCAGGATCTATGAGGTAGCTTTGCGGTAAATAACGCACACTGTACAGTTTCCCTACCTCATTGTCCCAGTGTTTCAGGTCCGATAGTTGCGTCCAGGTAAAACGGTCGGTTTTAATAGCTTGTAACCATTTGTCTTTACCGTCCACCTCATCTAAAGATATGCCCAAGATAGTGAAATTACGGTTTTTAAATTCCTGGTAAATTTGTACCAGTTTAGGGTTGGCATTTCTGCACGGGCCGCACCACGATGCCCAAAAATCTATCAGTACGTATTTACCCCTGAAAGCAGAAAGACTAACTGGTTTGCCCAGCCTGTCGGCCTGCGTAAAATTGGGTGCTTTGCTACCTACAGCCAAGGTTTTACCTGCGGTTAAAAAAGCATGAAATTCCTGTCCTAATGCACTATTGCGCAGGTGGGGTGATAATTGCTTGTACAGGTCTGCCAGTGCTTTAACATCGGGGAAACTGCCGGCATATTCCTGCAAGGCGGTTAGTGCTATATAGCTGTTGGGATGCTGCTGAATAAATGTTTTTTGAATAGGGCCTTTGGCTTTCTGCAAACTATCATTCCGTCGGCTTAGTATTTTAGCTAACAGGGTATCGCGGGTGGTGATAAGTTGCTGGCTGGTAGTTTGCTGTTGACTGGTAATCATTTTTAAAGCCAATTGCAGGGTTTGGTTGTCGGCATTGATACCCGGACCTGTAAATTGAGTATTGGCTAATAGCTGATTGGTTTGCATGCCGATAGTACCCGGATGAACGTAAAATTTAATATAGTCGACCTCGTTACCCCGCTTTTTCATTATGGCTTGAAGGCCGAGGTGGGCATGGTCGGCCACTATAGATGCGTTGAGCGGTTTGCTTACTTTGAGGTTGAAAACAAATAAGCCATTTTGATATTTGGCCGAATCGAGATACTTAATGCCGTTGGTTTGGTAGAACAGGTACAGTTTGGTAGCCGGCTGGGTTTGGCCAATATTTATTTTAATAGTGCATGTGCTATCAGTTGTTGGTTGGGCCAAAGTCAGCAAGGGCCATAGTAGGGCAATGGCAAAAAATAACGGTTTTTTCATGTTGATAAGGTTTAGGAGTTGTTAGGGTTTAGCTGTAAAGTGAGCTTTATTTTGTATTGGTCACCAGTGTTTTGTATTTCGAGATGATGGGTATCGGGATAAAGCAATTGCAACCTTTTAATGGTATTTTTAATACCTGTATTATTGCCTTTAACTTGGGCATGGCCAGCAATTACCTGGTTTTGCACCTTCAGTGTCAACTCGCTTCCGGTTAGGTTAATTTGAATACCGATAGTACAGGGTGCATCCATACTGATGCCATATTTAAAGGCGTTTTCAACAAAGGGTAAAAGTATAAGGGGGGCAATTTCAAGGTGGTGTGGTACGGGGTTTACCATCTGTACTTGTATGTTAATACCTTCTGTTTGTGGCAACCTCACGCGCTGCATGGCTATGTAATGTTCCAAAAACGTAAGTTCTTCTTTAACCGGTACAAAGTTGTGGTGCAGCCCGGTTATGGTATAACGCATCATTTGCGATAGGCTGTCCACGCCATCGGCCGTAAGCGGGGCGTTTTCTTTCAGCGCCGTACCATACAAGTAATTAAGGCTGTTGAATAAAAAATGAGGGTTCAGTTGGGCTTTAAGGGCATTCAGTTCATTTTCTGACTGTTGAAGCTGAACTTCTTTTCTGTGAGCGCTCTGGTAAAAATAATCGCGCACAAGTGCATATACCAACGCATAAACAGCAATAATTAGTAACGACAAAGCATCAGAATTGAGATTGCTGAGCTTTTGGGCATTGTGTATATATAGTAAAGCGAAAACAAAATAGCAACCCACGCTAATTAATAAACAGCATATTATAAACCATGGTAGCCTAAGCCTTTTAAACAGGTAGTGATAATTAACTTCTACACAAAGAAGCACTAAAGCCAGTAAAAGCATACCTGGCTGGTGCCAGTTATTATGATTTACAAAGCGCTGCCATTGTGTTACAGGTGTTCCGTCTTCATTTATAATGTAGGTACCCCATTCGGCAACGCGCAGCTCGTAGCTTACCCAATCATATACATTACTAATGGTCCACACCGTGCAAAAATGCAGAAGCCAGCTTAGGAAAAATTTACGTAAAGGAGGATTTTTCATGTGATTATTTGCTTGTTCATCAAAGGAAGTGAAGAACAGCATCACATGAAAATTAATGTGGTGAGTGGCCGTAACTATGGGGTGAAATAACGGATAAGCATATTGCCAAACCAGGTTGCTTACCATTACCCCCGATGCGGTTGCGTTTTACCAAGCCTGCATTGCGAAAATGGTAGAAATAGCTACTTTTTTGGGGGTTTTATGAAATATGATAAACTTATGTGAAGCGGGTTTTTCCTCAAAATTAGTTTTTACCTGTAATAGCTTAGGCTTGTGGCAAACTAAAATAAAATGTCGACCCTTCGCCCGGTTCGCTTTCCACCCATATTTTACCATCATGACGCTGGATGATCTCAGCACATAAATACAAGCCTATACCAAAGCCCGATATGGTTTGCGTTTGCTTGCTATCCACCCGGTAATATCGTTCAAATAGCTTTTCAACGTCCTGGGGTTTAATTCCTAAGCCCTCGTCCTTCACGCTTACTACGGCCATTTGAGCCTTAATTTCGCAGTTTACGGTAATGTTAGTGCCTCTTGGTGAGTACTTTACCGCGTTGCTCAACAGGTTAGATATTACGGAGCCTATCTTATCCTGATCGGCCGTTACGGTAATGGCCTCACGTGGTAATAAGGTAACCTCATGCCCCGATGTAGTTTGCCTGGTTTCTTCCACCATTTCGCTTATCAGTTCATCCAGCCTGAAATCTTGTTTATTTAAATGTATCTTACCTGATTCTAAGCGAGATACATTCAGGAAGCCATTAATGAGTGTACTCATTTTTTTAACCTGGATATTCACCTTGTCCAACGCGCCAACCGAGAAACTATCATCGGTACGTTTGGCCTTGGCGTGCAACATTTGTACATAAGCGCTGAGTGAAGTAAGCGGCGTTTTCAACTCATGGCTTACCATACCAATAAAGTCGTTTTTGCGCTGCTCATCTTGCTTTTGCTCCGTAATATCCAATAACACGCCCGAAAAATAGGAGGTCCGGTTTTTACTGTCTTTATTTAATTTTCCAAGGGCTTTTAACCATCTTAACTTTTGGTCATGAAAACCAATTACCGGATGCTCAACGCTATAAGGTTCACCTTTCGAAACAGCCTTTTCCACTTCCGTTTCAATATAATTACGATACTCTTCAGGTATTTGCTTAACAACGGCATCATAGGATACTTCTTCGGTTGCATTAAAGCCAAACAACTCTTTTAAACGTGGCGAAGGTATAAACTTGCGTGTATCAGCATCCAAGAACCAGGTTCCCATTCGGGCGGCTTCTATAGAGAAACGCTGCATTTCTTCGGCCTCTTCTACTTTTCTGCGGGCTTTTACCTGTTCGGTTACGTCATTAGCAACTACCACAATACTCTCGGTTTGGCCCTCATCGTCTTTCAGCGGATGATAAACGAAATTAAAGTACACATCTTTAATGACCCCGTTGTGCTCTAACAGTGCTTTTACCTCGTTGCCATGATAGGCTTCCCCGCTTATAAATACATTATTTAAGAGGGTAATAAATACCTGTCCTGCCAGTTCGGGGAGGGCAACCTGTAAAGGCAGTCCTATAATTTTATCATTTTTACCCCAGGCCTCCAATACCTTTTTGTTGGCGGCTTCTACAATAAGATCACGGCCGGTTAGCAGGGCAATGGCAACGGGCGCATCGGCGAGCATATACCGTAACCTGTTTTCACTGGCGGCTAACTGGCTTACAATTTCCTGTAAACTATCTTTAGTATGCGCTAACTCTTCGTTAATAGCAAGCAGTTCTTCATTGGCTGATGCCAGTTCTTCATTCGTGGCCGATAATTCTTCGTTTAAGGCCTGTTGCTCACTATAACTCTGTTCTAATAAAAGCCTGTTTTGCACACTCGGTGTTATATCTTCGGCGGCTACAATTATACCGGTTACGTTACCCTCACTGTCAAACATGGGGTCGTAATAAAAGCTTACATACCGGGTAACCCTACCAGTTGGTGTTTCCAGGTAAAATACCTCTTCTTCCTGTCCATAACCTTTACCTGTTTCATATACTTGTTTTAAAAGTTTAGGAAAGGGTTGGTCTGCAATTTCAGGTAATATATCCAATAACTTAAAGCCGGTTACTTCTTCAATGGTTTTGTCCCATAAATCTACCAGGGGTTGGTTGGCTATTTCTATAACCCAATCCTTACCGCGCAAAACCATAAGCGCATAATGTGCCGACATTACCAGGCTACGCAGGTTGCTCTCGCTTTCTTCGATGCGTTTGCGGGATGCAACCTGTTCTGTAACGTTATTAGCCGCAATAATAATAGACTTTACTTCTTCATTTTCATCTTTTGCAGCTTGATATACAAAGTTGTAATAGCCCGTAATTAGTTCTCCGTTGCGCTCAATCAGGGCTTTGACTTCATTGCCATAATAGGTATTGCCCGTTGTATAAACATCATCTAACAATTGCAAAAACGGTTGACCTTCCAGTTCGGGCATGGAACTGGCAAAGGGCATGCCTATAATCTGAGTGGTTTTACCCAATAATTTAAGCATCAGTGTATTGGCCGATTCTACCACCAAGCTACGGCTGTTAAGTACCATAATGGCAACCGGTGCATCAACAATTAAATTCCTGAAGCGCGATTCGCTTGCTGCTAAAGCCTGGGTGCGGGCCGCTACACGTTGTTCCAGTTGGGCGTTTAAATTGGCCAGGTTTAGTTGTAATTGATGGAGTTCTTCATTGGTGGAACTTAACTCTTCATTAGCCGATGATAATTCTTCATTTAAAGCCTGCTCACGAAGCAAAGCGTCACTTTGTTCATAATTATAACCATTATTTAATATAGTGCCCACATGCAAGCCAACCGACGATAGGAAATGCTCGTAATCGGCATCCAGTTTTTTACGAGGCGATATGCCCATAACCATATACCCCGAAATGTGTGCTTCATCGCGGCTTATGGATACAATAAGTGCCTGGCTGCAGGGTTCAGCAAAGGTGCTGTTTACGGGGGGGGTTAAATACTCGTTAAGGTTTACAGCCACAGGGTTTCCGTTGTTAAGGTTATCCTCATAAGGCCATGCTACAGCCTCGGCTATGCCGGATGTTATGCCGGCATAGCTTGTAAGGCGGGCATCTTTTACAATGTCGTCATTGGTTGAAAACAACAGGTAAAAAGGGATGTCATCACGGTAATTACTTAATATGCTTTCTGCTTTTACAATGGCTTCCTGTAGGCCATGTGCCTGGTTAAGCTGCTTTAACAGTTGATGCAATAGTTTGTTGCGCCTATCATTAATTACCCTGTAGCTGGTTTCAATAACGGCATTAAATATACCGCCTATACTGCCATCAACAGCCATAATAGGTGATAGTGTGTAGTCAAAATAACACTCTTCCACATAGCCGTAGCGGTTCATCAGCAGCAGGGCATCTGGCTGGCGTACAGATATGCCGCTTACTAATACACTTTTAAATTCAGCGTCGAGGCCATCCCATATTTCGGGCCATACTTCGGTGCCGGGTTTACCTAATGCCCATGGATGTTTATTACCCGGTATGCTGCTCCAGGCATCATTATATAATAACAAAAATTCATTACCCCAATAAATTGCAATAGGAAAACCCGAATTTAGGCTGATACTGATGGCGGCCCTTAAACTATCGGGCCAGGTATCTGGGGAACCTAAAGCGGTTTGGGACCAATCTTTCGAGCGGATCAATTCGCCCATTTGCCCCCCGCCTTGCAGAAATGTAGGTGTGTTTGACACTATATCAGGTTAAATTTGAGTTAAACTGCTAAACTAAAAGTAATTTTTACAATAGATAAACGATTTTTTCATAAAATAGTTGAGCTCATTTTCATAATCTGTTATGTTTAATGATCTATTAATTAATAGGTGGTTACCTTTGAAATTATTAATTTTGCACCATGGCATCATTAATATCCGTACAAGGGCCGCTATTTCAATATCAGGCAACTACGGTGCCCGAATATGCACAGTTTAAAGTAGCTACCATAAATGAAGGCCTGTGTTCGCTATCATCCTATAACAGGCGCGATTTTTTTAAGATTAGCTTAATTACCAAGGGTAACAGTGAGCTTTTTTATGCTAACCGGGGCATCAAAATAAACCGGCCTGCATTAGTTTTTACCAACCGGCTGGTACCGTATGCCTGGGAAGCAAACGATGCAGAAGAGGCATCGGGTTATTTTTGCGTTTTTACCGAAGAATTTTTGCAGGCAGGCGGCCGTATGGAAAGTTTACAGGAATCATCGTTGTATAAACCCGGTGGCAACCCGGTTTATTTTTTAAATGATGCACAGGTAGGTTATATTGAAAGCTTATTTGCACGAATGCGTAATGATGTTGATAGTGAGTATGTTTATAAATATGAAATGCTTCGTAGCCAGTTAATGCTTATTATTCATGAAGCTATAAAGATGCAGCCGGCTTCAGCTTTTTTTCCGTTGCCTAACGCGGCATCGCGTATCACTAAACTATTTTTAAATCTGCTCGAAAATCAGTACCCGGTCGAGTCTGCACAGCATAAACCCAATCTTAAAAAGGCAAGCGACTATGCCGATAAGTTATCTGTTCATGTTAATCATTTAAATGCGGCCGTGCAGGGAATAACCGGGAAAAGTACAACCATGCACCTTAACGAGCGTACTTTAGCCGAAGCTAAATCCTTATTAATACATACCACCTGGAGTGTAGGCGAAATTGCGTACAGCCTGGGTTTTGAATACGCCTCCTATTTTAATAATTTCTTTAAAAAACTTGCAGGCATAACACCTTTAGCTTACAGAAAAATTATTTGAAAAATATAATTTTTACTTTGAAAGCTTTAGCGGGTTGCTGAATGGTGGAGCCTATTTTTGCTATAAATAAATTAATAATTTTAACCATGATAGCAACTAAAGGATACGCTGCACAAAATGTTGAAACCGATTTGGCTCCCTGGAACTTTGAGCGCCGTGAGGTTGGCCAACATGATGTACTGATGGAAATACTGTACTGCGGTGTTTGCCATACCGATTTGCACCAGATTAATAATGATTGGTTCCCCGGTATTTTTCCGATGGTTCCGGGGCATGAAATTGTAGGCCGGGTAACCAGGGTTGGTGCCGAAGTAACTAAGTTTAAAGTAGGCGACCTGGGAGGCGTAGGGGTTATGGTAGATTCGTGCCGCACCTGTAATGAGTGTAACAAAGGGCTGGAGCATTTTTGTGCCGTTAGCCCTGTGCAAACCTATAACAGCCTGGGTAAAGATGGTGCGCCAACCTACGGCGGCTACGCTAATAATATAGTTACCCAAGCCGATTTTGTGCATCACATATCCAGTAAACTAAACCTCCCCGGTGTAGCACCTTTATTATGTGCCGGTATAACTACTTACTCGCCGTTGCGTAAATGGAAAGTTGGCAAAGGGCATAAGTTAGCTGTAATTGGCCTGGGCGGTCTGGGGCACATGGGCGTTAAATTTGGGATTGCCTTTGGTGCCGAGGTTACTGTACTCAGCACATCCGAAGCAAAAAGAGAAGATGCGAAAAAATTAGGTGCCCACCATTTTGTGGTAACTACCAATGCCAAAGAACTGGCATCTGTAAAAGGCACGTTCGATTTTATTTTGGATACGGTATCGGCCAAGCATGATCTGGCACTTTATATTAACCTGTTAAAAATTCAAGGTGTGCTGATATGTGTTGGTGCACCTGCCGAGCCTTACGAGCTGCACGCTTTTGCCTTAATGACGGGTAATAAAGTAATAGCCGGATCGGGTGCGGGCGGTTTACCGCAAACCCAGGAAATGCTGGACTTTTGCGCCGAACACAACATTGTATCTGATATAGAGATTATAGATATAAAAGACATCCATCCGGCTTTTGACCGAATGGTTAAGGGTAATGTGAGGTACAGGTTTGTGATTGATATGGCTACATTGAAGTAAACCAATAAAAGGCTTACAGAGGAGCCGTCTCGCAGTATTTGCGAGGCGGCTTTTTTGCTGTAAAGACTATTAAGCATTGATCGGTTTTACTAATAGGTAATTGGAAAAATCAAGCAAATGATCTAAACTTTTGTCTAAATTATGTTGAAACCTTTTAGCATACGCCTTGAGTTGCATATATCATACCTTATTAGCTTCTTTGAACTTATATTTAGCTGAAACTCGCAATTTACATACGTGCCTGCTATATAATTGTAAATATAAGTAACTTATGTAGTGCCCAACTGGTATAAAGCATGTGTATTGCACTTAGCTTAACAAATGAAAACAGTGGACCACCAATCTGCAAAAACCAGTGAGGCCTTATGGTATAAGTATCAATTATATGTTGAGCGTGTAACAGCCGTAAAAACAGTTGATATTGAAGATATTACCTATTGGCAACAAAGTCTTTTTACAAAGCTTGTTACCTATGCTTTGCCATTAGGATTATTAATAGCTTTGCCGAGCGCCATTATAGCCTATTTGCAAGGCCAACTGTTCGTAGCTTATTTCGACATTTTTACAATGGTAACGATAGGTTGCGTTTCGCTCAACCAACACATTGCCTTGTACTTTCGAAAGGTATTTATAGTAATTATGCTTTATATGCTGAGCCTTATTTTCATGTTATGCTTAGGTTCATTTGGAGCAGGGAGCATATATTTACTAAGCCTAAGTGTATTTATCACCCTGCAGTTTCCTATTCGGGTAAGCCGTATTACAGTAACTGTTAATGTCATTATTTATTCTGTGCTGGCGTTATGTATATATTATAAACCATTTGCATCGCCTTTATTTGAGCGCTATACACTATATTCCTGGATCTCTTACACACTAAGCTTTCTGTTTCTGAATTTGGCCATTATTGTGTTAATACATCATACAGTTAACGGCTTGAAAAATACATTACAGCAAAAGGCAGTTTTACTTAACGATCTACAGGCTGAGTACGATGAAAAAGTTAAGCTAAATCAAGTTTTAAAAGAATCGGAAAGCCATTACCGGAGTCTTTTTTCACATAGTCCATCGCCTATGTGGATCTTTGATGCCGTAACTTTACGTATTTTGCAGGTAAATGAAACGGCTACTTACAAGTATGGGTACACGCATGAGGAGTTTTCGGCCATGACTATTAATGATATTGATACCGATGAAATGGTAGCTCATCTTTCAGAGGATCTATCAAAAACGATACCTAATAAAGACATAGATCAAACCATTAGCCAGCACCGTACCAAGCGCGGAAAGGTTTATTATGTAGAAGTAAGGTGTAGTGAAATTTCTTTTGAGGGCAACACGGCCCGCTTGGCTATAATGCGTAATATTACAGATCAAATTGAGCATACCCGTGCTATAGAAAAGCAAAATAAAAGGCTGGAAGAAATCGCTTTTATGCAATCGCACGTGGTACGTGCCCCACTGGCTCGCATAATTGCCTTAACCGATCTGATAGCTGAAGAAACCGACAAACCTGCCGACGGCGAGTTGATCAGGTACCTGGATCAATCGGTTAAAGAATTAGATCACGTGATCACAACCATTGTTAGTCATAGTGAAGAAATATTGCCCGATATAGATAAAGACATATAATGCACTAAGTTTATTAACATACTTAATGATGCATAAATTATATGGCATGAAAATAGCACATCAATTATAAACCATAATTGTCATGCGCGCCATAACACTACCTAAATTTGATTTGCAAAAAGCTAAGAGCAACTTCCGGAAAGGCTTTAACCATCTATCATCGGGCGGGTTCCAAAAAATATTTGATCAAATAGACCAATTGGGCATCAAAAAAGGTGTAGACCAAATGGGCCTCGATAAGTTCATAAACCAGTGCGCTTTACTGGCTGCGGGTTCGGGCGTTATAACCGGGGCTGGTGGCATTACTACCATGTTAATTGGTGTACCGTTGGATATTATTAACCTCATAAGCCAGCAATTCAGGGTTACACTGGCGGTATCATACTATCATACAGGTAGTTACAAATTAAGTTTCGACGAGTTTTTTAAGATTGTGGCCTCATCCTTAAAAGTAGATACCGGTATGGCCATGTCAAAAACGGTTATGGAAGAGGTTGCTCAAAAATTGTTGCTTACAGTAGGGTCTAAAACAGCAAGGCGCCTGGTACCTGTAGTGGGAGCGGTAATTGGCGGTACTGCCAACTACTTATTTATTAAACGCATGGCCAACTCGGTGAGGAAAGCCCCGCCTGTAAAAAAAGTGATCAGGATAATATAAACGCTGTCGCATAAAGTTAAAAACAGGTTAAGTTTAGCGTTAAGTAAGGCCGCATCTGGTAATTTATGTAAAAAGTAGTACTTTTAGGCACTGTCGCAGCCCATCATAATGGCAATAATAAACACCAGTATTTAAGTTTATGAGCACCATTCATAATAAAGATATAGGCACCAAGCAAAAAGCTCTCGCCATTAACCTCGACCCTCAAATTTATGGTTCATTTGCCGAGATAGGCGCGGGCCAGGATGTAGCCGCCAACTTTTTTAAAGCAGGAGCGTCGTCGGGTACCATAGCCAAAACCATGTCGGCTTATGATATGATATTTTCGGATGCTATATATGGTGCGCAACAAGTTAAACGCTATGTTACGGAGCAGCGCCTAATAGCCATGCTCGAACGCGAGTACGGCTTAATGATAGAACGCCTTGATGAGCAACGGGGTAAAACCAGTACATTTTTTGCTTTTTCGGGTACATTTTCGGCTTTAAACTACCATAAAACTAACGACGGGCATGGCTGGATGGGCGTGCGCTTTCAACTGGAGCCCGAAGGATACTATCATGACGTGGTGATACACGTTAAACTGCTGGATAATGATAACAATTTACAGCAACAGGCAGTAGGTATATTGGGTGTAAACCTTATTTATGCCTGTTTTTATTATAACGAGGTTCCTTCCATCTTTTTGCAATCTTTAATGGATAATTTATCTAAAGATAGTATCCAGATAGATATGATTAGGTTTGAGGGGCCGCGGTTTACCAAGGTAGACAACCGCCTGATGAGCCTGCACCTGGTAAAATACGGGTTTTCGGACGCAGCCCTTTTTGGCCCCGACGGTAAAAACCTGCAGCCTTCGGAAGTATTGTATAAAAAGCACATTGTGGTTATCCGCGGACGTTTCCGTCCTATTATTAATGTGCATTTAGATATGTTGAACAACGGGGTAAAACAATTTTTACAGGAACCCGATGTTGACGAAACCAAGGTAATGGTGGTTACAGAGCTTACCCTGCAATCGCTCAAGGAAAGAGATGCGGATGAAAGTGCCGAGATAGATGAAAAAGATTTTTTAGACCGTGTAGATATTCTGTGTTCGCTGGGGCAAACCGTAATGATCTCCAATTTTCATGAGTATTATAAATTGGTGGCTTATCTTTCTAAAATTACGAAATTAAAAATTGGAATGATACTGGGGTATCCTAACCTGGAGTATATTTTTTCGGAAGAGCATTATAAGAGCCTGCAAGGTGGTATTTTAGAATCGTTTGCCACGCTATTCAGTCGCAGCGTTAAGCTTTTTATATACCCAACCCTGCGCGATGGCATGATCTGGAATTGCTTAAAGTTTTCTTTGCCGCCCCACCTGATAGATTTGTACCGTTACCTTATAGCCAATAATAAGATAGAGGACATCAGGCATTATAAAGAAAGCAATTTGCAGTTAGAAACCGATACTGTTTTACAAATGATAAAACAAGGGGCTGATGGCTGGGAGGAGTTTGTACCTGCCGAAGTTGCCACCATGATTAAAGACCGGTGCTTATTTGGTTACCCTTGCGATACTCCTTTAATGGATACTCCTAATCAACTAACTAATATAACTGCTACAGGTAACGTGTAGGTTTCGGAGTTGTAAAGCGGTTAAATTGGTAAGCAATTACCTCTATTCGGCTGTGTAAAATAAGTTTTACCGAGTTCCTTATCTCATTTTTAGCAGTGGTAAATGTTGAGGATAGGTACTTAGCCATAATCTCCAGTTTAAAATCTTCGCAGAACCCGCTGTACATATATGGCTTAAACCTAATGCTGTTTGCTGTTATGGGATAGCGTATTTAGTATCGGGAACAAAATTACAGGCATATTCACCGCGCCCGATCTACAATATCGGCCTGCCTGCACATTAAAAAATTTCTATCTTTGGCCATTATAGTAAATAATGAAGATTTCGTATAACTGGCTTAAAGAATTTATTAGTACCGATAAATCGCCCGAAGATATATCACAGATACTAACCGGCATTGGCTTGGAGGTTGAAAGCCTGGAAAAAGTAAAGGCTATTCCAGGTGGACTGGAAGGCCTGGTAATTGGCTATGTAAAAGATGCAGAGCAACACCCTAATGCCGACCGCCTGCGCATTACCAAAGTAGATGTTGGCGGCCCCGAAGACCTGCAAATTATTTGCGGCGCGCATAACGTATCAGCCGGACAAAAAGTGGTGGTTGCCGTAGTAGGCACAACCGTTCATCCAACAGCCGGCGAGCCGTTCAAAATCAATAAATCAGAAATCAGGGGAGAGGTATCGGAAGGGATGATCTGCGCCGAGGATGAAATTGGTTTAGGTACCGATCATGCCGGTATTATGGAATTAGATGCTGATGCTCCAATAGGCAGCCCGGCAAAAGAATACTTTAAAATAAACGACGACTATCTGTACGAAATAGGCTTAACCCCTAACCGGGCCGATGCCACCTCGCACCTGGGTACCGCCCGTGATATTGCCGCTTTCCTAAAAATTGGCATCAATAAACCCGATGTTTCCGCTTTTAAAGTAGATAATACCGATAGAACTATTCCTGTTACCATTGAAGCCGAAGCAGCTTGTCCGCGTTATGCCAGTGTAACCATTACAGGTGTAAAAGTTCAGGATTCTCCACAATGGCTGAAAGAGCGTTTGGCCGTTATAGGTGTTCGGTCTATTAACAATATTGTGGACGTGACCAATTACGTGTTGCACGAGTTAGGTCAGCCCCTGCATGCCTTTGATGCCGATGCCATAAGCGGCAACCAGGTATTGGTAAAAACCTACTCAGAAGGAGCAACCTTTGTTACCCTCGATGGTGTGGAGCGTAAACTCTTTGCCAATGACTTGATGATAGGTAATACTGAAGGGCCTATGTGTATTGCAGGTGTTTTCGGTGGAGCCAGTTCGGGCGTTAAGGAAAGTACCACTGCGGTTTTTCTCGAAAGTGCTTACTTCAACCCGGTATCGGTACGTAAAACATCTAAGCGCTTTGGCTTAAAGACTGATGCATCTTTCCGCTTTGAGCGTGGGGTGGATCCTAACATGACCGTGTTTGCCCTCAAACGTGCCGCGCTGTTAATTCAGCAGGTGGCTGGCGGCGTAATCTCATCCGAAATTTCGGATATTTACCCGGCCCCGGCAGAGCCGTTTGCGGTTGATGTTACTTACCGTAATATTGACAGGCTCATTGGTAAGGCATTAGGTCAGGATACTATTAAGTCTATTATTACTGCCCTTGATATAACCATTGTAAAGGAAACTGGAGAAGGTTTGTCGCTGCAAGTGCCGCCTTACCGTGTGGATGTAACCCGTGAAGTTGATATTATTGAAGAGATTCTCCGTATTTACGGTTATAACAATATTGAGATCCCTACACAGATCCGTGCCTCGTTAAACAACTCGCAACGGCCCGAAAAGGATACGGTGCAAAATGCCATATCCGAACTGCTATCGGCCAATGGCTTTAACGAAACGCTGTCTAACTCCTTAACCAGCTCGTCGTACTCCGAAAGTTTGGATAATGCCGTTAAGCTGCTGAACCCGCTAAGTAACGACCTGGATATTATGCGCCAAACGCTGCTGTATTCGGGTTTGGAAGCTATAGCATACAACCAGAACCGTCGTCAGGCCGACTTGAAATTTTACGAGTTTGGAAAAACCTACTTTTTTGAGGATGACAAGTATGCGGAAAACCAAAAGTTCTCGGTATTTATATCTGGTGCAACCCAGCCCGAGCAGTGGAACCAAAAAACTAACCCGGTGTCATTCTATCACCTTAAAGCTACTGTGGAAGGTATATTGGAAAGATTAAGTATCGGTGATTACACGGTTGATGAGATAAGCGACCATGAGTTTGCTTACGGTTTGCAATACAACTATCGCGGCAGCAAAACGCTGGTTAAGTTTGGTGCGGTATTACCGGGTGCCTTAAAAAAGGCAGGTATGGAAAAAGAAGTATTTTATGCCGACTTTAATTTTGATGTGCTGCTGAACATAGTACGCAAAAACAAGATCGTTAATAAAGAGATCTCCAAGTTTCCATCCGTTCGCCGCGATCTGTCTATGCTGGTTGATACGGCAGTAACCTTTGGTCAGTTAAAGCAAATAGCCCAAAAAACAGAACGTAAACTATTATCCGATGTAAGTGTTTTCGACGTTTACCAGGGTGATAAGCTACCGGCCGGGAAAAAATCGTACGCCCTAAGCTTTATGCTGCAGGATGAAGAAAAAACACTGACCGATAAGGCCATTGACACCATTATGCAAAAATTAATCTATAATTTTGGCAAAGAAGCCGGAGCAGAAATAAGAAAGTAATTGTAAACTGTATGACAAACTCTTTTGAAGATTTTTTGAAAGCAAAGAATCAGAACGAAAAACCTGTTGATTGGATTGCTCGAAAAAGTCAATGGATAAATTCTGTTAATAATTTGTATAGAAATATTGGTATATGGTTTTTACCATTTATTTCTCAATCATTGTTAAGAACATCATATAGAGAAATTTCTATATATGAGGAATACATTGGGAGATATTCCATAAATCAATTTGATATTGTCATAGGAAATGATATTGTGTCTTTGGTTCCCGTAGGTACTTTGCTGCTGGGATCTTACGGTAGGATTGATATAAGAGGGCCTAAAGGATCTCTTATGATAGTCGAACAACAATGGAATGAATGGAAGTTTGTTAATAGCCATGATAAAATGAAACGGTGGACAGTTAATGAAGAATCATTCAAAGCTGTGATAGAAGAATTGATTAATGGCTAAAGTTTCACTTTCTGATAATGTTAAATCATTAGATGAAATTATAAATTGGTATGATGACCAATTGACTGCCCTTCAGTCATTTAGGTATAGTATAATTAATGCAATAGTTCTAAATGAGAGCTTGTTTTTAAAATCAAGAGAGAAATTTATTGATCTAAGCATTGATGAGATAAATAAATATTTTAATGTCAGTGAAATAGAATTAGAACACTTAGTTTGCTTTGATTTAATTTCAGCAACTGAAGGCATTGTTAGATTTGATTATTTTGAAAAATGCTATGATAAAAATAAATCTTTAGTAGGAAGATATTTTAGAGACATACATAAGATTAAAGGAAAAAAGGTGTCCTTAGAGGGGGATATCTTAAATACTTGGAAAAATGTGACGTCTGATTTATGCTTTAGTGATTTTATAGGGTTACTAAATTATCGTCATTGGCTTGCACATGGACGTTATTGGAATCCAAAGTTTGGAAGAAGAGAGCCTTACACTGTAGATGTAGTGTACGAAATTGTTAAAAGTGTTTGTTCAATAGTTGGGAATTACGTTTAAATCATGCCATCAGTAACTGATCAGTTAAGTATTGTAGTAGAAAAAACAGAGCGTTTAATAGCGCTTTGTGGTGCCTTGCAGGAAGAGAATGACCTACTTAAGCTGGAAAATCAGTCGTTAAGTGCGGCGTTAAATGTGAGTAAGGATAAGGGTAAAGACCTTGAGGAAAAGCTTCGTGTATTGAAACTGGCAAAATCATTTTCAGAAACAAATGAAAAAAGCCTTGACATCAAGCAAAAAATTAACGAATTTGTGCGGGAAATTGATAAGTGTATTGTGTTGCTAAAAAAGTAACACTATTAAGTGAACAAGCTCAATGGGAGAGATCTCCATAAAAATAAATATTGCCGACCGTGTTTACCCTTTAAAGGTAGAGATGGAAGAAGAGGAATTGATACGCAGGGCAGCCAAAATGATCAATGACCGCATAAAAGAATATCAGGATAATTATGCAGTTAAAGACAAACAGGACCTGCTTTCGATGAGCGTGTTGCATTATGCAACGGCCTCGTTAAAAGCAGAACGCAAGGTAACGGTAGAAGATACTACCGTGGCCGAAAAAGCTTACCTGTTAGATCATATGTTAACCGAATTCTTTAACAAGCAATAAGCGTTCTTTATTAAAAATTATTAGAGCAAATTAAATTTAACCGCAGTTAAGTTTTTAAGATTCACTGGCAAGCGCAGGCTTGCTGTCATTTGGTTACCAGCAGGTAGTAGTTTTTACCTGGTGGCCCTGTTTGGCAGTATGCCTAAAGGCAATGATGCTTAAAAAAGGAGTTGCGGTTTTTTATTTTATATACCAAATTATGAACATTTTAGAAGTTATAATCGGCCTGCTGGTTGGAGCCATCATTGGTTTCGCTATAGGGCGTTACCTCCTCAATAAGCTATTTAAAGAGCGGGACCTATCGGCACAAAACAAAGCCAAAAAAATACTAAAGGATGCTGAGAACAATGCAGAGATCCTCAAAAAGAACAAGCAGCTGGAGGCTAAGGAACGCTTTTTGCAGTTGAAAGCCGAACATGAGCAAGAGGTAAACGCTAAAAATAACGCCATAAACCAACGCGAAAACTCCATCAAGCAAAAAGAACAATCGCTGAATCAAAAGCTGGAAAGTGCCAATCGTAAAGAAAATGAGCTGGACGGTACCCGCAAAAATTTAGAAAAGCAAACCGAAATTCTGAATAAAAAACAGGAAGAAGTTGAGCATCTAAAACAACAGCACGTACAGCAATTGGAAACCATTGCCGGTCTTACTGCCGAAGAAGCCAAGAACCAGTTAGTTGATACCCTGCGCGAAGAAGCCCGTACCAAAGCCATGATGCAGATCAAGGATATTGTAGACGAAGCTAAACTTACGGCAACCAAGGAAGCCAAAAAGGTGGTTATTCAAACCATACAACGTACCGCTACCGAGAGCGCTATCGAAAATACGGTATCAATATTTAACATCGAGAACGACGAGATCAAAGGCCGTATCATTGGTCGCGAAGGGCGCAACATCCGTGCGCTGGAAGCAGCAACCGGTATCGAGATTATTGTTGATGACACACCGGAGGCCATAATTCTTTCGGGTTTTGACCCGGTACGCCGCGAGATAGCCCGTTTGGCTATGCACCGTTTGGTAACCGATGGCCGTATTCACCCGGCCCGTATTGAGGAAGTGGTAGCTAAAACCCGCAAGCAAATTGAAGAAGAGATCGTTGAAATAGGCGAGCGTACCGTGATCGATTTAGGGATTCATGGTTTGCATCCAGAACTGATCCGCATGGTTGGCCGTATGCGTTACCGGTCATCGTACGGGCAAAACCTGTTGCAGCACTCGCGTGAGGTAGCAAACTTTTGCGCTACCATGGCGGCTGAATTAGGCCTGAACGTTAAAATGGCTAAACGTGCCGGTCTATTACACGATATTGGTAAGGTGCCTGATGATAACCCGGAATTGCCACATGCTATTTTGGGTATGCAGTTAGCCGAAAAATATAAGGAACATCCAGAAGTGTGTAACGCCATTGGTGCCCACCACGATGAGGTAGAAATGACTTCTATGATCTCGCCAATTATTCAGGCTTGTGACGCCATTTCGGGTGCCCGCCCAGGTGCCCGCCGTGAGGTGGTAGAAAGCTATATCAAACGTTTAAAAGAACTGGAAGAACTGGCATTATCATACCCTGGTGTGGAAAAAACCTTTGCTATACAGGCCGGCCGTGAGTTGCGTGTGGTGGTAGAGAGCGAGAAGATCAGCGATGCCCAGTCTGAAATACTGGCGGCTGATATCTCCAACCGTATCCAAACCGAAATGACTTATCCGGGTCAAATTAAGGTTACCGTGATCCGCGAAACACGTTCGGTAGCATTTGCCAAATAAAGTATAATTTTAATTATAATTTTGAAGCGACAAGAGTTAACCTTGTCGCTTTTTTTAATCTGTTTAAGTTTATGCAAAGCCCAGTTGAACAACGACCGGTTGACCGAGATTTTGAAGCGTACAACCAAGTGTACCAACGTGTAAATAATTCATACATCCTCCTTATAGCTGTACCGTTAATGATGTTTGGGTTAATGGCACTCACATGGGCTTTGCCTTTTCCACCTATCGCTTTTTTAGGGCGTTATAACGGCTATTTAAACTGGGCTTCTTTTTTAATAGCGGCATTGATCTATTATCATTTAAGATTATCGCCCATGGTATCTTACGTTTTGTTATTTATGCTGTTCGGGTTTTCGTATGGTATTATTCAACTGGAGCAGGCCGAAAAAGCCGGCGGTATGCAACTGTGGTTAGCTGGTTTAATGTTGGCGACGTTAGGGATAGGGCTTCAGTTATCAATTATGAATGCTAAAAAAGCAGGTAACCTGTTTCCGCTATTAAAAAAAGCATCCACATGGTTTATCGTTAAAATACTCAAATCAATTAAAGTTAGATATTAATTAATTTGTCATAATTTTAATATTATGTTAATTAATTAATGAAAGTTTTAAATATTAGTGCGTAAGCTTAAAAATATTGAAAAAATATTTTGCATGTAAAATATAATTGAGTAGTTTTGTTACTCAATCTATCCTAAAAGTTAATTTTAGTTAGAATCATTTACATGCTCGACGCGCTCATAACCTCTAAAACCCGTTTAAAATTGCTGCTCAAATTTTTTTTGAATGGCAATAATAAATCTTATTTGCGCGGGTTAGAAACCGAGTTCGGTGAATCGAGCAATGCTATCCGTATAGAACTTAACCGTTTTGAAGATGCCGGTTTGCTGGTATCATCAACCGAGGGTAATAAAAAAATTTATCAGGCTAATAAAAGCAATAGTATATATAACGATATTCACAGCTTGTTGATGAAGTTTGTGGGCATTGATGAGATCATTGAAAAGGTATTGCGCCGTGTGGGCGATTTGCAATCGGCTTATATAACCGGCAATTTTGCCCGCGGAATAGATAAAGATACCATAGATCTGCTCCTGATAGGGGATAATCTTAATCAGCAATACATATCGGGCTTAATTAATAAGGTTGAAGGAATGATTAAGCGGAAAGTAAACCTCGATATTATAAGCCCCGATCAATTGGCCGGGTACTTAGCTAATAATAACGCGCTGCTGATATGGCAGGAAAACAAGGAGTTTGCTTTATAAAATTTAATTCAAACATCTAAAATATATAGAATGAGTATTACTACTACCACTAATACAGCCAGCACCGATCATTGGGATATAGAAATTAAACCCAAAACAGGCTGGTTCGATATCCGGCTTGCCGAAGTATGGCATTACCGCGATCTGATGGTCTTGTTTGTACGCCGCGATTTTGTTGCCCAGTACAAGCAAACCGTATTAGGTCCGCTGTGGCACTTTATACAACCAATACTTACTTCCATTATGTTTGTACTGGTGTTTAATAAAATAGCACGCATACCGGTTGATGGCGATCCTATTGTTTTTTATATGGCGGGTAATATTATCTGGTCTTATTTTTCAACCTGCTTAACTTCAACCTCCTCTACCTTTACTTCAAATGCTTCTATTTTTGGTAAAGTGTACTTTCCGCGCCTGGTGCTGCCTTTAGCCACCGTGTTATCAAATATCGTAAAATTTGGTATCCAGTTTTTATTACTGGTTGCCACTATGGCCTACTCGCATTTTGTTAACGGCTATCCGTTTCCTTTAAGCTGGAACTGGCTTTTTGTGCCCTTTATTATTACCATGATGGCGGGTTTAGGTTTAGGTATTGGCATTATAATTTCATCGGTAACCACCAAGTACCGCGATTTTTCGGTCCTGATCACATTTGCAGTACAATTGATCATGTATCTTACTCCTGTTATTTATCCTTTGGCTTATTTAAAGGGTAAATCATACGGCCAGTTTGTAGCGTATAACCCTTTGGCTTATGCGGTAGAAGCATTTAAATACTGTGTAATTGGTCATGGCACTGTTTCAATACCTGGTTTATTATATTGCCTGGCGTTTATGTTTGTATTAATGTTTTTAGGTGCGGCCATTTTCACTAAGGTTGAAAAAACCTTTATGGATACGGTTTAATACAAGGGTTCATAAAGTTATATTACTATAAGTAAAGATTTCATTAAAAAATAAATGAGTAACAACGTAATCCAGGTAGAAAACCTATCTAAACAATATCGTTTAGGAAAAATAGGAACAGGGTCAATGGGCCATGATTTAAACCGTTGGTGGCATACCATGCGTGGTAAAGAAGACCCTTACTTAAAAATTGGTGAAACTAACGACCGTACTAAAGCAGGCACAAGCAATTACGTATGGTCATTGCGTGATGTTAACTTTAACATTGAGCAGGGCGATGCCGTGGGTATAATTGGCCGCAACGGCGCTGGCAAAAGCACCTTGCTTAAAATTTTAAGCCGGGTAACAGCACCTACTATTGGTAATGTAAAAATTAAGGGCCGCGTAGCCAGCTTACTCGAAGTTGGAACCGGTTTTCACCCGGAATTATCGGGCCGTGAAAATGTATATTTGAACGGTACCATTTTAGGGATGCGTAAGCACGAAATTAAAAAACACTTTGATGAAATAGTTGATTTTGCCGGGGTTGAGCGTTATATAGATACCCCTGTTAAACGTTATTCGAGCGGTATGTATGTGCGTTTAGCTTTTGCCGTTGCCGCTTATCTCGAAAGTGAGATCCTGATTGTTGATGAAGTGCTTGCCGTAGGCGATGCCGAATTTCAAAAAAAGTGCCTTGGCAAAATAAATGATGTAAGCAAGGGCGAAGGCCGTACCGTATTATTTGTAAGCCATAATATCGGTTCCATATATGCGCTTACCGATAATTGTATATTTATGGACCAGGGTAGGTTAATTGATAGCGGGCCAACAGCCAAAATTGCCTTGTTATACCAGAATGCCAATCAGCAAAATACAGGTAATAATCTTTATTTTGAAAAGAAAGAACTAAGCGACACTAAGCCTATTGAATTACTTACAGCAAAAATAGAGATAGAAGATAATGCCTTAGTCAACATCTTTGTATCGTATGTTGTAAAGAGGAAAGTAGGAAGTGTGGTATCTGTAAGAATAAACAATGCACAGGGTATTACTATCATCACTTTAAGGGATACTGACAGAGACCAAAGCATTTTTACTAAAGAAGCCGGTGAGTATAAAGTGCAGTTTGCTGTACCGGTTCACATGCTTTCGCCCAGCACTTTTAAGGTGACTTTCTCTTTTTCGGACATGAAGAGCGAAAGATTTGATTTTTTTGAAGACCTGTTAACATTTGAAGTTGAAGAATCAACTCGGCTTACAGAATCAACCGCTGTAAGAGAAGGAATAATTAAACCCAATATTGATTTTGTAACAAAAACATTCAGTACCAATGGAACAGTATAATTTTAACGATCATGGATTTGTAATCCTGAAAAAAGTATTTGATGGTGATACGCTGTCAAAAATGCGCGATCTAACCGACCGTATCATACAAGATGGAGAAAAGGAATTGGAAGACCCTTTTTCACCATATTACATGCGCCACAGAACAGATCAGGGTGCATTGTACGACCTATTCCAAAGACACCCGGAATTTCAGGAATTAGCAAAAAATGAAGTTATTCTGGACGAAATATCGAAGGTTGTTGGCGAGGACATATTTTTGTATGAAAATAGCCTCGTGTATAAGCCAAAAGGAAAGAACAATGAAGTGCCATGGCACCAGGATTTTATCAATCGCCCTACCGAGCCTATCAAGTTTATTGCCTGGATAGCTTTAGATGATGTTTTAATTGATAACGGTGCTATGAAAGTAATCCCGGGATCGCACAAGAACGGATTTTTACCTTGGTTTACCGTACCAGGCGAAACACATCATACACGCTTAAAATTAGACGGTATTAAACTTGAAGATTACATATTTGCCGAATTGGAAGCCGGTGATGTTTTAATTTTTAACCAGTTACTACTGCACTCGAGCGATCGTATTGTTTCAGAAAAACCAAGAAGGGCTTATAGGATATCATATCAGGGATTTGAGCAGATTTTTACACCACGTTCAACCCCGTTTGTATTAAGAGGTGGGTTGCCCGAAAGCATCAGGCAGCGTTACAATAAGCCGTACGAAAAGCCGCAGCCTGCACCAGCCCCCGCGCCGCAGCCTAAAAAAAATATTGTACAAAAGGTATTAAACAAAGTAGGTAAAAGGTTACAACGCTTTTAGTTTTTAAATAGTGGATAACAAACGCGTATTTTTTCCGGGACTAAACTCAATACGTTGTGTTGCTGTTTTACTGGTTATTATTACGCATATCGAATCTTTTAAAAATAAAAGTGGTGGTTATAGCCTTTTTAAAGTAGAAAAATTAAAGCTTTTCATTGAAAATATAGGCCATCATGGTGTTATTATTTTTTTTGCACTAAGCGGTTTTCTAATTACCTACTTGCTGTTAACAGAAAACGAACGTACAGGTACGGTTGATATAAAGAAGTTTTATATACGGCGGGCATTACGCATTTGGCCACTCTATTTTTTAGTTGTGGTACTGGGCTTTTTTGTATGGCCTTATATATTTAACCCGTCTTACTTTCCTGTTAAAACGCACCCGCATTTATTTGCCAAGCTGTTTTTAACAGTTGCGTTCTTACCAAATGCTATGCTGTTTGCTTATGGCTCAATTTTCACCATTGGTGTGCTATGGTCTATAGGTACCGAAGAACAATTTTATTTAGTATGGCCCTGGCTGGTAAGAAAGGTTAACGCAAACTTGTTGCCGCGCGTATTGATAGGAATTTTAGCAATCATAGTTTTGCTCAAGGTGATACTTTGGTTGGGTATTGAAAAATACCACACAGGTCCGGGAGTACATAAAATGCTTTTTGTGGCTTATCATTTTTTAGAGTATGATGCCATGTTGGTAGGAGCGTTTGCTGCCGTTGTTTATTATTACAAAAAGAAACAGTTAAGTTTGATATACAGTAAGTGGACGCAATTGATTGCATTTTGCCTGGTTGGTATCATGTTGTTCATAGCTCCTGATCTTGGTCCGTTTACAAATTTGGTTTTCGCCAACCTGTATGTAGTCCTTATCTTGAACATATCTACCAACACACAAACAATTTTAAAGGCTGTAAACCCTGTATCTGAATTTTTAGGAAAAATATCGTTCGGTATATACTTGTATCATTCGGTTTGTATAGCAGCCTGTTTAGCGTTGCTTAGCAGGTTTAAGAACATGGAGCTGTTAACCTACAATATTGTATTATATACACTGGTTATAAGCTCAACGGTTTTAATTAGTACAATATCTTTTTACGTTTTAGAGAAGCCGATTCTGAACTATAAAACAGGATTTATGATTGTAAAAAGCGGTAGCTCGTCTGCTTAATTAAGGTTAAATTAAATGGAAAACATATTTAAAAGTATAGCTAAAAAGGCAGTAAAGAAATTTATAAGCCGTAAGCAATATAAAGTTTATAAGGGTTTAGGGCAGCTTTATTATGATGCCAAAATTAAGCCGGTTATAAGTAAGGTACCGCTGCGCAAACCTACGGTTGTAAATTTAAATGCTAACGATATTTGTAACTCCAAATGTGCCATGTGCAACATTTGGGAGCAAAAGCAAGGCTTTGAGGTATCGCCCGCCCAGTTGGAGCAAATACTAAAAGATCCGTTGTTCAGTGAGGTGAAGCACATTGGTATAACCGGTGGCGAGCCTACGCTGCGTGAAGATCTTCCGCAGTTATACGAAGCGGTAATAAAGGCTATCCCCGGTATTATGGGTTTAAGCATTATTACCAACGCCATTAGGGAAAAAGATGTAATTGACCGTGTGGAGCAGGTAATTGCCATGTGCAGCAGCTACAACAAAGCTTTTAGCATGATGGTATCGCTCGATGGTTACGGCGAAACGCACGATAAGGTGCGCGGCCGTCCGGGCAACTTCGTTACCGCCATTAATGTTATCAATCATTTTAAAGCACAGCATATACCTATCGCCATCGGCAGTACCATATCTAAAGTAAACGTATGGGAAGCCGACGAGTTGCTTTACTATATGAAGCAAAACGATATTTACGGTCGTTTCAGGGTGGCCGAATTTATAAAGAGGCTTTATAACGACAATAAAGCCAACGTCATCCGTAACTTTGATGAAGATGAGATCTACCACCTGATCCTTTTCTTCCATAAGCTCATCTTTACTTTCGAAACTAACGAAATGTACAAAAGAACTTACCGCAGTATTATTAATATACTTAACGGCGGTAAACGTTTAATTGGCTGCCCTTACCAGGGCGATGGCGTGGTACTGAACTCAAGGGGCGAAATTGCCTACTGTGCGCCAAAATCGGCCATTATTGGTAATGGGCTAACCGAAAGCGGCCAAATGCTTTACGAAACCAATTTGAAAGAACGTGAGCGTATCCACGATAACGAGTGTGATAACTGCATACACGATTACCATGCCCCTATAACTTTTGAGGAACGACGCGCAGAGCTGGTTAAAGAATTTTGGGCCAAAAACTTAGCGATAAGCCCATCTAAAGCCCAAATGCTGCCCGATATGTTTTTGCCGGCAAAGCGCCTGGTTAAAAAGGGTATTCCACAAGTACTCATAGTAGGCTGGTACGGTACCGAAACCGTGGGCGATAAAGCCATTTTAGGTGGTATTATAGATCAGTTAAATGCGCAGTACCAAAACAATTATCAACTGGTAATTGCTGCTATATATCCATTTATAACCGAGCGTACCTGCAAGGAGCTTAATTTAAACGCACATGTAATTGAGTCGTACACCAGCGATTTGATTGCGTTTTCTAAGGGATCTGATGTGGTAATTATGGGTGGAGGGCCGCTCATGGATCTCGAGGATCTGGCTATACCGCTCAGGGCATTTCAGTATGCTAAAAAGAGCGGCAATAAAACCATTATTTACGGTTGTGGTTTAGGCCCGCTAACACACAGCAAATACATTAACGCGGTTAAGGAAATACTAAACCTGGCCGATGAAATTAAGTTGCGCGATAAAAAGAGTATTGATATGGCTTATGCCAGCTTTGAAGTAAAAAAGGAAGTGACCCTATCGGGCGATCCGGCAAAGATCTACCTGGGTCGTTACCCCGAGCAGCATAACCCCAACTCAACTATACTACGCTGTTACCTGCGCGATTGGACTCACGAGTATGCCGCGCACCTAAGCTATGCCGATTTTTTACTCAAGAAGGCCGAATTTGAATTTGCCCTGGCAAATTTCATCAAACAAAAAGCACTGGAGATCGGTGCTACCGAAATCAGGCTTGAGAATATGCACAATTTTGTGGTAGGTAATGATGACCGCGATTTTTCGAGACATTTTATAGATACCTACTTTAAAGATCAAACAGGCGTAAAAATCACTTACGATAAGTATTTATCATCTGTTGATTCTATTGTTAAAACCATGCAGAACTCGGCGCATAATGTTTGCATGCGTTTTCACTCGGTAGTGTTTGCACATACCCTGCATACCAACTTTACCGCGGTTGATTATACAGTAGGAGGTAAGATCTTAAATTACCTTTCAGATAATGAATGTACCGACAGGCTATTAAATGTTGATGACTTAATTAGTCGTTATTCATGATTAAAATTGCCCATATATGCACATCGCCCACAGGCGGGGCGGGTATAGCCGCCTACAGGCTGCATTGTGGGTTGCTTCAAAGCAGAGAATGTAGTTCGGTGGTTGTTTGTTTATGGCCCGGAAAGCATACCGACGATACCAGTATTATACAGGTTGCACAGCGGCCTTTAACCATTACCGAAAAGGTATTACGTAAATTTAATTGGTACACCGATAAGCAAGCTCACTTTAACCAGCAACTCGCTAAAGTGCCTGGTAAGTACGAAATAGCCACCTGGCCGCAAACACATTATGCTGTGGAGTTAGAAAAAGCCGTGCTCGATGCCGATATTGTTCATTTGCATTGGGTGGCGGGTTTTGTGAATTATCCAACCTTTTTCAAGAGCTTAAAAAATAAGATTATAGTTTGGACCCTGCACGATATGAACCCTTTTATGGGCATATTTCATTACCAGGGCGATGAAAGCCGTAACCCTGGGCTGCATCAGCTAAACAAACGGGCTTTAAAAATTAAATCGGTGGCATTAAACAACAGCAAGGTGCATGTGGTTGCGTTAAGCAACTGGATAGCAGCCGAAGCTCAAAAGAACAAGGTATTCGGCAGGTTTACCTATACCAGCATACCCAACGGCGTAAACCTTAATGTATTTAAGCCGGTTAATAAGGGTGTTGCTAAACAACATTTAAATATACCGGCAAATGAGCATACGCTATTGTTCATCTCCGAAAATATAGATAATTACCGCAAGGGGATAGATATTTTAATTGAAGCCCTTGCATTGGTTAAAAGCAGTAAACCTTTAAGGGTAATATCGGTTGGGCATGGCAATTTGCAATTACCGGAACACATAAACTATACCCCTATGGGTGCCATTTTTGATGAAGCAGAGCTGGCCCGTATTTATGCAGCTTCCGATATGTTTGTAATCCCATCGCGAGAGGATAATTTGCCGAACGTAATGGTGGAGGCATTTGCCTGCGGAACTCCCGTAGTGGGCTTCGCAATTGGAGGGTTAAAGCAGTATGTAATACCCTTTAAAACAGGCATACTGGCAAATAATATAACCACAACTGATTTTGCCAGGGCAATTGAAACCTGCCTGGAAAATTTAACTGGTTTTGATCAGGCCTATATTAGTGATTTTGCCCGTCAAAACTTTGATGATGAGTTGCAGGCCAGTTCACATGTAAACTTTTATAAGCAGCTATTAAAAGGGAAAAACTAATTAAACGTGAAATTATCTATCATCACTATAAATTACAATAACGCCGATGGTTTACAAAAAACCATCAACAGCGTACTTGCCCAGTCTTTTACCGATTGGGAATATATTATAATTGATGGCGGCTCTACTGATCAAAGCGTTGAGGTAATCAAAACCCATCAGCAGCATATAGCCTGCTGGGTGAGCGAAAAAGATTCGGGCGTGTATAACGCCATGAACAAAGGGATTGCCGCTGCCAAAGGCGAGTACTTGCTGATGTTAAATTCTGGCGATTATCTTATCAACAATGAGGTGTTAAGCCAGGTGTTCGGCAAGCCAGTTAGTGCCGATATTTTATATGGCGATACCTTGTGGGATGATAACGGCTCTACTTTTGAAACACATTTCCCCGAGCAATTAAGCTTTCAGTATTTCCGTAATAATTCATTAGGGCACCAAACCACCTTTATTCGCCGTGGCTTGCACAATGAGGTGGGCATGTACGATGAAAGTTACCGTATTGTATCCGACTGGAAGTTTTTTATGCAGGCCATTTGCAAGCATAACGTTTCGTGCCAGCACATACCTGTTTTAATAGCAGTTTGCGGACGTGATGGATTGAGTTGTAAAATTGAGAACTGGGGAAGGGTAGTAGCCGAAAGGGAGGCCATCCTGAATAAGGAATATGCCATGTTCATGCCCGATTATGAACGGGCTGATACCATTGAACAAAAATACGACTTCCTGAATAAAAGTCTTCCGGTACGTATTGGCAGGCGTATAAAAATGTTAAAGTAATTATTAGTGTAATTGCAGCATGCATATTGTTAAAATGCTGAATTGCGATAAATAAAACACCTGTAGTAGCCTATGCATAAGTTGAAAAAAGTTGTTATGATTTCGCATGATTCTTTCCAGGCGGGAGCTCCAATTTTGCTGATTAACCTGGCTGCTTTATTAATTCAAACCGGCAGGTACCAGGTTAGCTTTATTATAAAGAACAACAATGGTGTGTTAATACCCCGGTTTGAAGCATTAGGCCCGGTATTGATCTGGAATACAACGGCGCCGAAACCATCTTACTTACAAACCAAACTATATGCTGTAAAAAGAAAGATCTCCGGCAGCGTTGCCGAAACGCTTCCTGCTGGTTTACCCGCTTTTATAGAAGGTGCCGATGTAATCATATCAAACACCATTACCAACGGTGATATTTTACCGGCCATACGCTCTATATACAAAGGTAAAATCGTGTCCTACGTTCACGAACTGGAGATGGCCAGTAAATATTTTACCTCGGCAGCTGATGTTTCCAGGGTTATAGGCAGCAGTAACTCCTTTGCAGTACCATCAAAGGCGGTAAAAAATCATTTAATATCCGGCTTAAATATTCCGGCCGGTAAAACAGAGATCCTTAATTATTATATACCGCAAATTAACCGCGCCGCCGAAGATAAAGCCGCTTGCCGGCAACTACTTAACATACCCCAAAAAGGGTTTGTGGTTGGAGGGGTAGGTACTTCCGACTGGCGTAAAGGTGCCGATGTTTTTATACAGTTGGCTTTGCAAACAAAAAAAGCAGGGCTGCCTGTTGAAACAAGTTTTTACTGGTTTGGCGCTAACGAAACGGTAGACCTCGAACGCCTGAAGTACGACGTGAAAAAAATGGGACTGCAGGATAACGTTCATTTTATACCCGCATCTAACAAGGTCCCGTATTTTTTTAAGGCCATAGACTTATTTGTGCTTACCTCACGCGAAGATCCTTATCCCTTGGTGGTATTGGAGGCTGCCGATGCGGCAGTTCCTATCATTTGTTTTGAGGGTTCGGGCGGCGCACCTGAGTTTGTGGACACCGATGCCGGCAGCGTAATTGCGTACCTGGATACGGTAGCCGCGGCAACAGTCATAAAAAATTATGTATTGAACCCTGCCTTGCTTGCAGAACAGGGTGCGGTTGCGCAAGAAAAGGTAGCCCGGCTACATCAAAATCAAGATTTAATAGTACAACAGTTTGAAATGATAAGTGCACAATAAAACACATGGGAAACATTAAAGCTATAGCAATACATTTACCACAGTTTCACCCCTTTGCCGAAAACGACGAGTGGTGGGGCAGGGGCTTTACCGAGTGGACCAACGTAGCCAGGGCCAAGCCCTTATATAAAGGCCACTATCAGCCGCACTTACCGTCAGACCTTGGGTACTATGACCTGAGGCTCGAAGAATCGCGTATTGCTCAGGCCGAACTGGCTAAGGAATACGGTATATACGGCTTTTGCTATTATCATTACTGGTTTAATGGTAAACGCATTATGAATGCACCCATCGATGGTATATTAGCATCCGGCAAGCCCGATTTTCCCTTCATGCTGTGCTGGGCTAACGAAACCTGGAGCCGCAGGTGGCTTGGCGAAGAAAAGGAAGTGTTAATTAAACAGGATTACGGCCCGGAGGATAGTTACAATCACGCCAAATGGCTTTGCGATAAAGTGTTTATTGATAAACGTTACATTACCATACATGGCCGTCCTGCTTTTATGATCTATCGTCCGCATGATTTGCCCGATTACAAGCAAACCATTGCCATATTTAAAGAGGTAGCCCTAAAGGCCGGCCTGCCCGAACCTTTTATGATAGCCAGTAACTCGCACTCGCATAACCTGGAAGGCTTTGATCAGGTCATGAATTTTCAGCCCCAGTTAAGCCTGCTTAAAAATGCATTTAAAGATCATTCCTCTTTAAGTAAGTTTGTGCAGAACCGTAAATTAGGTGTTAATTCTGCATCGTTAAAGGTGTATGATTACAGCGCTGTTAAACGTATAATGGCTGCTGTTAAACTTAACTACAAGTTTTTTCCATGCGTGTTTGTAGGTTGGGATAACACGGCCCGTCGTGGTAAAAACGGTATTATTATAGCCAATCAAAACAAAGCTGATTTTAAGCAATCGCTTATAGAAGCCAAAAATATTGTAAAAGATAACCCTGCCGATGAACAAATCGTGTTTATAAATGCCTGGAACGAGTGGGCCGAAGGCAATCACCTGGAACCCGACCATAAATCGGGTCACGAGTATTTGGAAGCAGTAAAAGAAGTTTTTAATGGCTAAACATATCAAACCCATAGCTATACACTTACCGCAGTTTCACCCATTTGCCGAAAACGACGAGTGGTGGGGCAAGGGCTTTACCGAGTGGACCAATGTAGCCAAGGCCAAACCTCTGTTTGAAGGCCATTACCAGCCACATTTACCGTCCGATTTAGGTTTTTACGATATGCGCCTCGAGCAAACACGTATTGCACAGGCTGAAATGGCGAAAGAACATGGCATTTACGGGTTTTGCTACTACCATTACTGGTTTAACGGCAAGCGTATTATGAACCGCCCGCTCGATGATATGCTGAAAACCAATACCCCCGATTTTCCTTACATGCTTTGCTGGGCCAACGAAAATTGGACACGCCGCTGGGATGGGCAAGATGAGCATGCACTGATAAAACAGGATTACAGTACCGAGGATGATGTAGCGCATATTCGTTTTTTACTGGATACTTTTTTTAAGGATTCCCGCTATATTAGGGTTAACAATAAGCCATTCTTTGTAATTTACCGTCCGGCCTTGTTTCCCGATATGAAGGAAACTATCGCTACATGGCGCCGTGAGGCTGCTAAAGAGGGCGTTGAACTTTACATTGGGTTTATGAAAAGCTTCTCTTATGACCCCGATGATTTTGAAAATACAGGGTTTGATTGTTCGGTAGATTTTCAACCTAATTTGGTCTCTTTCCCTAAAAAGAAAAGCGAAAGCCTGAGCGATAAAGTTAAAAGGCGTTTAGGTTTAAATAAGTCTGATTTTAATACACATCGTTTTGCTTCGTACCCGGCTTATGTAGATAAAATGATCAATCAAAAGTTTGAGTTTAAAGCCAACCAGTTCCCGGGTATAAGCCCAAGTTGGGATAATACCGCCAGGCGCAGCAAAGGCGCAACTATATACACTGGTGCCACGCCTGATGAATATGGTCGTTGGTTACAGGATATTAAAAATAAATACGAAAGTAAGGACACTTACCTGTTTATAAACGCCTGGAATGAATGGGCCGAAGGTAATCACTTGGAGCCATGCCATCAATGGGGAAGACAGTATTTAGAACAAACCGCTAAAATTTTAAAAGATGCCTGAAGTTTCCGTCCTCATACCTAATTACAATCATGCGGTCTATTTAAGGGAACGTATAGATTCGGTATTGAACCAAACTTATCAGGATTTTGAAGTAATTATATTAGATGACTGCTCACCTGATAATAGTCGGGACGTAATAGAAGAATACCGCAATCATCCTAAGGTAAGTAAGATTGTATGGAATGAAACCAATAGTGGAACTACATTTAAGCAATGGGAAAAGGGTATAAGCCTGGCTCAGGGCAAGTATATATGGATTGCCGAAAGCGATGACTGGTGTGAAGTTACCTTGCTTGATACGCTGGTAAGCGCCTTAAAGGCAAATGGAGATTGTGTGTTAGCTTATGCACAATCGTACATAGTTTATAATGATAATGAGATCAATTGGATATCGCGAACCAAATTTTTAAGTGAGTACGTTAATGGGAAAGTTTACATTAAAAAGCACCTGTTGAAAAGGAACTCGGTTTTTAATGCCAGTATGGCTATATTCCGTAAAGATATTTACTTCCGGTTTTCTAAAGAGTACACCAAATTTAAGTTTTGCGGCGATTGGTTATTTTGGATAGAGGCCGCCAAACAGGGTGATGTATTTGTATCGGGTAGGGTGCTGAATTATTTCCGCAAACATGGTAAAGATGTAAGTGGCAAGGCCTATACTTCGGGTTTTAATTTCATTGAGGAAGTAAAGGTTATTCAATCTTTAAAGAATGATGATATAATTACTGAGGAAGAGTATAAAGAAGCATTATTATATAGATATTACAACTATCAAAAAGTAGTAAAACAGGTAAGTGCCGAAATTAAGGAACAAATAGATAAGCTTTTTTTTAATAATGGACAAACATCCTACAAAAGCTTTTTAATTAGCAAGTACCGCTTGCATTCGCTCAAAAGCAAGAGTAAGCAGTTATTAAAATTTTTTTTAAGTTAATTAGCCTATGAGCCAGATCTCAGTTATTATATGCACCCATAACCCCAAAATGGAATACCTGAACAGGGTATGGGAAACACTTAAAACACAAACGCTCGATAAAAACGAGTGGGAGCTGTTATTGATAGATAATGGTAGTAAAGAAATTTTGTCTACTTACATTGATCTGTCGTGGCACCCCAATGCCCGCCATGTCCGTGAGGATAAGTTAGGTTTAACACCCGCGCGTATTTGCGGTATAGTAAATGCCAGGGCCGGTATATTGTTATTTGTTGATGATGACAACTGCTTGAAAAACAATTACCTGGAGCTATCGGTAAAGCAATTTAAGGATAACTCGCTTTTAGGGACCTTGGGTGCCGGCAAAATTTTACCCGAGTTTGAGGCAGAACCATCGGCAGAGATCTTGCCTTATACACAAATGCTTGCCTTACGTAATGAGGAGCGTGCGCATTACTCTAACGCGGTTAGGTTTAGCAGTGCCGTACCTTATGGTGCAGGCATGTGTATTTTGAAAACGGTAGCCCTGGCTTATGTGGAATCATGCAAAAAAAGAACCATTGCCGCCGCTTTAGACCGTACCGGTAACGCATTGCTATCGGGCGGGGATGTGGACCTGGCTTTGCATGCCTGCCATGCAGGTTACCTGGCCGGCGTTATACCCGAACTGGAACTCATTCACATTATACCAAAAGGCCGGTTGGCCGAAGATTACTTGATCAAAATTGCTGCCGGCCATGCTTTTTCGCACTATATGCTGGGCCGTATGTGGGGTTATTTAAAAGAGTACCCCGAAAACCCGATATTGAAAAAAGTACGGTTTTTAACCAAAGCACGCAGGGGTAAGGGTTTAAGTAAAGCCATATTTATTGCCGAACATAAGGCTGTTGAACAAGCCCGGGCTGCCTGGAATAAAACTGCAAAGGCCTAATTTAATCATCCATGAAAATTGCTATAGCCGCTTTAGGCGATCCGCGCGCCGTTAAAACATGGTCGGGGATACCCGCTCACATCATTCCGGTGCTTGAAAACCGCGGGCACGAAGTGGTGAGTATAAGCTTAAACAAGCCCGCTGAGCCCTGGTACTACAACTGGTTGAGGCGTATCTACTCGAGGTTGCAAGGCAAGTGGTTTTTATCGAGTGTAGAAAAACCCGTGTTGCAAGCTATAGGCCACCAATTTGACAGGGAAGTAGCTATTATACAGCCCGATGTTGTATTGGTAATACATGGAGATTTTTTGGCTTACACTACCTTTAAGCAACCTGCTATTTTAATACACGATACTACCTTTGCCAGTTTGTTAGGTTATTACAGCGATTTTAGCAACCTCACGCAGCGTAGTATTAAAGCGGGGAACGATATGTATCAGAAAGCTTTAAACAGGACCGATGCGGCGGTATTTTCGGCCGATTGGGCATCGCAAAGTGCCCTTAACGATTATACTGTCTCGCCATTAAAAGTACACACCATACCCTTGGGTGCTAACTTAAAGCAGCCACCGGCACCGGCTTTGGTTAATGAGTGGATAGCCAAACGTACACAAACCGATGTGTGCAACCTGCTGTTTTTAGGTATTAGCTGGCAGCGAAAAGGTGGGCCCGATGTATTGCGTTTTGTAGCTCACTTAAATAGTAAAGGTATTAGATGCGTATTAAATGTGGTGGGTGTAACACCCGATATACCTGTAGAGTACAAGCCTTACGTTAACGTAATGGGTTTCCTTAAAAAAAGCGTACCCGCCGAGGCGGAACAATTGGAAAAACTGCTTGAAACATCCAGCGCATTAATATTACCCTCCATAGCCGAATGTTACGGCTGTGTATTTTGCGAAGCTAATGCGTATGGCCTGCCGGCACTGGGCCGTAATACCGGCGGCATCCCCGAAATTATTAAAGAAGGTATTAACGGCTTTATGTTGGGCACCAATGAAACCCCCGAAGCATTTGCCGACAGGTGGGCCGAAGTTTGGCTTAACAAACAAGCCTATACCCACATGGCTACGCAGAGCCGTAACGAGTACGAAACCCGTTTAAACTATGATACGTTTGCGCAAAAGCTGGAAAAACTTATTATTAATTTAATCTGAAATATTAACTAAAAATCAAAACTCACAGATATTTAACAGTTTACAAAGGTTGTTAACAATGGCTTAACAATAATCACCTATACTGTTAATCTATAAGTAACACTAAGCTAATGTTGCGCTAATACTTTTGCTTGTATCAAACAAACGCAAGTGAAAAAATTAGCTACTACCCTTTTTAAATTAACGCTTGGCATACTGCTTACTGCTTCCTTTAGCCTAACTTATGCACAAGGTACCGGTAAACTAACCGGAAAAATAACCGATGCCAAATCGGGCGAAGTTTTAATAGGCGCATCAGTATTGGTGCAGGGCTTATCAAAAGGTGCCGCTACTAATGTTAACGGCGAATATAATATAACCGCATTGCCAGCAGGTACCTATGAGGTACTGGTGAGGTACGTAGGTTATCAAAATAAATTGATTTCTGATGTTCAGGTAAAAGGCGATGCAGCCACTTCTCTAAATATAACCTTAACTGAAGCAAATACCCAGCAGTTACAGGCTGTTACCGTAAGGGCTACTTTTCGCCAGGAATCGGCCAGTTCGTTGTATGCCCAGCAAAAAAATAACTCCAGGATAACTGACGGAATATCGGCCGAAGCCATACGCCGTTCGCCTGATAGAAATACGGCCGATGTTTTAAAAAGAGTAAGTGGGGTAACCGTAGCAGATGGCAGATATGTGGTAGTGCGTGGCTTGAGCGACAGATATAATAATGCCCAGCTCGATGGTGCCAACCTGCCAAGTACCGAACCCAATAAAAAAGCTTTCTCCTTTGATATAGTACCCTCTAACCTGGTTGACAATATAGTTATCAGCAAAACGGCTACGCCCGATCTTCCTGGTGATTTTACTGGTGGTAATGTTCAAATTACAACCAAAGATATCCCCGACAAAAACTTCATAACTTTTGGCATAGGGGCGGGTTATAATACGGCTACTACCTTTAAAGATTTTAAAAGCGGTACCCGTAATGCTACAGATTATTTGGGTTTTGATAACGGTAAAAAACAGCTGCCTTCTAACTTCCCTTCTTCAACAAGAATATCGGAGGGCTTTACTGCCGAGCAAAATATAATTGCTGCCAACCGGTTACCTAAAAACTTTAATATTTACAATAACTCGGCTCTGCCAAACCAAAATTACCAGTTTACAATTGGAAGGGTAAAAGATTTTGAAAAATCGAATAACCGCTTAGGTGCCATCGTGTCGTTAACTTACCGTAATACGCAAAACTATTACAAAGACCTCACACGCGATTATTTTGACTTTAACTATAACGATCAGGTTTACAGGTTTGCAACCAATATAGGCGGATTGGCCAACTTTGCCTATACATTTGGAAAAAACAAGATCACCTTAAAAAATACCTATAACAGGTTATATGAAGATCAATTCCTGCAAAGAACAGGTACCAATGCTGGGCCAGGTAATGAGCAAAGTTTCTTCGCTTTCGATTTGCTTCAAAAATCTTTATTCAAATCTACTTTAGAAGGAACTCACTCCGTAGGTACCAACAGCGCTAAATTTACATGGTTATTAAGCTACAGTAACGTGTTTAACGATCAGCCCGATCAGCGTAAAGTTAATTATGCCCGCAATATAGGCAGTAATGATCCGTTTCAGGCCAACGTTACCACATTGGGTAAAGAGAACAGCCGCCTGTTTTCCGATTTGAATGAAAATGGTTACACCGGCTCGTTAAATTATACCTCACCTGTTAAAATGTTTAGCAATACCGCTACGTTTAAAGCTGGTTTAAACTCATATTACCGTAAAAGGGACTTTAATGTTAGGTATATAGGCTTGGTGCTTATTAATAACCCAAACTTTGACGATTATACTCAAATTAGAGCAAGGTCTTTAAATAGTTTATTTGGTAGCGACTTAATTAATACTAATCGCTATAAACTCGATGAACTTCCAGGTGCAGCCATTTCAGAGTCATATTCAGCAAATTCTTTAACAAATGCTGGTTATTTAATGCTGGATAATAAAATTGGAAAGAATTTACGGGTTGTATGGGGAGCAAGGGTAGAACAGTTTAATTTGGACCTAACTTCTACCGATCGTTCAACCATTGTAGACCAAAATTATGTTGATGTGCTTCCGTCGGTAAACCTAACTTACAGTTTAACGCCTAAAGCTAACCTGAGGTTTTCCTATGCACGTACCCTTGCACGCCCTGAATTTAGGGAGCTATCTAATTTTGGATATTTTGACTACGAACAAATTGCTACATTACAAGGAAACCCTGATTTAAAAAAGACCCAGGTTGATAACGTCGATCTTCGTTACGAATTTTATCCATCTGCCGGCCAAATCATATCTGTTTCAGCATTTTACAAACGCTTTAAAAATGCGATAGAGACCTACAATTTTGATTTGGGCTCTAACCGTTTGATCATTTATCAGAACTCACCGAAAGCCAATATTTTCGGAGCTGAGTTTGAGTTTCGCAAAACACTTGATTTTATATCTACAGGTAATTTGTTTAAAAATACCACCGCTTATACCAACGTAACCCTAATCAAATCAAAAGCAACCAATCCAACAGATTTAGGGTTTAATTTAAATTATACCGACAGGCCATTAGTTGGCCAGGCACCTTACGTTATCAACGCCGGTTTAACACGTACGTTTATGGATAACAAGTACACTTTTAATGCCTTATATAACGTAGTAGGCCGGAGGCTTAATGTAGTAGGTGGAACTGGTTTCCCTGCAATTTGGGAAGCCCCAAGAAACGTAATCGATTTACAATTTGGTGTTAGGGTTTTAAAAGGCAGAGGTGAATTGAAGTTAAACGCCGCCGATGTTTTAAACCAGCGGGCTTTAATGTACTTCGACGTTAATGAGAACAAGAAATATGATGCTGGCGAGCAAGATCAAACCCTGAGCCGCTACCGTGCCGGAAGTACCTATTCATTTGTGTTCACATATAATCTATAAATCCTTAACAATATCTTAAACATAGCATAATGTATAGTTTAAGCTTTAACCTCATCTTTGACAAGAAATAAAATCAGAAAAATGAAAAAAATTTTATTATTAGCCGCTTTAAGCGTATCGATCTATTTAACCGGCTGTTCAAGCGACAGCACAGACGATGGAGTAATTAATCCTCCGGTAGTTGTACCATCAAGTAATACTGTTGAAGTATCTGGTGATATTACAACAAATACTACCTGGACTGCAGATAAAATATACTTATTAAAAGGTAATGTTTATGTTACTAACAACGTAACATTAACTATTGAAGCTGGTACTTTAATTAAAGGTGACAAACCTACTAAGGCTGCTTTGGTTATAACCCGTGGTGCAAAAATCAGTGCTATTGGTACAGCTGATAAGCCTATCGTATTTACATCTAACCAACCTGCAGGCGGCCGTGCTCAAGGCGATTGGGGTGGTGTTGTTCTTTTAGGTAAGGCACCTAACAATGCTGGACCTTCTATTACTATTGAAGGTATATCTGATGCAAGTGATAAAGCAAAATACGGCGGTACTGATGGTGCTGATAACTCTGGTACATTAAAATATGTACGTATTGAGTATGCAGGTATTCCATTGGGTCCTGATAATGAGCTTAACGGTTTAACCATGGGTAGCGTTGGTTCAGGTACAACTATTGATTATGTATCGGTTTACCGTTCGGGTGATGATGCCTATGAGTGGTTTGGTGGTTCTGTGAATGCGAAACACTTAGTAGCTATTGCTACGTTTGATGATGACTTTGATACCGATTTCGGTTATTCAGGTAAAGTTCAATTCGCTATAGCTCAGCGTTTGGCTTCAACAGCCGACGTTTCTGGTTCTAATGGATTTGAGTCGGATAACAACGGTGCAGGTGGCGATGTTGCTCCGCAAACAAGTGCCTTATTTTCTAACGTAACCATTTTAGGCCCACGCGAAGTTGCTTCAAGTGCTCCTGCCATTAATGCAAACTATCAGCATGCTGCTCAAGTTCGTCGTAACTCAGCACTTAGCATTGCCAACTCTGTATTAGTAGGTTATACCGAAGGTATATTTTATGATGATGCTGCACCTTCAGGTTCAACTATAAACTCATCTAACAATTACTTGTCTGATAAAGCATTGTTCTTAAATAACTTAATTTATACCTGCAATAGCAAAGCAAATCAAATTAAAGCATCAAACGCTACTGCTTTAGCTGCTATTACTGCTAAAATTACCCCGAATAATACTTTTAACGATGCAATTTTTGCTGCAGCAGTTTACACTGATCCATATAAGTTCTCGGCAGATTTAGCCCCTTCAGCAAGAGCAGGTGTGCCTAACTTTATACAAGTTGCGGCTTCAACTGCTTTAACAGGTGCATCATTTACCAATACAAGATATGCTGATGCATTTTTTGATAAAGTAGCATACAGAGGTGCTTTTGGTACAGACAACTGGACTACCGGTTGGGTTGTATATGATCCACAAGTACTGCCTTACACCACTCCGGGTGCTGTAAAATAAAACAACATCTAAACTTTATAATTAGAAAAGCCTGCTTATTTATTTAAGCAGGTTTTTTTTATAAGGTATTGTTAGTATTCACTACAAGTTTCTGCCTATTTTCTCTAACACTTCTTTGGGTACCTTTTGCAGGTCGAGTACTAAAAAGCCGTCGAGGCAATCGGCAAATTTGGGGTCGATGTTGAAGCAAATTATTTTTGCATTAAGGTTGATATACTGGCGAAGCAATACCGGTACCTTAATATTATGCGTTTCAATTTCGGAGATCAGGTTATCCAGTTTCTTAAAGTTTTCTTCGCCTGTTATTAGTAGTTCGGTATCAATGCTTTCAAAATCAACCTTAAATTGCTTGCGGGGCTTTACAAACTGCGCCATCTCTTCATCAAAATGGTTACGGGTTATGTAATCCACTATAAGCGATTTAGAAAAGTTGGAAAACGTATTGCTGATACTAACCGGGCCAATCAAATAACGATAATTCGGGTTATCGATCACGTACTTTAAAATACCCTTCCATAGCAAAAACAGCGGCAAGGGCTTTTGTTGATACTCTTTGCGTATCCATGAGCGTCCAAGTTCCAGGCTATTTTTCAGCACTTCGGTAAACTGTGATTTAATTTTAAACAGTTTGGCCGTATAAAAACCTTTTTTTCCGAAGCTTTCAAAAATTTCATCGCCAACACCTATGCGGTATGCACCCACAACCATACTGGTTTTAATATCCCATATAAACAGGTGATGATAATAGATATCATACTCATCCAAATCGGTGCTATTATTGGTTCCTTCGCCTACTTCTCTAAAGGTGATTTCGCGCAAGCGACCAATTTCACGGATGATATTTGGAATTAACGCAGTAGGGGTAATAAATACCTCGTAATTTTTCTCAGTCCAAACCTTGTAATTTTCCCTTAACGGCACCAGCTCCAGTTCCATCAATTCGGCAGCGGTAGGCGGTACTATTTCCTTGGGTTCTTTCTTAATTTTAAATAAACTACGCGGATCAAATATCCTTTTTTCGTCTTCCAGCCCGGTACCTAAGGCATAGGTTTTAGCCCTTAAAAAGTTAAGTAGTTGAGTGGCATTGTTATAGTTGGGTATATCCTCCAGCTGTATGGGTTTGCCAATGCGCAGTTTAATGGTATGGCCTTGCTTGTTAAAAAGTTCGGAAGGCAACTTGGCTGTACGCAGGGTAGGGTGTATAAGGCTTAGCAGGTTAAACAACAACCCGTTATTACCATGAAAATAAATGGGTACAACAGGTACTTTGGCCTTGGCAATAATTTTACCTACTACAGGGTGCCACATGCGGTCGGTAACCTGTTTGGTATCCATTTTATAAGTTGATACTTCACCCGCCGGAAAAATGCCGATGGGTGTACCCTCACGCAATAACTCAAGGGTTGATTTAATGCCGCTGATACTGGATGAGTGCTCAACGTTTTCAAAAGGGTTTACCGCAATAAAGTAATCGCTTAAATTGGGGATTTTTTTAAGTAAAAAATTAGCCATCAACTTAGCATCAGGTCTGGCCATGCATAGTATCTTCAACAGGATCAGACCTTCAATGCCACCATAAGGGTGATTGGCTATGGCAACAAATGCGCCATTGGCAGGTAAGTTTTTTAAATCTCTTTCATCAAACTCAACAGTTATACCGCAGCCTTTTAAAATGGCATCTACAAATTCGGGGCCTTGTTTGGGCTGTGCTTGTGCAAAGAGGTCATTAACCTGGTTAATCTTCATCAGTTCCATGAGTAAAGCGGCCAAACCAGGCATTCTCAGCTTATCGAGCCTGGTGGCTTTGGCAAATTCGTCTTTAGTAATAATTTTCATGGTGCAGCAAACCGGTAAATTTCCATAAAAATACTTAATTTAACACGCTGTTAGCATAATACTGTGAAATCGCCTGTTAAAAATTACCTTACTATAACCAAAACCGAGTGGAATGGATTAGTGGTGCTGGTAATCTTAATTACAGGTGTGTTAGCTGCTCCATTCGTATATGAACATTTTCATAAAAATACCCCAACAGATTTCCGCCGGTTCAATAAAACGCTTGCCCAACTTAAAGCAGCAGGTATTTCGGGAATGGCAGATGAAGAGAGCATAGCCCACAAACCGTATAAACTATTCAAATTTAATCCCAATAACCTTTCGATAAAGCAGTGGCAAGCATTAGGATTGAGTACCAGGCAAATTAAGGGTATTAAAAATTATGAGGCTAAAGGAGGCCGGTTTTACACCAAAGCCGATGTGAAAAAAATGTACACGCTTACCCCGCAAGATTATAAGCGCCTGGAGCCTTACATCCATATTTCAAATATTGAAGCGGAAACAATACGGCCTGTTAAGGTTGTAGAACTTAATACCGCCGATTCGGCCCAGCTTACACAACTTAGGGGTATAGGCAAGGGCTTTGCACGACGCATTATACAGTATCGTACACGCTTGGGAGGCTTTTATAGCAAGCGGCAATTAAATGAAATTTTTGGGATGGATGATATGCACTACCGTGATGTACAAGCTCAATTTACGGTTAACCCCCGTAAGGTAAAAAAGCTGAATGTAAATACGGTAGAACTGGATGACCTTAAAAACTTTCCATACTTAAGCTATAAGCAAGCCAACGCTTTGGTGCAATACCGTAAGCAACATGGTAATTATGAATCATTAGATGAGATACGCAACATTGCAATCATCGATGAAGCCATATTATATAAAATAAGGCCCTACCTGGTTATTCAATAACTAAAAGCATATTGAGGTTGCGCAACGCTGTAAGGTTGCAAGTTATAACCAGCCAGTAAAAACATTTAGGGATCAAAAACCTTAACACTTTAATCTGCGTAAGTAATGGCATACCTGTTTAATAGGTTGCAACAAAACAGATAACCCGATTTTTTTATTATGAACAAAGTTAAAGCTGTAACTACTATATGTGGCCCACTCAAAATGGGTTTTAGGGTTTTTGCTTTGTTGTTGCTTATGGTTTTTATTGGCCGTATAACCTTAGTAAGTGTTTATGGTTATGCCGGTGTGCAAAGGTCTGTAACCGGCCTGTATGCCAATAGCAGCGAACAGGAAGACAATGATAAAAAAGAAGAAGGTAAACACGCCGAAAAGCAATTTAAATGTTTCGGTCCATCGCATGTTTCACAACCGGCACCAGTTTATTGCATAGTTAAAAATGCACCTCCCCTGCAGCATTCTTCGCCTTATATATCTCTGTTTTATTCAACGGTTTTAACACCGCCTCCTAACTGCTAAACAATATTATCTCAACTTTTAGTTTACAGTGCTTGTTACAGCGCCTGTTTCTTTTACGTATATCAATAAACATATGAAAACATTTAAAACCTTTATTCCGGTAAAGGCAACGGCCCTATGTGCTGTTGCGCTATTACTTATTACATCATCCTGCAAAAAGGATAATGACAACATTAACCAAGGCGAACAAATTGTTGTTGCGCCCAATGTAAACGTTTATGCTTTACAGCAAGACAATAAAATATTGGCGTTTAACGCACAATCGGGCA
Organism: Mucilaginibacter terrae; assembly: GCF_042679325.1. Taxonomy (GTDB): domain Bacteria; phylum Bacteroidota; class Bacteroidia; order Sphingobacteriales; family Sphingobacteriaceae; genus Mucilaginibacter; species Mucilaginibacter terrae. The sequence goes on from NZ_JBHTMJ010000004.1 coordinate 49,792, forward strand.
CTATATTTAACCAGGCCACCAGTATTACAGGTATGCAAACAGGCGAAAATATGCTTGCTATTGATTACAGGCCTGCAACGGGCCAGTTATACGGCGTAAGCAGTGGTAGCCGTATATATGTAATTAATCCGTTAACCGCTGTAGCACGGGCCATAGGCAGCGCGCCATTTACTCCGGCTATTGATGGTACGGTGATAGGTATTGATTTTAACCCAACTGTAGACCGTATCCGTTTAGTAACCTCAAACGGCCAAAACCTACGCCTTAATCCTGAAACTGGTACGGTAGCATTTACCGACGCGGCTATCAACGGTGCTTCGGGTGCAAAAATATCTTCGGTTGCCTATACCGAAAACAAGGCAGGTGCTGCTACAACCATATTGTATGATATTGATGCCGTTACTAAAAAACTTTACAAGCAAGATCCGCCTAATGATGGCAGACTGGTAGAAGTAGGTGCCCTGGGTGTTGATGCTACCGAAGTAACCGATTTTGATATTAGCCCCGATGGAAAGGCTGCCTTGGTACCTATAACAGTTGGCGGCAAACAAGGTATGTATGTGCTCGACCTAACTAACGGTAAGGCTTACAAATCGTTAGAATTTCCTGTAAAGGTATTGAGTCTGGCCATACAAACCGATCCGGTTGCGTATGCATTAAGTAGTGATAACGAACTGATGATCTTTAACCCGGCCAATATTGCTCCTATAGCTAAGGCCATTACCGGTTTGCAAACTGGTGAAACCATTTTAGGGATCGATTTCAGGCCTCTTAACGGACAGATCTATGCTTTAGGCAGCACCAGCCGTATTTACACACTTAACGCGTCATCGGGTTTGGCTACTTCAGTAGGCACATTAACCACCGCTTTGTCGGGTGTGTCTTTCGGGTTTGATTTTAACCCGGTTGCCGATCGTATCCGTATTGTGAGTAACACTGGTCAAAACCTGCGAGTAAACCCTGCCGATGGTGCTACCACTGTTGATGGTAGCATAACACCAACCGCTAATTTAGCTTTGAGCGCCACGGCATACACCAACAGTTTTGCCGGTGCAACAGCTACCACCATGTTCGCTATTAATGCTTCAACCGGTCGTTTGTATAGCTTAACCGATCCTAATTCGGGTGTGTTAGCAAATGATATTGGCTCGCTTGGTGTAACTATAGATGCAGCTAACGGCTTCGATATCAGCAGCCGCACAGGCGATGCCTACGCCATACTAACTGTTGGGGGTACAACCCGTTTTTACGGTATTAACCTCACTACAGGTGCTGCACAAGCAAGTACAGGTGCAACGTTTACTAAAGGCGTACGCGGCTTTACTTTGGGCTTAGGCTTTTAATATAAGCGTTTATAAATTTTCAAATTCAGAGAGGTCTGCCCCGCAAAAGGGCAGGCCTTTTTTTGCTTTAAAAATTTGCATATCATTCCACAGGAATCCATAAAACCTCAAAAATCCTTATTTAAATATGCTCCCCTAAACAGCGCAATAATTGCTATTTTTTTTGCGACGATTCGCGGATGATGAGTTCGGTTTCTACCTGCTGGGTTTGGTATTCGTAAATAGGCTTTTTGCTTTCAATGGTTTTGATCAGCATTTCGGTAGCCAGTTGACCCATCATAAATGCGGGCTGGCGTACCACGGTCAATGGTGGGTCGAACGATTCGGCTACGTCCGAATTGGTGAAGCCGGCCAGGGCCACATCCTCGGGTATGCGGAAGCCCAGTCTTTTCAAAATAGGGATGCAACTGGTGGTAATGCGGTCATTAGTACTAAAAATGGCTTCGGGCCTATTAGGTAGTTTCATTAAAAGGTTTACGGCGGTTTCCACTTCGTCAATCAGCATGCCGCCATGGTCGCAGTATTTAGTGTACTCCGGGTGGTAAGTAAGGCCGTGCTTATCTAACGCGGCTTTGTAGCCTTCAAAGCGTTCGCGGCTAATAAGCAGGTTATTGGTGCTGGTAATGTGCGCTATATTTTTAAAACCGTTATTGATAAGCAGTTCGGTAGCCTCAAAGGCGCCTTTAAAATTATTAAGCGTTACCCGGTGCGTATTTACATTTTGTGCTATGCGGTCAAAAAACACAATAGGAAAGCCTTTATCGTGCAGGTACTGGTATTCGGAGGTATCGGTAGTTTCAGCCGATAGTGAAATGAGCAACCCATCTACATGCCTCGACATTAAGTGCTGTACGTTAGCTGCTTCGCGTGCCGATGACTCGTGTGTTTGCGTGATAATAACATGGTAGCCCGAATTATAGGCAATAAATTCGATCCCGTTAATGGCCTGCGAAAAAAAGTTGTTAGCTACCTCGCAAACCACTACGCCTATAGAATGGCTCTTTTGCTCTTTTAGGCTCAACGCTATAGGGTTAGGGCGGTAGTTTATTTTTTCGGCATACTCTAACACCAGTTTCTTGGTTTCGGTGCCAATTTCATAGCTGCCGTTTAACGCCCTCGATACCGTGGAGGTAGAAAGGCCCAGTGCTTTGGCTATATCCTTAATGGTATAAGATTTAAACATAATCTGTGGCTAAATTTATAGTAATTAATCTTAATATCATAAGGCGTTATGGTATCACCAGGTATGCGCCGTCAAATTACGCAAACGTTTCCGGGAACGATTGCATAGTTTTAATTGCTAAAATGCTTTGTTTATTTGAGCAGAGTAACTAACCTTGTTGATGGATAGCTATTGGTAAGCACACTAAGCTTAGCATGGTCTAATCTCAAAAACCAATTATAAATATTTAAAATTTTTTTCTGGAGTAAACGTAAGGCATGCAACGCTTTGCAAATTTTTATTGCTATTCAGCATTAGCTGGCCGTGCCTTTTATTGCCCCGATTTTTTTAAACCAATTTAAATTATGAATAAATTATTACTTCAAATTTTCATGTTTCTGCTGCTTTGCGGTACTGCACGGGCTCAAACCCGGGTAGTTACGGGCAAAGTAGTTGCCCGTAACGGTGATGCCCTTACCGGCGTAAGCATAGGTGTAAAAGGCACCTCAACAGGTACCAGTACCGATGTTAACGGAAACTTTAAACTCAACGTTCCGGCTACCGGCAGCGTGGTTCTTATTGCCCGGTACCTGGGTTTTCAGGAGCAGGAGCAGGTTTTAGGAAGCCAAACACAAATTAACTTTACCTTAACCGAAAGCGAAGCCAGTAAACTGAATGAAGTGGTGGTAGTGGGCTACGAATCGGTTAGGAGGCGCGATTTGAGCGGATCGGTATCATCGGTAGCTGCGAAACAACTCAAGGATATACCGTTATCAAACGCGGCCGAAGCCTTAACCGGCAGGCTGGCCGGTGTACAGGTAACCACAACCGAGGGTGCGCCCGGTGCCGATGTATTGATCCGTGTGCGTGGTGGCGGCTCTATCACCCAGGATAATTCCCCTATATATATTGTGGATGGTATCCAGGTAGAAAATGCCCTTTCAATTATTTCACCGCAGGATATTGCTTCGGTGGATGTGTTGAAAGATGCATCAACTACCGCTATATATGGTGCCCGTGGTGCCAATGGTGTGGTTATTATTACCACCAAAGGCGGCAAGGCCGGTAAAACGGTGATCAGCTACAATGGCTCGGCTGGTTTCAGGGAAATCTCTAAAACGCTGGATGTACTAAACCCTTACGATTATACCTTATGGCAGTATGAAAGAACCCGTAGCAGCCAAACCGACCGTGATGCGTTCGCCAGAAACTTCGGTAGCACGTTCGATACCTTGCAGGTGTATAAAAACTCACCTTTTATTAACTGGCAAGAGGAAGTATTTGGACGTACGGCAGCCTTTCAGCAGCATAACGTTTCGTTAAGTGGTGGTGATACTAAAACTACGTTCAATGTAAGCCTTACCGCTAACAACGAACAAGGCATTTTACTCGAATCTAACTTTAAACGCTATCTGGCTAACATCAGGTTAGATCATCAGGCCACCAGTAAACTGAAAGTAGGTATTACCACCCGTTACTCCGACCAAGTTGTTAAAGGTGCGGGTACTACCAGCAGCGGTACACGTACTACCAACCGTTTGCGCCACAGTATAGTTTACAGGCCATTCGAGCTTGCTATTGCTCCACCGGTCGATCAATTTGATGAAGATTACTATTTGAACTCTAATCAAATTCAAAACCCGGTATTGTTAACCCAGGCCGAGTACCGCAATGCTCCATCATCAGATCTAAACCTGAGCGGTTATATTAATTATCAAATTACTAAACACTTAACTTTCAGGAGTACAGGTGGTTTTGCCGTTAACAATACTAAACAGGAATTATTCTTCAGTAAAATAACACCAACTGCCCGTAACTTTGCATCGTTACCGGTTGCGTCTATAGCTACACAGCGTGCAATAACTGTAAATAATAGTAATACCCTAAAATATACCTTAAACGGCATTGCTAAACATCACGATATCAATATTTTATTGGGAGAGGAAACCTACGATTACCGTGTAAATAACATGAGCGTGGAAACCCGCTTCTTCCCCGCAGAAATATCGGCTCAAAGCGCATTGGCTAACTTTAGCTTAGGTTCTCCGCCAACCGGTTCAACACAACCAAGGCCGGTAACCAACATTGCGCCTCCCAACCGTATCTTCTCGTTGTTTGGCCGTGTAAGCTACGCTTACGATAAAAACCTGTTAGCTTCGGCAACGGTACGTAGCGATAGATCATCTAAGTTCGCTTCTGAAAATGGTTTATTAATATTCCCTTCGGGTACATTGGCTTACCGTTTCTCCAATCTCGACTTTATTAAAAATCTGCTGTTTGTTAACGATGCCAAAATTAGGGTGGGTTATGGCGTTGCCGGTAATAACCGTATTGGCGATCTGTTATATCAGCAGCTTTACGGTGTAACCGGTGAGTACGCGCTTAACCACACGGTTTTGCCTGCATTTACAACAACTGCCTTAGCTAACCCAAACCTCCGCTGGGAAAAAAATATATCTCAAAACATTGGTTTGGATCTCTCTTTATTTAAAGATAGGGTTCAGTTAACTATTGATGCCTATAACAATAAAGGTAAAAACCTGTTGCTGGCAGCAGCTATCCCTCAAACGTCGGGCTATAACTCACAGTTGCAAAACGTAGGCTCTACTTCAAATAAAGGTATAGAGGTGCAAATTGGTGCAACTGCCATTAGCACCAAAGCTTTTAGCTGGACCACCAACTTTAACGTGGCCTTTAACCGCAACAAGGTACTTAGCTTAGGGGCCATTACACAGCAAACCCGTAACTCGGGCTGGCAGGGAACCGACGGTGCCGACGATTACCTGGTAGAAGTTGGACGCCCGGTTGGGCAAATGTATGGCCTGGTAACCGATGGCTATTATAAGGTTGAAGACTTTAACTTCGCTAACGGCGTGTACACTCTTAAACCAGGTGTGCCTACCAATATTTCTATATTCGGTGCTCCGCAACCTGGCTCGCTTAAATTAAAAGATATTAATGGCGATGGTGCTGTAACACTCGACCGTGACCGTACCGTAATTGGTAATGCTAACCCTAAGTTTACCGGTGGCTGGAACAACCAGTTTGCCTACAAAAACTTTGATATGAGCGTGTTTGTAAACTTTGTTTACGGTAACGACATCTATAATGCTAACAAAATTGAGCAAACCGATGGTAGTTTCCTGAACCTGAACATGCTTAACATTATGAAAGACCGCTTTACCAATATTGGCAGTGCCGGTCAGGTGGTTACCGATCCTGCTGAGCTTACAGCTTTGAATGCCAATGCTAAAATTTGGTCGCCGGTACGTAACCAGCGTTATTACCTGCACTCCTGGGCAGTTGAAGATGGTTCTTTCCTGCGTATTAACAACATTACTTTAGGTTATACGCTGTCAAAAGACCTCATCAAAAAAATTGGTTTAACTAACGCTCGTTTTTATGCAACTGTAAACAACCTGGCTGTTATAACCAACTATTCGGGCTTCGATCCTGAAGTAACCACCCGCCGTACCGATCCATTAACCCAGGGTGTTGATTTTGCAGGCTATCCGCGTGCGAGGTTATTAACCTTTGGAACTAACATTACTTTTTAACATAACTTAAATCATCATATAAAATGGATTTACGTAAACTAACTTTACTATCAATTGCAGCCTGTTTTACGCTCGCGTACACCGGTTGTAAAAAATTTACAGAGGTAGAACCGCAATCGCAATATAGCTTAGCACAAGCTTTCTCCAGCGTTTCAAATGCTACCAGCGCCGTATTAGGTGTTTATGACGAGTTATCGGGCGATAACGGTTATGGCATCCGTATCAGCCTTTACTACCCTTACGATTCTGACGAAGGTATTGTAAGCGGTGCTATAGATAACGGCCGCCGTGGTATTGGCCGGTATCAGCTCCAGGTATCAAACAGCGAGCTTACCAACCCTTTTAACCAGTTATACCGTGGTGTTGAAAAAGCAAACCTTTGTATAGAGCAAATCCCTTTAATGGCACAATACACCAGTGGTACCGAAGCCGATAAAAAGGAATTAAGAAGGCTTTACGGTGAGGTGCTTACACTAAGGGCCCAGTTTTTATTTGAACTGATCCGCAACTGGGGCGATGTGCCGGCTCCTTTTATACCCTCTTACAAACAAGAAAACCTGTTTGCTCCTGCTGCTAACCGCGATTCTACTTACGATCGCCTGATAGCCGATTTAGCTACAGCTAAAGATCTGATGCCTTGGCGCACAGAGGCCGTGCGTAACGAACGTTTGACAAAGGGCGCCGCCAAAGCTTTAAGAGCGAGGCTGGCCCTGTTCAGAGGTGGTTTCTCGTTACGTACCGATAGCAAAACCATGGAACGCCGTGCCGACTACTTAAAATATTATACCATTGCCCGCGACGAGTGTGCCGAAATTATGGCCCGCCGCGATCAGCATACCTTAAACGCCGTGTATGAAGATGTATGGCGCAGATACGTGTCGGCTTTTACACCCGATCCGGCAGGTGAATTAATGTTTGAGGTAGGTGCCGGTGGTGGTAACAGCAACTCCGACAGCCGTATGGGTAATTACGATGGCCCAAGTATTAACGCGGCCTCGCGCTATGGTACTGGTGGTGGTGGTGTGCTGATGTTGCCTAACTACTTTTATGCGTTTGGTAATTTAGATACCCGCCGCGATGTAAACATTCCTATTTATGCTATTGGTGCAACCAATTTAAAAAGCTTACGCAGGTTGGGCGAGTTAACCAATGGAAAATTCAGAAGAGACTGGCGTAACCCATTATTGCCGGGTACCGTACTAAACGTAGGTTACAACTGGCCTATTATCCGTTTTGCCGATGTGCTGCTCATGTTTGCCGAGGCAGATAACGAGATCAATAACGGGGCATCGCCCGCGGCTGTTGCTGCCTTTGAAGAGGTGCGCAAAAGAGGTTACAGAGGTAATGAAGCCAGCATAGGTGTAACACCAACCGGTAAAACAACCTTTTTTAACGCTATTGTAAACGAGCGTTACCTGGAGTTTGGCGGCGAGGCGATCAGAAAATATGATTTGATACGTTGGAACCTGCTGGCTACTAAAATTGCCGAAGCGCGTGCTAATATTGTGCAGTTAAGGGATAACACAAGCATACCGCAGTATATATATTGGAGAAATAGTGGTGAAGAAATACAGTATTTTTCGGCAAGCCCGTTTACTACCGCTGCGGTGCCAAGCCCAACCACCGGATGGACCCGTACCGACTGGCGCCAGCACCTACAGTTTATAGTAAACCCAACCACTGGTGCCATAACCGGCGCATCTATTGATAATTTGCCTTTGCAGGATGGTATAGCACGCTTTTTTACACCTAATAAAAGCGAGTTGTTCCCATATACCACCGCTATATTAGATACTTACGGAGGCCGTTTAAAACAAAATCCCAACTATTAATAAATTAATTTTAAAACAGAATAAGGGTGTGTGTAACATCCTTATTCTGTTTTATACTATTGGCGTTTCAAGTTGTTAATTTGCTTATGTATTGTATAAAGCTACGTTTAAAAGCGGTTATTAAGTATGTTTTATTGCTGATGCTTGCCATAACAGGTATAGCCTTTACGCTACCTCAGCAGCACATTACCGTATATTTAATTGGTGATTCTACCATTGCCATTAAAGAGAAAAACACGTACCCCGAAACCGGCTGGGGCATGCCCTTTGCCAACTACTTTGACACTACAGTAACGGTTGATAATCGCGCTAAAAACGGCCGTAGTACCAGCACCTTTATTGCAGAAGGCTTGTGGAAGCCCGTAGCCGAAGGAATAAAAGCCGGCGATTACCTCTTCATACAGTTTGGGCATAATGATGAAGTACCCACTAAAAAAAGTTATACTACCGAAGCCGAATTTAAGAAGAACCTTATGCGTTACATTACACAAGCCAGGAGCAAACAGGCTATACCGGTTTTAATTACACCGGTTGCCCGCCGTAAGTTCGATAGTGTTGGGCATATTGTTTCAACCCATACCGCCTACTCGCAATTGGTGCGCGAGGTTGCCAGGGAAACCAAAGTGCCGCTAATTGATTTAGATGCTAAAAGCCAGCAGCTTTTACAGCAATTAGGCACAGAACCATCCAAACTCTTATTTAATCATCTGGAACCCGGGCAAAACCCCAATTACCCTGGTGGTAAGCAAGACGATACCCACTTTAGCGAATTGGGCGCGCGCCGCATGGCCGAACTGGTACTTAAAAGTATTAGTGAACTAAAGCTGGAACTCGCCAACCGTATTGTAAAACCCAAATCCTGATAATTTTTTTGCACATAATTAGGGCTATACAGTTCAAGGTGCTTCATTCACAATTACCTGATTTTGACAGATTAGTTATAAAACCAACTTACCCGATGTTGAATATAAAAAAAACTGCTCTTGCAGTATTGCTATTAATGAGCGGTATGGATTATGCATCCGCTCAAACCAAGCCGTATTCGTGGACCAACCTGCCAAAGGTTGCCCGCCCGGTTTTTAAAAAAGATACGTTTAATATTATTAAGTACGGTGCCAAACCCGATGGCGTAACCCTCAATACCAAAAGCATTAACAATGCCATAAGTGCCTGTAGCACTAAAGGCGGAGGTGTGGTTTTAATTCCAACAGGCCTATGGTTAACCGGCCCTATTGTATTAAAAAGCAATGTAAACCTGCATGTAAGCCGTGCCGCCCTGCTGCAGTTTACCGACGATAAAAGCCAGTTTAAAATTATTGAAGGTAACTGGGAAGGCCATGCCGCTTACCGTAACGAGTCGCCTATATCGGGCATTAACCTTACCAACATTGCCATAACCGGCGAAGGCGTAATTGATGGTAACGGGGAGGCGTGGCGCTTAATAGGTAAAGACCGCCTAACCGAAGAAGAATGGAAACGCAAAGTGGCATCGGGCGGTGTACTGAGCGAGAACGGTAAAACCTGGTATCCGTCGGCGGCTTATGCCAAAGCGGCTAAAACGCCCAAAGCCGGTTACATTGAACCGGGTACAACGGCCGAAACGGCAGCCGAATTTAAGGACTATTACCGGCCCAACATGCTGGTGTTAACCAACTGCAAAAAAATCTTATTGCAAAATACCACCTTTCAAAACTCGGCTGCATGGTGCCTGCACACCCTCATGTGCCAGGATGTTACCTTACAGGGAGTGCGTGTACGTAACCCATGGAATGCGGCCAACGGCGATGGTATCGACGTAGAATCGTGTAAGAACGTGATGATTGACAACAGCACTTTTGATTGCGGCGATGACGGTATCTGTGTAAAATCGGGTCGTGATGAGGATGGCCGCAAAAGAGGGATGCCTACCGAAAACATGATCGTGAAAAACAGCATCGTTTACCGTGCGCATGGCGGCTTTGTGATCGGCAGTGAAATGTCGGGCGGGGCGCGTAATATTTTCGTAACCGACTGTACCTTTATCGGTACCGATATTGGCCTGCGTTTTAAAACCACCCGCGGTAGGGGTGGTATGGTAGAGAATATTTACATCAAGAATATAGCCATGAAAGATATTGTACACGAGGCTATTTTGTTTGATATGTATTATATGGCTAAAGACCCGGGCACTATGCAAAATATTGCCGATGCCCAATTGCCGCCTGTAACCGAGGGCACCCCGCAGTTTAAAAATTTTTATGTAAGTAACGTAGCCTGTAACGGTGCCGAACGAGGCCTCCTCATACGTGGACTGCCCGAAATGAGTATCAAAGGCATCCACCTGGATAATATCGTATTAAAGGCCGACAGGGGTGCCGATATTATTGAAGGGCAGGATATAACGCTTAAAAACGTGTACATAGAAAGCAAAGGAACAAACCCGTTAATCAACATTCAAAATAGTAACGGTGTTAAGTTTACCGGCTTAAGTTATGGTACCGGCACCGATCTGCTGTTTAACATCAGCGGTAAAAAAACAGCTGGCATACAAGCGCTTAATGCCGATGTATTTAAAGCTAAAAACAAAGCCGAATTTAAAAACGGTGCAGATAGTAAAGCTTTAATTATAGCTAACTAATTGCTTAATGAAAACGCTGCGTATATTATGGATATTGTTACTGGCTGCCGCTACCGGCGTGTGGGCGCAGCAGCCCTTACCGCCAACCGAGCTTATCGTAGCGCAGGATGGTAGCGGTAACTATAAAACCATACAGGAAGCCGTGAATTCGGTGCGCGATTTGAGCCAAAAACAGGTAACTATCCACATTAAAAAGGGAATTTACCGCGAGAAACTGGTGATACCCACCTGGAAAACGCACATTTCACTCATTGGGGAAAGTACTGATAATACCATCATCAGTAATAACGATTACTCGGGCAAACCTGTGCCTGGTGGCAGGGATGCGTTTGGGAAGGACAAAATGACCACCTACACCTCGTACACCGTACTGGTGCAAGGCAACGATTTCAGGGCCGAAAACCTGACCATCGAAAATACTGCCGGTAGGGTAGGCCAGGCCGTAGCCCTGCATGTAGAGGCCGACCGTTGTATATTTGTAAACTGCCGCTTACTGGGTAATCAGGATACTTTATATGTAGCCACCGGTACCAGTCGCCAGCTTTATATGGATTGTTATATAGAAGGTACCACCGATTTTATTTTTGGTGAAGCTACCGTGGTTTTTCAGCGTTGCACCATCAAAAGCTTGGTTAATTCTTACATTACCGCAGCCGCTACCACGCCGCTGCAAGCCTATGGTTTTGTACTGATGTATTGCAAACTAATAGCCGATAGTGCCGCCAAAAAAGTATTTTTAGGCAGGCCATGGAGGCCTTATGCTAAAACCGTGTTCATGAATACTGAAATGGGCAGCCATATTATACCAGCCGGTTGGAACGAGTGGAAAGGCGATGCCATGTTCCCCGATAAAGAGCGGACGGCGTATTATGCCGAGTATAAAAATACCGGTTCGGGTGCTGCAATCGCTGAGCGGGTGGCGTGGTCAAAACAGTTAACCGCGTCAAAAGCTAAACTATATACCATCAACAATATATTAGGTGGAAAAGATAACTGGCAACCTGTTGCTATAAGCAAAAAAGGCGTAAGATAAATCAGGATAGTGCAGGACAAAAAAGCATATATATTTGAAGGTTTAATTCAATGCAAATATTTTGGGAACGTTTGCATTGATTTTAAAGCCTGAATAAGAGCCTAAGTATTCAAATTATGAGTAAAATTGCAGATTATGCTATTGCAAAACCGGTAGTAAACCATGGTAAGCTGTTACCGTCTTATCATATATAAAGTATTAATAAGTTATAACGAATTTATGAAGAAGAGTTTTTTAGGATGCTTGTTATTAATGCTGGGGTTCCAGTTTGCGCAGGGGCAAAGCCTGCCCTGGTCGCAGCGCATGGCACAAACCGCTATGAAAGTATGGCCCGATACGGCTACCAAAGTACGCTGGACCTATGAGCAAGGTGTAGTTTGGAAAGGTATGGAAAACGTTTGGCTGCAAACCGGCGATAATACTTATTTTAAATACATACAAAACGTGGTAGACCACCACCTTACCGCCGATGGTAATATCCTCAACTATAAAATGGAGGATTACAACATCGATAATATTTTACCGGGGCGTACGGTGTTAACCTTGTTCCAGGTATTGGGTACCCCTAAGTATTACAAAGCTGCCAAATTATTACGCGAGCAATTGGCTAAACAACCCCGCATACCCGAAGGTGGCTTTTGGCATAAAAAACGTTATCCTAACCAGATGTGGCTGGATGGCCTGTACATGGGCGAGCCTTTTTACGCCGAGTATGCCAATACCTTTCACGAAGACACCGCATTTAACGATATTACTACCCAGTTTATCCTGATGGAAAGAATGTCGCGTGATACCAAAACCGGTTTATTATACCATGCCTGGGATCAAAGCAAAAAAGAACGCTGGTCTGATCCTAAAACTGGAAAATCGCCCAATTTTTGGGGACGTGCCATGGGTTGGTACGGTATGGCACTGGTTGATGTGCTGGAGCAAATCCCTACCAATCACCCTAAACGTGCCGAACTGCTGGTGATCTTAAACCGTTTTGCAACGGCAGTAGCCAAGTACCAGGACAAAAAATCGGGCTTATGGTACCAGGTGCTGGATAAGGGTACCGAAAAAGGGAACTACCTTGAGGCATCGGCTTCGTGCATGTTTGTGTACGCGCTGGCTAAAGCCGAAAGGTTACATTATTTGCCAACCTATTTTAAGGCAGTAGCGCAAACCGGCTATAATGGCATCATCAAACAATTTATTACTACCGATGCCAACGGACAAGTGAACCTGAACGGTACTGTGAGCGTGGCCGGTTTAGGCGGCGACCCATACCGCGATGGCAGTTACGCTTATTACCTGAAAGAAAAGGTAGTCACCAACGATGCCAAGGGCGTTGGCGCGTTTATACAAGCCAGTGTTGAAATGGAACGTTTGGCCGATTTAGCTAAAGGCAAAGAGAAAACCGTAATGCTCGATAGTTACTTTAACGATGAGCGTAAAAAAGATATTACCGGTGCTGCCTATCCATACCACTACAAATGGGAGGGAAGAGACAATAATGGTTTCTCGTTGTTCGGCCACATCTTTAGTAATTACGGGTTAAACCTGGCTACCCTGTACCAGGCGCCAACTGCGGCCAACTTAAAACCGGCTTCCATCTATGTAATTGTTGACCCCGATATACCTAAAGAAAATCCCGATGCCAGGTATGTAGAACCTGCCCATGCCAGTGCGGTAAGCGATTGGGTAAAGGCGGGCGGTGTATTGCTGGTATTACATAACGATACCGGTAATGCCGAGTTTAAAAACTTTAACACACTCATGGGCAAGTTTGGGCTTACGTTTAAACAAAACAGCATTAACCATGTGGAAGGTAATAAATTTGAACAGGGCGCGGTAATGATACCTGTTGGCAACCCGGTATTTAAATCGGCTAAAAAGATCTATATTAAAGAGATTAGCACGTTTGCGTTGAGCGGCCCCGGTAAATCGGTGCTCGATCATCAGGGGGAGGTTGCCGTAGCTATGGCCAGATATGGCAAAGGCGCGGTGCTGGCCGTAGGCGATCCCTGGTTTTATAACGAATATACCGATGGCCGTAAACTGCCTGCCGGCTTCGATAATTTTAAGGCAGCTAACGATGTAGTTGCCTGGTTGGTACAGCAAATTACTGCAAAATAAATATGAAAGGGCTGTTGCATATAGCGGGTTTAATGGTGCTTGGCTTACAATTAGGTTTTACCCAGCCTAAAGCTATTGTGGTAGATGCCGCGGGTAAAGGCCAGTTTAAAACTATACAGGCAGCCCTCAACAGCCTGCCCGATTCGGCAACTACCGATAGGGTGATATTAATTAAAAACGGAACTTACGCCGAAAAACTGATGATCATCCAAAGCCACATCGTGCTCCGAGGCGAAAGTGAAAAAGGGGTAGTTATTACACAGGATATTGCGCGTGATATATGGCGTTGCCAGGGTAATGCCGACGACTGGGGCGTAGCCACCATGAATTTGCGTGGCAGCGATATTACCTTACAAAATTTATCGGTAATTAACGGGTACGGCTTCAGTTATAAAAAAGACACGCTAATTAACTGCCCAACCGCTATCGAACCTAATGCTCAAAAAACAGTTGGTAGAACCGGGCATCAAATGGCTTTGCGTTCTTTTCAAACCACCCGTTTAAAGGTACTGAACTGTACCTTCCGTGCCCTGGGCGGCGATACGGTTAGCCCGTGGAACAATTCCAGCGGCTTGTTTTACTTTAAAGACTGTACCATGGAGGGCGGGGTTGATTTTTATTGCCCTCGTGGCTGGTCTTATGCAGAAAACTGCACCTTTATTTGTCACAGTAAAGAGGCCGCTATCTGGCATGATGGATCGGGCAATGTTAACCAGAAAACGGTATTGGTAAACTGTAAATTTATAGGTGATGAAGGTTTTAAGCTGGGCCGCTATCACCGCGATTCGCAATTTTACCTGCTCAATTGCACGTTTGCCGCAACAATGGCTAACGCGCCTGTATTTAAGGCCGCCAGTTCGCCGGGTGTAAAATTTGGTGAGCGGGTGTACTATTACAATTGCCACCGTACCGGCGGAGATTACGATTGGTTTAACAATAACCTGAACACTGCTAAAAATGTACCTGCGCCGGGGCAAATAAATGCAACCTGGGCGCTCGATGGGCAATGGAACCCGCTCACCAAGTAGATAGAAAGCCATGAAACGCTATATAAAAATATTAATTACCATACTGCTGCCAAGCTTTACCAATAGCCTGAGCGCGCAAACAAACGGCTCGGCAAAAACCGACCCTATGGCCGAAAATATGCTGCTTTACCAGCGCAGTGTGGGCGGTTGGCCTAAGGCGGTTGGCGAGGTGAAGGTAGACTATACCAAAACGCTGACCGATGCCCAAAAAGCGGCCACTTTAAAAGATATTAACCGCATTGATGCTACCATTGATAATGCGGCGACTTATAAGGAAATTAACTACCTGGTTAACGCTTACAAGCAAACCAGCAACAAAACCTACCTGCAATCGGCCGAAAAGGGGATCCGTTACCTGCTAAAAGCGCAATATGCAAATGGTGGCTGGCCGCAATACTATCCCGATAGCAGCTTGTACCGCGCACAGATTACGTTTAACGATAATGCTATGATCAACGTAATGGAGATCCTGAACAATGTGGCTAACCGTACCAAAGGTTTTGATGTGGTTGATCAAACACTGGTTTCGCCGGCGGCTAACGCGGTGAACAAAGGGGTAGATTGTATTGTTAAAACACAGGTAAGGGTTAATGGTAAGCTAACAGCCTGGGGTCAGCAGTATGACAGGCACACGCTGGAAGCGGTTGCCGCCCGTAAATTTGAGCTGGTGGGTTTGAGCTCTTCCGAATCGGCAGCTATAGTCGAATTTTTAATACGCGTACCAAATCCATCAACAGAAATAAAAATGGCCATAAAAAGCGCGGTAGAATGGTTTGATGCGGTAAAGATCAAAGGTTCGAGGTTTGACAGAGAGCCTAATGGCGTTATAATAGCCGACCCAAACTCTACTATTTGGGCACGATATTACGAAATTGGAACCAATAAGCCTTTCTTTTCGGGCCGCGATGCGATAAAGAAATACAGCGTAGCCGAAATAGAAGAAGAACGCCGTACGGGTTATGCCTGGTATGGTACATGGCCTCAAAAAATATTGGACAAACAATACCCTGCCTGGATTAAAAAGAACGGAATTAACTGATAGATTAAAATATGATATTATCCCGATATAATTTAAATAAAATAAGTGCCCCCGGCTTAATACTGCCCAACCAGGATATTTTTGATCTGCCCGAAAAAGTACTGCAATTTGGTACAGGTGTACTGTTACGCGGCCTGCCCGATTATTATATAGACAAAGCCAACCGCAACGGCGTATTCAACGGGCGTATTGTGGTGGTTAAATCAACCGATACCGGTTCGGCTACCGATTTTAATAAGCAGGATAGCTTGTACACCCTGTTAATTAAAGGGATTGATAATGGTACCGAAGTTGATGAGCAGATTGTGTGTTCGGCCATTAGCCGCGTACTATCGGCCGGGAGCGATTGGGATAGCATTTTAAAAGTGGCCCAAAGCCCCGATCTGCAGATAGTGATCTCTAACACTACCGAATTAGGCATTCAACTCATGCAGGATGATATTACCAAACGTCCGCCGATATCTTTTCCAGGCAAATTGCTGGCTATTTTACTCGAACGTTATAAAACCTTTAACGGTAGCCCCGAAAGCGGTTTGGTGATCGTACCTGCCGAACTGATAGTTGATAACGGTAAAAAACTGGAAGCCATTGTGTTGGAGCTGGCCCACCTGAACAAGCTGGAGCCCGCGTTTATGGACTGGCTGGAAGAGCATAACCATTTCTGTAATTCCCTGGTAGACCGTATTGTACCCGGCAAGCCCGATGCGCAAACCACCGCACAACTGGAAGCTGAATACGGTTACCAGGATGATCTGCGTATCGTATCGGAAGTGTACTCGCTTTGGGCTATAGAGGGCCATGAGCATATCCGTTCTGTGCTTTCCTTTGCCGAGGTAGATAAAGGTGTGGTAATTGTTCCCAATATTGAAAAGTTTAGGGAAATAAAGCTGCGGCTACTGAACGGCACTCATACGCTGAGCTGTGGTATGGCCTTCCTTTCGGGTTTCCGTACGGTTAAAGAGGCTATGGACGACCCCGGTTTTACGCACTTTGTGTACCAGTTGATGCTCAAGGAAATTGCCCCTGCTATTCCTTACGATGTAGATTATGCTGCTGCGGCCGAGTTTGCAGGCAAGGTGTTAGACAGGTTCCGCAATCCGTATATCTATCATCAGTGGATCAGTATTTCGGCCCAATATTCGTTCAAAATAAAAGGTAGGGCAATTCCGTTATTAATAAACCACTATAAATCGCACAGTACAGTGCCCGAGCATTTTGCTTTAGGCTTTGCAGCCTTTATCAGGTTTATGAAATGTACTAAAAATGCCGAAGGCAAGTATATAGGCACCAATCATGGTGAAGAATATGTTATTACCGATAGCCAGGCCGAAACTTTTGCACAGGCATGGCAAAAACCCGATTTGCATGATGTAGCTTACACTTTGTTAAGCAATAAAACCTTGTGGGATGCCGATCTTTGTCAACTTCCTGGTTTTAAGGAAAGTGTATTAAAGCATTTACAACAAATCGTATCGCAGGGAACCAAACAGATTTTAGCAAAAGAAGCAGTAGTTTAAAGGAAGTAAATTTTAATGAGACAGACCATATTAAAGATCCATCCTAATGATAATGTACTGGTAGCATTGGTAGATTTACCGGCTGGCGAAGTAATTAATTATGATGGTGGCAGCGTAACTACCGTTAACCCCATACAAGCTAAGCACAAAGTGGCTATTAATGCCATTAATGCCGGCGATAGTATTATTATGTACGGGGTGCTGGTAGGCAAAGCACAGGCTTATATTCCTGCTGGCGGCGTTTTAACTACAAGCAATGTAAAGCATGCGGCCAACAGTACCCTAACCCAAGGCAAACATGCCAGCTGGCAGCAGCCCGATGTAAGCAACTGGGCAAGCCGCACATTCAATGGTTTTCACCGCCCCGATGGCAGTGTGGGTACCGCCAACTACTGGCTGGTAGTACCTATGGTATTTTGCGAAAACCGTAATATTGAAGTTTTACAGGAAGCCTTACTGCGCCCCTTAGGTTACGGCCGTAAAAAGGTGTACGAAACCAAGGCGCAGCAGCTCATCAGCAAAGTAAAATCGGGCGGCAGTATTGAGGAAGTGTTATACACCGAACTGGAAAGCAGTGACGTAGCCGGGCTGGAAAACAAAGTATTCCCTAACGTAGATGGTATTAAATTTTTAACCCATACCGGTGGTTGTGGTGGTATCCGTCAGGATTCGGAAACCTTATGCGGTTTACTGGCGGGTTATATCACCCACCCTAACGTAGCCGGTGCAACCGTGCTAAGTTTAGGCTGCCAAAACGCACAAGCCAGTATTTTGCAAGCCGAAATTCAGAAACGCTCGCCTAACTTTAGCAAACCGCTATATATTTTAGATCAGCAAACTATAGGTAAGGAAAGCGATATGGTAGAGCAGGCCATGCGTAAAACGCTGGCTGGTTTAATACAAGCCAATCAAAATACCCGCCAACCGGCTCCTTTAAGCAAAATAACCATTGGTTTAGAGTGCGGTGGTTCAGATGGTTTTTCGGGCATATCGGCCAACCCGGCTATCGGTTATACTTCCGATCTGTTGGTTGCTTTAGGTGGTTCGGTTATTTTGGCCGAGTTCCCGGAGCTGTGCGGTGTGGAGCAAAACCTCATTGACCGTTGCGTACAGGAAGAAGATGCTCAGCGCTTTGTAAGCCTGGTGCGTACTTACGCCCAGCGTGCCGAAGAAGCCGGGTCGGGCTTTGATATGAACCCTTCACCGGGTAATATTAAAGACGGTTTAATTACCGATGCCATTAAATCGGCTGGTGCGGCTAAAAAAGGTGGTACATCACCGGTGGTAAACGTGCTGGATTATCCCGAAAAGGTAACTAAACCTGGCTTGAACCTACTATGTACCCCAGGTAACGATGTGGAAAGCACAACGGCCGAGGTAGGTTCGGGGGCGAATGTTGTTTTGTTTACTACAGGTTTGGGTACGCCAACCGGTAACCCTATTGTGCCGGTTGTAAAAATTGCTACCAATACTAATTTGTATAATAAAATGAGTGATATTATCGACCTGAATACCGGTACCATTATAGAAGGTGAAGAAACCATTGAACAAGCCGGTGCCCGTATTTTGGATTATGTGATACAGGTGGCCAGTGGCGAGGTAGAAGTAAGTGCGGTACGTCATGGTCAGGATGATTTTATTCCCTGGAAGCGGGGCGTGTCTTTATAGTACAAAATAAAATTCTGTTATATTTTAAAAGCCCTTGAACTAAGTTTAAGGGCTTTTGCATTTGTAAAAAACAGATGTTAACACGGTAAATATGACCTAGTGTAACGGTGAAAACTTGCTAATAAAGTGATAAAAACCGTTATATTTTTTTTGTAAAATTTATTATTATTGTGCTGATATACAATAAGTTAAATTTATAATAATACGATATTTTTTAAATTTTCAATAAAGAAATATCAACTCATCTAATTCCTCGTTTACTTTGTATTGTTCAATTCCTTTAACAGGCTTGAATAGTGTAAACCAATTAAACCACTAAATTCATACTCAGCAATTTGCCATACGTCTCAGCGCAATTATATTGTGTTGCTGTTATGCTGTATGCTGAAATAAATTTAGGGCGAAATAAAAGTTATGATGAAAAAATTTGTACTGATTGTGGGTTGTATTTTGTTTGTTTGGCAAACACTTGCCGCACAAATAACCCGTGTGGAGCCAGCCAATTGGTGGGTAGGTATGAAAAATACCCAACTGCAAATAATGGTTTACGGCCCCAACATCGGTAAATCCATGCTTACTATACAGTACCCGGGTGTAGCTATTAAAGAGGTTGCCCGTACAAATAATGCCAACTATCTTTTCATTTACCTCAACATTGCAGCACAAACCAAACCGGGACTGGTAAAGCTGCAATTTACCGATGGTGCGCAAAAGTTCACCCACAATTACCCGCTTAAAGCACGTACTAAAGAAGGTGCCGCGGGCTTTAGCAGTGCCGATGTATTATACCTCATTACGCCCGACCGTTTTGCCAACGGCAATCCTGCTAATGACGCTTTAGAAAATGTAAACGTAAACCGTAACGACCCCAACGCCCGCCATGGAGGTGATTTAAAAGGGATAGAACAGCACTTAGATTATATCAAAGATGCCGGATTTACCACAGTATGGTTAAACCCGGTGCAAGAAAACCGGATGCCGGGCGGTTCGTACCACGGTTATGCCATTACCAATTTTTACAACATCGACCCTCGTTTTGGTACTAACGCGCAGTTTGCTGCCTTAACCAAAACCATGCACAATAAAGGCTTGAAGGTGGTTATGGACATGATCTTTAATCATTGCGGTAGCTCACACCCCTGGATGAAGGATTTGCCGGCAAAAGACTGGATCAACAACAATAACGGTAAGTATGTGCAAACCAACCATGCCAAGTACACCATTATGGATCCGCATGCGGCTGCCATAGATAAGAATACACTTACCGATGGCTGGTTCGTTCCCGAAATGCCGGATTTAAATCAGCGTAACCGTCACCTGGCAACTTATTTAATTCAAAACAGCATTTGGTGGATAGAGTATAGCCACATAGACGGAATCCGTCAGGACACTTACCCGTACCCCGATTACGATTTTATGGTACGCTGGTGCCGTGAGGTAGAAGCTGAGTACCCACAGTTTAATATTGTAGGCGAAAGCTGGTACGGCAGGTCATCGGCTTCGGCATGGTGGCAAAAAAAGGACAAGCTGAACCAGCACGATGCAGGCTTAAAAAGCGTGATGGATTTCCCTTTAACATTCATCACCAATACCGCGTTCGATCATAACAATAATAATGGGGGCGAAGGCAGCGCCATGTATAGGATATATGAGGAAATAGCCCAGGACTTTATGTTCGCCGACATTGATAATGTGCTTACCTTTTTAGATAATCACGATTTGGACCGTTTTGTACGTAAAGATGATGCCGACCTAAGCCGTTACAAACAAGCTATTGCCTTTTTGCTAACCACCCGTGGTATTCCACAAATTTATTACGGTACCGAAATATTGATGGACGGCAAAAAGGAAAAAAGCGATGGCTACGTACGTACCGATTTCCCTGGTGGCTGGGCTGGCGATAAGGATAATTTTTTTACTACCGCAGGCCGTACCGAAAAACAGAATGAAGCGTTCACCTATATTCAAAAGCTGTTGCAATGGCGTAAAGCAACCCCGGCTGTTACCAGTGGCAAGCTCACCCATTTCGTACCCGATAATAGTGGTACTTATGTGTATGCCCGTACAAAAGGCAATCAAACAATTTTAGTGATCCTGAACGGAACCGATGCTGATCAAACGTTAGATATGGCTCGCTTTAAAGATGTAATTAAAGATAATACCCAGGGCCGCGATGTAATTACCGGCAAGCAATTACCGGTTACACAAAAATTGACCGTACCGGCTAAAGGCCAATACATATTCGAATTAACCAAATAAACCAAGTATATGATAAAAGTTTACTCTTCTTAATCTGCCCGCAAGCTAAAGGCCTACCAACCTGTCACAATATGTTTTAACCATTTATAAACCAATTAAGCTTTTACAGTAATAATAAAGTTGTATGAGAGAAAATTATTTTAAAAAGTATGCACTTCTTTGTTTAATGCTGGCACTATCGTGCGTAGCATTTGCGCAAACAGGTAGCATTACAGGTAAAGTACTGGACAATACGGGCCAGCCTTTGCCAGGGGTTACCGTTGGTTTAACCAGCACTACCCTGGGTGCCCCAACCGATGTAGACGGAAATTTCCGCATTAACAATGTACCGGCTGGTAGTTATACCATTACCGCCCGTTTTTTCGGTTTTACCACTGGTCAGCAGACTGTTACAGTTACTGCGGGTGCCAATGCCGTAGCCAGCTTTAACCTTCAGCCCGAAACTAAATCGTTAAACGAAGTAGTAGTTATTGGTTACGGTACGCAAACTCGTAAAGAGTTAACTGGTGCTATTTCTACCGTTACCTCCAAAGATTTTCAAAAAGGTACAACTACCAGCCCTGCTGAGTTAATACAAGGTAAAATTGCCGGTGTTGGTGTAAGTACCAATAGCGGTCAGCCTGGTGCGGGTGCAACCATACGGATCCGTCAGGGCGCTTCGCTAAATGCCAGCAACGATCCCCTTATTGTAGTTGATGGGGTGCCTTTGAGCAACAATGCCATATCGGGCGTTGCCAACCCTTTATCATTAATCAATCCCGATGATATTGAAACGTTCACCGTATTAAAGGACGCAGCCTCTACCGCTATTTACGGTTCAAGGGCATCAAACGGTGTAATTATCATCACCACTAAAAAAGGTACCGCCGGAACGCCCCAGGTTTCTTTTTCCTCAAAAAACTCTATAGCTACCTTGCGCAATAAGGTTGATGTGTTGAGTGCCGATGAAGTACGTGCTTATGTAAAACAATACGATACCGCAACAGGAACCAACAAATCGGCCTTGTTAGGTTCGGTAAATACCGATTGGCAAGACCAGATCTATCAAAATGCTTTAACCACCGATAATAACTTAAGCATTGGCGGTACGCTGAACAAAATGCCTTACCGCGTATCGGTAGGTTATCTGGATCAGCAGGGTATTTTAAAAACCGACCGCTTACAGCGTAGTACAGCAGCTATCCGTTTAAGTCCTAAGTTTTTTAACAACGACTTAAAGCTGGATATAAATCTGAACGGTAGCTACGGCCATAGCCGCTTTGCAAACCAGGGAGCCGTAGGCGCGGCTGTTTTCTTCGATCCAACAAAGCCGGTTTATTTACCGTCTTCACCATATAATGGTTATTACGAATGGTACGGTGCCGATAAGGTTTTAAACCCTAACGCCCCCCGTAACCCTGTTGGGCTTTTGAATGATAATACCAATATCGGCGATACTTACCGCACATTCGGTAACATCACTGCCGATTACCGTTTCCCTTTCCTGAAAGCATTACGCGCCAATGTGAATTTAGGATACGATCTTTCAAAAGGTGGTGGCAGCACGTATGTGCCTTTCACTGCTGCACAATCATTTGGTAGTTTTGGTTTGAGTTCTCAATACCACCAAAAAAACTATAATACGGTTGTTGAGGCTTACTTAAACTATAACGAAACGTTTAAATCTATCAAAAGTAATTTCAATGCTACGGCAGGTTACGGTTACTATGATTTCAGGACATCTAACCGTAATTTCGCTTCTTACGGTACAAATAGTGCTGCCCCGGTTATCACCAACAGTGTTCCAAATTTCGCGTTCGATATTCCTCAATACCGGTTGCTTTCATACTATGGTCGTTTAATTTATACTTACGATACCAAGTATATTTTAGCAGCTACTATCCGTACTGATGGCTCGTCGAAATTCACACCAGATAACAACTACAATTATGGTGTATTCCCAAGTGTGGCCTTTACCTGGCGCATGATTGATGAAAACTTTCTGAAAAGCTCTAAAGTTTTATCTGATTTGAAACTGCGTTTAAGTTATGGCGTAACCGGTCAGCAGGATGGTATTCCTTATTATGGATATATTCCAACGTATTTTCAGAACAGTACCAATGCTTCTTCTTACCAATTTGGTAACACATTTTATAATACATATAGCCCATCGGCATACGACTCCAGTCTGAAATGGGAAACCACACAAACCACTAACATTGGTTTCGATTTTGGATTTTTTAATCAGCGCATCAGCGGTAGTATTGACGCTTATTATAAAAACACTAAGGATCTTTTATCTCGTGTATTTATCCCGGCCGGAAGTAATTTCAGCAACCAGTTAGCTGCTACTAACGTAGGTAATATGACAAACCGTGGTATAGAGTTGAATTTAAATGCCATTGCTGTAAAAACTAAAGATATTACCTGGAATGTTAACTACAACGTGGCTTACAACCGTAATAAGGTAACTAACTTATCGCCTACTGGCAACAATAGTTCATCTCAAGTGCTTACAGGCTCAATATCTGGTGGTACCGGAAATACCATACAAGTGAACCAGGTAGGTTATTCGCCAAACACTTTTTATGTGTATAAACAAGTTTATGATTCAAAAACCGGCAAGCCATTGCAAGGCGTATATGAAGATTTGAACAATGATGGTGCGATTAACGGAAACGACCTTTACCAGTATAATAACCCATATCCTAAGTTTATCATGGGTTTTAGTACACAGTTCAGCTACAAAAAATGGACAGCCAGTACCGTATTGCGCGCACATTTGGGCAACTATATGTATAACAACCTGCAATCAAACGCCGGTACACAAAATACCATCATTAGTACGGCAGGTGAGCTAATTAATAACGCTAATGCTAATTTACTGGAAACAGGCTTTACCAATAGCCAGTATTTTTCTGATTACTACGTACAAAACGCCTCGTTTTTACGTATGGATAATGCAGGTTTAGCTTACGACTTTGGTAAGATCTACCGCAACAAGATCAGGTTAAACTTAAGCGCCAACGTGCAAAACGTATTTTTGGTTACCAAGTACAAAGGTTTAGATCCTGAGATTGTATCGGGTATCGACAATAACTTTTATCCACGCCCACGTACTTATACTTTAAGCTTGAACTTAGGTTTTTAATAAACTTATTTGATTAGAGAAGACATGAAAAAGAATTTTTTAAAATATATAGGCATAGCGGTAATAATAAGCACCAGCTTAACCGCTTGCAAAAAATCATTAGACCTTACACCAACTAATGCTACCACGGCCGACCAGGTTTACAGTACGCCTGCTGGTTATAAACAATCGCTGGCCAAAATTTACAGCGCCTATGCCTTAACCGGTAGCGGCGGCTCGGCCAGTTCAGATCTGGGTGGTATCGATGCCGGTACTTCCGACTTTTTACGCCTGTACTGGAGTGTTCAGGAATGGTCGACCGATGAAGCGGTATGCGCCTGGAACGATACCGATGTTCCCGATTTTCATAATTTAAGCTGGGGATCGAACAATAGCATTTTGAGGGGATTATATTTCCGCTCACTTTACCAGATCACCGTAGCTAACGCCTTTATACGCGAATCATCTGACGATGCTATTGCCAGTCGTGGTTTTACAGGTACCGATGCCACTAACATTCGTAACTACCGTGCCGAAGCTCGTTTTTTAAGAGCTTACCAGTATTGGGTGCTGATGGATTTATTCGGCAATCCGCCATTTGTGGACGAAACTACGCCTATTGGTAAATACATTCCCGAACGTATTACCCGAGCTAAACTATTCGCTTACATTGAATCGGAATTGAAAGCTATTGAAACTACCCTGGTTGCGCCAAAACAAAACGAATATGGTCGTGCCGATCAGGCTGCCGACTGGGCCCTGCAGGCACGTATGTATTTAAATGCCGAAACTTATTTAGGTGCAGGTACCAACCGTTATACCGATGCCATTACTTATGCTAACAAAGTTATTAACTCGGGTTACACGCTGCAATCAAGCTATGCCAAATTATTTTTGGCCGATAACAATGTAGGTAATACCGAAACCATTCTTTCTATTAACTACGACGGTATCAATTCACAAAATTATGGTGCCACTACGTATATCATTAACGCATCTTTAAATGCGGGTATGAACCCTACCTTATACGGTGTGCCTAACGGTGGATGGGGTGGTAACCGCAGTACCAGTAACCTGCCATTAACTTTTGGCAACTATAGTACTACTGCCGATAAGCGTGCCATGTTCGTTGGTACTAATACTAATATAACCAACATTAATGATTTTACCCAAGGGGTAGCTGTAGTGAAGTTTAAAAACATTAACTCAGATGGTAGCACACCTTATGCTATTAACGGTAGCGCAACCAATACATCATCGGGTGGTGTTTACGCTTCAACCGATTTTCCATTGTTCCGTTTAGCTGAAATGTACCTGATATGTGCCGAAGCAGCGTTACGTGGCGGTACCGGTAGTTCTATAACACCGTTAGCCGCTGTGAACACCCTACGTACCCGTGCTTATGGCAACGCTACAGGAAACTTAAGCAGCGTTAACTTAACAGATATATTAAACGAAAGAACCCGCGAGTTATACTGGGAAGGCTTCCGCCGTACCGATCTGATCCGTTACGGTTTGTTTACCTCAAGCACTTACTTATGGCCTTACAAAGGCGGTGTGCAAAACGGTAGAGGAGTGGATGCGTATCGCAACCTGTTCCCAATACCTAATACCGATCTTGTTAACAACAGCAATTTAGTTCAAAACCCAGGTTATTAATCATACAAGCGCTGCCCGGTAAACCGGGCAGCGCCTTCAAATAATTTTGTTATGAAAAAAATATTAACTTCATTTATAGCAGTCTGCGGCGTATTGCTGCTTATGATTACCTCGTGTAAAAAAGACGAGACTAAAACTACTGCCGCTTTAGGTAATTCGGGTACTATAGCTGCTTCCACCACTACGCCGCCACTTTCGCTGGCAACTGAAACCAACCCGGCCGTTACGTTAAATTTATCTGCCGCTACCCCGGTAACCGGTTATAAATCCGTTGCGGTTACTTACACCCTGCAAATTGGTAAAAAGGGGAGCAATTTTGTGGTGCCCCAGGAAATTTCGGCTACAGTAACCGGCGTAACACTTACCCAGGATGCCTTAAATACCGTGTTACATAATTTAAAGCTTGTTGATGGCGTATCTACCCAGGTAGAAGTTCGTATGAAATCGTCGGTAGCGGCAAATATTGATGCTGCTTACTCGAACGTTATCACGCTTACAGTTACCCCATACTCCCGTACTTCATATCTTTATGTACCGGGTGCTTACCAGGGCTGGGATCCAACAGCAGCAAATGTAGGGTCACTTGCTTCTCCTACCAGCAACAATATATACGACGGTAACATCACTTTTACTACTGGTAATCTGGCATTTAAAATTACAACCAAAAAGAACTGGGATGTTGCCTATGGCAACGGCGGTAGTGGTAAATTAAGCCTGACCGGGGGAGATTTAACCGTACCAAGCGCTGGAACCTACGCTATTCATGTGGATATGACCACGCTTAGCTACACCCTAACCAAACAATAAACACATCTTAATAAATAGTAAGCCGGCAAACAAGCCGGCTTAATGCTTTAACAAGAAATATAGATGATTAAAAACACCATAAACCTTTTAAGCGGTCTACTGGTAGCTTATGCCTGTATGCAACCGGCGTTAGCGCAAAGCAACGCGGTTAAAAGCATAGGCAATGTAACCGATGTACAGATCAGCGGTCAGCAGGTGAAACTGAATACCGGTACGGCTCATATAGAAGTTACGGTTTATACACCATCGGTTATCCGGGTACGTATGGATAAGCAGCAACTGAGCGAAGATTTTTCGTACGCGGTAATTGCCAAACCACAAACCACCAAAGCAAACATCACACAAACGGCAAACGAAGTAACTATTGTTACCGATTCGGTTAAGCTGGTGATTGGTAAAAAACCTTTTCATACGGCTTTTTATACTTTAGATGGTAAAGTGATTAGCGAGGATGAAACCGGTTTGAACACCTCATGGGTTAATGAATCGGTTACTACGTACAAGCACATGCAGGATGGCGAACATTTTGTAGGCCTGGGCGAAAAAACCGGTAACATGGATCGCAAAGGTGCAGGTTATACCAACTGGAACTCCGATACGTTCGGTTACCGCACCGATCAGGACCCCATTTATTCTACTATTCCGTTTTATATCGGTGTGCATCATGAGGTGACCTACGGGATCTTCATGGATAATACTTACCAGAGTGATTTTAACTTTGGTGCCAGTAACAACCGTTTTTCATCATTCGGTGCCCGTGGCGGCGAAATGAACTATTATTTCATTTATCATAAGCAACTGGCCGATGTAATCACTTCTTACACCGCCTTAACCGGCCGTATGAAAATGCCGCCGCTGTGGAGCCTGGGATACCAGCAAAACCGCTACAGTTACTACCCCGAAACAGAGGTGATGCGTATTGCACAAACCCTGCGCGAAAAGAAGATCCCGGCCGATGGTATTACACTCGATATCCATTACATGGATAAATACAAAGTGTTTACCTGGGACAAACAGCGTTTCCCCGATCCGGCTAAAATGAACAGCAAGTTAGAGGGTATGGGCTTTAAGCTCACGCTGATTGTTGACCCGGGCATTAAAACTGAGAAGGGTTATGATGTTTATGAAAGCGGACTCAAGAACAATGTATTTATCAAATACGCCGACAGCACCAACTATACTGGTGAGGTATGGCCTGGCTGGTGCCACTTTCCCGATTTTACTAATCCGGCAGGTCGCGCCTGGTGGCAGCAGGAGATAAAAAAATATGCCGATGTGGGTGTAAACGGTATCTGGAACGATATGAACGAAATATCGACCTGGGGACAAAAAATGCCCGACAATGTACTGTTTGATTTTGAAGGCAAACGGGTGTCACACTTACAAGCACATAACGTATATGCACTGCAAATGGCACGAGCCAGTTACGAAGGTTTCCGCAAGGCGCTTAACAAACGTCCGTTCATATTAACCCGTGCGGGTTATTCAGGTTTACAACGCTATACCGCCATTTGGACCGGTGATAACCGTGCCGAAGACGATCACATGCTGTTAGGCATTCGCTTGCTGAGCAGTTTAGGTTTAAGCGGCGTGCCGTTCACCGGTATGGATGTTGGCGGCTTTACCGGTAATCCAACCGTACCGTTATATGCACGTTGGATGCAAGTAGGTGCTTTTAGCCCGTATTTCCGTAACCATACTGGGGTAAATACCAAATCGGCCGAGCCATGGGCTTTTGGCGAGGAAGTGCTGGAAATTGTGCGCAACTATGTAAACCTGCGTTACCAGCTAATGCCTTATCTGTACTCGTCTTTTTACGAAGCTACACAAAATGGTAAGCCAATAGTACGCTCGCTGGCTATCAACTACACACACGATGAAAAAGTGTACAGCACCAAGTTTCAAAACCAGTATGAGTTTGGTAACGGATTTATGATAGCGCCTTTTACCGGTGCCGATACTTATGGTAACGTATATTTCCCCGAAGGTAACTGGTACGATCTGTACACCGACGAGGTAATAGCTGGCAAGCAGGAAAAGATCATCCCGGTAACGCTGAACAAACTACCGGTTTATGTAAAGGAAAGCAGTATCATCCCTATGCAGTCGCTGGTGCAAACCACGGCGCAAAAACCTACCGATACGCTTACGGTACATATTTATAAAGGTAACCGCAACAACAGTTTTGTGTATTACGAGGATGATGGCGAAAGCTACAACTATGAAAACGGCACTTTTTATAAACGCACCATTAGTTACGATGCCGTTAAAAAGCAGATCACCTTTGCCAAAGCCGAAGGCAGCGCCACCTCTAAGTTTAAGCATGTTAAATTGTTGCTGCATGGCTTTAATAACCTGAGCATGAAGGTGAATAACAAAGCGGTAAAATCAGCCTCAGAGTTTTACAACTTTCTTGCGCCTATCTCCCGTTTCGAGCCGCAAGGGTTCATTAACGCGCCCGAAGGCCGCAATGTGCAAAGCATAATGGTTGATAACAGCAGCAATGCGTTCACTTTAAACTATTAAATACTATTATATTGCTATTAGCCAGCCCTTATGCTTAATTGCATGAGGGCTTTTTTGTAGGCTGATGTTTGCCTCACGGCTGCCCGATATTAGTCGGCCATGCCCGTTTTAACTATGCAATAATACATGTACTTTTGCAGGCGTTATAAACCTGGTATGAAGAGTTTTTTTTGTGTTTTATGGTTAATGTTGTGTACGGTTGGTGCTTTTTGCGGAACAGAAGATCTGTTAGCACAACTCAAAACCGAAATAAGCCGGAAACCTAACTATGATCAGCAAAAAGAAGCCGCATTAAAACAGATCAAAAAAGACCTTAACCGTACCTCTGCACAAAATAAGGCAAGGCAGTATCAGCTTTGCAGCCTCATATATGATCAGTACCGGTCTTACCAGTATGATTCGGCAGCGGTGTATGCCGGTAAAATGCAGCAATTAGGTATTTTGTTGAACGATAAGCCGAAACAAAATTACAGCAAAATAAAAACCGCTTTCATTCTGCTGTCATCGGGTATGTTTAAAGAAACGTTCGACAACCTGAAGGGGATAGATGCCCGCTATTTAAACGATACCTCGCGGTTTGAATATTATTCTATACTAACCCGCGCCAATTACGACCTGGCCCAATTTAATAACGACCGCAATTATTCGCCCCGCTATAACACGGTAGCCAACCGGTATATCGATTCGGCCATTGCCATGAGCAAGCAGGGCTCTTACGATAAGCTATACCTTACCGGATATAAACTGGAAAAGAACAAGCAATATCAACAGGCCGAGACCATTTTTACCGATCTGCTTTACAAACACAAGTTAACCCGTCACCAATACGCTATTGTGGCCTCCACCCTGAGCGATGTGTATATTATGACAGGCCGCCAACCCCAGAGTATAGATCTGCTCATTCAAGCCGCCATCGGCGATATCCAGTCGTCTACCAAAGAAACGGTGGCTATGTTTTGGCTGGCGCAGCAGCTCTACAAAAACGGCGACTCTAAAAATGCTTATACTTTTATACAGCAGGCCATGGCCGATGCCGAATTTTACGGCGCCCGCCAGCGGCAATTTCAAATAAGCACCGTATTGCCTATTGTAGCCGCGCAGGAACTGATGGCCTCCGAAAGTGCCCGCACCCGTTCTATGATGTACCTCATGGGTATTACCGTTGTTGCTTTGCTTGTTATTCTGTTCACGTTCATCCTGTTCAAACAACTCCGAAAAGTACAGGCTAAAGAAAAGATCATTGAAGATAAGAATACCGAACTGGAAAGCATCAACATAAAACTGCTGGAAGATGCCCGGATAAAGGAAGATTACATAGGCTACTTCTTTAACGCTATATCGGGTTATATTTTAAAGCTCGAAAAGCTGAAACACTCTATCGATACCAAGTTGTCTATCAAAAAGTATGAGGATATTCAGATCATCATTAATAAGATCAATATTAAAAAGGAGCGCGAAGACCTGTTTTATACCTTCGACCACGTGTTTCTGAAAATTTTCCCTAATTTCATAACGGCCTTTAATTCTCTTTTTAACGAAAAGGACCAGATATGGCCTAAGGAACACGAAGTGCTGACCACCGATCTGCGCATTTTTGCCCTGGTACGCCTGGGCATTACCGATACCGAGGCCATTGCCAATATTCTCGAATATTCGGAAAAAACCATTTACGTTTATAAAATGCGTATTAAAGCTAAAGCCCTGATTCATGGCGATGAATTTGACCAGCGAATTATGGCTATTGAAGCGGTAGATAGTGTAAAGGAGTAAATTGTACCGTGCCGGTACAGGATAGTTTAAGCTTTCTGCTATTTAGCATCCGCAATTTTTAAATCGTATATTTATTAATAAATGTGGAGCTATGCAGCTTTATATTGTATTTTATATAAACCACTTGAATTACCATGCTTAAAATTGATGCCCACCAGCATTTCTGGAAATTTGACCCGGTTAGAGATAGTTGGATAACCGAGGATATGGAAGTGATCCGCCGTGATTTTTTGCCGCAGGATCTGATGCATATTCTCATGCATAACCATATTGAAGGGTGTATTGCCGTACAAGCCAGTCAAACCGAAAAGGAGAACCAGTTTTTGTTAGACCTGGCCGCCACCAACCCCTTTATTAAAGGCATAGTAGGGTGGGTTAATTTGCAGGCCGATGATGTGGAAGAGCACCTGAAATACTACAGCAAGCACGACAAAATGGTAGGGTTTAGGCATGTGCTGCAAGGCGAGCCGCAGCGCGATATGATGCTGAATAAGGAATTTACCCGTGGCATTTCCTTGTTGAATAAATATGGTTTTACCTATGATGTGCTGATCTTCCCCGATCAGTTGGCGTATGCTGCCGAGTTAGCTGAAATGTTTCCCGGCCAGGCGTTTGTAATAGATCATATTGCCAAACCCGATATGAAAAATAAAGAGGTTACCGAATGGGAAAAGAATATCCGCGAGGTTGCTAAAAACCCTAACGTGTACTGCAAAGTATCGGGTATGGTTACCGAGGCGCACTGGTATGCATGGGAAGAAGAAGATTTTAAACCCTACATGGATGTGGTTTTTGATGCTTTTGGCATTGAAAGGCTAATGTTTGGGTCTGACTGGCCGGTGTGTATGGTAGCCGGCGGTTATAACCGGGTTATTAAAATGGTGAGGCATTATGTGGCTCATTTAACCGATCAGGAAAAAATGATGTTTTGGGGTGGCAATGCCATCAGGTTTTATAATTTGGAAGTATAATAAATGAATATTTTAACATGTACCACACCGGGCAGCTTTGCTTATGGCCAAGCCGGTACACCGGTGTTGAAGACCGATCATGCCATAATTAAAATTAAGCGCATCGGCGTTTGCGGTACCGATCTGCATGCCTTTCGCGGCACACAGCCGTTCTTTAGCTATCCACGGGTTTTAGGGCACGAGCTATCGGGCGAATTGGCAGAGGTTGACGGCGCACCCGGTTTTGAGGTAGGCGAAGCGGTAACCTTTATTCCGTATTTTAATTGTGGCGAATGCGTAGCCTGCCGCACAGGTAAGCCCAACTGCTGCGCTAAAATACAGGTATGCGGCGTTCATGCCGATGGCGGAATGGCAGATTACCTGCAGGTGCCATCTTACTCGCTGGTACATGGCGAGGGCTTAACTTATGATGAGCTGGCGTTGGTAGAGCCGCTGGCCATTGGTGCACACGGTATCCGCCGCGCAGGAATAGACCCCGGCGATTATGTATTGGTGATAGGTGCCGGACCTATTGGCTTAGGCACTATTGAATTTGCCCGTATTGCCGGTGGTAACGTAATTGCTATGGATGTAAGCAACGACCGTTTGGCCTTTTGCCGCAACAAATTAGGTATTCGGCACACCATTAATCCACTGGATGGAAACGCCGTTGAGCAACTACAGGCCATTACCAACGGCGATATGGCATCGGTAGTGATAGATGCTACCGGCAACTTAAAAGCCATTAATGGCGGGATAGATTACCTGGCACACGGTGGGCGTTATGTACTGATAGGGTTGCAAAAGGAAGCTTTCAGTTTTAACCACCCCGAGTTTCACAAACGCGAATCGACCCTGATGAGCAGCCGCAACGCCACCCGTCAGGATTTTGAACATGTGGTAGCCTGTATGAAACAAGGCCTGGTAGATCCTAAAACCTATATTACACACCGGGTGAATTTTAACGAGGTGATCGGTAATTTTGAAAGTTGGCTCGACCCTAAAACACAGGTGATTAAGGCCATGATTGTGAATGAATAAGCCCCAAACCCCACCCCGCCCTCCCCGAAGGGGAGGGAGTTAGTAGGACAAAAGCTAATATGAAACAGAAGCTGTTGCGAAGCAACTGCTTCTGTTTGCTTTCTTCGTCGCCTTCCAGCTTCGGGCGAAAGCTGGGGAGCACATGCTGGCATCTGCGGCCAAGAGCAGATGAGATAAGTTTATTACCACTAACCAATATTAAAACGCACTGAATACAAACCTTGTCATGTTGAGCCTGTCGAAACATCCACGTGAAAAGTCTTCGATAAGCCTATACATACAATAGACCAATCAAAAAGATAATAAAGAACACATTCATCCTACAGAAGACCTATATCTGCAAAAAATTGGTGATGTGTAGGTAATGTTTTATTTTGGCACAAGCTATAAAATATAAGGCAAGCGCGTTTTGCCGTTTTGCACATTCATATTTGCATGGCCTACCCGGCTCAATGCAACGGTGATGCTGAAGGGTGTGTGTACCACTATGGGTGCTATAAAACAGGAAAAGTAAATTGAAACAGGTGGCTCTGCCACCATTTAAAGCAAAAAGAACTAATATTATGGCTACGCTAAAAATAGGATTATTCGGTATAGGTTTAGATGCTTACTGGGAACAGTTTGAAGGTTTAAAAGAACGCCTGGAGGGCTATTTATCGGTAGTTGAGGGTAATATAGCCGCCATTCACCCCGAGGTAGTGAACCTTGGCCTGATAGATAATGCTGAAAAAGCTTTTGAGGCCGGAAGCAAGTTCCGTAAAGAAGATGTGGACCTGATCTTTTTATATGTGACTACTTACGCCCTGTCATCAACCGTGTTGCCGGTAGTACAGCGGGCCAAGGTTCCGGTAATTATATTGAACCTGGCGCCTGAAGCTGCAATTGATTATACCAGCTTTAACCAAATTGCCAACCGCACCAAAATGACGGGTGAATGGTTGGCCTACTGCTCGGCTTGCCCGGTACCCGAAATAGCAAACGTATTTAACCGTACCGGTATTAAGTTTCACCAGATAACCGGTATGCTGCACAATGACCCGGAGTGCTGGGACGAGGTGACCGAATGGGTAGAAGCAGCCAAAGTAGCCAACATCATGGCTTATAACCGCATGGGTGCCATGGGGCATTACTATAGCGGTATGCTTGATATTTACTCAGATCTTACCCAGCAATATGCCACATTTGGCGGCCATATTGAGCTGCTGGAAGTAGATGAACTGGCCTACCTGCGCAAAAACATAACCCATGAGGAAATTGCGACACGCGTAGCGGATTTTAAACATAAATTTGATGTACAGGATGATTGCTCGGAAGAAGAATTACAACGCGCGGCCCGTACTTCGGTAGCATTAGATAAGCTGGTGGAAACCTACAAGCTTGGTTCAATGGCTTACTTTTATAAAGGTACCGGTAATTTTGATAATGAAGACACCATCAGCTCTATCATCTTAGGAAACTCTTTGCTAACGGCACGTGGCATACCGGTGGCCGGGGAGTATGAAATTAAAAACGCTCAGGCCATGAAAATTATGGATAGCTTTGGTGCTGGCGGTTCTTTTACCGAATATTATGCTATGGATTTTGCAGCCGATGTGGTACTGATGGGGCACGATGGCCCGGGGCATATTGCTATTGCCGAAGGTAAAACAAAAGTAAGACCTTTAAAAGTATATCATGGTAAGGTTGGGCGCGGTTTATCGGTAGAAATGTCGGTAAAGAACGGACCGGTAACGCTGCTATCGGTAGTAGAGCAACCGGGCAAAGGTTTAATGCTGCTGGTAGCCGAAGGCCAATCGGTAGCCGGGCCTATATTAGAGATTGGTAATACCAACAGCAGGTATAAATTCAGCATTGGTGCCCGTAAGTTTGTAAACAACTGGAACAGTTACGGCCCGGCACACCACTGTGCGGTAGGGGTAGGCCATATTAGTTCTAAACTGCAAAAGTTAGGGCAGTTGTTAAATATGGATGTGGTACAGGTATGTTAAGCAACGGAGGTAAAGTTCGATAATAAAGATATGCTGTTATAAGGAGGCGCGCAAAGTAAGGTAAAAAGGGTTTTCGATGTGTTTGTGTTGGTTGTTAATGATCATTTGCGCTACAATCTCACCCATTTTTTGAAAATCAGTAGATATAGTGGTCAATCCGTTCAAAATAATCTTTTTAAGCGGGGTTTCATTGTAAGATATTATGCCAATCTCTTCGCCAATTTTGTAATTGGTTTGCAGCAGGCGTTCTATTAAAACTACTACATCGTTCTCCATCAGGGTAATATAAACTTCGCCGCTGTGCAGGGGTTCATTCTGTATATCATGAACTACTTTATAATTAAAGGCATACTGGGTACAAAAACTATAAAAGCCTTTTAAAATTTCGGTAGAGTGATAAGTGTGTTCGGGAAACGCGATTTTAATGGTGTGGTATTTACTCAAGGGTGCCAGGGCTTGCTCCAAAGCGTGAAATATGTCCTGTTCAAAGTTCTCATAAACTGCCGAGTACTCGCCCTCAATACCTTTTACCATCTTATCCAGCAGTATCAGCTTATCCTTGGGGATCTTGTTCAGGATCTCATGAGACGTTTCGCCACCGCCATCTAAAAAATGACTGATGATCACATAATGGGTATAATCGTCGTTAGTGTTTTCCAGCATTTTCTTAAACAACGAAAAGTCGTTATTGTAAATGTAGAAGTCAATGGCTGCCTGGTTATCCAGCCCGGAAACTATGGCATCATATATAATTTTTTTGTGCGTGCTCAGTTTGTTAAATAACAGGAATACCTTAAAGCGTTGCGGAGTTTCTATACTTTTAATATAATATCCCTTACCCGGTACCGAACCTAATATACCTATTGATTTTAAATGTTTATAAGCCTTTTCGGCCGTATCGCGCGAGATTTCAAAATTGTAGTTGAGTTCGTTAATAGAGGGTAAGGTATCGTTGCGGTTCAGCCGGCCGTCGCGCACGGCCTTTGCAATGGAGTTAGCCAATTGTAAGTACTTAGGAGTAGAAGAGTAATAATCAATCTCAATATACTCTAAAAAAGAAATAGGTTTCATTGCGTATTAATTGGTTAATAACGTAGTGGCTAAAAAAATAAAATTAGGATAATATTTATTCAACCAACGATTTATTTGCGGTGTAAACACTTAGCTACAGCGCTGCACTAATTATGAAGATAGCTTAAAAAATGTAAAATGCATTACAACCTGTGCTCTCTTACCTATTTGCGTTGTATAATTTAATATGATATAACCGCATGTGTTGTCTTTAATGCGCCTACAAAGTATATTTATATCGATTGTAACGGGTTTATATTTATAAAAACAAATTTGTTTAACCATGACAGTGCATGATAGCTGTGTTACCCAGCTTTTCTAATTTCGCTATCACCAATTATAAAATTATATTATCTAATGCAGGCAATTTTAGGAGTTTTATTTCACTTTATCGGAGGTTTTGCATCGGGCAGCTTCTACATTCCTTACAAAAAAGTAAAAGGCTGGGCCTGGGAAAGTTTCTGGATAGTGGGAGGAATTTTCTCCTGGTTAATTGTACCGCCGCTGGCCGCATGGTTAACTATCCCTAATTTTACCGATATTATTAAAAACACTACCGGCAGCATATTACAGTTAACCTTTATATTTGGTGTACTATGGGGTATAGGCGGTTTAACCTACGGCCTGGGTGTACGTTATTTAGGCGTGGCCCTGGGCAGTTCCATCATTTTGGGTTTATGCTCTATTTTCGGGTCGCTAATACCGTCCATTTATTATGAATTTAATCCCGAGCCTAATAAAGATACCATCTCCACTTTAATGAACACCCATTGGGGGCAAATGGTGCTTTTGGGTATTTTAGTTTGCGTTATTGGCATAGTTATTTGTGGTAAAGCCGGCGTAATGAAAGAGCGTGAACTCTCTAAAGACCAAGAAGTAGCCGGTAATAATTCAGATTACAAATTTGGCCTGGGTATTACCCTGGCCATTGTATCGGGTGTGCTGAGCGCATGCTTTAACTTTGGTATAGAGGCCGGTCATACCATGGCCCAAACCGCAAACAATATTTGGATGGCGGCTAACCCGGATCAGGGTAATTTCCTGTATCAAAACAACGTAACTTACATCGTCATTCTTTGGGGCGGTTTAACTACCAACCTTATTTATTGCATGATACTCAACGCGCGTAACAAAACGTTTGGTAATTATACCGATAAAAAAACGCCGTTGCTGGCTAACTACCTGTTTTCGGCACTGGCCGGTACCACCTGGTTCCTGCAATTTTTCTTCTACGGTATGGGCGAAAGCCGTTTAGGAAATGGCCCAAGTTCATGGATACTGCACATGGCCTTTATTATACTGATAGCCAACATTTGGGGGCTGGTTTTAAAAGAGTGGAAAGGCGTAAGCCGCAAAGCATTTGGAACAGTAATAGCCGGTATTGCTACCATTATACTTTCGGTACTCATTGTAGGATATGGTAATTCATTAAAATAATAATTTAAGATAAGTATTTATTAAACTCAATATGTCTGTTAAAACAACCGAATTTAAGCATGTAAGCTATTTATGGGATGACGCCAAAGCAGCCGAACTGGCCGGCGATGAGGTAGCCCTGTTAATATACCGCTCTAACCTGTTAGGTGCCGATTTACGCTTAACCAACTACGGAGGTGGCAACACTTCTTGTAAATTAATGCAAAAAGACCCGCTTACCGGTCAGGAAGTGGAAGTAATGTGGATCAAAGGTTCGGGTGGCGATATAGGCACCCTGAAAAAAAGCGGCCTTGCTGCTTTGTATGTTGACCGCTTACGGAGCTTAAAAAATGTTTACCGTGGTGTGGAGTTTGAAGACGAGATGGTGGAGCTGTTTAACCACAGCATTTACGACCTGGCTTCCAAAGCGCCATCTATTGATACGCCTTTACACGGCTTTTTACCATTCGCTCATATAGATCACCTGCACCCCGATGCAGCTATTGCCATTGCAGCAGCTAAAGACGGTAAACAAATAACCGAAGAGTTATTTGGCGGTACTATTGGCTGGGTGGAATGGAAAAAACCAGGCTTTGAATTAGGCTTACAATTAAAAGCCTGTTTAGATGCCAGTCCGGGCATTCGTGGTATTATGTTAGGCTCACACGGTTTATTTACCTGGGGCGATACCGCTTACGAAAGCTATATCAATACCTTAGAAGTAATTGAAAAATGCGCTGAGTACTTAGAGCAAAGTTATGGTAAAAAAGGCCCTGTATTTGGCGGTCAAAAAATACAAAGTTTAGATGAAGCCGGCCGTAAAAAACAAGCCGTTGCTTTAGCGCCTATACTGCGTGGATTTTGCTCAAGCGAGCGCAACATGATCGGCCATTTTACCGATGATGCACGTGTATTAGAATACATCAATTCGAATGATTTAGAGCGTTTGGCCCCCATGGGTACCAGCTGCCCCGATCACTTCCTGCGCACCAAAATTAGTCCGTTGGTTTTAGATTTGGCCCCTGATGCCGATTTGAGCGATGTGGAAGGCCTGAAAACTAAACTGGCTCCTGCATTTGAGGCTTACCGCCAAATGTATACCGATTATTATAACACTTGTAAGCACGATAACAGCCCGGCCATCCGCGATACTAATCCGGTGATCATTTTGTTCCCGGGTGTAGGTATGTTCAGCTTCTCTAAAGACAAGCAAACTACCCGTGTTGCTGCCGAGTTTTATACCAACGCCATTAACGTAATGAAAGGCGCCGAGGCTATCTCTGAGTACACTTCGTTACCACGCCAGGAAGCTTTTGATATTGAGTATTGGTTGTTGGAAGAAGCTAAATTACAACGTATGCCTAAGCCTAAAGCTTTAAGCGGTCGTATTGCCTTAATTACCGGTAGTGCCGGTGGTATTGGTAAAGCAATTGCTAAAAAGTTTGTGGAAGAAGGTGCCGTTGTTATTTTGAACGATATGAACGCTGAGCGTTTAGAAGCTACCGGCGAAGAATTTAAAGGCCTGTATGGTAAAGATTCATACGCTACCGCGGTAATGGATGTAACCAGTGCCGATCAAATTCAAGGTGCAATGGATGTTGCCGCTTTAAACTTTGGTGGTGTTGATTTAATTGTGAACAACGCAGGTTTATCTATCTCTAAAACCATTGGCGACCATACCGAAAAGGATTGGGACCTGTTGTACGACGTATTGGTAAAAGGCCAGTTCTTTGTTACCCAGGCTGCCGTTGCGGTAATGAAAAAACAAGCCATTGGTGGCGATGTAATAAATATTGTAAGCAAGAACGCCTTAGTAAGCGGACCAAACAATGCCGGTTACGGTAGTGCTAAAGCTGCACAATTACATTTAAGCCGTTTAAATGCTGCCGAATTAGGACCTGATAAGATCCGTGTGAACGTAGTTAACCCCGATGCCGTAATCAGCGATAGCAATATATGGGCTGGCGGATGGGCCGAGGGCCGTGCTAAAGCTTACGGCGTTACCGTAGCAGAGCTGCCTGCTTATTACGCTAAACGTACTTTATTAAACGAAATTATTTTACCAATTGATATTGCCAACGCTTGCTTTGCCTTAACCGGTGGCTTGCTGGGTAAATCAACAGGTAACGTTATCAACGTTGACGGTGGTGTTGCTGCCGGTTTTGTAAGATAAAGCCCAAGCCCCTCTTGAATCCTCCCCGGGAGGGAGGACTTTTTATGGCACAGTGTATGAAAAATTAAACCAAGCTCCTAAAGCCCTCCCTCCCGGGGAGGGTTGGCAGGGGCTACCAATTATAACTGTTATGCAAATAGAGAAATATAAAATTGATGAAGCCAACCATCAGTTGAGCGACAAACATCAAAGCAAATTTGATTATGTAGCTGCCGATATTAACAACCTGGATGAAGTAATGCAAAAGCTGGGTGCTTTTAACATTACCATACCAAGCTGGGCATTAGGAACCGGTGGTACACGTTTCGGTCGTTTTTCGGGCGGTGGTGAGCCGCGCAGTTTGGAAGAAAAGATCGAAGACGTAGGCGTTATCCATGCTTTAAATAAATCGAGCGATTCTATTTCGTTGCACATTCCATGGGATATCCCATCAAACGCTGATGCTATTAAAGCTTTGGCGGCACAAAACGGTTTACGTTTCGATGCCGTAAATTCTAATACTTTTCAGGATCAAAAAGATCAGGCGCATAGCTACAAATACGGTTCGTTACACCATGTTGATAAAGCAGTACGCAAACAGGCAGTTGACCACAACATCGAAGTAATTAAATACGGTATCGAATTAGGTTCAAATGCGCTTTCTGTTTGGCTGGCCGATGGTTCTAATTTCCCAGGGCAGCTAAATTTCCGCAATGCGTTTCAAAACACGTTAGAAAGCTTGCAGGAAATTTATGAGGCCCTGCCTGATGACTGGAAAGTTTGGGTAGAGTACAAACCCTACGAGCCGAATTTCTATTCAACCACCATTGGCGATTGGGGTCAATCCTTATTATTAGCCAATAAATTAGGTTCAAAAGCTTCTACATTGGTTGATTTAGGTCACCACTTGCCTAATACTAACATCGAGCAAATTGTTTCGTTATTATTAATGGAAGGCAAACTGGCCGGTTTCCACTTTAATGATTCAAAATACGGTGATGACGATTTAACTGTAGGCAGCATTAACCCATATCAATTATTCCTGATTTTTAACGAACTGGTTGAAGGTATGGATGCTCGTGGCATGACCCACTCTAAAGACCTGGGTTGGATGATCGATGCATCGCACAATGTAAAAGACCCTATCGAAGACCTGATCCAATCGGTTGAGGCTATCAAGATCGCTTATGCACAAGCCCTTATTGTTGATACAGTTGCTTTGAGAGAAGCACAATTGTCAAACGATGTAGCTAAAGCACAGGAAATTTTACAGGAAGCATACCGTACCGATGTACGCCCGTTAGTGGCCGAAGCCCGTTTAAGAACCGGTGGTGCGCTTAACCCGCTGGCTGCTTACCGTAGCCTTGATGTACGTAAAAATTTAATTAGCGAACGTGGCGAAAAAACTGTAGCCACAGGATTATAAGCATGGCCAAAACACCCGTAATAGCAGTATTTGATGTAGGCAAAACCAACAAAAAATTATTTTTGCTGGATGAGGACTATAACATCGTTTACGAAAAGTCGGCAAGGTTTATTGAAACGTTAGATGAGGACGGCGATGCCTGTGAAAACCTGGAGAGTTTGCAGTTGTCTGTTTTCGACTCCCTGCATGAAATTTACCGGCTCCCTCAATTTGAGATCAAGGCTATAAACTTTTCATCGTACGGGGCAAGCCTGGTATATATTAACGAGCAGGGCGAGCCGTTGGCACCCCTGTATAATTACCTCAAGGCATATCCCGAAGAAATAAGCAAGCAGTTTTACCAGGAATACGGTTCACCCGAAACCATAGCTGCCGAAACAGCATCGCCGGTATTGGGTAACCTCAATTCAGGAATGCAGTTGTACCATATTAAACATCAAAAGCCCGACTTGTTTAAGCAGGTTAAGTATGCCTTGCACCTGCCGCAATATTTAAGTTTGCTGGTATCGGGAGCGGCATATTCTGATATTACTAGTATTGGCTGCCATACCCAGCTTTGGGATTTTAACCAGCAAGACTATCATACTTGGGTTAAAGCAGAACATCTCCGCAAAAAGCTGGCTCCCATATTTCCCTCAAATCAGGCTTTAGCTATGATCATTGAAGGTAAAAGCTGCGCGGTTGGTATTGGTTTGCACGATAGTTCGGCGGCACTTATACCATACCTGGTAAGTTTTACCGAACCGTTTGTGCTGTTATCTACCGGTACGTGGTGCATAAGTTTAAACCCGTTTAATAACCAGCCCTTAACACCCGAAGAACTAAGTAAAGACTGCCTGGCTTACCTCCAATACCAGGGTAAACCGGTAAAGGCATCGCGCGTATTTTCGGGTAACGAGCACGAGCAGGAGGTTAAGCGCATATCGGCATATTTTAAGCAAAGTGCAGCCAAATACCGTACCATGCGTTATCAGCCGGAAGTTATTACCAAGCTAAAGGCCGAACAGCCCCCTGCAAGTACCGCTAAAGATGTTACAGGTTTGATAACATCGGGTTTCTGTAATAGAGATCTGGCCGCTTTTGCAACCGATACCGAAGCA
Source organism: Mucilaginibacter terrae (assembly GCF_042679325.1). Lineage (GTDB taxonomy): Bacteria > Bacteroidota > Bacteroidia > Sphingobacteriales > Sphingobacteriaceae > Mucilaginibacter > Mucilaginibacter terrae. The sequence continues at coordinate 91,980 of NZ_JBHTMJ010000004.1, forward strand.
TACCATCAACTCATGCTTGATCTGGCTTCGTTACAATACCAAACCACGCAACTGGTGCTACAGGGAACTGATGTGAAAGATATTTATGTGGACGGTGGCTTTGGCAAGAACGAAATTTTTATGAGCTTGCTGGCCGATCTGTTTCCTGATGTTAAAGTATGGGCGGCTTCTGTTGCACAAGCTACTGCTGTAGGCACTGCGCTGGCTATACATAAATCGTGGAATAATAAAGCTTTACCTAATAATTTAATTCAACTTAAACGTTATAAAACAGCATCGAATACTGTACATATATGACTGTAGGACTATTTATACCATGTTATGTTGACCAGTTTTATCCCGGGGCTGCCATAGCTACGCTGCAACTATTAGAAAAACTGGGCGTAAATGTGGTGTATCCGCCCAATCAAACCTGTTGCGGCCAGCCTATGGCTAATTCGGGGTTTGAGCATTTAACGGGTGGCTGTAACCGGTTATTCATTGATAATTTTTCGGGCTTCGATTATATTGTATCGCCATCGGGTAGTTGCGTGCTGCACATCCGCGATCATTTGTATGATGATAAGCAGCCCGAACTGGCTAAAGCAATAGCGCACCAGGTTTGGGAATTGACCTCATTTTTAACCGATATTTTAAAGGTAGAAAGCTTGCCGGCGCGTTTTCCGCATAAAGTGGGTGTACACCAAAGCTGCCACGGGCAACGAGGTTTACATTTAAGCTCAATGACCGAATTGGTGGAACCCAGCTTCTCTAAACCGGGCTCGTTACTCAATATGGTTAAAGACCTGGAACTGGTAGAACTGGACCGTAAGGATGAATGCTGCGGCTTTGGTGGTACCTTTTGCGTTGCCGAAGAAGCCGTGTCGGCCAAAATGGGTAAAGACCGCGTAGCCGATCACCTGAAACACGGTGCCGAGTACATTACCGGGGCCGATATGAGCTGCCTCATGCACATGGAAGGCATTTTAAAACGCCAGGGCAGTAAAGTAAAAGTGCTGCACATTGCAGAAATATTGAATGCAAATGTTGCCCCCTAACCCCCTGAAGGGGAGAACAGAAGTTGAATGAGATAGTGTTAAGGATAGAAATATGGAAAAAGCCACAAAAAGCAACGGTACTTCTACTCCCCCTTCAGGGGGCGGGGGGGCCGCAGCATCACACGCCGAATTGGCCGATATATTTAACCGGGACGAAGACCGGGTAGACTGGCACGACGAAACGCTTTGGTGGATTCGTGCCAAGCGCGATAAGAGCGTTCACCAGTTGCCTGAGTGGGAAGCCCTGCGTGAAGCGGCATCCAACATCAAGCATAATGTATTAAGCGATCTGAATAACTATTTGCAGCAGTTTGAAGCTACTGCAAAAGCTAACGGCATTACCGTACACTGGGCAGCCGATGCCCAGGAGCATAATGAGATTGTTCACCGGTTACTGGTAGAGAACGAGGTGACCCAGATGGTGAAAAGCAAAAGCATGCTTACCGAGGAGTGCCATTTGAACGATTACCTGGCTACCCACGGTATAGAAGTGATTGATTCGGATTTGGGTGAGCGTATTGTACAACTGGCCGGCGAAGCGCCAAGCCATATTGTGCTGCCCTGCATCCACAAAAAAAAGGAAGAAATAGGCGATTTGTTCCACATGTATTTAGGAACACCGTCTAACATGTCTGATCCGCAGTTTTTAACCGAAACCGCCCGGGGAAGTTTGAGGGAGACTTTTTTGACCCGTAAAGTAGCTTTAACGGGTGTTAATTTCGCCATTGCCGATACCGGCGAGTTTGTGGTATGCACCAACGAAGGTAACGCCGATATGGGCGCTCATTTGGCCGATGTACACATCGCGAGCATGGGTATCGAAAAACTGCTTCCTAAGCGTGAGCATTTGGGTATTTTTTTACGTTTGTTAACCCGTAGTGCTACCGGCCAGCCAATTACCACCTATAGCAGTCACTTCAAAAAACCACGCGAAGGCCAACAAATGCACCTCGTTATGGTAGATAATGGCAGAAGCATACAATTAGGCAGAGAGGATTTCCGCAACTCGTTAAAATGCATCCGTTGTGGTGCCTGTATGAATACCTGCCCGGTTTATCGCCGCAGTGGTGGTCACAGCTATCATACCGCTGTAGCGGGGCCTATAGGTTCTATATTGGCGCCAAACTTCGATATGCGTAAGTATGCCGATCTGCCGTTCGCATCAACCTTATGTGGTTCATGCTCAAACGTATGCCCGGTAAAGATCGATATTCATGATCAGTTGTATAAATGGCGCCAGGTACTGGTTAAAGAAGGTTATGCGCCAACAGCTAAGAAAGTAGCCATGCAGGTAATGGCTACCACGCTGGCATCGCCTACCTTGTACCATGCTGCCGGTAAAATGGGCAGGCTAACTATTAAGTACGCGCCTTTCGCTGTAAATAACAAACTTAACCCCTGGTTCAAGAACCGCGATATGCCCTCATCGCCCGAACAATCATTTGGCGAGTGGTACAGTAAAAATAGAAACAAGAAGTAAGAGACAAGAAACAAGAGTTAGAGTCAAGAATATAGAATCAAGAGTATAGACCAATATATTATTGGAATAACTACTCACTCATTCACTCAATCAACCATTCACTCATTTAAAATGAGCAGAGAAAAAATATTAGCAGCCGTAAAGCAAAACCAGCCCGATTTGATGCCGTTACCGGATATTGCACCCTTTCAGGAAATAGAGCATGAAGATGCGCTGGGGCAGTACGAAGCCGTGCTAACCGCTATTGGCGGCAAGATGTACCGGGTGAACAGTATGGAAGAAATCAAGTCGATCATCAAAAACAGCTATAACTCGTTGGAGAAACGCGTACTGAGCTTGGTGCCCGAACTGGAAGACATTGCTACGGCAGCTTATGAAATTAATCCTGCTGCCCATCACCTGGCCGATGTGGAGCTGGCCATTATTTACGCCCACTTTGCCGTGGCCGAAAACGGTGCGATATGGATCACGCAAGACCTGGTAGGCCATCGTGCCGTACCCTTTATATGTCAGCATTTAGCCGCAGTGGTAAGTGCAAAAAATATAGTACCCACCATGCATAAGGCCTACACCCGCATAGGCGGTAACGAATACGGTTGGGGTGCCTTTATTGCAGGCCCGAGTAAAACGGCCGATATTGAGCAGTCGCTGGTATTGGGTGCGCACGGGCCACGAAGTATGACGGTGTTTGTGCTGAACGATTAAGTATTAAAGTGTTGCCTGCAGAGCCGCAGATTGGAAACATGGTTTTAACCGGTGGCTCTGCAGGCAATGCTTATTCTCTATCTATAATAGCAACATTTTCAATTCTTCGGCAGTAACGGTTAACTGGCCCACCTTAGGCAGCCTGCGGGTTAGCTCACGCCAGTTGGCATCTTTGGCGTAAATGCGTTTTAAGATCACCGAAGCTTCTTTCACTCCTTTATTGTTAGCCAGCGTTATGGCATGCCAGTACTGCATTTCTAAATTGGCAGGAAACATTTTTTCGGCAGCGGTATATTCGGCCATGGCTTTAGGCATGTTCCCTTTTTCTACTTGCAAATCACCATTGTTCATGTGCTCATAAGCGCGTTGCAGTTTCAGCAGGCGGGCCAGTTCGTTAATGGGGTTTGGGCTGTCATCCACCCTAAGATCAATCAATTTATCGTTCCAGCTTTCTTTGGCCAACGTGCCCGATACCACGATCAATGCCGCCGATTGCCGCCCGCGTATATCGCCACCTGCAGCCTGTGCCGCTTGTAAGCAAGCTACCACCCGTTCGGCCAGTGGCAGTTTGGCGTTAGCTAAAAAAGTTTTTTCCATAGCCTGGCAAACCTTATCGGTCAGCCTCATGTTTGATTGTACCGAGTAGTTTACGCCATGCCTATCGGTAGCGTAGGCAATACATTTGCTGCCGGTATGTACGGCGCTCTGGCCTTTGGTATTTAAAAAGGCTACCTGCCTTACATCGCGGCCGTCATCTTTTTGCGTAAGTTCGGTTAAAGCCTGCTGCGGCGTTTTTCCAGCTTGCATCAATTGCAAACCCAATGGTCCGTATGATTTATTAACGAACGATTGCGTAGCCACTACGCCCACGCCCGATTTTCCCCATATAACCGAAGTGCCTACGCTAAACCAGTGGCTTTGTACGGCGGCAGCCATTTGCCCGGTAGCCGGGTCACGCGCCACTACAGAAAACGTATGGGCCAGTGGTTCGCGCGTTTTAAAAACCTGCGCTATGGCCGGTGTACTCAAAAACAATAACAGGTAAGTAGCTATTTTCATGCAGTTAATTTAACGAGTAAAAACGGGAAGCTGAAAATATTTTTTCGCGATGAAGGCATTGAGCTGTTTTAACGATAAATTACGGGTTGTAAAGTTTAGTAGAGATATGAAACACTAAAAAATTTCATATCTTGTATCCTTGCCAGCCATTTAACCCATTAATAAATACTTATGGATACAGAACCCCTAAAACTTTTTGTAGCCTATGCTATATCCATGAGTTATAAAGCCGCAATGGTTGAAAACTATGTTATGCTTTATGATGTGGTCAATCCAGGAAACGATTTCAGGGTACAAAAAACAGATGATTACTACAGTGTGCTTACTACCCATATTTCAAAATCGGATATGGAATATTCGGCCAAATGTAAAGTGTACCTGTTGCTTGCAGGGTATAACAAAAAAAGTAGTAGCACATCACCTAAGCATATTAATTTCAAGGTAGACCTGTAATACAGGTTGGAGGCACACAGGGGAAAAGATTCTTAAAAATTGGGAGATGTGCTGTTCTCCTCTCAAGAGAGGTGTGCGTATGTTTCTTTTACAGGCTATGGTTGGCGTATAAATTAATTTATAATACCCCCGCCTACGTACAGTTCAGTCCTTTCTTTCTCAGGAGGGAAATAAAAATCTTAAAAGCGATTTCTATGGAGAGGTATAGGGCAGTTGCCACTTATTCCTTTCTTAATATTACATTTGCGGCAGTAAAACTCACGGCAAATGCAATCCACTATACTCATTATCGATGACGAAAAAAAGTTGAGCGGCTTGCTCTCCCGCATCATTGAACTGGAGGGTTTCCGGGTAATGCAGGCAGCAACAGGCAAAGAAGGGTTAAAGCTGCTCATGCAGGAAGAGATATTGGTGGTAATTAGCGATGTGAAATTACCCGATGTAAACGGGGTAGACTTAGTTAAAGAAATTAAATCGAAAAAACCGTATGTGGAGGTTATTAACCTTACCGCTTATGGTACTATTGCCGATGGGGTAAAAGCCATACAAAACGGTGCCTTTAACTACATTACCAAAGGCGACGATAACGAAAAGATTATTCCGCTGATATACCAGGCTTTAAATAAAGCACAGTTGCAGCTCCGCGTACACGAACTGGAAAAGAAAGTACACAATAAGTATAGTTTTGCACAAATCATAGGTACATCCAAGCCTATAACAGATGCCGTATCGCTGGCACGCAAGGTATCCGCTACCGATACCACCGTTTTGTTATTAGGTGAAACCGGCACAGGCAAGGAGGTGTTTGCATCGGCCATACATTACGAAAGCCAACGCAGGCTGATGCCGTTTGTGGCTATCAATTGCAGTAGCTTTACGGCCGAATTGCTGGAAAGCGAACTGTTTGGCTATAAGGCCGGTGCTTTTACCGGGGCATTAAAAGACAAGAAAGGCCTACTGGAAGAGGCACACCACGGTACGGTGTTTTTAGATGAGATAGGGGAGGTTAGCCTCGAATTGCAGGCCAAGCTGCTACGCGTACTCGAGAGCAAAACCTTTATTAAGGTAGGAGATACCCAAACCACCAGAGTAAATGTACGTATATTGGCCGCCACCAACCGCGATTTGCAAAAGGAGGCCGAAGCCGGCCGGTTCCGGTCAGACCTGTTTTATCGTTTATCGGTATTTACCATCTATCTTCCCTCGCTTAATGAACGCAGTAACGACATTGAACTGCTGGCTAAATATTACCTTAAAGATTTTGCCGCTAAAACAGGCAAGCCTTCTGTTAAATTTTCCGACGATTTTTTACCTGTTCTTAAACGTCACCAATGGAAGGGTAACATCCGCGAACTCAAAAATATAATGGAGCGTGTGGTGATCCTGGCCGATACGGATATCCTAACCCCCAACCTGCTACCCCTCGAATTTAATTACCCAAGTACCAACAGTAACTCTATGGACCTCGAAACTGTTGAGCGCCAGCACATTCATAAAGTACTGGCCCATACCCATGGTAACAAAACGGAAACAGCCCGTTTATTGGGCATTGGTTTAACCACCCTGTACCGCAAGTTAGACGAGTATAAGATGAACTGATTGGTAATATATCCGCTTTAAAGATAGCCTTTGATCAACCTCGCATTAGTTCATGCAAAGTGCCGCTGTACGGATGTTTCTTTATATAGTTTTAACTTACCAACAACAAGCCTACACCAGGTATTCAAACAAAGTCTGGTCTCTGTTAATCTCTATCACATCAAAACGGTGCGCCTCCATACGTTGCATTAGGGCAGGGTAATCTTCGGCCAATTTAAGTTCGATGCCTACCAGGGCCGGGCCGCGTTCACGCTCGGTTTTTTTGATAAACTCAAAACGGGTAATATCATCATGCGGGCCTAATACATGGTTCACAAAAAGTTTTAATGCCCCCGGGCGTTGTGGGAAACGAACGATGAAGTAGTGCTTTAAGCCTTCGTATAATAACGATTGCTCCTTAATCTCGCCCATACGGTCGATGTCGTTATTGCCGCCGCTAATTACGCAAACTACCTTTTTGCCTTTAATCTGCTCTTTACACAGGTCTAATACCGCTATCGATAATGCACCAGCAGGTTCCACCACAATGGCATCCTCGTTATATAGTTTAAGGATAGTGGTACAAACCTTACCTTCGGGTACCGATAGCATTTCATCCAGTACCTCACTACACAATTTGTAAGTAAATTGGCCCACCCGCTTAACCGCCGCCCCATCAACAAAACGGTTAATTTGCGACAGGGTGTAAGGTTGGCCCCTGCGTATAGCTTCCACCATAGATTGCGCCCCTTCGGGCTCTACACCAATCAAGGTAATGTT
>NZ_JBHTMJ010000004.1:99166-129397 GCF_042679325.1 Mucilaginibacter terrae
ATCTCTACACCAACGGTACCCTGGCCCTCAATAATGCGGTAATCATCAAAAGGAGGAATGAACGATAGCCCGTGTGCTTCGGTGTATGCTAAAGCCTCGCGCAGGCAATCGTCAAAGGTGTCGCCCGTTAATATAATTTCAATATTTCCGTTACCGTGCATTTCGGTTTGCTTCACCTTTTGTTTGGGGGTAATTTCGGGCATAAAAATAACGCCTTTAATACCCAGCCTGCGGCACGAAAAAGCCACGCCCTGTGCATGGTTGCCCGCACTGGCGCAAACTACGCCACGCCCGCGCTGCTCCTCGGTTAGTTGGCTAATCATGTTATACGCGCCTCGCAATTTATACGAACGTACAATTTGCAGATCTTCGCGTTTAAGGTAGAGTTCACACGCATACCTGTCTGATAAGCCCTGGTTAAATTCGAGCGGGGTACGGCGTACTACGTTTTTAAGGCGTTGGGTGGCCGAGGCAAAATCGAGCTGCATATTAGTTTCGGTATTCATTTGTTATGGTTTAACCAAACGATTAGCTACCAATGTTTGCAGGTCGTTATCATTTATATCCAGTTTATTATCGGCTAATTTTAAAAAGTGCTCATAGGTAGCAGCTAATTCTTCCTTACTTAAAACATGACCCAAACGCTCCAGGTGAAACTTTAAGGCATGGCGTCCGCTACGGGCGGTTAACACGATGGTAGCACTCGGAAAACCTACATCCTCGGGACGGATAATTTCGTAATTTTCACGGTTCTTCAAAAAGCCGTCCTGGTGAATGCCCGAACTGTGCGCGAAAGCATTGCTGCCTACTATGGCTTTGTTAGGTTGCACCGGCATGCGCATTTGGCTGCTGATCATGCGGCTTATTTCAAAAAAGCTTTGGGTATTAATATTGGTGTGCAAGCCCAAAACCTGGTGGGTTTTAAGGATCATGACTACCTCCTCAATAGAGGTATTACCTGCACGCTCGCCAATGCCGTTAATGGTACCCTCAATTTGGCGGGCACCGTTTTGTAAACCGGCTATGGAGTTAGCCGTAGCCAAACCTAAATCGTTATGGCAATGTACCGATATAATGGCCTTATCAATGTTCTTCACGTTCTCTTTCAGAAAACGGATTTTGCTGCCATACTGATCGGGCAGGCAGTAGCCGTTGGTATCGGGGATGTTCACCACCGTGGCACCCGCAGCAATAACGGCTTCCACCATTTTGGCTAAAAATTCCACATCGGCGCGGCCCGCATCTTCGGCATAAAACTCAATATCTTCCACCGATTTTTTGGCGTATTTAACGGCATCTACCGCGCGCACCAAAATTTCTTCGCGGGTACTGTTAAACTTATGCTTAATGTGCATATCCGACGAGCCGATACCGGTGTGGATACGTGGCCGTTTTGCATATTTCAATGCTTCTATGGCGGCATCAATATCGCCTTTGTGTGCACGGGTTAAGGCGCAAACAGTAGGGTAATTAACCGCTTTGGCAATCTCTACCACGCTTTGAAAATCGCCCGGACTTGAGGCCGGGAAACCTGCTTCAATAATGTCTACACCCAGCGCTTCCAGTTCGCGCGCAATCTCAATCTTTTCGGGCGTGGTTAACTGGCAGCCCGGTACCTGCTCACCATCGCGCAGGGTGGTGTCAAAAATATAAACCCGGTTTGGATCGTGTAACATAGTTTTTTGTTTGAGGTTTGGGGTATAAGGTTGCGTGTTGCGGGGAGGGAAATGGAACTGCACCTTGCTAAAGGCAATTCGCTACCCGCAACTCACAACCCGCTACTCTTTCACTGCTGTAAATCTTAATCTTTTATAATCTGCATACCATTGCCCGTTTTCGTTATAGGCGGGTTCGAGTACGTTGGTAATTTCTTGTAATAGTTTTTCGTGTTCGGCTTCAGGAATGCCGGCAAAGTATTGCGCGCCGAACATTTTAATCCATTTTGCTACACCCTGGTCGCCATCCTGCAGCGGGGTCTTACGGTCGAAATGCACGGCATAAGTTACCCGGAAACCATGGCGCTCCAACAAACTGGTGTACTCGCCTAACGATGGGAAATACCAGATTTTGGTTTCGGCCTGCATGGTATAGCCATGCTTTTGCAATACCTGTTTAATGGCAGCACGCAGCTTGCCTATATTACCCTTACCGCCCATTTCGGCCACAAAACGGCCACTGGGTTTTAGCGCTTCATAAACCGATTTAATAACACCACCGGCATTATGGATCCAGTGCAGGGCCGCGTTAGAAAAAACAGCATCATACGGATACTCCACCTGGAAACTTGAAGCATTAACCACTTCAAAAGGTACCTGCGGATATTTGAAACGCGCCTGTGCTATCATTTCGGGTGAGTAATCAGTTCCCATTACTTCAGCGCCCAGCTCCTGTATCTGCTTGGTTAGGTCGCCTGTTCCGCAGCCTATATCCAGTACCGATTCGCCCGGTTTTGCATCCAGCAGTTCCAGCACACTGGTGCCAAACTGCGACACAAAGCCGTGCTTATCATCATATAAATCTGCGTTCCATTTCATAAGCCCCTCCTAATCCTCCCCCCCGGGAGGGAGGACTTTTAATTTTTTATTGAATCTTTACTATCTTATTCTGTTAATTCATTAATTCTGAAAATTCTGATTCAGACAAACTATGTCAGTTCCGGTTTCGATAAAAATTGAAGCACCATTTTACCCATAGCTTCGGTCCCTAATATTTTTTCGGGCTGAGTAAGCGTGTCGGCAATATCACCGGTACGGTAACCTGCTTTAAGCACCTGGTCAATAGCCGAAGTAATGCGTTTAGCTTCGTCTTTTAAACCAAAGCTGATTTCGAGCATCAGCGCAACCGATAGGATAGAGGCCAACGGGTTAGCTTTATCCTGCCCCGCAATATCATGCGCCGAACCGTGGATGGGCTCAAAAAAGCCGGTGCCATCACCTATTGATGCTGATGCCAGCATCCCCATTGATCCTGCAATTTGCGAAGCCTCGTCGGTTAAAATATCACCAAACAGGTTAGCGGTTAATACCACATCAAACTTTTTAGGGTTCTTCACCAGTTGCATGGCGGCATTGTCGATAAACATGTGTTCGGTTTCCACATCCGGGTATTGTTTGGCCAGTTCCTGCACCACCTCGCGCCATAAGCGCGATGATTCGAGCACATTGGCTTTATCAACCGAGCATAAACGCTTACTGCGTAAACGAGCCGCTTCAAATGCTTTGTGGGCAATGCGCTCTACTTCATACCGATGGTAGATCATGAGGTCGGATGCGGTATTGCGGTCTTCGCTGCGGTTCTTTTCACCGAAGTACACGTCGCCGGTCAGCTCACGGAAAAACAAGATATCGGTACCGCGCAATACAGCCGGTTTCAAACTTGATGCATCCAGCAGTTCATCAAACAGCATAATAGGGCGCAGGTTGGCATACAGGCCCAGTTCCTTGCGGATCTTTAATAAACCCTGCTCCGGGCGCACCTTGGCCGATGGATCATTATCGTACTTGATATGACCAATAGCACCAAACAAAATGGCATCGCTGGCTCTGGCTTTTTCTAAAGTTTCATCGGGCAGCGGGTTGCCTGTAGCTTCAATACCGGCGTGACCCATCAGCGCCTCATCATAAGTAAACTCATGACCGTAAGCATAAGCAATATGCTCTAAAACGGCTTTACCCCAAGTGGTTACCTCGGGGCCAATACCATCACCAGGGATGACTAAGATGTGTGCCCCCCGACCCCCTGAAGGGGGAGTGTTTGAGTTAATGCTCATTTATATTTAAGTTGTTATTGTATCCGTTCAAACTCTTGTTCCCCCTTTAGGGGGTTAGGGGGCTATTTTCAAACTCCGTTATCAATTCCTTTTTACTCAAAATGTAATCAATATCATCGTAGCCGTTGGTCATGCAGGCTTTTTTGTATGGATTAATTTCGAAGCTTTCCTGTTCACCGGTTTTAGCAATGCGGATGAACTGATTTTCCAGGTCAACCTCTACCTCTGCGTTGGCGTCTTCAAATACCACTTCAAAAAGTCTTTTCAAAAATTCGTCGCTTACCTGTATAGGCAGCAGGCCGTTGTTGAGGGCATTACCTTTAAAAATATCTGCAAAAAAGCTGCTCACCACTACATCGAAACCGTAATCGGCAATGGCCCAGGCAGCATGCTCACGGCTACTGCCGCAACCAAAGTTTTTACCGGCTACCAGTATCTTGCCTGAATAGGTGGGGTGGTTAAGCACGAAGTCGGCTTTAGGGTTACCCTCGTTATCAAAACGCCAATCGCGGAATAGATTATTACCGAAACCATCGCGCGTAGTGGCTTTTAAAAACCGCGCTGGAATGATCTGATCCGTATCGATGTTCTCAATAGGTAGCGGTACTACCGACGTTTGTAAGTGTTTAAATATTTTGGTTGCCATGTGATCTGAATTTACTGAATTTTAGAATTTTCTGAATTAGGAATGAAATAATGTTTTGGATTGAAAACCAATTTGTATTGAAGACTTTGACTACCAAAATTAATTAACAACCCTGCCGGGAAATTATAAGCGACTGTGTAGTTTTTTGCTTGTGCCAAATGAACATCTTCTAAATTGATTAATGCTTTCAATTCTATAATCAGCCTATTTTCAACAACAAAATCGGCTCTTCTTGTACCAACCTGTAATTCTTTATAAAAAATTGAGTGCTCCTGCTCCCTTTTAAATGATATACCACAATCTTCTAACTCAATTGCTAAACAACGCTGATATATTACCTCTTGAAACCCATTTCCAAGCGTATTGTGCACTTTCATTGCACATCCAATGACCTTGTAGGTAAGTTCATCTCTTTCCACTTAGGTATATTTACTGTTGTTTATTAGTTGTTTTTAATTCTGTTAATTCTCTAATTCAGCAAATTCAGATTCAGACGTTAGTAATTCCCTCACATCCGTAATTCTCCCCGTCACCGCCGCTGCAGCCGCCGTTAACGGACTGGCTAAAAACGTGCGCGAATCGGGCCCTTGTCTGCCTTCAAAATTGCGGTTAGAGGTTGATACGCAGTACTTCCCTGCGGGTATCTTGTCCTCGTTCATGCCTAAACAGGCACTGCAGCCGGGTTCGCGCAGGGGGAAACCAGCGGCTTCAAATACTTTATCCAAACCTTCGTCAATAGCTTGCAGCTGTACTTGTTTACTGCCGGGTACTACCCAAACTGTAACGTTTTCGGCTTTTTGACGGCCTTTAATAAAATCAGCCACCAAACGCAAGTCTTCAATGCGCGAATTGGTGCAACTGCCGATGAATACATAATCAATAGGTTTGCCCAACATCGATTCATCATCGTGCAGGCCCATATAATTTAATGCTTTAGCATACGAACCTTGTTCTTTAGCTTCGAAGCTGCTGGTTTCGGGTACATGCTGCGTTATGCCAATACCCATACCCGGGTTGGTACCGTAAGTGATCATCGGCTCAATATCGGCCGCATCAAAATACAATTCGCTATCAAATACGGCATCTTCGTCAGAGTACAGCGTTTGCCAATAGGCTACGGCATTATACCATTCTTCGCCTTTGGGGGCAAATTCGCGGCCTTGTACGTAATCTATAGTAGTTTGGTCGGGCGCAATTAGTCCGCAACGGGCACCCATTTCAATGCTCATGTTACAGATAGTCATGCGGCCTTCCATGCTCAAAGCGCGAATGGTATCGCCGGCATACTCCACAGCATAACCGGTACCACCTGCTGCAGAAATTTTAGAGATAATGTATAGGATGATATCCTTTGCGCCAACGCCTTTTTGCAATTTACCGTTCACTTCAATTTTCATACGTTTAGGGCGTTGCTGCAATAAACATTGGGTAGCCATCACCTGTTCTACCTGCGAGGTGCCTATGCCGAAAGCAATAGCGCCAAAGGCACCGTGGGTTGAGGTATGACTATCGCCGCAAACGTAAGTACAGCCCGGGCGGGTAATACCCAACTCGGGACCAATTACGTGTACAATGCCTTGGTATAAATGGCCTAAGCCGTATAATTCAATGCCGAATTCCGCACAGTTTTTGGTCAGCATATCTACCTGGTAACGCGAGAGCTCTTCCTTAATAGGCAAGTGCTGGTCCCAGGTAGGCACGTTATGATCGGCTGTGGCCACGGTTTGTTTCGGCCTGAAAACAGGTAAACCCCGTTCGCGCAAACCATCAAAAGCCTGCGGACTGGTTACCTCGTGTATAAAATGTGTGTCGATATATAATACATCAGGAAAACCCTCATTGCTACTTACAATGTGTGCATCCCAAATTTTATCAAATAAAGTAGCCCCTCCCCGGCCCTCCCCGGGAGGGAGGGGGTTGGTATTTTGAATTACAGTTTTATTTTCCATGCTTATTGTTAGTTTAAAAATCCTCCCTCCCGGGGAGGATTTAGGAGGGGCTTTCTACTTCCTGGTTTTCAGGGCGCAGGCTGCGTACGGTTTTGCCGGCTTGCCACATTTCGCTATCGCGGAGTTCGGCCAGTTCGGCGTTTAGTTTTTCGCGGTAATCCGGTTGGCTGTTGCTGTCAATAGAGCGTTGTGATTCTTTACCGGTAGCTACGCTTTCGTACAGTTCTTCAAATACCGGTTTGGTAGCATCACGGAATTTTTTCCACCAGTCTAACGCGCCGCGTTGTGCAGTGGTTGAGCAATTGGCATACATCCAGTCCATACCGTTTTCGGCAACCAGTGGCATTAATGATTGGGTTAACTCTTCCACTGTTTCGTTAAAGGCTTCAGAAGGAGAGTGCCCTTTGCTGCGCAATACATCAAACTGAGCTGCAAAAATACCCTGGATACAACCCATCAGCGTACCACGCTCGCCGGTTAAATCGCTGTAAACTTCTTTACGGAAATCAGTTTCGAACAGGTAACCGCTACCTACGGCAATACCTAAAGCAATAACACGCTCAAACGCGTTACCGGTTGCATCCTGAAAAATAGCGTAGCTTGAGTTTAAGCCACGGCCTTGCAAAAACATACGGCGCAACGAAGTACCCGAACCTTTAGGGGCAACCAAAAATACATCCACATCCTTAGGTGGAACGATGCCGGTTTGCTCTTTAAAGGTAATGCCAAAGCCATGAGAAAAATACAAGGCTTTGCCCGGGGTTAAGTATTTTTGAACAGTTGGCCACAATTCAATTTGGGCGGCATCGCTCAACAGGTAGCAAATGATAGACCCTTTTTCCAGGGCTTCTTCAATTTCAAACAAAGTTTCACCGGGTACAAAGCCATCGCTTACCGCTTTATCCCAAGATTTTGAGTTTTTACGCTGACCAACAATTACGTTAATACCATTGTCTTTTTGATTAAGCGCCTGGCCCGGACCTTGAACACCGTAGCCAATTACCGCTACTACTTCATTTTTCAATACATCCTGTGCCTTCGATAAAGGAAACTCGTCGCGGGTTACTACGTTTTCTTCTGTACCGCCGAAATTTAATTTTGCCATTTCTATTGTTTTTGATTTTTGTGATTTCACTGATTTAGGAGTGAGTTCACCGATTGATTTTTATTCTGTTAATTCCTTAATTCTGAAAATTCTGGTTCAAGACAAGAGCTTACATGGTAAACACCTTTTGTCCCTTATTCAGGTATTCGTTTTCGTTTACGTCTTCGCCGGGTTGCATTTGCTCAAATTCGCGTAGCTTGGAGTTGAAGCCGTCACTATCTTTGATGATAGCTACACGGGCACTGCGTACAAACTCAATTAAGCCGTAAGGCTGCAGTACTTTGATCAGGTTCTCCGTTTCCTCGCGGTGACCGGTAGTTTCAAATACAATGTAATCTTTACGGATTACTACCGCACGGGCACCATTTTCACGCAGTAAGCGCTCAACCGGTGCTTTTTCGGCAATTACATCGGCCGATACTTTGTACAATGCCATTTCCTGCCAAATTACATCGGCATTGGTATGGTAGTACACTTTTAAAACTTCCACCTGCTTCTCAATTTGGCGGCAAACTTTGCGTACCACTTCTTCGGTTTCATCAATTACGATGGTAAAACGGTGAATGCTGTCAATCTCCGATGGCGAAGTATTTAAACTGTCGATATTTATTTTACGACGGGTAAAAATAATAGCAATGCGATTAAGCAAACCAATTTGGTTTTCGGTGTAAACGGTGATGTTAAATTCCTGTTTAGCATCAGCCCCTCCCCGGCCCTCCCCGGTAGGGAGGGAGTTAGAACTGGTTTGATTTTGATTTTCCATTTTAATTTATGTTTTAAAGCCCTCCCTCTTGGGGAGGGTTGGGAGGTGCTTGGGGTTTTATTTAAGTCTGATTTCGCTTACACTGCAACCTTGTGGTACCATAGGAAACACGTTATTTTCCTTAGTCACAAATACTTCCAGCAGGTATGAACCTTTATGTTCCAGCATTTCTTTCAAAGTAGATTGCAGCTCTTCACGTTCTTTAATGCATTTACCCGCAATGCCGTAACCTTTGGCTACCTGCACAAAATCAGGACTTTGAATATCTACAAATGAGTAACGACGCTCGTTAAACAACTCCTGCCATTGGCGAACCATACCCAGGAAGCGGTTGTTCAGGATGATGATCTTTACATCAATGCCGCTTTGCATAATGGTACCCAATTCCTGCAAGGTCATTTGGAAGCCGCCATCGCCAATAATGGCAACCACTGTACTTTCCTGTGCACCAAACTTAGCGCCTATAGCAGCCGGAAGGGCAAAACCCATAGTGCCTAAACCACCGCTGGTAATATTGCTACGGGTTTTATTGAACTTAGCGTAACGGCAGCCCACCATTTGGTGCTGGCCTACGTCGGTTACAATAATAGCATCGCCTTTAGTGAGGTTATTTAACTGGTCAACCACCTCGCCCATGGTCATTTCGCCACTTGTTGGGTGCAGCTCGGCATCTATAACGGCTTCTACTTCTTTACGGGTGTAATCGTTAAATTTTTCCAGCCACTCGGTATGTTGTTTAGCTTCAACCAGTGCCGTAAGTAATGGCAGCGTTTCTTTGCAATCGCCCCAAACGGGTACGTGTGTTTTTACGTTCTTGTCAATCTCCGATGGATCAATATCTAAATGAATAACTTTAGCCTGTTTGGCATATTTGTCTAAACGGCCGGTTACGCGGTCGTCAAAACGCATGCCTATGGCTATCAGCACATCGCACTCATTAGTCAATACGTTAGGCCCGTAATTACCGTGCATACCCAGCATACCTACATTTTGCGGATGATCGGTTGGGATGGCACCTGCACCTAAAATAGTCCAGGCCGCAGGGATACCGCTTTTTTCTACAAAAGCTTTAAATTCCTGCTCGGCACTACCTAACAAAACGCCTTGTCCCCAAAGGATGAATGGCTTTTTGGCCTCGTTAATAACCTGTGCGGCCTGTTCAATAAATTTGGTGCGTACAATAGGTTTTGGACGATAGCTGCGGATATGGTTACAAGGTGTATAGCCTTTAAAGTTAAACTTCTGGATCTGCGCGTTCTTGGTAATATCAATCAGCACAGGGCCGGGCCTGCCGGTACGGGCTATGTAAAACGCTTTTGCAATAGCCTCAGGTATTTCATTGGCATCGGTTACCTGGTAGTTCCATTTAGTTACCGGGGTAGTAATGTTGATTACATCAGTTTCCTGAAAGGCGTCGGTACCTAATAGGTGTGCAAAAACCTGACCGGTGATACAAACCAATGGGGTACTATCAATTTGAGCATCGGCTAAACCGGTCACTAAATTGGTGGCACCAGGACCGCTGGTAGCGAAGACGACACCGACTTTGCCAGATGAACGGGCGTAGCCCTGTCCGGCGTGAATGCCTCCCTGCTCGTGGCGGACAAGGATGTGGTTTAATTTCTCTTTGTAA
Organism: Mucilaginibacter terrae; assembly: GCF_042679325.1. Lineage (GTDB taxonomy): Bacteria > Bacteroidota > Bacteroidia > Sphingobacteriales > Sphingobacteriaceae > Mucilaginibacter > Mucilaginibacter terrae. Next base: position 109,032 of record NZ_JBHTMJ010000004.1, read on the forward strand.
TCATACAAAGCATCATAAATAGGCATAATGGCACCACCCGGATAACCGAAAATGGTATCTACACCTTCCACTAAAAGAGCTTCTAAAAGCGCTGCTGAACCCGAAAGTTCGATGCCTGCTTTTTCTTCAATAACTGTTGATTCCTCTTGTTGTACTGCTTCCATATAGCCCCCTAACCCCCTAAAGGGGGAATTTTTGATTGTATTTTATTATAAACCCTTAACCTCCCCCTTTAGGGGGCTGGGGGTTATTCATCGGTAACGCAGCCTTCGCTGGCGTCTTTTACGCTTATAAAATATTTGAACAATAAGCCTTTGCTTACCGGCGGCTTAGGCTGTTGCCATTGGCTGCGGCGCTGGGCCATTTCTTCGTCGCTTATATCTAAGGTGATGGTATTACTTACGGCATCAATGGTAATGTGGTCATCATCTTTAACCAGGGCAATGTTGCCGCCATCCCAAGCCTCGGGGGTAATGTGACCTACCACGAAACCATGCGTGCCACCGCTAAAACGGCCATCGGTAATTAATGCTACCGAGCTACCCAAACCTGCACCAAATATGGCAGATGTAGGCTTTAACATTTCGGGCATACCCGGCGCACCTTTAGGGCCTACGTGTGTGATAACCACTACATCGCCCGCACGAACACGGCCACTGGTAATACCGGCAATTAAAGATTGTTCGCCTTCGAAAACCCTTGCAGGGCCCTGGAAACGCTCACCCTCTTTACCGGTAATTTTGGCTACGCTACCTTTAGTTGCCAAATTTCCGTATAATATTTGTAAGTGACCTGTCGCTTTTATGGGTCTTTCTAACGGACGAATGATATCTTGCTTGTCAAAATCCAGTTCTGGAACATCGGCTAAGTTTTCGGTCAAAGTTTTTCCGGTTACGGTCAGGCAATCACCATGTAACCAGCCCATTTTTAACAGGTATTTCATCACCGTGGGTACGCCGCCAATTTTGTGCAAGTCTTCCATCATATATTTACCGCTTGGCTTCATATCTGCCAGTAATGGGATCCGGTTACTAATGGTCTGAAAATCATCCTGCGTTAAAGGTACATCCACGCTTTTGGCAATAGCTATCATGTGTAAAACCGCATTGGTGCTTCCGCCTAATACCATAATGGTAACCATGGCGTTCTCAAAAGCCTTGCGGGTCATGATGTCCGATGGCTTGATGTCTTTCTCTAATAGTTCATATATTGCCTTGCCGGCAGCCAAACACTCCGCTTGTTTTTCTTCACTCAAAGCAGGGTTCGATGAGGAGTAAGGCAAGCTCATGCCCAAAGCCTCAATAGCCGCGGCCATGGTGTTAGCCGTATAAATACCTCCGCATGCACCAGCACCCGGACAAGCATTTTTTATAATCTCTTTAAAATCTATATCATCTAATGTACCGGCAATCTTTTTACCCAAGGCTTCAAAGGCCGATACAATATTTAAGTCTTCGCCTTTATAATGGCCGGGTTTAATAGTGCCACCATATACCATAATAGCAGGACGGTTTAAACGGCCCATGGCAATTAACGAGCCGGGCATGTTTTTATCGCAACCAGGTAACGCTATTACCGCATCATAATATTGCGCACCACAAACCGCTTCAATCGAATCGGCAATTACATCGCGGCTTACCAGCGAGTAACGCATGCCATCGGTACCGTTGCTCATACCATCGCTCACACCAATGGTGTTAAAAATTAAACCTACCAGGTTTTCGGCCCATACGCCTTTTTTAACCACTTTAGCTAAATCGTTCAGGTGCATATTACAGGTGTTACCATCGTAACCCATGCTGGCTATACCTACCTGTGCCTTTTTCATGTCATCGTCGGTTAAGCCAATGCCGTAAAGCATGGCCTGTGCCGCAGGCTGGGTAGGGTCGGCAGTAAGTGTTTTACTGTACTTGTTTAATTCTATCTCCTGTGTGTTATCGGTATTAAAACTCATTATGTAAGCAGCTCTGTTATATATTATTCCTGATAGGTATCTCTTAAATTTAGCGGCGTAATGTTAAAGCATTATTATGCTTGCGTATCTTTACCGTTAAAATATTTTTGTTGTTGATATTATTAGGTTACAAAATCAATATTTGTAAGGTAGATAGAAGCCATAAAACTGACAACAACAGAAAAATAAATTTTTATTAAGTATCATATTCTGCAATAAGTCAAATATCAGAATATAATTCTATTTTTTTATTCAAATCAAGAATTATATTCTTATGTACTAATACCAAAGTTTAAATTGGTATTCGGTATTATTACTATGCATGCATAGTAATATGCTCATTTTCTGCCTGAAAAGGTAAAATATGCAGTAAAAGTTATTAATAAATGGTAAATTTTATTGGCAGCGCCATAGTTAAGAACAGCAAATGTTAGGCACCTCAAAACAAGTTCAGGATTACAACCTTGTATCTTGAGCATGTTAACCATTATTCCTGATAAAGCAGCATTTGTGCTGGAAGTACATCGCCGTCTGTACGAAATATATGGTGTCCGCATCGAATATTTCCACGACCTCGACCCGCTGAGCGAACTGGTAACTACGCTACTGTCGCACCGTACCAAAAACCGCGATTCGGCTCAGGCGTTTCAAAACCTTCGCAATGCTTTTGGTTCCTGGGAAAATGTTAGGGATGCAGATGTTGACGCTATTATGCCTCAGCTCAAACCCTGTACCTGGCCCGAGCAAAAAGCGCCACGTGTAAAAGAAGTGCTTCGACTCATCACCGAAAAGCTGGGTCAACTCAACCTTGATTTTTTAGGAGGAATGGAAGTTACAGCTGCCCGGCAGTGGTTGGAAGAGTTGCCCGGTGTAGGGCCAAAATCAAGCGCCGCGGTTATTTCATTCAGTACCTTACGAGGTAAAGCACTGCCGGTAGATTCGCATCATTTCAGGGTAGCTTCCAGGTTAGGTATCATTGATGCCAAGATAGGAGAGGGCAAAGCCAACCGGGTGCTCGAAGATCTGCTACCGCCCAACTTCACCGCCCGTGAAACGTTCGATCATCACCAGGTGATGATGCGGCACGGGCAAAAAGTTTGCTTGTATTACAAGCCTGATTGTGCAGCATGTATTATTTTGGATCTTTGTTCTACCGGGCAAAGTATAGTTGCTAAAAAAGGTAATTAAATGTAATTTTTCGAGGTTTTATGAAGTAATATGAAGTTTAATGAACTTTTATGAACCAAAAAAGCAGGCATTTGGCCTGCTTTAAATATGATATGTTTTTTAGAGTTATAGATTAATTGACCGCGGCACGTAACATTAAAGCGCCTACCGTAACGTTGGTACGGCTGTCTATAATAATGGCACCACCATTGGCCTTGTTGTTTTGATACACATCAAAAGCAAGTGGCTCGGCGGTTTTAATGATGATGCGGCCAATGTCGTTCAGTTTAAATTCTTCCTCGTAAATTTTTTCTAAGTTATTGATATTGAACTTATAAAGCACTTCCTGAATGCGGCAGCGGGTGACCTTGCTGTTATGCTGAATAAGATAGGTGAGTGAAGTATCTAAAGCGCGGGTGTCCATCCAGCACAGGTCGGCCTCAATCAATTGCGAAACCTCGGGAAGGGCAGCGCTTTTTACCAGTATATCACCCCGGCTCACATCAATGTTATCCTGCAAATGTACCGTAACTGATTGACCTGCCACAGCTTCATTGAACTCTTTATCAAGGAGTTCTATTTTAGTTATAACAGAACTAAAGCCTGAGGGTAATACGGTAACCGCATCGTTTACCTTAAAGTTGCCACTCGAAATACGGCCGGCATAACCGCGGTAATCGTGCAGTTCTTCGGTTTGGGGGCGCACCACCCATTGCACCGGCAAACGTGCATGGGCGCTGCTGTCATCAACAGGTATTTCTACCGTTTCCAGGTGCTCTAACAGGCTTTTACCATTGTACCAGGTCATGTTAAACGACTCATACACAATGTTATCACCCTTTAAAGCGCTCACAGGTATGTAAACTATGTTCTCTAACTTCAACTTGGCTGCGAGGATCTTATACTGGTCAACTATCTGTGTAAAAGTGGCTTCATCGTAATCCACCATATCCATTTTATTGATGCAGATAACTACCTGTGGCAAAGCCAATAACGATACCAAAAAGGAATGTCTGATGGTTTGCTCTACCACACCTTTACGGGCATCAATCAAAATAATAGCTAAGTTGCTATTTGATGCGCCGGTAACCATGTTACGGGTGTACTGGATGTGGCCGGGCGCATCGGCAATAATAAACTTACGTTGAGCGGTTTGAAAGTACTTGTAAGCTACGTCGATGGTAATACCTTGCTCACGTTCGGCTTTAAGACCATCGGTTAAAATGGCGAGGTCAATGGTACCGTCGTCGTTTTTGCGGTTAGAGCGTTGCAGGGCCTCCATTTGGTCGGCCAGGATAGATTCGCTATCATATAAAAGCCTGCCTATCAGTGTGCTTTTGCCATCGTCAACACTACCTGTTGTAATAAATTTTAATATCTCCATGTGTTTACATGTTGTTCAAAGGAGACACAAAGTATTGTGTCTCTACGGTATTCATTCAAATTATTATTGCGTAGAGGCACAATACTTTGTGTCTCTAACCCGGTTAATGCCTTAAAAATACCCGCCTTTTTTACGGTCTTCCATGGCAGCTTCCGATACCTTATCATCCATACGGGCACCACGTTCACTTATTTTAGAAGCGCTTATTTCATCAATAATATCATCGATTAGGAACGCGTCCGATTCTACGGCCGCGGTACAGGTCATATCGCCTACGGTGCGGAAACGCACATTTTTGCGGGTAATTACATCATCCTCATCCATGTTTAAAAACTCGGCTGCAGCCATTAACTGGCCGTTGCGGGTAATGCAATCGCGCTCGTGGGCAAAGTAAATAGATGGCAGGGCAATGTTTTCGCGGCGTATATAATTCCATACATCCAGTTCCGTCCAGTTGCTGATAGGGAACACGCGCACGTTTTCGCCTTTATGGATCTTGCCGTTGTAAATGTTCCACAACTCAGGGCGCTGGCGTTTAGGGTCCCACTGGCCAAACTCATCACGCACCGAAAAAATACGCTCTTTGGCACGCGCTTTTTCCTCATCGCGGCGGGCACCGCCTATGCAGGCATCAAAGCCGTGCTGGGCAATGGTATCTAACAGGGTAACGGTTTGCAATGCGTTACGACTGGCATTCTTACCCTTTTGCTCTATGGCTTTGCCCTGGTCTATCGAATCCTGTACGTGGCCAATGATTAGCTTTTCGCCTAAACGGGCTACCATATCATCACGGTACTGGATGGTTTCGGGGAAGTTGTGCCCTGTATCGATATGTACCAGCGGGAAAGGGAATTTGCCCGGACGAAAGGCCTTTTCAGCCAAACGCACCAGGGTTATCGAATCCTTTCCACCCGAAAACAGCAATGCCGGTTTTTCAAACTGACCTGCTACCTCCCGTAAAATATAAATGGCCTCGGCTTCTAATTCGTCGAGATAATCTAATGATTTTGTACTCATTTCTCTGTAATAATTTCCTGCACGGAATGTAAGCCGCACTCTTTTTTCGATTGATCTTCCCACCACCAGCGGCCTGCCCTGAAATCTTCGCCGGGTTGTACGGCGCGGGTGCAAGGCTGGCAACCAATACTCGGAAAACCGCGGTCGTGCAGGGTATTGTAGGGTATGTTATTCGTTTTAATGTATTCTTTTACCTGTTCAAGGTCCCAGTCAAATATGGGGTGAAACTTCACCATCTGATTGCCCTCGTCCCATTCTATGTTGACCATATCCTGCCTGTTGGGCGATTGCTCGGCACGGATACCCGTGATCCAGATCTTGTTGCCTTTTAAGGCGCGTTTTAACGGTTCTATTTTACGGATGCCACAGCACTCTTTACGGTTTTCAACCGACTCGTAAAAGCTGCTCGGGCCTTTGGCATTTACCATAGCCTGCAATGGCTCGTTTTGCGGGTAGTAGGCATGCACCGGCTGGTCGTATATTTCCATGGTGCGGTTCCACACATAATACGTTTCGGGGAACAAGCGACCGGTTTCCAAAGTAAATACTTTGATAGGCAGCTTATTGGCAAATATCACATGGGTGATCACCTGATCTTCCCATCCAAAACTGGTAGAAAAAACAATCTCACCAGGAAAAGCATCAGCAAGATTGGCCAATGCTTCTACAGGTGAAGTGCCTGTTATATGTTGTTGAATATGTTGCGTTAACTTATCCATTATAAAATATTTGAAATGAAGCCATAAATACTTTTCAGGCTTACCAGTATAACAATAATACCTACCGCAACCATAATTACTTTAACCGAGATCCGGTTAGATATGCGGGCCGCTATAGGAGCTGCCAGCGCACTGCCAATAATTAACCCGGCAATGGCACTCCAGGGTGCTTTATCGAGCATAATTAAAAAGGTAAGCGAGCCTACCATGGCAATAAAAAACCGGGTCAGCTTAACCGTACCCAGCGAAAACCGTGGATGACGACCACCTGCAATAAGCGACGACAATACGATAGAACCCCAGCCGCCACCTCCAACAGCATCAATGAAACCCCCGCCTAAACCCAAAAGCGAGATGCGTTTAATTTTATCGGCCGATTTCTTTTTTCCTGTTTTAAAGGCTTTGGATAAAATTACCGAACCTAAAATTAAGGTATATACCGATACCAAAGGTTTGGTGTAATGGCTGTAATGTTCTAAAGATGATACCAGGTAAGCACCTGCCAGCGCACCCAATATGCCTGGTATAATAAGCAGCTTAAACAGTTTCCAGTTTATATTGCCCATACGGTAGTGCATCCAGCCGGCAATACCGTTACTCATAATTTCAGATAGGTGTACCGCCATACTTGCCGATGCAGGACTGATGCCCATAGATAACGAAAACGCCGTAGAGGTAACCCCATACGACATGCCAATGGCACCATCAATCATGGCGAAGACAAAACCTGCTGCTAAAAAATAATAAAACACCGGACTGATATTCCCGGCATAATTTCTGAAACCTGGCTCGTTGTACCATAAAGCGGTTAACGCTATAGCTAACGAGAAAATGATGGTACCCCAAATAAGCCATTTAAAATTCTTTTTTCGGACAGGTTTAGGTTCAACCAAGCTAGCGGTTGCTTTGTTTAAGGCTATTACTTTGCTGGCAAAATCGCCACGTAAAGTGTTACGCAGGGCTGCAATTTGCTGCAAGGTTGTATCTAATTCGTTGGGCAGGTTTTCGTTAAGTACTTCTTTAATACGTTTGGCTACTGTGGGCGATTTACCGTTGGTAGATATGGCAATTTTCAGGTCTCCTTTTTTTACAATGGAGCCTAAGTAAAAATCGCATAGTGCTGGCTTATCGGCCACGTTAATTAAGAGTTTACGTTCATGCGCTGCTTTACGGATTACTTCGTTTAGTACGTTATTGGCAGTGGCTGCAACTACGAGGTCTGCCTCATCGAGATCGCTGGCCTCAAAAGACTTTTGCAATACCGTTACCTGCGGATAGGTTGCCGTAAACTCGTAAACTTCTGGCAGTATGCTTTCGGCCACTACCGTAACACGGGCTTGCTGGCTGTTGTTAAGCAATGCGGTTAGTTTTTCTAACCCAACAATGCCCGCGCCAACAACTACCGTGTGCAGTTGGTTCAGTTTTAGAAACACCGGGAAAAGCTGGTTGCCATCCTGATTTTCTTTCACTGCTAAAGGAGCTATATGATTATTCCTGGGCAAGGATGTCATAAAACTCACGAATAGGTTGAAACTTAGGATGCAGTGATACCACTTCGCCAAATACCATCATAGCAGGAGCTTTGATCTTGTTTTCTTCGGCCAGTTCAACAATAGTATCTACTACACCAATCACCACTTTTTCGTTAACGGTTGAGCCGCTTTGAATAAGCGCTACAGGTAAGCGCTGTTTGCCCTCGGCTTTAAATAGCTCTGTAATTTCGGCCAGTTTGTGCAAGCCCATTAATACAATTACTGTGGCTTTGCTGCGTACCGCAGCATATAAATCGCTTGATATTTTGCCGTTGGTGGTAGTTCCGGTTATTACCCAAAAACTTTCGGCCAGTCCGCGGTGAGTAACTGGTATTTGCTGCAGGCCCGGTACGCCAATAGAGCTGGAGATCCCCGGAATAACTTCGGTTGGTATGCTGTAAGATGCTGCATGATCCAGTTCTTCAAAACCACGACCGAATACGAACGGGTCGCCGCCTTTTAAGCGCACCACATGCCCGTAGTTAATGGCATAGTCTATCATTAGTTGGTTTACCGCTTCCTGCGAATAAGAATGATCGCCGGAGCGTTTACCTACGTAAACTTTATGTGCATTGGCTGGGGCAAAGCTTAAAAGCTCTTCGTTAACCAAGGCATCGTACAACACTACATCGGCAGCTTGTAAGGCTTTCATCCCTTTAATGGTGATGAGTTCGGCATCACCCGGACCAGCGCCCACCAGAGTTATCTTGGGTTCCTTAACGGTTTGTTTGGTTTCTGTTGATACGGTCATTATACTTTAAGCGCCTCTCTGTTCGCTTTCATTTCGTTTAAAAATTCATGGGCACTTTGCAGGTATGTAGTTGCAAATGCTTCAGACGGTTCGTTTTGGTTGATCTGTAAAACCAGATCGTTGAAGGATACCGGCAGGCTAACAAGCCCGGTATTTACATAGTTCAAGTCAAATTCTTTGATGACACCGGTTTGGGTGCTGCTGTTAATGCCTTTATCTAATAGTAATGCTTTAGCACTGCTCACAAACGTATTGTAGCTGTGGTAAATGGCATCGGCCCAGCGGCTTTCGGCATAGGCTTCTTTAGCCCAGCCCAGTTTTTCTTCCGATTCAAATAACAGCGTAGCAACCAGGTCAATCACCACACCGGCACATTCGCCCACGCCAATAGCGGTAGCAAAAGTTTCCTGGTGGCCCCAGTCTACAAACTCATCTTCCTGCAGGTTGGTGAGGTCGGCCAGTGGTTTTAGCAGCTGGTAAAAATAGTCCTTTCCCTTGCTGTCGTAGTAGCTATGGTAAGTTTCCTCGCCAACGGCATTGGTTTTATAATCATCAAGCACGGCACGTAATACATGCGTAGCCCGTTTGGCTGGTACTTTTATCACTTTATCGGCCGCACGGCCTGCGCCATTGCCAACGGTGCCACCGCCTAACAGTAGCTGTACCGATGGCAGTACGCGTTTATCGGCCTTTAGGCTGCTGCCATGAAAACCAATATGTGCCAGCCCATGCTGACCGCAACTGTTCATACAGCCACTGATCTTAATTTTGATGTCGCGGTTATAAATAAGATCTTCATATTCGTTGTATATCACATCTTCCAATACCTTCGAAAGCGTCATGCTGTTGGAGATACCCAGATTACAGGTATCGGTACCGGGGCAGGTGGTTACATCAGCCACACTATCAAAGCCTGGTTCGGCTAATTGGAGCTCGTTTAGTACATTAAATAACGCAGGCAGTGTTTCCTTACGGGCGTATTTTAAAAGCAATCCCTGGTTTTGGGTAATACGAATTTCATCGGCCACTAAGCCGCGAATGCCTTCAACCAGTTTACGGGCTTCGGGGGTATGAATATCGCCCACTGGCACTTTAACATATACGCCATAAAAGCCGGTTTGCTTTTGCTCGAAAACGTTGGTAGCCAGCCATTGTTCGTATTTTAACGGATTAGCAATTTCGTGGATAGGGAAGCTGCCAGATGGGGGAGGAGTTGGTTGTGGTACGGCCTCGCGGTTTACCTTGAATGTTTTTACCTTGTTGGCGGTCTTTTCAATTTCGGTCAGGCGTAAAACTTCATCCAGCCCAATTTTTTGCACCAGGAATTTTAGGCGTGCCTTGTTACGGTTGTTGCGCTCGCCGTGGCGGTCGAACACTCTGATCAAAGTCTCAATGTAAGGGATTACTTCATCTTCAGGTAAAAACTCTTCAACTATATGTGCTATGGCAGGTTGTGCACCCAGGCCACCGGCCATCATCACTTTAAAGCCACGGTCTTCGCCACGCAGTTTAGGGATAAATCCCAGATCGTGGATGTAGGAAAATGCGGTATCGTCTTCGCCCGATGAAAAAGAGATCTTAAATTTACGACCCATTTCCTGGCAAATAGGGTTACGCAAAAAATACTCGAAAGTAGCATGCGCGTATGGCGATACATCGAAAGGCTCCTTCGGATCGATACCCGATGCAGGGGAGGAGGTTACGTTACGCACGGTGTTACCGCAGGCTTCGCGCAGGGTAATATCATCCTGCTCTAACTTGGCCCAAAGTTCGGGCGTTCGGTCGAGGCTCACATAGTGTATTTGTATGTCCTGACGGGTGGTTAAGTGCAGGTTACCGCTGCCGTATTCATCAGCAATATCGGCAATGCGCAGGATCTGTTTAAAAGTCACCTTGCCAAACGGTAGCTTAATGCGTACCATTTGCACACCGGGCTGCCTTTGACCATAAACACCCCGTGCCAGGCGCAAACTGCGGAACTTTTCATCGTGTATTTTACCCTCGCGGAAAGCCCTGATCTTTTTTTCGAGATCAATGATATCTTTCTCGACTATAGGGTTTTCCAGTTCGGTTCTAAAACTTTGCATGTTGATGTTTATATTCAAAAAAGCCTCTAACAGTAGGTACCGGTAGAGGCGTTATCGTAGATTAATGTTTTGTTAATTTAAGATCATAGCCCCTTAACATATGCAAATATTGCAGCAACAAATACACATAATGTGGTTAATATGGGCTAATAAGTTTGTCATTACTTTTCAAATATATATAATGTACATAGAAATAGTAGACTTTTTATTTAAATAATATTTTATTGTGACAAAAAGCCTTATTGAGGTTAGTTGGAAGATGGGCATATTAATACAGAAATTTTGCAATATCTCAAACAAATAATTAAGTAGGTTTGCTTGGCTTATATAAGCAACCTGGTTTAAGTTTACCAGGCAAAATACGTTACCTTATTTATGCATACTCCTATACAAACATTGGCAACCGAAACAGAAACCGGCTCCCTATTAACCCACCTGGAATGCCCGGCATGCGGGTTAACCTACAGTGCCGATGTTGTGCGGACGGTTTGTGAAGATGCAGGTTGTCAATCGTCGTTGTTTGCGAGGTATGATCTGGGCGGCGGTATATCGAAAGAAACACTGACAGGAAGACCTGCTAATATGTGGCGTTATAAAGAGTTTTTACCGGTTATTGAAACTGAGAATATGATAACCATGGGCGAAGGCTTTACACCCATACTGCCTTTAATTAACCTGAAGCATTTAGCGGGCACTAATGAAGTACTATGGAAAGACGAAGCTGGTAACCCAACAGGATCGTTCAAAGCACGTGGCATTGGCGCGGCGGTATCTAAAGCTAAAGAATTAGGCATTACTACTATGGTAACGCCAACAGCGGGTAACGCGGGCGGTGCATTGGCGGCTTACGCGGCACGAGCGGGTATTAAGGCCGTGGTGTATATGCCTAAACTAACGCCGCAGGTGTTTAAGGATGAATGCAGATTATACGGTGCAGAGTTAATTGAAGTAGATGGCAACATCAGCGATTGCGGCAGAATGGCTAACGAGGCAGCCACGGCAAACGGCTGGTTCCAGGTATCTACCTTAAAAGAGCCTTACCGCCTGGAAGGTAAAAAAACTATGGGCTACGAAATTGCCGAGCAACTGAACTGGCAACTACCCGATGTGATCTTATACCCAACCGGGGGCGGTACAGGCCTAATTGGTATATGGAAAGCTTTCGACGAAATGGAACAGATGGGTTGGATAGGCAGTTATCGCCCCCGAATGGTGGCCGTACAATCGGCAAGTTGTGATGGTATTGTGCAGGCTTTTCACGGGCAGCAAACTTCCTCATTATTTGTTGATGGCGGTTTTACTATAGCCAACGGACTGCGGGTACCAAAGCCTTATGCTGATAAAATTATACTTAAAGTGTTACGTGACAGTAATGGAACCGCTATAGCTATGGGTGATGAGCAAATGAGCGAAGCCCTTAAAGAGATTGCCCGCCACGAAGGTATGCTGGTAGCACCTGAGGGTGCCGCGCTATGGCAAGCATTTAAACAAATGAAGGCTACCGGCTGGATCAAACCACAGGAGCGGGTGTTATTGCTTAATACCGGTAGCGGTTATAAGTATTTAGAAAATATAGTTATTTAAGGGTTGTATATTACCCCACCATAAAACTAAAAACCAATGAAAGTACAACCTTATGTAATTGAGCGGGTATTTAACGCGCCCGTAGCAAAGTTTGGCAGGCTATTACCAAGTACAAGCACATGAAGGAATGGTATTTTGACCTGCCCGGTTTTATACCCGAGGTTGGCTACACCTTTAACTTTTTAGGAGGCCATGAAGATGGTATTCAATACGAGCATGTTTGCCGCGTAACCGAGTCGGTAGAGAACCAGGAACTAAGTTATACTTGGAAATACGATGGTTATCCCGGCGAATCGGAAGTAAGTTTTGAACTGTTCCCCGAAGGAGAGCAAACCCGGTTAAAGCTTACCCATAAGGGACTGGAAACCTTTCCTACTGATAACCCGGACTTTGCCGTAAGCAACTTTGCCGCCGGATGGGAGTATATTATTGGTACCGGGTTGAAGAATTATTTAGAAGAAAGCCCCTCCTAAATCCTCCCCGGGAAGGGAGGGGCTTACTCCGGCCATGGAGCAATATCTTCTTTACTAAATATTTCGCGGTGATCGTCGCCATCAATCAGGTCAACTACTACCTGGTCGCCTATAATATCGTTAATGTAACCATTGCCCCTTGGGGTGGCTACAGCATCGCCTATCTGAAATTCCATAATAGTTTGTTTAACAAAGCTTATTGGTGTAAATGCCGCCACAAAGCGGGGTTATCACGGTAATGGCTAATGTGTTCTATAATTTCTTCAACCTGATCTGAGCTCAAACTCACGTTACCATCGGGAGTGTAAGTAAATAGTTTGTCTGGGTCTTCAAATGTAATAAAGCCCATATAGTTGGGGTCATTATGTTTTTGCAGGTGCAGTTCGCTGTATTTGGTTTGTTCAAGTGCTGGGTTGCCATTGCTCGTATCTTTAAATATGCTATAGGTATATGTGATTACATCATGCCCATTGGCAGATGCGCGGGTATCGGGGATAACCATTACCGGAAGGCTTGTACCTATGGAAAAAAATAAAGCTGACATGATGTTTTGTATATCTGAAAGGATAACTCTATTGTTAAAGGAAAGTTTTACAACTGTAAATGAAGATATTCACAATAGTAAGTAAGGGTCTTATATACAAAAATGCCTGTTGAGGTATTTTAATAACTTTGCCCACTTATATAACATGCTATGTAGTGGCACAAAAATGTTACTTAAACCATTGAGCAAGTTTTGCATCTATCTATAAAACGAAAAGAAAATATTATGAAAAAGATAATCAGATCCCTTGCCGCAGTTGCTCTATTGGTATCAGCAGTTGCTTTCGGTGCAAATGCACAAACTACAGATACTACTCACAAGCACAAGTTTGCAACTGTGCTAACAGCTCAGCAACAAGCCGTACTTACAGAGAACAAGCAAAAGCATAAAGCAGCCGCGGCTAAGTTTAAAACTACCTTAACAGCTGATCAAAAAGCTATTTTAAAGAACAAAGCATTAGCCCGTAAAGAGCGTAAAGCTAAGTTGGAAGCCACTCTAACGGCTAATCAAAAACAAATTATGGCCACTAATAAAGCTAATGCACAGGCCAGCCGCAAAGCTTTTATTGCTACACTGACCGATAAGCAAAGGGCCGATATGAAAGCGATGTCAAAAGGTCGCCATGGTAAAGGCGGAAGTAAACATCAAAAAATGAATAAAGCTTAAAATTAGATTGTTAGGTTATATATGACCGCTTAGCCTATATTGGTTAAGCGGTTTTTTTTGTCACAGTAAGTTACCATTAACTCATCCCAAAAAATCTTTTCACAACCGCTTGAATATCACAAATTAAGTGTGTACTTTTGCAGTCCTTAAAATAAGGATAAAACAGTAAAAATCAAAAAGGAAGAATGCCTACTATTCAGCAATTAGTTAGAAAAGGTAGAGTAGCTCTGGTTGACAAGAGTAAGTCACCAGCGTTGGACAGCTGTCCACAGCGAAGAGGCGTGTGCACCCGTGTGTACACCACTACCCCTAAAAAACCAAACTCAGCAATGCGTAAAGTGGCCCGTGTGCGCCTTACTAACGGTAAAGAGGTTAATGCCTACATACCGGGTGAAGGTCACAACCTGCAGGAACACTCTATCGTGTTAATACGCGGTGGTCGTGTTAAGGATCTGCCAGGTGTACGTTACCACATTATCCGTGGTGCATTGGATACTTCAGGCGTAGCCGGTCGTAACCAACGTCGTTCAAAATACGGTACCAAACGCCCTAAACCAGGTCAGGCAGCTGCACCGGTAAAAGGCGCGCCAGCAAAAGGTAAAAAGAAATAATTAAAGGAGGATAGTAACAATGAGAAAGTCGAAACCAAAAAAGAGAATCCTTCTTCCTGATCCAAGATTTAATGATATTCTGGTAACCAGGTTTGTAAATAACATGATGTACGACGGTAAAAAATCTACCGCCTACGCTATATTCTATAACGCCGTTGATATTGTTGAGAAAAAAACAAGTGAAAACGGTTTAGAAACATGGAAAAAAGCATTAAATAATGTAATGCCTGCTGTTGAGGTTAAATCTCGTCGTGTGGGTGGTGCTAACTTCCAGGTACCTACCGAGGTTCGCCCTGAGCGTAAAATTGCTTTGGGTATGAAATGGTTAATTAGCTATGCCCGTCGTCGCGGTGAAAAAACCATGATGGAGAAATTAGCCGGAGAGATCATCTCAGCTGCTAAGGGTGAAGGTGCTGCCGTTAAGAAAAAAGAAGATACGCATAAAATGGCTGAAGCCAACAAAGCGTTCTCTCACTTCCGTTTCTAACATTTAGATTTACACTGATGATATAATGATTACACTGATTTAACATCGGTGTAATCATCTTTATAATCGGAGAAATCAAACAAAAAAATACATGTCAAGAGATCTTAAATACACAAGAAACATTGGTATTGCCGCACACATCGATGCTGGTAAAACCACTACTACCGAGCGTATTCTTTACTATAGTGGTGTAAGCCACAAAATAGGCGAGGTACATGAAGGTGCTGCTACTATGGATTGGATGGCTCAGGAGCAGGAGCGTGGTATTACCATTACTTCGGCTGCTACTACCGTAAACTGGAAGTACAGAGACCAAACTTACCATATTAACATTATTGATACCCCTGGTCACGTGGATTTTACCGTTGAGGTAAACCGTTCGTTACGTGTACTGGATGGTTTGGTTTTCTTGTTTTCTGCTGTTGATGGTGTTGAGCCTCAATCAGAAACTAACTGGAGACTTGCCAATAACTACAACGTTGCCCGTATAGGTTTCGTTAATAAAATGGACCGCTCTGGTGCCGACTTTTTAAATGTTGTAAAACAAGTGAAAAGTATGTTGGGCAGTAACGCGGTGCCGTTGCAATTGCCAATTGGAGCCGAAGAAAGCTTTAAAGGTGTAATTGACTTAATTAACTTCCGTGGTATTGTATGGAATGAGCACGATAAAGGGATGACCTTTACCGAAGTGCCTATCCCGGCCGATATGATAGAAGAAGCAACTGAGTGGAGAGAAAAATTACTGGAATCTGTAGCTGAGTATGATGAAACGTTGATGGAGAAATTCTTCGATGCGCCTGAAACCATTACCGAACGCGAAGTATTAGATGCATTGCGTAAAGCAGTGTTAGATGCTAAGATAGTTCCTATGGTTTGTGGTTCATCTTTCAAAAACAAAGGTGTACAAACCATGCTCGATTATGTGATGGAATTATTGCCTTCACCTATGGATGTGGAAGGTATTATTGGTACCCACCCAGATACTGGCGAAGAAATTTTACGTAAACCATCTGAAAAAGAACCATTTGCAGCATTAGCGTTTAAAATCGCTACCGATCCTTTTGTAGGTCGTTTGTGCTTTATCCGCGTTTATTCAGGTAACCTGGAAGCTGGTTCTTATGTGCATAACATGCGTTCAGATAATAAAGAACGTATCTCGCGTATCTTCCAAATGCACGCTAACAAGCAAAATCCAATACCTAATGTAGGTGCTGGTGATATTGCTGCGGTAGTGGGCTTTAAAGATATTAAAACAGGTGATACCCTGTGCGATGAGAAATTCCCGATCATTCTGGAGTCGATGAACTTCCCTGAGCCCGTTATCGGTTTAGCTATTGAGCCTAAAACACAGGCTGATGTTGATAAATTGGGTATGGCTTTAGGTAAATTAGCCGAAGAGGATCCAACCTTCCACGTAAAATCTGATGAAGAAACCGGCCAAACCGTTATTTCGGGTATGGGTGAGCTTCACTTAGACATTATTATGGACCGTTTGAAACGTGAGTTTAAAGTAGAGGTTAACCAGGGTGCGCCACAAGTAGCTTATAAAGAAGCTATTACAGGTACCACCCAACATCGCGAAACTTACAAGAAACAAACTGGTGGTCGTGGTAAATTTGCCGATATCCAGGTGATCATTTCTCCTCCTGATGAGGGTAAAGAAGGTTTACAATTTGTGAACGAAATTAGCGGTGGTTCAATCCCTCGTGAGTTTATTCCATCTGTAGAAAAAGGCTTTGCTGCCGCTATGACTAATGGTGTGTTGGCAGGTTACCCTTTAACCGGCTTAAAAGTGCGTTTAATTGATGGTTCGTTCCACGCGGTCGATTCGGATGCGTTATCTTTCGAGATCGCGGGTCGTTCGGCTTACCGTGAGGCTTTACCTAAATGTAAACCAGTATTGCTGGAGCCGATCATGAAGATCGAGATTTTGACCCCGGAAGAAAACATGGGTGATGTTATCGGTGACATGAACCGTCGTCGTGGTCAGTTATTAGGTATGGATAGCCGTGCCGGTGCACAAGTAATTAAAGCTACCGTGCCACTTTCAGAAATGTTTGGTTATGTAACCCAGTTACGTACCATTACTTCGGGCCGTGCAACTTCAACCATGGAGTTTGATCACTATGAAGATGCTCCACGCAACGTACAGGAAGAAGTTGTTGCTAAAGCTAAAGGTAAAAGAATAGGTGCTTAAATAAGTTATTGGTTGATTGAGTGAGTAGTTGATTAGTTTTAACTGTAAACTCAATCAACTTAATCAACACAATAAACAAATCAACTGCTTGTAACTAATAGCTCTTACAGGTGGTTAAAAAAAAACAAACATGAGCCAAAGAATCAGAATTAAACTGAAATCTTACGACTACAACTTGGTTGACAAATCAGCCGAGAAGATCGTTAAGACTGTAAAGCCAACTGGTGCCGTAGTAAGCGGACCACTTCCTTTACCAACTGAAAAGAAAATCTTTACAGTATTGCGTTCACCGCACGTAAACAAAAAAGCACGTGAGCAATTCCAATTGTGCAGCTACAAGCGCTTATTGGATATCTACAGCTCTAACTCTAAAACTGTTGACGCGTTAATGAAACTTGAATTGCCAAGCGGCGTTGAAGTTGAAATTAAAGTGTGATAGTACCGGAAGATACAGAATTACAAAAGGCCGCCTTGCAAAAGGTGGCCTTTTGTGTTTTATAAAGTAGTTCGTAACCGTACGTATTGCTGTATCATTTTCGAACAATTCATCATGTAATAATTTATTAATCAATTGATTTTCAATTAATAATGCCACTGGCATTGTATTGGTTGAATGGGTATGTCATAAGCTATCACCGTATGTTCAAGAACTATATCAAAATTGCCTGGCGTAATCTGTTAAAAAACAAAGTGTACTCGTCTATTAATATATTAGGGCTGGCGCTGGGCATGGCTGTGGCTATGCTTATTGGCTTATGGATATGGGACGAGATTTCATTTGATACCTATCACAAAGATTATAAAACCGTTGCCCAAATTAAAATAACCCAATTATTTAACGGACACATTAGCACACAAGATGCCGTTGCCATTCCGCTGGCTGCCGAACTGCGAACCAAGTACCCTAACGATTTTAAGCGGGTAGCACTAACTTCGTGGGGCGAAACTGACATTATAAAATTTGGTGGAAAAAGTGTGACCAGTATGGGCATGTGGGCACAACCCGATTTTTCGGAGATGATGACCATTAAAATGATTAGTGGCAAGCGTAATGCTTTGAATGACCCGTCGTCAACATTAATAACCCAGTCACTTGCTAATGCTTTATTTGGCAGTGCCGATCCTATTAACAAAACCATCCGCTTAAACAATAAAGATGATGTTAAAGTAGCAGGTGTGTATGAAGATTTTCCGGAAAACACTACTTTTCGCGAGGTAAAGTTATTGAAACCATGGAGCTTGTACGAAGCAACCCGTAGTTGGGTAAAGGATTCAAACCAGGAGTGGGACAATCACAGCTTTATGATGTTTGCCCAGGTTAATAGCGAAGATGCTTTCGATAAAGTAAATGTAAAAATCAGAGAAATTCCAAAGCCACATCATGTAAGTGGTAAGGATGAAGTGCAGTTGCACCCTATGGCTCAATGGCACTTATACAGCGAATTTACCAATGGTAAAGTAACCGGAGGGCTAATTAGGTTTATATGGCTGTTCGGCATTATCGGTGTTTTTGTATTACTGCTGGCCTGCATCAACTTCATGAACCTGAGCACCGCCCGGAGCGAAAAACGTGCTAAAGAAGTAGGTATTCGTAAATCTATTGGCTCGTTACGTCCGCAAATCATCGCCCAGTTTTTAAGCGAATCGTTAGTAATGGCACTGCTGGCGTTTATATTTGCTGTGGTGCTGGTGCTATTGTTTTTACCTTACTTTAATAGCCTGGCCGATAAGCAAATGCAACTGCCATGGGCTAATCCTGTCTTTTGGTTAGGTACGTTGTTATTTACAGGTTTAACAGGTTTGGTTGCGGGGAGCTATCCGGCTTTTTACCTGTCGGGCTTTAACCCGGTTATGGTATTAAAAGGAACATTTAAGGCGGGCAGGTTTTCTGGTTTGCCTCGTAAAGTTTTAGTGGTTTTACAGTTCACAGTTTCTGTTACGCTAATAATTGGTACTATTATTGTTTTTCGGCAAATACAATTTGCTAAAAACCGCTCGGTAGGGTATAGCCGCAATGGCTTAATTGTGATGGACATTAGCACCCCCGAATTGGAGGGTCATTATGATGTTTTAAGGGGAGATCTGCTTAAAACCGTTGCCGTTGAAAATATGGCAGAATCGTCAAGCCCTACCACGTCTATTAATAGCAACCAGGTTGGTTTTGAATGGGAGGGTAAAGAGCCGGGCTCATTACCACTATTTGGTGTTATAAAAATTACGCATGATTATGGTAAAACCATTAATTGGAAACTAAAAGAGGGAAGGGAGCTTTCACGCGCTTACCCTACCGATTCATCAAGCATCATATTAAATGAGGCAGCCGCTAAAAT
This sequence comes from Mucilaginibacter terrae, assembly GCF_042679325.1. Classification (GTDB taxonomy): domain Bacteria; phylum Bacteroidota; class Bacteroidia; order Sphingobacteriales; family Sphingobacteriaceae; genus Mucilaginibacter; species Mucilaginibacter terrae. Next base: position 128,535 of record NZ_JBHTMJ010000004.1, read on the forward strand.
GGTAGGCTTTAAAGATCCTATTGGCCGTATTATCAAATTTAACGATAAGCCTTTAACCATTAGGGCTGTAGTTAAAAACATGGTTATGCAATCGCCTTATACACCCATAATGCCAACTGTATATATTTTAGATTATAGCAATGCTAATGTTATTCTCATCAAAATAAAACCTAAAATGCCCGTACGCGAGGCATTAGCCAAAATAGAACCGGTTTTTAAGAAAATTAGCCCTGTAAGCCCTTTTAATTATAAGTTTATTGATGAGGAGTATGCCCGGAAATTCAACAATGAAGAACGTATAGGTAAACTGGCAACATTTTTTGCCCTGCTGGCTATACTCATTTCTTCAATGGGTTTATTTGGTCTGGCCTCTTTTGTGGCCGAGCAGCGTACCAAAGAAATTGGTGTGCGCAAGGTATTAGGCGCATCGGTTTACAGTTTATGGAGCATGCTTTGTAAAGATTTTATAGGCTTGGTTATCATTTCCTGTGTTATAGCGGTACCGGTAGCCTGGTATTTCCTCAACCAATGGTTACAAGCCTACGAGTACCGTACCGAAATTTCGTGGTGGGTTTTTGCCATATCGGCTTTGGGTGCTTTAACTATTACCCTGTTAACCGTAAGCTTTCAAGCCATTAGAGCAGCCTTAGCCAACCCGGTTAAAAGCTTACGAACCGAATAAAAATCACGTAATACTTTAAAGCATCAAAGGCCGTCTCTCAATGAAGTGACCCCCAAAAGTTAGACAAAAACTTTTGGGGTTTATTATTATGTCAAAGCACACATTTGAAGAGAAACTGGATTTAGTTTCTCAAGTAAGAAAGGGAACGCCGATTCTACGGATATCCCGCGAACGCCATATC
>NZ_JBHTMJ010000005.1:0-147349 GCF_042679325.1 Mucilaginibacter terrae
AACACACGGCAGCACACCCGAAAACAAGGAATTCTTAAACTGGGCGGTGGAGTTTTTGATGGCTAACCCTACACTATATAATCAAGCTTTCAAAGATTTATTAAATGGAGTATTTAACGAGTATTCACCAATTTACCTACCAACTAATTTTGATATCACCTACGATCAGGACTGGTACGATGCGGAAGACTCATTTGCATTAATAGGTAACGAACTTCAGCAACAAGGTTTAACAAAAACCGACCCCATTCCGGAAATGTACTACAAAAATGGTACTCCAATTGATATGAGACCGGCTACGCCTCGAAACGGATTAACTGCGAAGGGTGCCCCCAGAAGTCTAAATTATTTTTGGAAAGAATTGGCGAAAAAAAGACCGGAAATGTTTAATGAAGAAAACAGGAACCTACTTAAAGCAAACAAATCCCCCAAGGTTAACGAACAATGGATCAAATATAATCCAACTCATAAATCTTATATGGGTAATAAGCTTATTCATCATCATGATGAACAGGGTTTTATGGCTTATGCTATACCAGAAAAGGTACACCAAAAGTGGAGTTCAATTTTGCATCGATACAAATTAAATGGAAAAATTCCACGAATTGGGGGAACATTAATTTCATTATTAAACGTTATGCAGGTTTTCTCCACTATAATGGATGTTAACTCAGGTAACCCCGATGCTTGGATTAACTGGTTTGGCGGACATAATGAAATGGGGAAAATATATATAGACCCTATGAAAAATGTATATTGGGAAATTATGGATCAAACGATAACCAAAAATTCGTCAGGTATACCCATGAGGGCTATAGTACATTATTATGTATATGCCGATTATATTTGGGATAGCGACGAAAACCGGTACATGGGGATTAACAAATTAGCCGAATTTACCGAAGATCTTGATCTGAATAACAAAATATCGAAAGAAGTCATCAAAACCTGGATGTAACATCTTATGAAAGCAGAAACATTCGTAAAAGAAGTATTAGCACTAAAGCCAGACTTTAAAGATTTTGCTGGTTTAGAATATTCTATAAGTTTTATAGAATCACAAGTAAAAGAATTTGAAATTAATAAAATTTCAAATCATAAACACGAAAATGAGATTTTTAATCTTATTTTAAATTATGATGTTTCATCGTTATCGATAAATGATATCACTTTTGATTCAAAATATCAGGAAGATGAAGTATACTACTACGTAGGCCACGACGTAGGACCCGACCGGATAGTTATCAATAAGTTAAATGGCAACATTTCAGCTATTGAGCCCTTTTCAGGCAAACATATGTTCCATTGCGCGGAAAATGCTGAAAAGTTTTTTGATGCGCTGCTCGAGGTTATGAAATTTTCGAAAGAAAAAATGTTAAACGATTACAGTGAGGAGCAGAGAGACAGCCGTGCCGCAGAGGCAGCATACATTGCAGCTTTAAAAGCCGGTGGAGAAGAGTACGAAGATTATTATAGAGCGGTGCTTTGGTTAGAATAAAGAATTAATATTATATGAAAGCTAAAGAATTTGTCCAAGAAATCTTAGCACGAAAGCCTAATATTAAAGATTTTGAAGGTTTGGATCAGCCTACAAGTTATTCATATCGTCGTATTGAGGAATTTAAAGTCATTAAACTTTCAGATCAGCAATACGAAAATGAAATTTTCAATCTCATATTAAACTATGATATTACAAGTTTATCCGTTCATGCTATTTCTTTTGAATCTGAATATCAGGAAGACGACGAATATTATTACGTAGGCTACGATGTAGGTCCCGACCGGATAGTCATTAACAAATCAAATGGAAAAATTTCTGCTTTAGAGCCGTACTCTGGCAATTTGATATTTCACTGTGCCGAAAACGCTGAAAGTTTTTTTGATGCGCTGATTGAGGTTATGAAATTTTCGAAGGAAAAGATGCTGAATGATTACAGTGAGGAACAGAGGGACAATCGTGCTACTGAGGTTGCTTACATTGCAGGTTTGAAAGCCGGAGGAGAAGAATATGAGGAATATTACAGGGCAACATTAGGGGTTTAATGAATAATATCAACAACCTTATAAAAGATTTCTTTGAAGCCTATTTTAACGCATTCGATCTTAGGACAGTTTATACTGATACAGTCCCTAAAGAAATGATGGCAGGGCCAGTTAATGAGAATGGATATTTTCAATGGAAGCCACTAAAAGGAAATATACCTTATGAAAGTTACGTGAAGGTAATGAAAGAGTATGATGTTACTTTTCCAGAAAGTTTCATTGAATGGCACAAAATGTATTTTTTTTACGACGGCGATTGTTCTATAATAAGATTACCATATTCTATCCCAAACAAACCGTTATTTGAAGTCATTGAAAATCTTAATAATGACTTAGCCACTGAACTGATTGAAAATAGACTGTACCCATTTGCTGATGAGGGTAACGATGGCGGATTTTTAGTTTTTGACGGAAGAACACCCAAGGAAAATAATGAGTTCCCTATCAGATTTCAAGATCATGAATATAGTGTCTTAGAGGGCCTGAGCGAAGTGATATTTTCATCGTTTCCAAAAATGCTGGAATGCTTAACTCATTATCTTAAAGAAATTAAAACAAGAAAGGACTTTGAGGTTATACCGGACTTTTTTAAAATAGATCCTGAAGGCGCGGGGAAAACGGGGATAGATTACTGGCTGGGTTGGGTGAGTATGGGAAAATGGAATTTTGAGCATTTTGGGGAGTAAATAGGGTCTGGTGAATAAGTCTAATTCGTTATATATTTACAATTTGCCTTTGCGATACGCCTTTGCTGCAGTTTTGAATATTGTAGCAGGTAGGAGCCCCCGCTAACGCAAGTACCACACCCTTGTGATAAGCGTTAGATAAAGTCTGTTATTTAGTGTCCATTTATAACCAAACAAATGGTTAAGCCACAAGGGAGACCGTTGCGAAAGCGCAGGGCTAATATTGCTATACAAAAAAGGGACGCTGTAAACAACAGCATCCCTTTTTCACATTATATTTATAGAGTTTCTATTGATTAATAATAGTTTGTTTAAAGATCTCCCGGTAACTATTGCCGGTGTTATTAAACAGTTGAACGGATACATCGGCGGTTGTCCAGGTTTGGCCAGTCATTGCAGCGGCCATAGGTGCAAATGTGGTGGTATTAACCGTAGTTCCTTTATTATCCGCTGCTTTTATAATGGCGTTACCATAAGCTACTACATAATCGGTACTATCAACATTACGGTAAATATAACGGTCGATATAAACGTTTTGATAGTTTAAAAGCGTTGGCGGCAAGGTAAGTTCATAATACGGATCGGTTGGCGATACAGCTATTACTATCTTTACGCTGAAATTTCTATCGTTTAACAGAAGGTTGGTTTTCCAGCTATCGTTCAGCTTACCGTTTGGCCCAACCAAGCTACTGCTGGTGGCCGAGTTTATGGTTGATTGGTAACGGTACATTCGGGCACCCACATCTTTGGTGGGCATGGTGTACACCTTAATGTTCGACTGCCAGTTGCCTTGCGCCAAACCATCTAAGGGTATGGTATAAAAGCTTCCGGCCCTACTGCCCTTTTTGGTAAATGTACGACTGCCTGCATCAAAAAACACCGCCACAACCGAATCGGTTGTTGAAATATCCAGGCTGGTTTTAGGAAAAGTAACCAGTATCTGGTTAGTGTTGGCTACCGTATCGGCATTATCGGTTGTTTCTTCATTAGCTTTACGGCACGATGAAAAGGCTACGGCCATTCCAAATACATAAACAATAAGCTTAGCGGGAGTAAAAATCTTCATATCTACTAATTGTATCTAAAAACATGCCAATACAGCTTACAAATTTACATTTTGTATTTTACTGTATTACAATCTATTATAAAAAATGCACAACTACTGCGTTAGCGCATACTGCACCAGGTTAGCACCCATTTTCAAAGCCTTTTGCCGTACTTCAGGACTATCTCCGGCATAAGTACCCGCATCTTCCCATCCATTGCCCAAATCGCATTCCACATCGTAAAAACAAACCAGCCGGCCCTTATATATTAGTCCGTAACCTTGTGGGCGCTTACTATCGTGCTCGTGTATTTTGGGCAAGCCATTGGGGAAATCAAACTTCTGATGAAAAATGGGGTGATTAAGGGGCAATTCCACAAAGTTAAGTTCGGGGAAAACTTTCTTCATTTGAGGCCTGATAAACTTATCCAAACCATAATTATCACAAATGTGCAAAAAGCCACCGCCAGTTAAATACTTGCGCAGGTTACGCATATCCTGGTCGGAGAAAATCACATTACCATGCCCTGTCATAAAAACAAAGGGGTAATTAAATATTTCGGCGCTGCCTACCTCTACAGTTTCGTCATCGGGCTTAAAGTTGGTTTTAAGGTTTTGGTTGCAAAATTTAATAAGGTTAGGCAAAGCCGTACGGTCGCCATACCAATCGCCTCCACCGTTATATTTGAGCCGGGCCAGTGTGTAGGTAGGCACCTGCTGATAGCTGCACAGCAGCAAGCCGAGTATGCATAGGTATAGAGCTTTGTACTTCATCTGATATTCATTTGAAAGCTGTTGTAGTTATACTATTTTATTACGATGAGTGTAAAGAAGCAAGCTTGCATCCTAAACGCTTGCGGTTGCCACGCTATCGCTCGCAATGACATCTTAATTTAAGTTGTTCTTAAACCTGTTGCAACCCCGCTCCCCTAATCTTCTTACCTCGCCACCTTACCCTACCTGTTCAAAAAGTTCACCTCAAAGCACGCTTCCAGCGCGGCGGTTTCGGTGCGCAGGCGGCTTTCGCCTAAAGTTATGGGTTTGTAGCCGTTTTGCAAAGCTTCGGTAATTTCTTTTTCTGTAAAATCGCCTTCGGGACCAATCAGGATCAGGCATGTACTCTTTAACTGTAACTGTGAAACCAGGCTCATTTTATCTTCGCCCGGCAAACAATGGGCTATAAACTTCTGCCCTTCGTGGTATTGGCTTACCAACTTACTGAAAGGTTGCATACTGTTCAGCTGCGGATGGTAAGCCTTGATAGATTGCTTCACTGCCGAAGTCATGATCTTATCCAGGCGTTCTACCTTGGCATCCTTACGCTCGGAGCGCTGACACTGCATGAGCGAAACCTCATCGATACCTATTTCGGTAGCCTTTTCTAAAAACCACTCTAAACGCTCGATGTTTTTGGTTGGGGCAACAGCAATGTGCAGGTAATGGTTACGTTTGCCAAACTCGTGTTGCCGCCCGGTGATGGATAGCAGGGTTTTTTTGGGATGAGGGTCGATAATGCGGGCAGTGTAAAAACCACCACGACCGTCGACCAGGCTTATCGTATCGCCGTTTTGCAGGCGTAAAACGCGTATAGCGTGTTTGCTCTCTTCTTCGGTTAACGAATAATGGGTTGCGGCAGCGGCAATATCAGGGGTATAAAAAATTTGCATAAGCGGTTAGGCTTAGTGTAGGTCGGTCAGGTCTTCTTCGTTCAGCAACAGTTCCAGCTTAACCGATTCGATGTTCTGATCAGATTTCTTGAGCACGGTTATGTTGTACCCGTTAGATTCGCGCTGCTCGCCTACTTCAGGTATCTTACCAAAGATCTCACTCACCCAGCCCGATACGGTATCAAAGTCGCCATCTTCGGGCAAATCGTGCGGTAAATGACTGTTGACATCATAAATAGAGGCTACCGCATTAATAATATACTCGCGGTTATTAACTTTTTCAACAATTGGTTTTTCCTCGTCAAATTCGTCCTGTATCTCCCCTACTAATTCCTCTACAATATCTTCGAGGGTAACCATACCTGCGGTACCACCAAATTCATCCAGTACTATCGCTATCTGAATGCGTTTTTGCTGCAGTTCGGCCATCAGATCGTTGATCTTCTTGGTTTCGGGGATAAAATATGGTTTTCGGATAATGTCTTTTAGTTCAAACTCAGTTTTACGGGCCAGCAAGGGTAAAATATCTTTGGCATGTACAATACCTACTATTTTATCAATAGAGTCGTCGTACACCGGCATACGCGAGTAACCCTCTGTAATGAGACATTCCAGAAGCTCTGCTCTTTCAGTTAATATATTGATACCAGATATTTTGGTACGTGGAACCATAATGTTTTTTACCACCCGCTCATTGAAATCGAAAACGTTTTTAATGAGTTCGTGCTCGTTAGAATCGAGCGCACCGCTTTCCTTTCCTTGTTCCAGCAAGTACTGCAGTTCCTCCGAGCTATGATGCGCTTCTTCACCATGCACCGTATGTACACCAAACAGCTTGAGTATAAAATTGGCAAAGGAGTTCAACAGCCAAATAGCCGGCTGAAACACCACATAAAAAAAGCGTAAAGGTACGGATACGGCCATGGCCGTACGCACCGAACGCTGTATAGCCAGCGTTTTGGGCGCTAATTCACCAAAAACAATATGTAATACGGTAATGGTGGTAAAAGCTACGATATGACTAATAGTAACTGCCAAGCTCGAAGTAACCACCATACCAAAGAAAGACAATACGTTGAGCATCATCTTACTCACTACTTCTTCACCCGCCCAACCTAAGCCAAGCGAGGCAATGGTTATACCCAACTGCGTAGCAGCCAGGTAACCATCTAAATTATGCATAATACCCCGGGCCACTTTAGCCATACGGCTGCCGGCTTTAGCCTGAATTTCTATTTGCGAACCCCTAACCCGCACTATGGCAAATTCGGCGGCCACAAAAAACCCGTTCAGCAGAACCAGAAATATGGTTAGGAGAATATATAAACCGTTTATGTCTAAATCAGGGCCCATGTATTAATCTTGGTACTCGGGGAAAGTAGATTGGTATAACTCCATACTTTCTGTAATTACCTTAAGTGCATAAGGCTTACCCATTAAATGTTCAATGGTTACGTTCTTACCTTCCAGTTTCTTATAATCTTCAAAAAAGTTTCTGATCTCGATCATGGCATGCGGAGGTAATTCGTTTAAATCGTTAATGTAGTTAACCGACATGTCGTTTTTAGCAACTGCAATAATTTTATCATCCTGCTCTCCGCCATCAATCATGTGCATAACACCTATAACTTTAGCTTCAATTAACGACATTGGATATACATCCACAGAACATAACACCAATATATCTAACGGATCTTTGTCATCGCAGTAGGTTTGAGGAATAAATCCATAGTTAGCCGGATATATTACCGAAGAGAATAATACGCGGTCGAGTTTTAATAAACCCGAATCTTTATCTATTTCGTATTTAGCTTTTGATCCTTTAGGAATTTCAATAATGGCATTTACTACTTCAGGAACGTTATCGCCCGGAGATACCTGATGCCAGGGGTGTTGTGTACTCATGTAAGTTTGTATGAATATTTAATAAATTAATTTTAGTCAATTTTGTTTGTTGCCTTTTCCCTTTTTAAAAAGGCTATAACTAAAGGTATGCTTGTTACTACAATTAAAGCAATTACAATGTACTGTAAATAATCTTTAAGTCCCGGATATTTTCTTCCTAAAAAATATCCTGATAATGTTAGTATGGTAACCCATGCCACACTTCCTACAAAATTATATAAAGTAAACTTTTTTAAATCTACTTTTACAATACCTGCAAAGATAGGGGCAAAAGTTCTGATTATTGGAAAAAATCTGCCTAATATGAGTGCCATGCCGCCATGCTTGGCGTAAAACACTTCGGCCATTACTATATAACGCTTTTTAAAAAAGAAAGATTCTTTACGGGTATCCATGAAGGGCCCCGTACGATAGCCAAACCAGTAGCCTGTGTAATTGCCTAAAACGCCAGCCGCTATTAATGATGCAACCAGGGTATAAATCGGCACGTTTAATATACCTGTAGCACAAAGCAATCCTGCCATAAACAACAGGTAATCCCCCGGCAAAAAAAAACCGAAAAACAAACCGGTTTCAGCGTAAACAACAACCAGCAATAAGTAAAATCCTCCTTTACCAATTATGGATTGCGCATCCGTTAGGTTTTGCAGGTATTCCCAGATGTTTTCCATTTACAATATTTGTAAAACTACAAATCTTTTTATAATAATTTGTAGCACCATACCTTCTAAATAAGGTTTGATATCAACGCGGGAAAGATACCGATAATTAAGGTTGCAAGCGCCGAAAAGCCCAATACCACTTTAAAATAGCCGGGCACGTTTAATTCGTCGTGTTCAGCATCACGGAAGTACATGGCTATAATAACCCGGAAATAGTAGAAGATGCTGATAATTGCGTTGACTACCGCAATAGCAACCAACCAAACCTGAAAACGGGCCATAGCCCCGGTAAACATTAAAAATTTACCCATAAAACCTGCCGTAAGCGGGATACCTGCTAACGAAAGCATAGCAATAGTGAGCACCACGGCCAGGAAAGGGTTGCGCTTACCCAAGCCATTAAAGCTCTCGAAGTTATCGCTGCCCAGTTGCTGCTGCACTAATATCAACACACCAAAGGCGATGATGGAAGCAATAGAATAAGCGGTAGCATAGATGAAGATAGCATTGCCTGAAAACGAGCTCAAAGCTACAATAGCGAACATTAAGTAACCAGCGTGTGATATACTGGAGAAAGCCAGCATGCGTTTAAAGCTATGTTGGTACAGTGCAGTTAAGTTACCTACAAATAAAGTAAGAACAGTAATCACCAATAGGGTCGGCATCCAGAAATCGGCCAATGGGGCAAAGCTTGCTGAGAACAGGCGCAGGAAAGCCGCGAAACCAGCCGTTTTAACTACGGTAGACATGAACGCAGTGATCAATGTAGGCGAACCTTCATAAACATCAGGAGTCCAAAAGTGGAAAGGAGCCGCTCCTACTTTAAAACACAGACCGATGATCATTAAGATAATACCGGTATGAAAAAGTGGATCGATACCCCGTGGATGCGCAATTGCCCAATTACGGATAGCTTCTAACTGGAAAGAACCGGTAGCACCATAAATTAGCGTGATACCAAATAGTAAAAACCCTGTAGAGAATGCCCCCATCAAAAAGTATTTTAAAGAGGCTTCATTTGAGGCAAAGCTCTTTTTATCGATACCGGCCAGGATATATAAACTTACCGACATAATTTCGATACCCACGAACAGCATGGTTAAGTTGTAATAAGATACCATGACGATGATACCCGCCAGCGAAAACAAGATAATAGCAAAATATTCGGCAACGTTATTACTGATCCGTTCAAAATATCCCTTCGATAGCATCAGGATTAATAGTGTAGAGACAATGGCCGTACCCGAAAAGGCCACCGAAAAATTATCGAACAGCATCATATTATGGTAAATAGGTACGGCGCCGTTGTTCCATTGTAGTACAGCCGAACCCAGTGCCAGTAACAGACCTGCAATAGTAACAGGCAGCAGTAAGTTATGTGCTTTATACAAGCCCAGGTACAGCAGCACAATTGCTAATATCGCTATGATAATTAATGTGGTCATATTGTATATAATATTCTTATTTCAAAACAGCCGGTTGCTCAGCCGTAAGATATTTTTATTTATGTAATAATGCAGTGGTGATCTTGACGTTCACCATGTTCATTAAATTGGTTACCGCAGCTTCCGAAAGGTGTAGTACCGGTTGCGGATAAACACCTATGATAATGATAAATGCGCAGATAATACCCAAAATCAATTTCTCATTTAATGTAATATCGGTAAATAAAGCGGTTAAAGCATTAGTTTCGCCCTGCATTATATTCTTGTAAACGCGCAGCATATATACGGCACCTAAAATAATGGTTAAGCCCGATACGATAGCCATCCACATATTATAACGATAAACACCGTTTAGCAATAAAAACTCACCAATAAAACCGTTGGTTAACGGTAGCGCTACCGATCCTAATACAATAATTAAAAACATAATTGAAAACTGAGGGGCAACTTTGGCTATACCACCCAATTCGCTGATGTTGCGGGTTTTTAACTGGCGTTGTATAATATCCCAAATAAAGAATAAGCCCACTACTTCCAAGCCATGGTTCAGCATCTGTATCATGGCGCCTTGCAAACCTTGTATGTTCCAGGCTAATACACCGGCGGCTATTAAGCCTACGTGTGCAATGGAGGAATAAGCAATTAAACGCTTGCCATCAGTTTGCCTGAAGGCGATAATGGAAGCATAAACTATACCTACAATAGCCAGCCAAAGCGGGTTGTTTTGCCATTCGTAAAAACCAATAGGTGTAATAGGGATCATCCAGCGTATGGCACCGTAAATACCCATTTTCAGCATAATACCCGATAGCAGCATGGTACCTGCGGCAGGTGCTTCGGTATAAGTATCGGGTTGCCAGGTATGCAACGGAAATATAGGCATCTTGATAGCGAAAGCCAACAGGAAAGCACCGAACACCCACGATTGTTGTAGTGGCGTTAGTTTTAGTTCGTAAAAATTAAACAGGTCGAAAGTACGGTCGGGTGTTTGCAGGTACAGATAAATAATAGCCATGAGCATAAACAACGATCCGGCAAATGTATAGATGAAAAATTTAAGCGTAACCTTTACCCGGTTCTCGCCGCCCCACATACCGCATATAAAGTAAATAGGGATTAAGGCAACTTCCCATCCTACATAAAACAAAAACCCATCGAGCGCGGTAAATACCAGCAGCAACCCAAATTGCATAAACAAAATGAGGGCATAAAATACCGAGGCGTTTTTATATTCATGTTTAAATGTAGTAACAATAATCATAGGTACCAGTAACACCGATAGTATGACCGGAATAATGTTAATACCATCGATAGCCGCAGTAAAATAGATGCCCATTTTGGGAATCCAAGGGTATTGAGCCACAAATTGTAAGCTGGCATCGGCCTTGTACTGGGTTAAAAAATAGATGCCCAAAGCCAGTTCGGCCAGCGAAAAGAACAGGGCTACATTTTTTACAGCATCGCCTTTAATAAATAAAAGCACCAGGGCTGCCAGTAAGGGTAAAAAAAGTAAAATACTAACCGTCATTGTATGTGCAGTAAACGCTTAACTTAAATCTTAATTAAACTATATATGAGTATGGCAATAACGCCTATTACCATCATAAACAAATAAAAACCTACGTTACCGGTTTGTAGCAGGCGTAAACCTTTACCAGCCTCCATAGGGCCTTGTCCTAACCCGTTCACTATGCCGTCAATACCCTTCTTATCCACTACTTTGTAGAAGAAAACAGAAAGGCCGTCTAAAGGCTTGCGGATAATGGTATCGTAGATTTCATCGATATAAAACTTATTGAAAGACAACTTTACCAAAGCCGGACGCTCGGCATCATCGGCCACCGGTACATCAGCTTGTTTAATGTATTTAATGTAAGCATAAATCAAGGCTATTATAGCGCCACCAACCGATACTGCCATCAGCACAAGCTCGGTATTAATAGCGATAAACATTTTACCGGTACGTGCTGCCGATGGGTTTAATACCGGCTCCAGCCAATGCTCCAACCAATGGTGACCGCCCAAGGCGTGAGGCACACCCATAAAACCGCCAATGGTAGACAAGATAGCCAGTACAATTAAAGGAATGGTCATGCTTGGAGGCGATTCGTGTAAATGGTGTTCCTGCTCGTGCGTACCGCGGAAACTTCCCCAGAAAGTAAGAAACATTAAGCGGAACATATAAAACGAAGTGAACATGGCACCCAGCACACCAAATATATATAATACCGGGCTGTGCATATAGGTATGCGCCAAAATTTCGTCTTTAGAAAAGAAACCCGCAAACGGTGGAATACCCGAAATAGCCAGTGTACCTATAAGCATGGTAATAAACGTAATGGGCAATTTGCCTTTTAGTCCGCCCATATTGCGCATGTTCTGTTCGCCGCTTACCGCGTGAATAACCGAACCTGCACCCAGGAATAACAAGGCCTTGAAAAAAGCATGTGTTAACACGTGGAAGAACGAACCGGTATAAGCGCCAACACCTAATCCTAAAAACATGTAACCCAATTGGGATACGGTAGAATATGCTAACACCTTTTTAATATCGGTTTGTGTTAAGGCAATTAGTGCTGCTAAAATTATGGTGACTACTCCTATAACGGCAATTACACTTTGTGTAACCGGTGCCAGGGTAAACAGAATATTAGAGCGGGCTATCATATAAATACCCGCCGTAACCATGGTAGCCGCATGTATTAAAGCAGATACTGGGGTTGGACCGGCCATGGCATCGGGTAACCAGGTAAACAATGGAATTTGGGCCGATTTACCGGTAGCTCCAACAAACAGTAGCAGGGTAATTAATAGTATGGTTTTATCACCAGTATGCATACCGGCCGCTTTGGTAAACACATCAGCATAAGTAATACTACCAAATGTTTTCATGATGATAAACACCGCAATCAGGAAACCTAAGTCGCCAATACGGTTCATAACAAATGCTTTTTTAGCAGCATCGGCATAGCTTGGGTTGGTAAACCAAAAGCCGATCAACAGGTACGAGCAAAGCCCTACACCTTCCCAGCCTATAAACATGATGATGTAGTTGCTACCCATAACCAGCAGCAGCATGAAAAACACGAACAGGTTTAAATAAGCGAAAAACTTACCGAAACCGGCATCGTGGCTCATGTAACCTATAGAATACAAGTGGATCAGAAACCCTATACCGGTGATGATGAGCAGCATGATAGAGCTCAATTGATCGACCAGGAACGAGAAAGGTACATGCAGATCGCCAACCTTTATCCAATCGAACAGGGTAACGTTGATTGGTGCGCCGGTTGCTTTAACCTGTAAAAAAGCGCCAACACTTAAAGCAAATGATAACAAAACCATTAAACTGGCCAAGGCACCAATTATAGATTTAGGTAAGGAATTGCGGCCTAATCCGTTAATCACAAAGCCAGCCAGAGGCAGCAAAGGAATAAGCCATATATATTTATCCATATGTGTGTGTTTTGGTTGCGGGGGTTTGGGTTTCCGGGTTGCGGGGAAGCTACCCCGATCTTCGTGCCTAAATCCTCGCTCTCTAAATTACCATTTAAGTCTGTTCAATATATTTACGTCGATAGAATTAGTGTTACGATGGATCATGACGATGATGGCCAGCCCTATAGCAATTTCGGCAGCGGCCAGCGCCATAATAAAGAACACGAAAACTTGCCCGTTAGGGTCGTTACTGTACACCGAAAATACAGTCAGCAACAGGTTAACGGCATTCAGCATCAACTCAACCGACATAAAAACCACAATAGCGTTGCGACGAATTAATACACCAACCACACCTATCGAAAATATGATGGCACTTAACAGAATGTAATGATTAAGCGGAACGACCTTTAAGGCCTGGGTAAAACTTTCCATTAAATTGTAGCTTTTGTTGATTTAGGATTACCGTCTTTAGTGGCCAGCAAAACAGCGCCCACCATGGCCGATAACAGCAGGATAGACGATACCTCGAACGGCAGCAAAAACTCGTTAAATAATACCTTACCCAGGTTTTGTACCGATCCCAGGTTTACATCTTGCAGCAGTACAGGTTTCGATTTGGCTAAACCCTTCATGGCAGCTACCAGCGTTACCAGTAAAGTACCACCCCCTATTACACCGGCCAGTTTTACATAAAGGCCTTTGCTGGGCTCCGTGTCTTTATTCAGGTTCAGCATCATCATTACAAACAGGAACAGCACCAGTATGGCCCCCATGTACACAATAAAGTTTACAATGGCCAAAAACTGTGCATTTAAAATAATGTAATGAATGGTGAAGGTAAAAAAGGTAATAATGAGGTACAATACACTGTGCACCGGGTTTTTTGAAAAAATTACCAGCAGTGAAAACAGGATGGAAAGAAATGCAATAAAGTAAAATATACTCATATGGCTTGTAAGCAGAAATACCTCTGCAGGTTGTGGTTAACAGCCGGCAAAGGTATCATTCTTTTTTATTGGTTTAAAGGTGGCTCAACTAATTTGTCTTTGCCGTATATAAAGTCTTTACGTGTAAAGTCGGTCGGTACAATGTCGCCATCTAAATAAATGGCTTCTTTTGGACAGGCCTCTTCACATAATCCGCAAAAAATGCAGCGCAGCATGTTAATCTCGTAAACGGCTGCATACTTTTCCTCGCGGTATAAATTCTCTTCACCTTTCTGTCGCTCACCGGCGGTCATGGTAATGGCTTCGGCCGGGCAAGATAGTGCACACAAACCGCAGGCGGTACAACGTTCCTTACCATCCTCATCGCGTTTAAGTGAGTGCATACCCCTGAAGTTTTCAGAAAATTCCCGTTTTTGCTCGGGGTAACGTATGGTTACATCTTTCTTAAAAAAGTGCTTCATGGTAATGCTTAAGCCTTGCGCTATAGCAGGAAGGTATGCGCGTTCCCAAAAATTGAGCGGCTTAACTTCTAATAATTTTCGCTTATTACTTAATGGTTCCATTGGTTTAAGCAAAATAGGTTTTGTAAACAGTATAAACTACACCGGTTAATACAATGTTGCCAATAGCCAACGGTATTAACGTTTTCCAGCCCAGGTGCATCAGCTGATCGTAACGGAAACGCGGGATAGTCCAGCGTACCCACATAAAAAAGAATATAAAGGCAAATATCTTAGCGAACATGACTACCACACCTAAAATAGGTGCCCAGGTAGGGCCTAATATAGTTGCCATATAATCCATACCCGGATAGTTATAACCACCAAAATACAGGGTAGCCATTACTGCCGATGATACAAACATGTTAATATACTCGGCAAACAGGTAAAAACCCAGTTTCATGGATGAGTACTCGGTGTGATAACCACCCACCAGCTCCGTTTCGCACTCCGGTAAATCAAACGGACTACGGTTGGTTTCGGCAAAGGCACAAACGATGAATATTAAGAAGCCCAGCGGCTGGTAAAGCACATTCCAGTGCCAGCCGTGCTGTTGTTCGGCAATTTCCTTTAAACTTAAAGTACCGGTCAACATCAACAGGGCAATGATGGATAGCCCCATCGAAATTTCGTAACTGATGTTTTGCGATGCAGCACGGATAGCACCTAACAAAGAGTATTTGTTGTTTGATGCCCAACCCCCTATCATAATGCCATATACACCTAATGATACTACACCAAATATGTACAGTATTCCTACGTTAATATCGGTCACCTGCAAATCGATGGTGCGGGAACCGATCACGATCTGTTGTCCCCATGGAATAACCGCGGAGCCAATACAGGCCGTCATAATAGCAAGCGAAGGACCAACTATGAACAAAAAGCCGCTGGCTTTTGTAGGGATAATCTCCTCTTTCATGAACATTTTGGCACCATCGGCCAGGGGTTGAAAAATACCGAAAGGGCCTGCACGGTTAGGACCTACCCTATCCTGCAAAAATGCGGCAACTTTGCGTTCGGCATAGGTAGAGTACATAGCCACCACCAGGCTAATGCCAAATATGATGACTACCAGTACCAGTTTTATTATCAGATCAGCAGTTTCCATTACAGTCTTGTCTCCCGTTCAAATTGTGTTTTATTGGCTTCCTGCAATATTAGGTTCTTTTTCACTACCGGTAAAGGCATCAGTGTATCGTAATGATTAGAACTGATGACCGATTGGTGCGAAATTTTGCGCGGACCTTCAATTACCCAGTCGGCAGTTTTCTTTTTATCAAAACGGCAGGTATTACAAATAAATTCCTCCACCTCACCATATTGGTCTTTACGGGCGGTTACACGAATTACGTCTTCGCCTTTATACCATAGGGTTACCTTGCCATTACATTTTTCATGTTCGCAATCACGATGAGCATCAACCGGCTTGGTAAACCATACACGGTTTTTAAAACGGAACGTTCTGTCGGTTAAAGCCCCTACCGGGCAAACATCTATCACATTTCCCGAAAAATCGTTATCTACCGCTTTTTGAATATAGGTAGAAATTTCAGAGTGATCGCCGCGGTTCAACACACCATGTACACGTTGCTGGGTAATTTGATCGGCGGTGTAAACACAACGGTAGCATAAAATACAGCGCGTCATGTGTAGCTGGATCTTATCGCCGATGTCTATTTTTTCAAAAGTACGTCGGTCAAACTCATAACGGGTTTTAGAGGCTCCATGTTCAAAGCCCAGATCCTGCAAATGACATTCACCGGCCTGGTCGCAAACCGGGCAATCCAACGGGTGGTTGATCAGCAACATCTCTACCACGCCTCTACGTGCTTCAACTACTTCGGGCGAGGTAATATTCTGCACTTCCATACCATCCATTACGGTGGTACGGCACGAGGCTATTAATTTAGGCATAGGGCGTGGGTCCTTTTCCGAACCTTTACTCACCTTTACCAAACATGTGCGGCATTTACCACCGCTGCCTTCCAACTTAGAGTAATAGCACATAGCGGGAGGCACAATATCGCCCCCTATTTGCCGCGCCGCATTTAAGATGGTTGTGTTTGGCTCAACATCAATACTAATTCCGTCAATAGTTACTTTAACCATTATTAACCTTATTTCTAATATAAGCGAGGTAATCGCCGCTTATTATCTTTTTATGCCCAGGGCCTGGCTTTTGCCGGTAAACATATACCCAGCACCTGATGTTTTTATGGGTATCCAGCCGCACCAATTTTTTTTTACGGCTGTATTCTTCTCCTTCGTATTCATCCAATATGGCAAACACCTTTTCGGGTTGCAAAACGTGGTAAATTTCACCTTTTACCATTTGGCCGTTGTGGGCTTTTTCTACAAAACCGGGGTATTGTCCTAAATCGTATAGTTCTCCTTTTATACAACCTCCAACTTTTAACTGCAAGCTATATTGCAAAAGCTTCAACACCTCGTTTTCAAAATGCTTTAAAAGGGTTCCATATACAAATATATAATCCATTTGCCATGCTTCCCTTGTTAAGGAGTTCTTAAAGCTGGTACTCCTTAACTACCGGATGTCCATTCTCATCAATACCCATTTGAACATCTATTAAAGCCCCGTTTAAAATCGGCGAATCCTGTAAAACCGGTTTCAAATTTCTAAATAATACTTCAGGATCTGAAGCGGTTAAAAAGAAAATAGCCGTGTTGTTGTCTTCGTCTAATTCGTAACTATCGTATTCACCTACTTTATGATAGGTAACCACTCGCTCAATCTGATCTTGTAGTTCATCTAAATAATCAAAATCTTCTCTTTTATAGTTGAATTTGATAACTACGTCGTGTAATTCTGCCATTATTTCTAATAAGTTAATTAATCTGATATAAATATAGTAACTTATTGTATATGAGACCTATTTAATTATTTTATGCTTCAACTTTAGCTAACGGATCGGCATAATGCGCCAGTCCGAAATTTCCTACTGTGGCTGCCGATGGATTGGTTACATGCCATTCAAATTCATCTCTAAAATGACGTATAGCACTGGCTACCGGCCATGCGGCAGCGTCACCTAAAGGACAAATGGTATTACCTTCTATTTTTTTCGATACATCTACCAGCAAATCCATGTCGCTCAGTTTACCATGGCCATGCTCTAAGCGATGCAATACTTTTTCCATCCAGCCGGTGCCTTCGCGGCAAGGTGAACATTGTCCGCAACTTTCGTGGTGATAAAAGCGGGTAAAGTTCCAGGTATTTCGCACAATGCACTGGTCTTCGTCAAAAGCAATAAAACCGCCCGAACCCATCATGGTACCGGTAGCAAAACCACCGTCTGATAAAGATTCATAGCTCATTAAGCGAGGCTCACCGTTCATGGTTTTGAGGATCAGGTTTGCCGGTAAAATAGGCACCGATGAACCACCGGCCACTACTGCTTTAAGGCGTTTGCCATTGGCTATGCCACCGCAATACTCCTCCGAATATAAAAACTCTTCAACCGGTAAACCGAGGTCTATTTCGTAAATACCCGGTTTAGCAACATTACCACCGGCCGAAATCAGTTTGGTACCGGTACTACGACCAATACCTAATTTAGCATATTCATCTCCCCCATCACGAATGATAGGCACAGTAGCCGCAATTGATTCCACGTTGTTGACCACTGTAGGGCAGCCATACAAACCTGCAATAGCCGGAAATGGTGGCTTAATACGCGGGTTACCACGTTTACCTTCCAACGATTCTATCAGCGCGGTTTCTTCGCCGCAAATGTAAGCACCACCACCGGGTTGTACGTATAGTTCCAAATCGTAACCTGTACCTAAAATATTTTTTCCTAAAAAACCGGCTGCTTTGGCTTCAGCAATGGCTCTTTCCAGGATACGGATCTGCGGCATCATTTCACCGCGTACGTATATGTAAGATGTTTTAGCACCCAGGGCGTAACTGCCAATAATCATCCCCTCAATTAACAAATGAGGGATGTGTGTCATTAAATAACGGTCTTTAAACGTACCGGGTTCCGATTCGTCGGCGTTACAAACCAGGTAACGGGGTACACCTTCGGGCTTAGCCAAAAAGCCCCACTTCATACCAGTTGGAAAACCTGCACCACCACGGCCACGCAAGCCCGATTTTTTAACCTCTTCCACCACATCTTCGGGCGATAAGGTTTTCAAGGCTTTCTCTACCGATTCGTAACCACCTTTAGAGCGATAAACATCGTAGGTACTAATACCGGGAACATTAATGTGTTCTAATAATAATTTGCGTCCCATTACAGCTAATATGCTTTGCCAGTTAATTTATAAACGGCAATATGATTTTTAACACAATTTATAAAAACCTGAACAGTTATTAAACCAATAATCAGGTTGTAAGTTGATGATGTTTTTAAAACTGAAAACAGGACTACACCTACAATGAAAGCTGCATCCCATAGCCAAATTTTATAATTTAAGTTCATCATCGGTATCATTAATTATTTGCTTTTATCCTTAAATCACCAATCAACTGATCTACCGACTGCGGCGTCAAGTTTTCATAAAACGTATATTCGGGGCCTATTTGCAGTACCGGGCCAAAACCACAGGCAGCCAGGCATTCTACACCACGCCAGCTAAATAAGCCGTCGGGGGTAATATCACCTTCTTTTACGCCCAACGTTGTCTCAATATAGTCCATTATTTTTTCGGCACCTACTAAACAGCAAGGTCCTGTACGGCAAACCTCCAATACGTACTTGCCTTGCGGGCGTAAAAAATACATGGTGTAAAAGGTAGCCACCTCGTAAACCTCTATCGATTCTATCTTCAGGTATTCGGCTACCCTATCCATAGCCTCCGAACTTAACCAACCTTGTTCGGCCTGTACGGCATGTAAAATAGGCAACAATGCCGATTTTTGCTTATCCCCGGGGTAACGGCTTACCATATCGGCCATTTCGGCCAGCAAAGCCGGCGAAAATGCTGCCGTAGTTTGCGCTGGGGTATTTTCTACTCTAAGCATCTAACTCTCCGGCTATAACGTTTAAACTGCTCATGTTAATAATTGCATCACTTAACAGCATACCACGGCTCATATCGGCATACATGCTGTAATTGATAAAGCTTGGCCTGCGAAAATGTAAGCGGTAAGGCGAACGGCCACCATCGTTAACCAGGTAAAAACCCAATTCGCCGTTTGCACCTTCAACCGCATGATAAACCTCACCTACCGGGGTAGGTATTTCACCCATCACTATTTTAAAGTGATAAATCAAGGCTTCCATATTGTTATACACTTCCTCTTTTGGGGGCAGGTAAAACTCAGGTACATCGGCATGAAATATGTTCGGGTCTTCCTTTTCTATCATATCCAAAGCTTGCTGTATCATGCGCATGCTTTGTTTCATTTCTTCGTTACGTACCAAAAAGCGGTCGTACACATCGCCTGTAGTACCTACCGGAACTTCAAAATCGAAATCCTCGTAAGAGCAATAAGGGTTCATGGCCCGTACATCATAATCTACACCGGTAGCACGCAATATAGGGCCGCTCCAGCTGTAATCTAAAGCCGCTTCCTGGGTTACCGGGGCAACACCACGGGTACGGTCAATAAAAATACGGTTACGGTTAAATAGCGATTCAAATTCATGCAAAACCTTGGGGAAGTTCGCCAAAAACTTACGGATTTTGGCAAAGGCAATATCGTTGAAGTTACGCTCGAAACCACCTAACCTGCCCACATTGGTAGTTAAGCGCGAACCGCATACTTCTTCATAAATTTCATAGATTTCCTCACGATATTCCATCATGTACAGAAAACCGGTAAAGGCTCCTGTATCAACACCCAATACACCGTTACATATAATATGATCGGCAATACGGGCTAATTCCATAATGATTACCCGCATGTAATCCACTCTTTTAGGAGTCTGGATGTTCAGCAGTTTTTCTACCGTCATGTGCCAGCCCATATTATTGATGGGGGCAGAGCAGTAGTTCAACCTATCGGTTAAGGGAGTGATCTGGTAGAAGGGACGATGCTCAGCAATTTTTTCGAACGCGCGGTGAATGTAACCAATGGTTGATACGCCGCTAACAATGCGCTCGCCATCAATTTGCAACACATTTTGGAACACGCCGTGCGTGGCCGGGTGCGTTGGACCCAGGTTAAGGGTGGATAACTCGCCTTGCAGGTTGGTATCCGTAACTGTATTGGTATTTAACGAAGGAAAATTCTGCATAGGTTATCTTCCAAAATAAAAATCTTTTTTATCAACCCGGTTAGGGTCTTCTAACGGGTACTCTTTCCGCATCGGGAAAACCGTCATATCATCCACATTTAAAATGCGTACTAAGTTGGGATGACCTTCAAAGTCAACTCCAAAAAAGTCATACGTTTCTCGCTCCATCCAGTTGGCACCGTTCCAAAGTACGGTGGCTGTAGGGGTACGTACATCGCCGGCAGGTAAAAATACCTTAACCCTTATACGCACATTGTGCACCAGGCTATGCAGGTGATAAATAACCCCTATAGGGTTTTCCTGCTCGGGGTATTGTATGGCGGTAATATCGGTCAGGTAAATAAACTGCAATGCTGCGTCCTGTTTCAGGTAGGTCAGCACATCAATTATCGAATCCCGATCGGTTTCTATCGTTAGCAATCCATAAGGCTGGTCAACTGTTTTAACCAGCTCTCCAAACTTACCGGTAAGTTGCTGTAATAATATTTCGTTGTTTAAAACACCCATTACTGTATTCCGTATTGAGCCAATAATTTTGTGTATTCGGGCGAATCCCTGCGGCGCAATGATTCGGTTTGTACCAGTTTCTGAATGTTCATAAAACCGTCGATAATACCTTCGGGACGCGGAGGACAACCTGGCACATAAACATCAACCGGAATAATTTCATCAATACCCTGCAAAACAGAATAGGTATCAAAAATGCCACCGCTTGATGCACAGGCACCAACAGCCATCACCCAACGAGGCTCGGCCATTTGTAAATACACCTGCCTTAAAACCGGAGCCATTTTTTTGGAGATAGTCCCCATTACCATCAGCAGATCGGCTTGGCGGGGTGAGAAACTTAAACGTTCGGCACCAAAACGTGATAAATCGTAATTAGAACCCATGGTAGCCATAAATTCAATTCCGCAGCACGAGGTAGCAAAAGGCAGCGGCCACAACGAGTGTGAGCGCGCTAAACCTATGGCTTTATCAAGCGAGGTAGCAAAAAATCCTGAACCTTCAACACCCGGTGGGGCGTTTACAATTTGAACATCACTCATGTATAATAAATGCTAAATCCGTACAAAACGGACACCTACAAATTTATTATAATTAACGTGAAGTAGTATAGTGTAATATATACAAGTAAGTATTTAGAAACAATCTAAACTGGCTTAGTTCCAGTCGAGCGCACCCTTTTTAACTATGTAAATGAAGCCTAAAAGTAGTGTAGCCATAAAAATAAACATTTCTATCAGTCCTTCGGTACCCATCGCTTTAAAATTAACCGCCCACGGGTACATAAATATCACCTCCACATCAAATAGCACAAACAGAATAGCCACCAGGAAATATTTAATAGATACCGGTGTACGGGCGTTACCTACTACTTCAACCCCCGATTCAAATGGGGTTAGCTTATCGGCTGTTTGCCGTTTAGGACCCAACCTGTGGGTAAAAAACATAGTGGTTACCACAAAACCTACAGCAACCAGCATCTGGATTATGATAGGCAGATAATTAACGGGTAAACTTTGTGATTCCATGCCGCAAATATAACCGATTTGTTGAATAATAAAAAAGGCCGCAGTTACCTGCAGCCTTTTTATTGGTTTTAACTTATTAGTTATTTTCCTTTACCTGTACCACCTTTAGCTTTTCTTGAAAAGAAATTGGCAGCAGAGCTATTAGTGGGATCGTTTTCACGAGCTTTTGTATAGTTCTCGGTAGCCTTAGCCAGGTCTTTTTCCTTATACTCAGCAAAAGCTCCTAAGTAAGCGTAAGCTTCAGCTAAATTTTTCTTATCAGCATCAGCAAGCGGGGCTGGTTTTGCTGTAGTTACTGTTATTAGTTTTTCGTAATAAGGCTTAGCAAAACCTTGTATATTATTGCGGTCTTTCTCTTTTAAATCATACAAACGCGCACGATACAACGTAACCGTTGTGTTAGGTGTTGCTATTTTGGCTTGAATGTGAGCAAATGCAGAATCAGCTTTAGCTAACAGCATAGTATCGGCAACTGGTTTTGGTGTTGCTTTACTTGATAATTGATCACCATAAGCAAAATAATAACTAAATCCTTCAGAAAAATAATCATTAAGTGTAGCCTTATTTGATTTAGACACATACTGTTGATAATTATCACCTGCTTTTTCAAACTGGCGTTTAGCATAGTATATTTTAGCTATATCTGCATATAAATCACCTTGCGTTGTGTCCATCTGCACAGTTTTCTCAAGAGTTTTAAGAGCTGCAGTTGTATCTTTAGCTTTAAGCTGTATGCGTCCTAAATAGTAATAATCATAAGGAATTATACGTTTTGGATCAGCTTTACTCATCCATGTATTCATTGCCGTGTTGGCTGTCGCTGCATCACCATTTTCAAAAGCTGCATAACCTATGTAACGGTATGCCCTTAAGTTAGCATTGGGAGATTGTGCTATAGCTGTAGCTTCGGTTTGTAGATCTTTAAACTTACCAGCCTGATATAAAAAGTCGGCATAACGCAAGCGAGACTCTATCGACATATCTGTTAAGCTTAAAAACTTGCGGTATTGTTCCACAGCCTCATTAATTTTAGCCGATGCCTGGGTTGGAACTTTTTGAGCCCAGCGTACATCAGTTTCAGCCCACTCGCGGTAAGCCGGACCGTAGTTAGGGTCAATAGCTATTGCATCTTTAAACTCTTTTTCCGAATCTTCCCAGTTATTAGCTAATCTCCATAACACACCTGTTGCTACTTTAGCTGTTGCCGATTTTGGGTTAATGTTAAGTGCCTCGGTATAGGCTTTATAGGCTTCGTTACTTTTTAACTGTGAACGGTAAGCATCACCTAAGGCAATATACAATTCAGGATCTTTATTATTAACCGCGATTCCTTTAGTTAAAATTCCTATAGCGGCATTAGCATCCGGTGCGGGATCTAACATGTAGCCCTCACCTACATATAAGTATGGTTTTGAATCTTTACCGGCTAAAGTAATAGCCTGGTTAAAGTTGGTAGTGGCACCAGCCTGATCTTTGTTAACACGGGCTGCTGCACCTAAACCGGCATAATTTAATGCCGATTTAGGGTTAGCGGCAAGTCCTTTGGTAAAAACCGCTTTAGCCGAATCAGGATATTCCTGTGCTAAATAAACCCAACCCAGGTAAAAGAAATTTTCATCTTTAGTAGCCTGAGTGGTAGTCAGGTTTTTAAGCATAGACTTAGCTTTCTGATATTGTTCGGCGTCAATAGCTTTCTTGGCGTCGGCAAGACTCTGCGCAAAAACTGATGAACCTATAAATACCAGCCCTGCTGCTGTTCCCACAATTTTATTGATCGAATTCTTCATGGCTTAATTTTATAGTTTTAGTATCTAATTAATTTTTAACAATGTTTATTTCCCTTGGCGGTATAGCCGCCGGTAATAAACCCGATTTTAGTATGATCCTTTGTCCGCGTTCGCTTTTCAAAAAGTCGGCAAAGGCCGATGCTAATCCATTTGGCCTGCCTGTGCTGTTAATCACATACAAACTCCGGCTTAATGGATACTGTTTTAGAGCCAGTGTTTCCTGTGATGGTTTAAAATACTGCTTCGCATATTCCTTATTTGACTCATCCCTGACACCAACAATCTTTACTTTAGTTGCAGCCACGGCATAATCGGCATCGGGTTCATTTAACCAGCTATAACCAACTATACCAACTGCATTAGGGTGTTTACTTACATAAGTAACTACATCCTTGTTGGTATTAAGCGCGTAAACGTTTTTTTGTTTGAGCTCCTGATTACCAGACAAGTCCTTCAAATACCTTACCAAACTGGAATTAGGATTATCGAAAACTACATTTTTTTCAGTCATGGCGGTACCTTTAAGCAATGCTTTTACCTCATTTACAGTCATTAAGGTATCAACCGACTGCGCGTTTACAATTATGGCAACCGCATCTGAAGCGA
Source organism: Mucilaginibacter terrae (assembly GCF_042679325.1). Taxonomy (GTDB): domain Bacteria; phylum Bacteroidota; class Bacteroidia; order Sphingobacteriales; family Sphingobacteriaceae; genus Mucilaginibacter; species Mucilaginibacter terrae. Next base: position 24,482 of record NZ_JBHTMJ010000005.1, read on the forward strand.
ACCGTGTAACCTCGGGCGATAATGTCCGGTTTTTTAATACCATTAGTTCGTCCGGCTTTAATTCGCGCGACATAATAGCTGTTCTGACACTATCGTTCAGCAACATCCGCAGCAATTCATTTTCACTTTTATAAATCAATACCGGCTTGGTATCGGTATATAACGATTTAAATACATAATGCTCCTGATCCATAATAGGCTTAAAAGATTCATCAACCAAAAAAGCAGCAGTACCCGATATTGCAGTATCGGTATTGTCCAGCTGCCTTACCGGCCTATGATCGTCGCAGGTTGCAAAAGCTACCAATGCAATAATGCACACAATAATAATCTTTAAGCTATTATTCATGGTTCATCTGTTTTAATAATACGGATAAAGCGCAGTATGCCATATACAATAAACAATCCGCCAAAAGTGTATCTCTGGGTTTCGCTTAAATGCAAGGGCAATGCATCCCAAAACATAATAAGCAATCCGAGGATAGTGATCCCAATAAATAGGGCTGCTCCTAAAATAAACAAAAACCGCCTTTTGGGCGATTTCTGTTTATCAAAATCTCTATTTAGCATTAATTTCTTATTGATCTGCTAAGGTAAATACAACCGGTACCGTGTACTGTACACGTACAGCACGACCGTTTTGCTTACCTGGATTCCATTTTTTTGAAGATTTCAATACACGGATAGCTTCTTCTTCCAAACCTGAACCCAAAGTACGGCCGGCAGGTTTAATATCGGTTAAGCTACCATCTCGCTCTACCACGAACGTTACGTTCACACGACCCTGAACACCGTTCTCTTGAGCTACCGAAGGGTAACGCAATACTTTGTTAAGGTATTTGTAGAACTGCTCGATACCACCAGGATATTCGGGTAGTACCTCAACCGATGTAAATATTTCATTAGGGTTCGATTCCACAACGGCTGCACTAACCGGTGCATTACCAACCGGCTCATCTATACGAACAGATTGGGTAGGATCACCTTTAATCTCTTTCTGACCTGGGTCGGCCACTTTAAGATCATCTTGTGTGGGTGGGTCTTTTTCACGAACCTGCTCATCGGGTTTTACTATCGGTGGCGGAAATTTAACCTGATCCACTTTAGGCTTTTGCGGCTCGGCACTTGGCGGCGGCGGCGGTGGTGGTGTTTTTTCGTTGATGGGCGGCGGAGGTGTTAATACCACTTCCTGAATTTTAATTTCTTCTTTAGGAGCGGGTATAAATCCTTTGATCTTGTTGATGATAGTTGGCAATGATACCCCAAATACAAATATTACACTGGTAACTGCCAAGGCAATTATGGTATTACGGGCATTGTTTTTACGCAGTTGGTATGCGCCGTATGCTTTGTTCCTATCATGAAAAACAACATCAAGCCACTCGGGTTTTAAAATGTCTAATTTCGATCCTAATATAGCCATGGCTTTAAATTTTAATGTTTAACAAGTGATCTTCTTAAAATAGACCGTCTCTTTTCAGAAGATCTATTTCCGCTGGAGTAATATCTACTATAGCGTATGCTCTAATACCGGTAATGTTTAATTCGTCCAAAACATCAATCACGTTTTTATAAACTGATTTTTCGCTGGGTTTAACTAATACCAAAATATCTTTTCCGGTTGCTTGTTTAACTTTAGCAGCTTGCTCAATAAACACTTTACGGATACCGTCCTTACCGTAATTTTCGGTTGCGGGTGGGGTTAACGATTCTCCCGGTACGCCTATAAACCACTCCAACTTATTACCCTTACCCAAAAGTACGGTCATGGTTTGAGATGCTTTTACAGGCAGTTGCTCTTTTGTAACTTCATCTTTATCCGGCATGGCTAAATCCATAGCCTTTGGTTTATTAAGGGTAGTAGTTAGCATAAAGAAGGTTACCAGCAAGAAAGCCAGATCCACCATTGCCGTTAAATCAACGCGTGTAGATTGTTTCTTACTTCTTACCTTCCCACCTTTTTTGCCACCCCCGCCGGAGGTATCTAATTCTGCCATTTTACTATTTTGGTCTTAATGAGGTAATTAAACTAAATTTATTTACTTTTTGTTTTTGCAGTATGGCAATTATACGCTGCATGGTTGGGTACTCTTCGTTGCTATCTCCTTTAATAGAAAAAAGCAATTCCTTATTGTTTAAATTTTTAGTAACCACACGGGCTTCATGAATCCAGTTATATAATTCATTACTTACCGAATCTGTTGGAATACCTCCGTTAGCAGATGCTGCAAAACTTTTACGTTGCTCAGGATCTAAGGTTAAAAACTGTTTAAGCTGCTGAATTGGCACACCCAAATTATCTAACGCTGTAAATTTTTTAACCTCACTTGGCGTAAAGCCGATATTGTAAATTTTACCTACCTGCAATAAGGTTTGCTTGCGGGCTTCTTCACCATCAATGGTTAAAAAAACTTTTTTATTACCAACTGTTAAAATAGCCACACCGGTTTCAGGTAAAGTTTGCTCAATTGATGACTTAGGCATATCAACTGTAACCGGATCTTCAACCTTTGGTTTGGCCGTTAATATAAAGAAGGTAAGCAATAGGAACGCTACGTCGCACATAGCGGTCATATCAATTGCCGTACTTTTTCTTGGAACTTTTATTCTGGGCATTTTCTTTATCTTATGAAAATCAATACTACAATTGGTTAATTATCAACTGCTCCGTTATACTAATACAACGGAGCAGCATATATCAAAACCAAATATTAGTATCCTCTTTCTTTATTTTTGTGTGATGCAGCAAATGTTTGCACAATACTGAAACCGGTTTCATCAATTGCATATGTTAACTTATCAATTTTTGAAGTAAACAAGTTGTACATGATAATTGATAAGGCCGAAGTACTGATACCGATAGCGGTGTTAATTAACGCTTCGGAAATACCGTTTGCTAACTCAGATGAACTTGATGCACCACCTTCTCCTAATGACTGGAAGGCCTTGATCATACCTGTTACCGTACCCAACAAACCCATTAACGTACCTACTGATACCAAAGTAGCAATAATGGTTAAGTTTTGCTCTAACATTGGCATTTCCAATGCGGTAGCTTCTTCAATATCTTTTTGGATAGCTAAAGTTTTCTGATCAACATCCAGGTTTGGCTCTAACTCCATTTCGCGGTATTTTTTCAAACCCGATTTAATAACGTTAGCTACAGAACCTTTTTGTTTATCGCACTCTGAACTTGCAGCATCGATGTTGCCCTGGTTTAAGAAAGCGTTGATCTTTCTAACAAAAGCATCAACGTTACCTGTACCGGAAGCTTTGCCAATAACAACAAAACGCTCGATAGAGAAAACAACCACCATCATGAGCATGCTCATTAATACCGGTACAATTGGTCCGCCTTTGTGTACAGTACCGAAGTAATCTGTAGGAGCACCTTTTTCAACATCACCACCTTTATAGTGACTTGGATCGCCTAAAACAAATATGAATATACATACAGCAATTGCGAAACAGATAGGAATAACTAAAGAAGCGAAAGCGCCTGAGTTACCTGAGCTTTCGGTTTTAACAGGAGTAGTTGGTTTTGATGGTGCGGTTGCCATTACTTTAAATTTAGTTTTAGTTTTGTTTGTACTATTTAGTTAATTAAATATGCGTGTTTAACGAATAACAAATTTATAATTATAAGTACATAAAGTTAGTCAAAATGTTATTCTTTACAATTATTTAATGTCAGACTTTTATGAATGTAATAATTTCCAATCCATTACATAACGTAAACGCTAACATATATTATGTTCTTGCGAACAATATTTTGCAATGAAAACCATTTTTTTTAATAATTACAAGCCTTATGCATTAAATATATGTAACTAAACTGATATAAGAAATTTGGCATGGTATAAAAAACCACGCTTAATTAATTTTAAACGTGTGTTTTAAAACGTTTACAACAGTAAATTAAGTGTTATTTACACAAATTGTTTTTATTATTATAAATAACCTACGCCTAAGATACGATTTAATGAGATGTTAGTAAGGATATGTAATGAAATTTAAAGAAAAGGCAACATGATTCACTATTATCCTCCTGCTTTTTTAGCTTTATAACCATCGGCCAATAAAAGTGCTACTATTTTGTCGCGAAAATCGCCCTGAATAAGTATTTCGTAATCTTTTACAGAACCACCAACACCGCATTTGGTTTTAAGATGCTTGCCCAATGCTTCCAGATCGGCTTCGGCACCGGCAAACCCGGTTATGCGGGTAACTATTTTACCCCCTCCCTTGCGGTCTAAATATATTTTAAGGTTTTGCTGCCGGGGTTGCGGTGTTTCCGCACCCTCGTTGGTTTCGTTGATGTATTCAAAATCGGGGTTGGTAGAATACATTACCCCTCCGGTACTGTTCTTGTTTTTTTTTGACATGGCTTAACGGCTGTATTGAGATCCAACAATGACTCTTAACGATAAGGGCACGATATTGACGTTGGTAGATGCTTCCAGGGTTTGCGGCTCGCCGTCTATGTGAGCGGGACCCGCGGTTTTTCTGGTCACTTTGATGTCCTTACCCCGTATAATTTCTACAAAGCGCGAGGTATCGGCTGTTTTGGTGAACATCCTGAAGCCCATTTCGGGAAAACGGTATAGCGGGAAAGGTTTAATTACGCATACATCCAGCAAACCATCCTGCACCGATGCCTTGGGCGATACGTGTGCGTTATTACCGTACTGCGAAGAATTGGCAAAGCTGAGCATAAAGGCATCACGGTCATAAGTCAGCCCGTCGATCTCCAGGTGATAACTTTGCGCTTTATAGCTAACAATCTCCTGCAGGGCAGCCTTAAAATACGTGATGAATCCACGGGTGGTTTGCCTGGCAAATACCTGGCTTATGTGCGCATCGAAACCCATACCGGCCATATTAAAGAACCATTGTCCGTTCATTTGCCCGGCATCAATCAGCTCTACATGATTTTTGTTAATATTCTGGATAGCCCGCGCCGTATCCATGGGTATGCTCAAAAAACGCGACAAGCCGTTACCAGATCCAAAAGGCAGAATCCCTAAAGCTGCTTTGGTACCTACCACCGCCGATGCCACTTCGTTCACCGTACCATCGCCGCCAACAGCTATAATAGATTCGTAGGTTTTATTGGCGTCTTTAGCCAGCCAGTGCGCATGACCGGGTTCTTCGGTAAACACAATAGTGGCATCAATGGCCTCCTTGTTAAGGTGCTGTTGTATCAGTTGGGGTACATGATCTTTCGATTTACCGCCCGCAACCGGGTTAATTACAAATAAGACTTTCCTCTTCAAGTATGTTTATTTTCGGCATCAAAAGTAACCCTATTTTCGGCTTTTGTAAAATTGTTTTACTTTTGCCACTGAAAGTGGACTGATTTGATAAAGCTGCCCGGTGCAGCCCGGATTGCAACCACGTAAAAAAGTGCTAAACCCGCTATTTCTTTTTTACTGCATTCCTTTCAAAACGGTACCTTTCTCAAAATTTTAAAAAAATCGACAGGAAATATTATGCCCTATTTATTTACTTCAGAGTCCGTTTCAGAAGGACATCCCGATAAAGTAGCCGATCAGATATCGGATGCACTAATAGATAACTTTTTAGCCTTTGATGCCGACTCGAAAGTAGCCTGCGAAACGCTGGTAACCACCGGCCAGGTTATACTGGCAGGTGAAGTAAAATCGAAAGCTTACCTTGATGTACAAAAAATTGCCCGCGATGTAATTAACCGCATTGGTTACACTAAAGGTGAGTATATGTTTGATGGCAGTTCATGCGGTGTACTTTCGGCCATTCATGAGCAATCGCCCGATATTAACCAGGGTGTTGATAAACAGGACCGCGAAGAGCAGGGAGCAGGCGACCAGGGCATGATGTTTGGCTACGCCACCGTTGAAACCGACAACTATATGCCCCTGGCATTAGATATTGCTCATGCCCTGTTAATTGAACTGGCAGCCGTACGTCGCGAATGCACCGACATTAAGTATTTGCGCCCGGATGCAAAATCGCAGGTTACGCTGGAATACAGCGATGACAATCAGCCGCAACGTATAGATGCCATTGTAATATCGACCCAGCATGATGATTTTGATGAAGACGAGGTTATGCTGGCCAAAATCCGTGAAGATATAATCGGTTTTCTCATTCCGCGTGTGAAGGCCCGTTACCCTAAATATGCGCACTTTTTTAATGATGATATCACCTACCATATTAACCCAACCGGTAAATTTGTGATAGGTGGCCCGCATGGCGATACCGGTTTAACCGGCCGTAAAATTATTGTAGACACTTATGGTGGTAAAGGTGCCCACGGTGGTGGTGCGTTTTCGGGTAAAGACCCATCTAAGGTTGACCGTTCGGCTGCTTATGCTACCCGCCATATTGCCAAAAACCTGGTGGCTGCCGGTGTTTGTAACGAAGTATTGGTGCAGGTATCGTACGCTATTGGTGTAGCACAACCTATGGGTATTTACGTAAATACCTATGGTACTGCAAAAATTGGCCTCAACGATGGCGATATTGCTCGAAAAGTAGAAGAACTGTTTGATATGCGTCCGTACGCTATTGAAACCCGCTTTAAACTGCGCAACCCTATTTACAGCGAAACAGCGGCTTATGGTCATTTTGGTAAACCAAGCCAGGTTTTAACTAAAACCTTTGTAAGCCCCGAAGGCCGTGAAGTAACTAAGGAAGTGGAATTGTTTACCTGGGAAAAACTGGATTATGTAGAAAAAGTAAAGCAGGCTTTTGGCTTGTAATCATTGATACTATAATGTTTATTGTATGGGCGCCCCGATAAACATCGGGGCGCCATTTTTATTTTTATTAAAATTGTTAAATATTTACTTCATATCATTGCGAGGAGCGATAGCGATGTGGCAACCGCACGTCTGCATATCTAAACGCGTGTAGTTGCTACGCAATGCCATAGTTTTCATTTGAAATACTTGTTAAATCTTTCCTCCCCATCACAAAAATGACCACCTCCTCCACCCCGCCCTCCCGGCTACTGATCATACTGGCATTTTTTGCTGTTTACTTTATTTGGGGATCTACTTACCTGGCTGTGCGTTTTGGCTTAACCGGTTTCCCCCCGTTTATACTGGTGGCGTTACGATATATAGTTGCGGGTGTGGCAATGCTGGCTTACTGCAAAATTAAAGGTGAAAGCTTGCCCGAATTAAAATTACTGAGCAGGCAATCGGTTAGTGGAATACTGATGCTGGTTGGCGGTACCGGCATGGTGGCCTGGGCCGAGCAATACATTACATCTGGGCAGGTAGCGGTGCTTATTGCAGCGCAGCCTTTGTGGTTTTTAGTGTTAGATAAAGCTAACTGGCGCAACTACTTTTCCGATAAATACATCATTTCGGGCTTACTCGTTGGTTTTGTGGGCATATTTTTGTTTATGAAACTTGGGCACGAGGAGGTAAAAGAATCATCTATGAACCTTGTAGCCATGATAGGTGTGCAAATTGGGGCTATGCTGTGGGTAATAGGATCGCTTATTACTAAAAACAGTAAAGGCAGCAGCAGTGTGATCATGAATAGCAGTGTACAACTATTAGCCGCCAGCTTTTTCAGTATCATTATTATTTTTATATCGGGTGAACACCGAGGTTTTTCCTTGGCAAATGTACCAATGCAGGCATGGCTGGGTGTAGCTTTTTTAATTACGTTTGGATCGTTAGTGGCCTACCTGGCCTATATTTGGTTGTTAGGCCATGTAGCACCAGCGCTGATCAGCACATACACTTATGTTAACCCTGTGGTAGCCGTGTTTTTAGGCTGGGCTTTAGCCGATGAGAAATTATATGGCGGCCAGTTTATTGGTTTATCCGTAATACTGGTGGGCATTTTACTGGTGAATGTGCCGGGGTATAGGAAAGCCATCAGCAGACGGTAGCCGTAAAAAGAATCTCAATTTATATATTTTACCCTATGCAAAACCCCGAAGCAAACCCCTGGAAAGTTGTTTCCGAAAAAGAAGTATATACCAATACCTGGATCAGCCTGATCCATCATGAGGTGATCAATCCATCGGGCAACCCCGGCATTTATGGCAAAGTGCATTTTAAGAACCGGGCCATCGGCGTAATTCCGCTGGATGTAGACATGAATACTTATCTGGTAGGGCAGTTTAGGTTCACCATTAACCAGTACAGTTGGGAAATTCCTGAGGGTGGCGGCCCTTTAAACGAAGATCCGCTGGATGCGGCCAAGCGTGAATTACTGGAAGAAACTGGCCTTAAAGCCAGCCAATGGACCGAACTCTGCCGCATACACCTCTCCAATTCGGTAAGCGACGAATATGGTTATATTTACCTGGCCCGCGAATTGGAGCAGTTTGAAGCCGAACCGGAAGATACCGAACAACTGGTTGTAAAAAAAGTACCATTCAGCGAAGTTTACCGCATGGTATGCAACAGCCAAATAACCGACTCCATGACCGTAGCCGCCGTGCTACGTGTACAACTGATGATAATAGAAGGAAGCATAAGTTAGAGACAAGAGGTAAGAGCCAAGAAATAAGACTATTAATGGGTGAAATCTTGGCTCTTGTTTCTTGGCTCTTACCTCTAAATAATTACCTTTGCCGGTTAAATGAAACAGTTTTTAGGATACCTACTATCGGCCATTCATTACCCTGCATTTGGGTTATTACTGCTTATTTTTCAGCCTATACAATGGTTTTGCTACAAAATATTTGGCTACGCCGCACACAAAAAATCGGTTGATATTTTAAACTTCTTCCTTACTAAAACTTACTACCTGCTGGGTAACCGGGTAAGTTTCACTAACAAGCAAAACCTGCCGTTAAACCGTCCAATCATTTTTATTTGTAACCACCAGAGTATGTACGATGTACCGCCGCTAATTTATTACCTGCGCCGTTACCATGCTAAATTCATTTCTAAAGTAGAACTTACCAAAGGCATTCTATCCATCTCTTACAACCTCAAAGTAGGCGGCGGTGCCAATATAGATCGTAAAGATCCGCGGCAAGCCATTATGGAATTGAGCAAACTGGCAACCCGTATGAAAGATAATAACTGGTCCACCGTGATCTTCCCCGAAGGTACCCGTTCTAAAGACGGGCATTTGAAACCATTCCAGTCGGCCGGAGTGGCAACCCTGCTCAAAAAGTGCCCTCATGCCCTACTGGTACCCATTGCCATTAATAACGCCTGGAAAATGGTGCAGCATGGCATATACCCCCTTGGCCCTTTTGAGCACCTCACTTTTGAAGTATTGCCACCTGTTGAGCCTAACGGTCGTCCGGCAGATGAATTGGTGAAAGAGGTTGAGGAATTGATAAGGCTTAAAGCAGGTTAGTGAATAGTAGCAGTAGCGAGTGGCAGTAGCAGCGATTAGTGGTTGCAGTGGCCGTGTAGCAGCAATATCCATTACACAGGCATTACTGCTACTGCAACTAACCCCTGCCACTAAATATTCTTCTCCTCCACCATCTTAAAAAATTCATCGCGGTAAGTGTCGCCAATAGGGATCACTTTATCGCCTATAGAAATTCGGCTGCGTTCAATACTGTCTATCTTGTTAAGGGCTACAATATATGACCGGTGTACACGGATGAAATGGCGTTCGGGCAGGGCATCTTCCACCTTTTTCATGTTTTGCAGGGTAATAATACGCTCGGCCGGGGTAAATATAGAAATATAATCTTTTAAGCCTTCTATAAATAAGATGTCTTTGAGGTACACCTTCTGAATTTTGTGCTCCGTTTTTACAAAAATAAAGTCGTTGCTAAAATCTGATTGAGGCTGTGGGGTCTCTTCTTTTTCGGCAGGTTTATTAACCGGGAACAGCGTTGCCTGTGCCTTTTGCGCAGCTTTATAAAACCTATCAAAAGCAATGGGTTTAAGCAAATAATCCATAGCATCCAAATCATAGCCCTGTAAAGCGTATTGGGGATAAGCAGTGGTCAAAATCACCTTAGCCTTACCGTTGGAAATACGCAGAAACTGGATACCTGTTAGCTCGGGCATTTGTACATCTAAAAAAACCAGGTCGATGCCGCCGTCCTGTACCAGGGTAAGCGCCTCAATAGCACTGGTAGTAGATTTAACCAATTGCAAAAACGGTATTTTAGCAATGTAGTCTTCTACAATGTGTAAAGCCAAAGGCTCATCATCAACCACCAAACATCGGATCATGTTATAAAACTAATGATAATTCGCAAGTATAGGTATCGGCCGTATCATTAATATTTAAATGATAGTGGTTAGGATACAACAATTTTAAACGTCGCTTTACATTATTGAGACCTATACCCCCGGCAGCATCGCGGTTATGCAGGTGCTTTTTATTGTGCATGTAAAACTGCAGGTGGCCGTCGTCAACCGTAATTTTAAGCTGGATAGGCGCGTTAGGGTCATTAGCTACACCGTGTTTAAACGCATTTTCGATAAATGAAATAAGTAAAAGTGGCACTATTTGCTGATTGGTAATAATACCGTCTACTTCAAATTTCACATAAGAGTTATCCCCAAAACGGATCTTTTGCAGATCGATAAAGTTTTGCAGGTATTGCAGCTCGTTAGCCAGGTCAACCTTATTATCGTTACACTCGTACAGCATGTAACGCATAATTTCGGAGAGTTTCAGAATAGCCTCGGGCGTATTTTCGGCACGTTGGTAAGCCAGTGAATAAATGCTATTGAGTGAATTGAACAAAAAATGTGGATTGATCTGCGATTTCAACAGGGCCAGTTCCGCCGTAAGTCGCTGATTTTCCAGGTCGCGTTGGATGCGTTCATTCAAAAACCAATCGACCGTAAAATGCAATAGTAAGCTCAATAGTATAAATATGATACTGGTAAAACAGGCACTTATAAAATATGAAGTGAAGCTGATGGTTTTGCCATTATGAATTAGGATGTGTTCTTCAAATACCCACCCTAAACCGTATTTAAGAAAGCCAATGACAATTATCGACGTTATGATGATCAACCCATATTTCCTGTAGTTATTCCTGTTTAGATAATTAGGGATAAAAACAAGGTAGTTAAGGTAAAACAAGCCAATATTGATGATCCCATAACCCACAAAGGTTACCAGCAAATCGACCATCTTTATTTTGGCGTTGTTATGCGCGAGGTACATAAAAAAAGACGTTGTCCCTATCCAAAATAACGAATGCCAAAATATTTGCCAGCTTCTTTTCATCGGTCCTAATATAGTTTTTACCCTATAAATTTAGCCATATATTATATGCACCTGCTGTTTTTACCGATGAACCCCTCATTGTAATCGATGAACTATTTAGTTGGGCTAATTAACCGTTCATCTATAAATGGAGCCAGTTGGTCTAAATAAGTTTTTGGTGACATTTTTTTGACTTTACTTTGTATCATCAAATCAGTCGCAATGAAAAAGTTAACCGCTAACATTAATCCTTTTATTTTATTATTAATACCCGTGTTATTTGCAGTGGTATTAGGTGTAAGCTATCAGTTTGAACAAGCCGAGCATTTTGCCAACAACAGCAGCATGCCATCAATGGAACAAACCACCTCTTTATTTTCAAAAGGTGTACAAGTAGTTAAAATGGTTTGCTCAATCTCAAAAGAGAGACTATGGTAATTCAAACCGAGAATCTCAACTTTTACTTTGGCAAACAACCGGTTGTAAAATCACTATCGTTACAGGTACCCGAAGGCAGTATATTCGGCTTTTTGGGTCCGAATGGCGCGGGTAAAACCACCACTATAAAGTTACTGCTCAACCTGTTGCAAACGCAAGAGGGCAATATCCGCATTTTCGGTTTGGATTTAAAGGGCAACCGCTTAAAAATACTTTCGCAAATAGGTTCTCTTATTGAGCAGCCTGCTATATATACACATCTTACCGGTAAAGAAAATCTGATTAATCGTGCGCGCTTATTGCAGGTACCGGTTGGCCGTGCCGATGATATGCTGGCCTTAGTGCATTTAAAAGATGCATCACATAAAAAAGCCGGCAATTATTCGTTAGGGATGAAACAGCGCCTGGGCATAGGCCTGGCCATGCTGGGAGATCCTAAACTGCTCATTTTGGATGAACCTACCAACGGTTTAGATCCTAACGGCATTATTGAGATCCGCGAGTTGTTAATGAAACTGGTTAAGGAGCAAAACAAAACCGTTTTTGTAAGCAGCCATTTACTGGCCGAAATTGAGCGTATGGCTACGCACGTGGGTATCATAAACCACGGCGCCATGATGTTTCAGGGTAGTATTCAGGATCTGGAAAGCATTAGCCAGCCGGTTGTGCAGGTTGAAACAGACAATACGGTGGATGCAGCTAACTTTTTGAAGAGAAGCGGCCACGAGGTTACTAACGTTACCGAAACATTTTTGACCATTCCTTATCTATCGAAAGATGTAACGGCAGCTATTAATGCCAGTTTGCATAACAATGGGCATAAGGTGTACAGCATTGGTAAAATGCAAAAAGACCTTGAAGAACTGTTTTTGAATATTACCAAACAAGCCTAACCTACGCATGAAAGGATTTATACTCTCGCTGCAATCAGAATTTTACAAGAGCCGCAATACGTTAGGCTTTTGGAGTGCCGTATTATTACCACTCATATTAATGTTTTTGGTAAGTATAGGCTTTTACCTAAACTATGCCAAGCTAATGAAAATGCCCTCCCAAATGCTGTGGGGTCAGTTTGCTGGCATTGCCATGGGCATAATGGGTACTTTATTACTGCCTATGTTTATCATATTTTTAGCCTATTCGGTCAACAATATCGAACACAAATCAGACACCTGGAAGACTTTATTTACGCTGCCTATACCTAAATGGTCGGTTTATAGTGCCAAGTATGTTTATACCGTTTTTTTACTTTTCCTGAGCTTAGCCCTATTTGCCACGTTAACCATAGGCTTTGGTAACTTATTAGGCGTTATACAGCCAAAACTTAAATTCAGTGGTTACCACATGGAAGGCGAGCTGTTCCAGGTTTATGCTAAATTATTCCTGGCCTCATTAGGCATCCTATCCATACAATTTGTAATGAGCCTCATTTGGAAAGACTTTTTAAAGCCTATGGGTATTGGTTTTTTAGGCACTATTGTAGGTATTATATTGGTTACTGCCGCTAAATGGGAATATGCTTATGCTTTCCCATACTCGCAGCCATTGCTCTCCATTATGGGCATGTCTAAAAAAATGAAAAGTAGTAACAGCCTCGACATGCTAACCAAAGAAGTAGGCGTTAGTCTGGCCATAGCAGCCGTAGTGTACGTTGCCGGGTACTTTATTGTAAAACGTAAAAGCATCAAATAGCATCACCTTAACCACATCATACAATAAAAAAAGAGACGCCGTTTGGGGTCTCTTTTTTTGTTAATTTCTTTGTAGAGACACAACACCTTGTGTCTCGCTACCGTCAATTAAAACGCCCGCAAAGACACAACACCTTGTGTCTCGCCATCCGATAGGTAAATACAAGAGAGACACAAAGTATTGTGTCTCTACGGGTGGTGAATATTTTCCGTATCCGATGCCCAGTTTGCTGGGTTATTGTAAATATAATTCCTAATATTCTGGTACTCATTTTCGTCCCGAATTACCCGATCATGATATTTGGATTGCCAGGCGAAATCAATTTTGTTTAATGTGGCGTACTTTTTTACCGAAGCTTTATATCCCCTGATAACCGATGCTATATTTTGCGATTGCGCCCCAAATTGATTTAAATTCCAGGTGGTTTTACCCGGTTTGTTAACAAACAATATACCGTGAATATGATTAGGCATAATCACAAATTCATCCAGTTCTATGTAATTATGATATTGCGGGATAGTAAGCCAATTTTGTTTTGCGATTGTAGCGATCTCTTTCTCCTGCAATAAAGGAGATTCAGAATTTTGCTGTTCAATTTCTCCAAAATAATGATTACGCTCATGGGTACAAATGGTTATAAAATATAAGCCATGCGAACCATAATCCCAAAAAAGCCTTCGAAAAGATTTAGTTCGATATTTTTGCTGAAATTTCTCTTCTTCCATTTAAAAAATTTGTAGAGACACAACACCTTGTGTCTCGCCATTGATGGGTAAACACAAGAGAGACACAAAGTATTGTGTCTCGCCATTGATAAGTAAAACATTTCAAGAGAGACACAAAGTATTGTGTCTCTACGGCTCTCCTCTTATCTTACTGGTTTTGGATACACTGCCAAACTCTCATGTCCATCGGCATCAACCGATTGTACGGCGAAGAAGTAATTATCTTTGGAATAATCTGAAGTAAACTCGTTTCCAGTCACAAAAATCTTCTTTTCCCAGTAGGGGTTGATGGTTTCGCGCATTAAAATATAATAACCGGCTGGCTTTTTACCGGCTTTGGGCTCTTCCCATTTCAGCGTGGTTTTATTGGTTAAACCGCTGGTGCTCACGCCTACATTTTGAGGCTGCGCTGGTGCTATTGCCAGGTTAGCCAGTACCGACAGGTTCATGCGGGCTACTTTTTGAATATAGTCGTAATCGGCAAAATCGGGCATGTCGCCATAATCAACGCCATTTTCTTTACGCACATTTTGATGCTGACGGTTAAAATCCTCATTCATTTCGGTGAAGCGTACGGCGGTAAAGCCGTTTTGCAGGAAAGGCGTTTGATCGCCTCCGCGCAAAAAGCGGTCGCGGCGGTAAATCATCTTCACATCCAGGTGACTCACGTAGCGTTCGCCCACCTCTTTAACATAGCGGGCCAATTGCCTCGACGGACTATCGTTTTCGCCACCATTACCTATTAATGAAGCAATTACACGAGTATCGCCAGCAGCGGTAGAAGGTATGCCCTCGCTAAAAACCCGGATACTGGTATTATTCTTGATCCCATTTTCCATACCTATAGTATTGCCTACAATGTCGTTATTAAGCAAAGCATCTATGTTCCATTTTTCGGCTTTGGCGCGTTTGGCTAAGTTCCCCGAACCGTTTAAACCCTGCTCCTCGCCTACTACCGCCATAAATATGATGGTAGCCGGGAACGAGCGCTTGGCCATAACCCGTGCAATTTCCATAGAAACAGCCGTGCCAGAAGCATCATCAACTGCACCCGGAGCTACTGATGCTGAGTCCATTACATTATTTACGCGCGAATCGTAATGGCCCGATACCATGTACACTCGCGTATCATTAGGATCGGTGCCCTTGAGTATAGCCAGCACATTTTTTAATACCGTGGGCTTGCTAATGCGACCACCTGCGGGTTGGGTAAAGGTGTCGAATTCTACCTTCATTCGACCTCCAGAAGCAGCGGCATAGCGCTCGAACTCTGCCTTAATCCAATTTCGGGCGGCCCCAATGCCGGTGGTTTTGCTGGTAGTATCGCTGGTGGTATGACGGGTTTTAAAGCTAACCAGCTTACGAACAATGGCTTGTATATTCTGCGATGATACTTCATCGTCCATTTGCTTAATGGCGGCATCGGTTTTAACGGTGGTTTGCGCCATGGCTGGTACAGCAAACAGTAAAGGAAGTAAAAATTTTAATTTCATGAAATGCAGGAATTTGACCATAGCAAGATAAGGCTTAGCTTCAAGAAAAAAGACCCAAGAAACAAGATTTTTACTTTGAAGCCTTTATAGCTATCATATCATGTGTTTTTCGCTTCATAGAATCACATATAAATCCATTTAACCGCATATTTTCACTTCAAAATACATTTAACCGCATTGGGCTAAATCCATATCAGAAATTGCTGATAGATTTTTCGCCAAGGCAACGCTGTCCCAGTTTTTCAAAAATGATCCGGTTTATTTTTACAATTTAAACCACTACATTTAGCTACCAATTACCAACTTATATGAACTCAATAAAATACCTGCTCGTACTGTTGCTTGCCACATTAACTCTTACCACATTGGCGCAAATAAAACTGCCTAAGGTAATAGGCAGCAATATGGTTTTACAGCGCAACCAACCGGTACCTATTTGGGGGTGGGCTTCCCCCGGTAAAATGGTTAAAATAACTTTTGGCAATCAAAGTAAAACCACCAAGGCCAACAACGCCGGTTACTGGAAAATTACGCTGACCGCCCTTGCGGCTAATAGTAAGCCGCAGGAGTTACTCATTACCTCTGATACCTCCACCCTGAAACTCAGCAATATTCTGGTAGGCGAGGTTTGGTTATGCTCGGGCCAATCGAACATGGAATATACCATGAAGCTGATGAAAGGCTATACCAAACCGGCAAAGGGTATCGATAGTACCGAACTGGAACTGGCCGTTACCAATCCTACCATCCGCCTGTTTAAAGTAGAAAAGAAACTGAGCCTGCCCGATGTGACTACCAACGGCTGGCACGAAAGCGGAGGTGAGGCCTTGGAGCAAATCTCGGCAGCAGGCTATTACTTTGCTAAAAACCTGCAGGCTAAGCTGCAGGTGCCCATCGGTATCATCAGTTCATCGTGGGGAGGCAGTAGGATTGAACCCTGGACACCACCTTCGGGTTATGCAGCCTTACCTGCCTTTGCCGAAGAAGCCGCGCATGACACCCTTAAAATTGACGGTGTAATACCGGGCAGCATGTATAAAAGTATGATTGAGCCGCTTGCCCCGTTTGCCCTGCACGGCTTTTTATGGTACCAGGGCGAAAGTAACTGCATGATGAATGAACCCGGCATGCGTTATGCCGATAAAATGCAGGCACTGGTAGATAGCTGGCGCAAGCAATGGGGCAACGCTAAAATGCCGTTTTATTCGGTACTGATAGCCCCATATTATTACACCAAACGTAAAGACAAGGTGCCGCACACCACCGAAACGCTGCCACTGTTTTGGGAGCAGCAAGTACAATCGGCACGGATACCTTTTACTGATTTCATTACCGTGACCGACCTGGTGGACGACCTGCCCAACATCCACCCCTCATACAAGTGGGAAGTGGGCCGCAGGCTGGCCCTTGTAGCTTTGGCTAAAGATTATGGGTTTAAGGCTACCACCTACAGCGGACCGGTTTACCAACGCATGCAGGTAAAAAACAACCAGGTTATATTAACCTTCGCCAATGCCGCCGGACTAAAAACCGCCGACCAGCATTCGCCTGCATTTTTCACCATTGCGGGTGCCGATGGTCAGTTTGTGGATGCGGACGCTAAAATTTCTGGAAATACCATTATACTCAGTAGTCCCGCTGTGAGTAAACCTACTACCGCCCGCTTTGCCTGGACGGAAATTGCCCGGCCAAACTTGGTGAATGAGGCAGGTTTACCAGCCGTACCATTCAGAACTAATGGCTTGGAATGGGAGTACAAGAAATAGATTCGATAGTTTATAACTTCATTTCACGACTTATAATATTACAGCCTGCGATTGTTGTTATTATTGCACCACATTGCTTTGCACAGCTTGTTGATACCACCATCCTTAGGCTGAACAGCAAATAGCTTACACAACGTACCATATAACGCTGCAACAATAACGTATCATAAAAAGAACAGGGTAATATTTTTACACCATAATGTATCGGTAATGAATAAAGCCAAATTAAGCCTGCTGCTAAAAGGCCATTGTACAAACCCTAATTAGCCGAAAGTGCTTTGGTTGGCTCAAATAAATGCCAGGGTAAGGATGTGAAGGTGCTTGTGCCTTTGGTTTCCCAGGTAAACATTTCTATCCATAAAATATACAGATGTTCGGCTGCCACCAACCCCAACCAAAACCAAGGGGAATATAACAACCATTATAACGCCCTAAAACATAAGAGCATCAGTTTGAGGGTTACAACTTTAAAGAGTAGATAGCTGCTTGTAAACAAACTTAAAACTGAAACTTATTGATCATAAAAGAGTTCATATCAACGGATGATTTAAGCTAAAGTTAAAATTACAATTGATATGGATTTAAATATTAAAGGAAAAGTTGCCGTTATTACCGGGGGCGATTCGGGTTTAGGATTGGCTACCGCTAAATTGCTGGCCGCCGAGGGTGTGCATATTGTATTGAGCGATATAGATCAGGATAGCCTGGACGAAGCAGCCAAAGAAGTAAGCTCGGTGGCTGCTGATATAAAAGTGCTGGCTCTTGCGTGCGATTTAGGAAAGAATGAAAGCGTATTAGAACTGGCTGCCAAAGTACAAAGTGAATTAGGCGGTGCCAATATCGTTATCAACTGCGCAGGTGCCCGTGGCGCAGCAGGCGATTTTTTAACCCTTACCGATGAAGACTGGCAGCAAACCATAGATATCGACCTTTTAGGTGCGGTACGCGTATGCCGTGCTTTTATCCCGCAATTGCAGCAAAAAGGCTGGGGCAGGCTGGTGCTGGTAGCATCCGAAAATGCTTACCAGCCTTACGAAGAAGAAAGCCCGTACAATGCTTGCAAAGCCGGGATCATCAACCTATCGAAATGCTTGTCGCGTGCTTACTCTAAAGAGGGTTTGCTCATCAACTGTATCTCTCCTGCTTATATAGAAACCCCCATGACCGATGCCATGATGGATGAACTGGCAAAAGAAAAGGGTACCTCTAAAGAAGAAGCCGTACAATGGTTCCTTAAAAACAAACGCCCGCACATGGCGGTTGGCCGTCGTGGTAAAGCGGAGGAAGTGGCCGCTGTGATCGCATTTTTATCATCAGAACAAGCCAGCTTTGTAAATGGCAGCAATTACCGGGTAGACGGTGGCGCGGTAGAATCAGCATTTTAATAAACGGAGTAATTTTTTCAGAATAGCATGCCCGTTACTTACGGCATGCTATTTATAAATACACCCATGAACGATACCCTATCGGCCAATAAAGCTATTGTAAACGGCACTGGCGAAACCACTATAGTTTTTTTGCACTACTTTGGAGGTTCGGCTTTAAGCTGGCAATGGGTAGTTAATATTTTAAAAGATAGCTATAAATGCGTTGCCATTAACCAGCCCGGTTTTGGTGGTTCGCCTATGTTAGCGCAGCCATCTATTGAAGGCTTTGCTACTTATGTGCAGCAACAGTTAATCAATTTAGGTGTGGTTAACTATGTGCTTGTTGGGCACTCTATGGGTGGAAAAATTGCATTACAGGTTGCCGCTAACGAAGGTGACTCGGGCCGCGTGCAACAACTTATCTTGTTAGCGCCATCTCCGCCAAGCATAGAGCGCATGCCCGAAAATGAGAAGCAACGCATGCTCAATCACCCTAATGCCGAAGAAGCCGCTACCACCATAAAGAACGGAACTGTACTGCCCCTCACTACCAACCAGCACGAACTTGCCATAGATACCCAGTACATAACCGATAATAACACCTGGCGCTGGTGGTTAGAAGAAGGCATGAACCATTCTATTGCCGATGTAACAAAGGGATTAACATTGCCCATTACTGTGATAGCATCGAAAGAAGATCCTGCCGTTACCTATAAAATGACCACAGCCGATACCATGCCCAACTTACCGTTGCATGCCCGCTTAATAACTACCGATGGTATGGGCCACTTATATCAACTGGAATCACCGGGCTGGCTGGCAGAAACATTGAAGCTTGTTATTGAACGGAAATAATGTGGGATTGCCGGTTTTTTACCAACTGTGTAAAACCCAATACGGGTTTAGCAGCGTATATAAGCAACAACGTTGTTATCCATGTTTGCATCCCCGTTAAATTTATACCGTATAATTTATAAGCTTTTACTAATCGCTTTTTGCTGTAATTTATTATGCAGTACAAGCAAGGCTCAAGCCAATTCATCTTATTTAAAAGATAGCACAGACACTGCACGCTCTACCCGCTATATAAACCAGGAGTTTAATCGTATATATCTTCAAAATGCCCGGCTCTCCACCTTTGGTAACGAGTACGGAAATGTGCTACCTACGCAATTGGTGGCCGATCTGGTCGGGAACTTCGTGGTTTTCAATACGGCTAAATCGCGTTTCTCATTCGTGTTTAATCCGCGGGTAAAGTTGCGGTTACTGGCTACGCAGGGCGCGCCGGTAAAATCGCCCAGTTATATGCCGGGCGGCACTTTGTATATGCGGACAAACCGCAACTATTATAAGCCTTCTTTTTTGTCTCTATCGTATTCGCATCACTCTAACGGTATCCGCGGACCAACGTTGAATCCTGATATGACCTTTAACCGCGACAGCGGTAAGTTTACCACCAACTTTTATACGCTGACCTACACCCGGGGCAAACGGGTTGATAAGGATAACCTGATAGCTAACCAGTACAAAAGTTTAGGACTGGAGGTACATGCCGGTTTGTTTAACCTGGGCTACTCTAAAGCGCTTAAAAACCAGTATGGTTTTGTACGCCTTAACGGGAGTTACCTGTATAATTTAACCCGTGCTTATACCGATGAAGTAGACGCCACCAAGCGCACTTTTAATAATTGGATGCGGCTACAGGTAGACTTTCAGTACATTATGGATAAGTACAATAATTATAACATTGCCCAAATCAACAAGCGGCTTAATATCAACGCCATTTACTATTACCAGTTCCCGTTCATGAAAAACGTAGCCCTCATGGCAGGCGGCGGCTACCGCGGTCAGGATGATTACAATATATTTTTTCAGGATAGTTATGGCTATTTTACGGTGGGTTTAGCCGCCGGGGTTTCGTTTGGCTTTCATCATTAGTAGTATAGCACTGTTATCATGTTTACTTGTCGAAGTAAGTGGGTGGATAGAGTTGCTGGCCAAACTTTTCGGCAATAGCTTTAAACTTTTCTAATATATCGGGCCCCATGACAGGTGGGGGTAAAAAAGTATTGTATTCAACGGGCTGGCCAATTTCTTCGAACATTTCTTCCATACCTGCGGGGGTAACTATACACAGCATGTGGGCCAGGGTATCAGTTTTGTTTTTAAACTGGTGAATTAACCCACCTGTAGGTATGTTCACAAAGCTGCCCGGTTTAGCGGTGTAGGTGCCTTGTTCGGTGGTAACTTCAATTTCGCCATCGAGTATGTAAAAAGCTTCTTGCACCTGCGCATGGGCATGGGGTCCGGGGCCGCCGTTTGGTGGTACCAGCATATCAATAAGGGCGTAGGCGCCTCCTGTTTGCTTGCCTGAAATTACGATGCGGTAAGTATCGCCTACCACCGAAACGCAAGTACCTTCCTGGCTGTTTGAAGTGGTGAAATGGTTAATTAAGTTTTCCATAAGCTGTTGATTGTTCTGTTACTGTGTAGTAAGTAACAATAAACCGCCTGATTGTGTGTTGATTACGGGGTTGTTTTTGCGTTAAGGATAGTAGCGGATACCGGCCCGTGGCTATGGCCTGTGCAGTATGAGCGCATAGCCTGCCCGCAGCGAGGGCCTTGTGTGCAGGATAGGGAAACGCCCGAAGAAGGATCGAAGATAGAAGATCAAGTACTCCTTACTCCTGAATAAAGGCTTCCAACTTCCCTCATCTGCACATCTAAAATCTGCACATCCACACATCCAAAATCACTACCTTTACTTTTGTGATGATACAGCCCGCTTCCGAAAAATACAATCAGAAATTTCAAGATATACTGGCCCAACTAAACGACGAGCAATTAGCTGCCGTGAACAAGGTAGATGGTCCCGTTTTGGTAGTAGCCGGCCCCGGTACCGGTAAAACGCAGATATTGGCCGCCCGCATTGGCAAGATCCTGCTGGAGACCGATGCACAGCCCAACGAAATCCTGTGTTTAACTTATACCGATGCTGGTGCCGTGGCCATGCGCAAGCGGTTGTTCGAGTTTATTGGTCCCGATGCCTACCGCATCAGCATTTATACGTTCCACGCTTTTTGTAACGAGATCATCCAGGAAAACCTCGACTACTTTGGCAAGCTGAGCCTGGAACCCCTGACCGATTTGGACGGCGCCATGCTGTTTCGCGAACTGGTAGACGAGTTTGGCAAAGACCATTTGTTAAAGCGTTTTACCGGCGAAATATATTACGATGTACCCCGCCTGAAAAGCCTGTTCAGCACCATGAAACGGGAGAACTGGCAGCTGGATATGATAGAGAAAGCGGTGCAGGAATACATTGACGATTTACCTAACCGCGATGAGTTTATATATAAGCGCCCTAACGCGGCCAAAGGCATCCAAAAAGGCGACCTAAAGCAAAAGGATATTGATGCGGCCAAGGAAACTATGGCCAAACTGCTTTGCGCCGTAGGCGAATTTGCCAACTACGAAGCTAAAATGAAAGAGCGTGGTAATTACGATTACGACGATATGATTATTTGGGTGCTGCGTGCTTTCGGCGATAATGAGGACCTGTTGCGCCGTTACCAGGAACGCTACCAGTACATTTTGGTGGATGAGTTTCAGGATACCAGCGGGTCGCAAAACGAGTTGTTGAAATTTATACTGGCTTACTGGGATACCCCCAACGTGTTTGTGGTGGGCGATGATGACCAGTCCATCTTCCGTTTTCAAGGGGCTAACATGAAAAATATTTTGGATTTTGCCGGCGATTATGTGGATGCCCTGCACACGGTTGTGCTCAAGCAAAATTACCGGTCGAACCAAGCGATACTGGATATATCGCGCGTGTTGATCAACAATAATAACGAGCGTTTAACAAGCCAGCTGCGGTTAGATAAAAACCTGCAGGCTGCCCACCCGCGTTTTGAGCTGGCCAAGGTTGACCCTATTATTAGCGAGTACAGCAACCCAGACCATGAACTGGTTGACGTGGCCTACCAGATAGAAGACCTCATTAAAAGTGGCACCGATGCATCCGAAATTGCGGTGATCTACAGGAACCATAACCAGGTGGAGCAACTGATCCACTACCTGGATGCCCGCCACATAGCGGTAAATACCCGCCGTAAAATTGACATACTGGGCTTGCCCTTTGGCGAAAAGATCATCAACCTGTTGCAGTACCTGGCTATGGAAATGGATTCGCCTTACAGTGGCGATGAGTTGCTGTTCGAAATCATGCATTATGATTTTTTTGAAGTGCCGCCCATTGAAATTGCCAAGGTTAGTATTGCGGTATCCAAAGCTAATTACAATGTAGCTAATGATGATCAAAAGACTTCCATCCGCCGTTATGTAAGCGAACTTAAACCTGCGCGTCAGGGCAACTTGTTCGATGCGCCCGATCCGCAGGCCGAAATGCGCCAGTTGGTGAGTAGTTTGGAAGACCTGCTTAAAATGTCGGTAAGTGTGACGTTGCAGGTATTTTTTCAGCGGGTAATTACCTCGTTAAATATATTGAGGTATGTGCTTAAACAGGTGGATAAGGGCTGGCACATGGAGGTGCTCACCAGCCTGTTCAATTTTGTGCGCAATGAAGCCCACCGAAACCCGGATGCTACCCTGAAAGACATTATGCTCACCATTGAGCTCATGAAGCGCAACAACATTCGCCTGGAGCTAAACCAGGTGATCCATGCCGAAAACGGGGTTAATTTTTTAACCGCTCACGGCTCTAAAGGGTTGGAGTACGAGCATGTGTTTTTAATTGGCTGCAACAAAAAAATATGGGATGCCAAGGGCCGCAACAACGGTTTTAGTTTCCCCGATACACTGATGCAAATTACCGGCGATGAAAACACGGCCCAGCAGGAGGAATCGCGAAGGTTGTTTTATGTGGCCATTACCCGTGCCAAGCAATGCCTCAACATATCCTATTCTACCAAAGACCGTAACGCAAAAGACCAGGAAGCTTCGCAGTTTGTAGGCGAAATACTGGCCGCCAGTCATCTGCAGGTGCAATACCCGCAGGTGCACGAAGACGCGCTGATGAACTATTTTGCCACCCAGTTTACCGAAGACGATAAGCCGGTGGTGCAACTGCTCGATAAGAACTATATTAACCAGCTGTTGCAAAACTATGTGCTCTCGGTTACGCATTTGAACAGTTACCTGGATTGTCCGCTGAAGTTTTACTTTCAGAATTTGATTAGAGTACCGGCGGGTAAAAGTCCGGCTATGGCCTTTGGGTCGGCCGTGCACCATGCCTTGTATAAGGTGTTCGATAAAATGACCAAGAGCGACAGCGTGTTTCCACCAGTGGATGATTTTATACGTGAGTTCCGGTGGTTTATGTACCGCAACCGCGATGCCTTTACCAAAGAAGAATTTGGCCTGCGGATGGATTACGGTGATAAGATACTGCCGGCCTTTTACCAGCAAAACCTGTTGCAGTGGAACAAGATCGCTTTAGTAGAACTGCCCATCCGCCATGTGGTGATTAACGGCGTGCCGGTAAAAGGTCACCTGGATAAAATTGAGTTTAACGGCAAGCAGGCCACCATTGTCGACTATAAAACCGGCAAGCTGAAATACGCCAAAGAAAAGCTCATACGCCCCACTACCGATAACCCCAACGGCGGCGACTACTGGCGACAAGCCGTTTTCTACAAAATGCTGATAGACAACGACCGCAGCCGCGACTGGCAGGTAGTCAGTACCGTATTCGATTTTATTGAACCCATTAATGAAGGTGAGTACCACAAAGAAAAGATTGTAGTAATGCCCGAAGATGTTTTGGAAGTCACCAAGCAACTCACCGAAACCTACACTAAAATTATGGCCCACGACTTTACCACCGGCTGCGGCAAAAAGGACTGCGACTGGTGCCACTTTGTGCGGAGTAATTTTAAGCAGGCTGGCGGGATATTGGAGAGTGGGGAGGAGTAGGGGGAGAGTGGCAGTTAGGTATTGTAGACAACAGGCTACAGTCATAGTCGTCGGTGGTCAGGAGATATACAGCAGGGGTTTACGATAAGCTCAACTTGCTGGAGCAGATGAATATCGTTTTTCTTATGATGTTGATTGTTAGGTAAATAAATAATACTATTTTAGTAGCATACTTAAACCTAAACAAAGAGTATGAATACTGTAAACTTACGCTACCTGGCTCTCACTTTATGCCTCACCGTATTATTTACTTCCTGTAAAAAAGAGCTGTATAATTCAGAAAACAAAACAGGCGTTAAAAAAAACTACGTTAAACTCGAAAAACCTTCTTTTGATGAGTTTTTGACCGTACTGGAAAAGAAATCACCTTCGGGTTTTGCTACCTTTAACAAAGGTAAAAAAACGAAAGGACGGGTTAGTTTAAGTACTGGTGCAGCAGATAAATCCATAGTTTTAGAAACAGACAGCATTAAAAAAATAATTAATGCGCAACATACTACTTTTACTATTCCCCTGAAACTAACTACACCACACGCCGTACAGTTTCAAAATCTGGTTGTTGATATAGAGGGTAATAAGGTTACCTCTTTTATGCTGACCTATTATCCTGATATAGCATTCAGGCAAAGCCACCAGGCAGGGAGACACCCTTATTTCACAGGTAAAATTAAACGTACACCTTTTAATTTAGGCACTGGTTTAGTCAGCAATGGTGTTAAAGCGACCGACGTCAAGGTATTGTCGGGCATGATTTGTACAACCACCCGTTACGTTACCGGTATTATTATTGTGCCCTGCGACGGCGGGCCCAACCACGGGTTATTTGATGAAAACTGCACGGCCGACAATCCTGCCCATTTTGAGTTTACCTACGCCACCTCGCTTGATTGTGATTACATACCCGAAGCTGGCGGCGGTGGTGGTGGTGGCGGCGGCGGTGGTAACCCCCCTCCAACTCCTCCAGTTGCCGAACTGCCCACCTCTACTGTTTCGGGAGAAGTTCCTATTGTGTACCCAAGTTTACCTCCTCAATATACTCCTTGTACCGAAGGAACGAATGATGACCCTAATGGTGGGCCGGCATCGGTACCCACTACACCTTGCGACAACCCTATTCCACCGCAGTCTTACTCCGCTTTAACTACAAACCTCCAGAATGCCCTGAACTTAACTACAGACCAGGCCGACCTGTTGAACGTAAACCCCAACATAGCAGGAAAGATTGCCGAACTGCTGCAGGAAAATGTGCTGCCCAACGGCACCGTAAGCGAAGAACTGAAAGCGCTGATACGCGATAACATTACGGCCATTTTAAACGGAACCGCCGTTAGTGCCGACCCGGCCAACAACAATACCGGCGAAACCGACGATTTTAGCACCGAGAACTACGACTATACCGATTACGGCTCTTACCAGCAAAACGATCCTTGGCCTACGGTTAAAAGCGTGATACCGGCAGATAAGTTTGTAAAATATGATTATAGGAACTGCTTAACTATAGCCAGGGCACAAATTGCAAAAGTGGGGAATTATACGATTTCGGGTTATGATGCTCCGGGACAGACGTTTAAAATAAATACAAAAGACGGTGGAATTGATAAACCGGAAGCGGCGAAGGCGGCCAGTTATATGAAAGCAAAAATAGCTGCTGGTATACCTATAGTGGTGGGCGTGGATTATATGCCTGGTGCGCCTGATAAAAACTATGATGGCAAGACAGACCATTTTGTAGTGATCACCGGTATGGGGACTGATGCTACCGGCCAGTACTTTAGTTTTTTTGACGGGGCAACAGCCTATGCCTGGTACGGAACAAGCTCGCAAAACAAAATATACTATAATGCCGAGCAGGGCATATTCAGAGGCGTAACACAGGTTCCCTTTGACCCGCAACATGATAGTAAAGCCGTTTACCGTAATAGCGCCGGAAAGGTTATTGTTACCATTACACATGTAAGAAAAACCAAGTAGCTATGAAGAACAGATTAATTACCACCTTATATATTTATTTGAAGCAACATAAAAATGTAATAAAACAGATACTATTTTTATGTATTATCTCAGGCTTATTCTGTAACTGCCATCAAACACCGGAGAAGAAAAAAGTACAGCCAGCATATAGCGATATTAAAAAAACTATTACCAACTATTTGTATTGGTACAAAAAGCACGGCACACATCTTGAGACAGTGCCTATCATCTGGGGGTATAATCAGGATACTATCAAAAAGGATAGTGTCCTCAAGGTGCGCATGCCCGCGGTAGAGGTATATTTAAGTAATTTTAAAAAATCAAACCTGGTTTCCGAAAATTTTTTAAACGATTTAAGGGTTATTTACAAAACGGTATCCGACGGTCTGGCCAGGCATCCCGTGAAAGACTATTATGGGCCATTACCAGGGCTACAAGCTGATTTATTATTTGGCTTTGAACCCGAAGAAACCTTTGACCACATTCATGAAGGTAAGTTTACTAACATTTACGTCATGGATGATAAAGCCTTAGTTAAGTTTGTTATTTCAAAATCTAATATATTCATCTTTACTTTGACAAAAACAAAGGGAAAATGGTTGATTGATTCCCAGGGTGATGGTGCATCAGATACACACTATGATTATTCAAAGCTATATCCCTGATTATTAACAATGAACTGGCAACCCTCATGGTATAACGGAACATTTTTGTGGTAGTTAAGGGGATGGGAACCGACGCTACTGGACAATATTTTAATTTTTATGATGGGGCGACAGCCATTATTTGGTATGGGACGAGCTCACAAAATAAATTATATTATAATGCTTCACAAGGCATATTCAGAGGCATAACTTACGCTAATATAAGTTCATTATATCGGGCGCTTTATCGTAACAGTGCCGGCAAAGTTATTTATACCGTTACGCAAGTAAGAAAAACCAAGCAATAATGAAATACATATTGATAATCCTAAGTGGAGTGGGTGCAGCATTTTGTAGCCCTCGGCAGCAAAACTGCAATATTATTCCTTCAAATAACAAAATAATTGACACGGTTATTGTTAGAGTAACTTATGTAGATTTCATGATGTTTGTTCCAAATGATCCTGCTATTCTCTATCTTGAAAAGAAGGGACACTTAAAGGCAAAAGATGTAAAAAGTGCTATACGTTTCATCCCGGAAAATTGTGATAAAGTATATACTTGCCCTTTAAGTGATGCCAGCAAAGTCGCAAGGGAAATTTCAATCAAAGAATCAGGTCAAAAAGTAATAGCTACCTGCGTTATTTTTAGGGATAAATACCTCACTAAAGGTTTGAAACAACCTGTAATAATTGTCACAAAACTTAGAAAAGCTGAATGACAGAAAGCTTTCGAGTTACTGTTTTTGCTGAATATGTGCATGTGTGACCAAGTACTCATATAATAGAGTTTAGTATTCTTATGTTTTATTTCAGGCTTTCTCTGTAGTTGTAACCGCTTTACCGTAACAGCGCTGGCAAAATTATTTATACCGTTACGCAAGTAAGAAAAACCAAGCAATAATGAAAAACACATTGATACTTGTAAGTGGATTGATTGTAGCGCTTTATAGACCTTCGCAACAAAACTGTAGCATTTTTCCTTCAAATAACAAAATAATTGATACAGTTGTGATTAAGGCGACTTATAAAAATTTAACAAGGTTTCTCCCTAATGACCCTGCTATTCTATATCTCGAGAAAAAGGGGCATTTAAGGTCAAAGGACGTAAGAAGCACTATACATTTTATACCTGATGATTGTAATAAAATATATCGTTGTACTTTAAGCGATAACAGTCAAATTGCAAAAAAAATTATATACGGAGATTTAGATCAAAAAATAATTGTTACTTGTGTCGTTTTTCGTTATAAAGCGCTCGCCGATGTACGTAATCCGCCTCTGATTATCGTAACAAAAGTTAGAAAGGCTGAATGATTATGAAGTTTTTGAGTACTCTGCTATCCGTAGACCTCCTGTCTACGGACATTTGTGCCTGTAGTCTTTGACTATCATTTTGTAGTGGTTACTGGCATGAGCAGCGATACCAATGTCCAACATTTTACCCCCTCGCTCCCGCAAGCGTCCCGCTTGTGGAGTAAGTATTGGAGTTTAAGTATATAAAGCCACAAGCGGGACACTTGCGGGAGCTAAGAGATACTTAGTGACCGAACGGTCCATCTGATAGTTTTATAAGTTCAGACTCCTTCAACCCCATTAAGCCTCCCTTCCGTGTCTTCACAAGACCCTTGATTTCAATTTGCTTCTTCAACTTAGGGCTTTCGATTGTTAAACCAATTTCCGATCGATAGCTTTCATCAAGTGTAAACGATTGATCGTATATCTTATAAGTAAAACCTTCATTGGTAAACTCAACCTGGCTAATCTCTGTTCCTGCATTTGGATAGCCACCGTACCGAACGTAGTAGAATCGTTTGAACTTGTTGAAGCTGTTAATAGTATCTTTAGGATATTCAAACTCGATATACTTAGAAGTTCCGTATCGGTAGATAATGTACTTATTTGCAGTATCTAAAGCTAACATGAGTGTCTTACCGCTTGCTGTCTTGAAACTATACAATGTAGTTTCATTACTCTTCAAATAAATACTTTGAGCAAGCGTGCCAGAGCCAAGTGATAGTAGCACTACTACAATTATGTATCTGAATGATCGTGACATCTTAAACTAAAGGTAAGCAAAGTACCTCAATTCAGAATTATTAAGATTTTATGTTTTATAGAGGGCGTTAAAAGTTTGAAGTGAGTGGAAAAATGTTCAACAAAATTGTATCTTGTGAGTATTAACTGGCCCCCTCGCTCCCGCAAGCGTCCCGCTTGTGGTAATAAGCATTGGAGCCACAAGCGGGACGCTTGCGGGAGCTAAGAGCCTCTTGATTGAGACGATCATTATGACAGGCAAAGGCTGCAAATTTTTGAGGGTACTGCAAATCGCTGGCTTTGTAGTAGGTGATTTTTGATTTACTAAAACGCATGATTTGCATGTTACTTCCTGTTATGCCAGTATATATAAAATCTGTTTTATCGAAGTAGAAAAAATAGCAGGCTACATTTTTAAAGCTCTCATTAAAGTTAATTTGAATATTACTTCCGCTAATCACTAACCCGTTTTGTTCCATACTACGGAATGCAACTCGGTCAATGGAGTGTTGCAACGAGTCCAAAAACAATACGATTAAGGCGGTATGATAACCTGCATCCCTGGCCTTATCAACTAAGTCTTTGTAGCTATCGTCATTAAAAACAGTTTCCAGTATAATGCTTTTGCCTTGTTTAAGTGCCTGTGAAAAAATTTCTTTCGACCGGCCCTTGTAAACATCGGTCATAATAATTTCAAATCCTTCCAAATTATTGATCCGGGTTCGAATAAAACTGGACTTACCGGCAGCATTGCATCCCACAACAAAGAGTAGTTCTGGCTTAGCCATTAGGGTAGTATTTGCTTAATAATCGTATCTTTTATTTCAACGGGGATATCGTTTTCATCCATGATAATTTCAACGCTTACTAAATACACTTCCCCTGTAGGTAGTTCTTTATGATAATATTCCCCATCACCTTCGTACTTGGCATAAAACGGATTACCTAATTCAAAAGCCCGTTGCTTACCCAGTTCATGAATGTTATTAATGTTAGTTAATAAGAGGTCTACTATACCCGATTGTTCCATGAATGCAAGATAGCTAATTCAGTGTTTGAATTTAGTTTATTTTCAAGCAACCGGTTGGCGATACTACTAACTTATGCAAAGCTTTATTCATCTACTGTGATATTTTGCAACACCCGTATCACTAATGGTCCTACTAACAAAGCAACCGGAATGCCCACGGCTATACTTAGCATAGCTGATTTTAGCCATGCCATGAAAAATACACGAGTAAGACCAACATAGATCAATGTCATCACAAAACTCATGATCAGGCCCATAAAAAAACCCATGGTTACAGAAATGATAACCGGCAAATACCGCCTCTTAATTTTATACATGGAGTTTAAATATTTAACAAGTTAAAAATAATTTTTTCCTGCTGGCTTAATCCTGCTTTCTGTTTCTCCCGCTGTCCGTAGTTATAGTTTAAGGACTACTCTGCCTGTAGTCTTTGACTACAATACCGGAAAATAATTGTTCTCTATATGATCGTGCCTTTGGGAGGGCAATTTGAGGAAATTTAAAATTTCCGTTATTATCACCACAAGTTGGAAACCCCGCTTTCCGTAGACTTCCGTCTACAAACTACTATGCTTGTAGTGTATTGACTATAGGCTAACTACCCAAGCTCTAAACATGTTCATCATATAAATTACACCTTAGTTATATGAAAACGTTAGCTCTGGTTCCCCTTGAATAACTTATGCACCATATACGCTTTTCATGTGCTCCACCGAATCGGTGATCAGTTCCTTCAATACCTCTTCTTCTACATCGGCCAGTTTTTTAATGTAGATGCAGGCTTTGCCCTGCTTATGTTTTCCAAAGCTTTGCAGCAGTTCTTCCCTTCGTGCAAAATCGGGATCCATATACAACACCAGCGCGTTCGCCCTGGGCGAAAAACCGATCAAAGGCGCATCGCCCTCGTGGCCGCTATCATATTGATAATGATAGCGGCCAAAACCTACAATGGCGCTACCCCACATTTTGGCCGGCAAACCGGTTTGAGTGGTAATAAGTTCTACTAAATGGTAGCAATCGTTACGCTTAACGGTATCGGCAACTTTATTTATAAAATCGGCAACACTGCCTTCAGTTTCGGTGGTCTTATTTTTGGGCATAGCTGGTAAGTTCAATAATTAAATATACGGTTTAACTGATTTTTTTTTCAAAATTCTATTAATAGCTGTGTTCCATTATTTATGGCAACGGCTATTTTGCCCGTGCCTTCCCGGTTGGTAAATAAGCAAATTTTACACTTTAATATTTAACACTTACTAATAAAAAACACACATAATAAAACAAAAACTATAATTTATCATAGTTTCAGGCTCATTTGTTGTAATTTTCCACCCCGAAAATTAATTGAGTACAATTAATTATATTATTTTTATAAAATTACGGAATGTATTGGTACGAGGATGAGGTGAAACACCTGGAAAGGGAAAGCTTAAAGTTAGGATATGAACCCGAGACGATCTTTTACGGCAGTTCGAGCATACGCATGTGGACCAGCCTTCATAAAGATTTTAGTGAATTTAAGCCTATTAACATGGGATTTGGTGGCTCTACCCTGGCTGCCTGTGTTTGGTTTTTCGATAGGTTGATGATGCCTTATAATCCTAAGCGGTTAATAATTTATGCAGGTGATAACGATTTGGGTGATGGCCGCCGACCCGAAGAAGTTTTTTTGTTTTTTCAGGACCTGATAGTTAAAGTGCGCGAACGTTTTGGTGATATTCCGTGTTATTACCTATCATTAAAACCAAGTCCTGCCCGCTGGGCAATGGCCGACCAGTTTAGGTATGCCAATAATTTAATTGAAAGCGAAATTATTAAGCAGGAAAATAACTGGCGCTTTATTAATATTTTTAAAACAATGTTAAATGCCAACGGCCAGCCCGAAAGTTCGTATTATATTAGCGACGGCCTCCATTTAAGCCCTAAAGGTTACGAGTTATGGCGCGAGGCCATTAGTAAAAGCTTAACGGCATAACTTTAACACCTGCACAATGTGCAGGTAATATACATTACTGATATTTCCAAATATTATAAGGCAATAATCCTGATGGAAAGAGCATATCATAAATGGTTTAGCAC
The DNA here is from genome assembly GCF_042679325.1 of Mucilaginibacter terrae. GTDB lineage: Bacteria > Bacteroidota > Bacteroidia > Sphingobacteriales > Sphingobacteriaceae > Mucilaginibacter > Mucilaginibacter terrae. The sequence goes on from NZ_JBHTMJ010000005.1 coordinate 56,811, forward strand.
TGAGTTGCAACGCGACATGGAACTGCTGGTATTTGGCCATACCGGGCAAGCTGTGTTGTTTTTTCCAACCCGTATGGCCCGCTTTTTTGATTATGAGAACTGGGGTGTAGTTGCCGGTTTAAGAGAGCGCCTCAACAAAAATCAAATTCAACTTTTTTGTGTAGATAGCATTGATGCGGAAAGCTTTTATAATAAAAACGCAGAACCGGCAGAACGCATTAACAGGCATTTGCAATACGAAGCCTACATACTCAAAGAGGTGGTTCCGTTTATGTTAAAGCAAAACGCTAATGCCAGTTTAGTGGTTGCTGGCTGTAGTATGGGTGCGTTTCACGCTATAAATTTGGCATTAAGGCATCCTGCTGTATTTAAAAAGGTAGTTGCCATGAGTGGCAGGTACGATCTTACCATTCAGCTGGAAAATTACGACGACCTGTTTGACGGTTTCAGGAACCGGGAAATATTTTTAAATACCCCACAGCATTTTATGGCCGAAATGGAAGACGAGCATTTGTTAGCACTCATCCGGCAAATTGATATTACTATTGCCATAGGAGCCGAAGACCCTTTTTACCCGTTTAATATTATGTTTGGAGAGATACTGACCAAAAAGAGCATACCACACAAACTATACACCTGGGAAGGGAACGCCCACCTCCCACGCTTTTGGCGGCAAATGGTACAGTTATACTTATAAAAACTTATTCAAAGGAATTAATTAACCTTTTATAATAGTCGTAAATTACGCTTCTTTATCCACAATTACTTGTGTGTAGCCGCTACCAATTCTGAACAAAGCATATCATTTAAACTCTGGCCACTTTAAACGTATGTTAATTTTTCAGCCCTATAAGGTAACTACAATAAGCACATCAGGCGAAATTTTGACACATCTACTGAAATTATTACATTTTCAACTGCGGGTTATCCCGAAATTTTGTCAGTAAAACCCACTATTTGCTATTTGGCACCCGGGTTGTTTATGCAATATATCAGTTAATTAATTTATAGTTCATTCATTTAAAAAATTTAGGAGGAACAAACTATGAGTATGGTTAAATGGAACACCGAAAAAAACAACAATGCGTTAGTGCCAGGCTTTAACGACATTTTGGAAAACTTATTTAACGATTCTTTTGTGGCTGACCGTATGGTATCGCGGGTACCGGCGGTAAACATTAGCGAAACGCCTGAAGCCTACCACATTGAACTGGCCGCACCAGGCTTAAAAAAACAGGACTTTAAACTTTCTACCGAGCGTAACCTGCTAACCGTATCGGTTGAGCAAAGGGCCGAAAACACCGAAACCCAAAAACGGTATAACAAACGCGAGTTTAGCTACAGCTCATTTGTACGCTCGTTTACCCTGCCCGATACTGCCGACGATAGCCGTATTGAAGCAGTTTACAATGATGGTGTACTGCAAATTGATGTAGCTAAAAAAGAAGAGGCTAAAATGGTAAGCCGCCAGATAGAAATTAAATAAGTTGTTTTTATATTCTTCTATTGCCAAAAGGCCCTTGTTTTTGCAGGGGCCTTTTGATTTTTATATGGTAGTAGTTAAAATTTGATCCGACATTTAACAGTATCGTATGCTGCAACTTACCAACTGCATACTAACTCACTAACTAACAGGCATACTACAATTTCATTTTCTTCTCCCCTTGATTTACGTTCTTTATAAATTTAATGAGGCCTGCCATATAGGTCTGTTGGTCATCATACATACTCATGTGGCTGCCATTAGGGCAATACAGGTAGCTGCCATTTGCAAACTGGGTAGCCATCCATTGCATGTGTTTGGGGTCCATGGTATCATACTGCGCGCCAATGCTTAACGCCGGAACTGTTATTTTAGGCAGGTCGGCTTTACGGTTCCACGTTAACAGTTTTCCCGAAATGCCGAACTCACTGGGGCCTTGCATAGTTACATAAAGAGAATTGTTCATTTTACTAAATGACCGGTTAACCGGCTCGGGCCATTTATCAAGCGGTACACGGCAAATGTGCTTCGCATAAAAGTTTGGCATCAGCAGTTGCATATACTCAGGGTTCTCAAAATCGCCCTTAGCTTCAATAGCCTGTATTTTAGCCAGTACATTAGGGTCCAATTGCTTGGCCAAAACCTCATTGGCGTACTTGCCATAATCGGGGCAGCTGGCCATCATATTCGAAATTACCAATCCCTTTAAATGCTGCTGATACTTTAAAGCATACTCCAAAGCCAATATGCCGCCCCACGAATGTCCAAGCAGGTAAAAATTATCCTTATCAAGCTTTAGAGCCTGGCGTACCTGCTCCACCTCTTCCACGTAACGCGGCAGGCTCCACATGCTGCTGTCATTAGGGTTATCCGAATTACCGCAGCCTAACTGGTCGTAATAAATCAGCTCTATACCCTCGGCAGGTAAAAAGCTTTCCATACATTCAAAATACTCATGCGTAGCACCCGGGCCGCCATTAAGCAACAGCAATTTCATTTTTGGATTGTTGCCTATTTTTTTTGTCCATACATTAAATTTACCTTTAGGGGTGTTGATAGAAACGACCTGAACACCGCCGGTTTTAACACCCGTGGTGGTATCTTTAAAGTATGATGACAGATCAGTACCTGAACTGTGCTGCTGGTTACTGTTACAAGCGCTTAGCCAGGTAATGGCTATTAACATTAAGAATTTAATCAAGTTTTTTGCGGCCATTTTAGTATAGATTGAAACACTAATATATTATTATTAGCCGATTGTGTACTTGCATTAAATAAGTATTTTAACCTAATGAAAGCCACTGCAAGCAGGTACTACAAATTTCTTTTTTTATGGTGTATGCTTTGCGGTTGCGCTACGCAAATGCCTAAAGAAACCGGCACCTTTAAACCAACCGACCTGGTAGAACTCATTAAAGTAGATTCAACCCTCAAACTCGACATCCGTTATGCTACCGCCAATAATTTAGCTGGCCGGCCGGTGTACCGACAAGCGCGTGCCTTTTTGCAGTATCATGCCGCTATGGCCGTAGCAAAGGTAAACCAAGAACTTAAACCTTTAGGATATGGCTTAATGATTTTTGACGGATACCGGCCATGGAGCGTAACTAAATTGTTTTGGGATATCACTTTGGCCGAAAACCGGAAATTTGTAGCCGATCCCCGAAAAGGATCACGCCATAACCGAGGCTGCGCGGTAGATTTGACTTTGTATGACTTAAAAACCGGCAAGGAAGTGGAAATGACCGGTGCTTATGACGAAATGAGCGAGCGCTCGTACCCTAATTATACCGGAGGTAGCCTACAACAACGCCAGATGCGCGACTTGCTTCGCAGCAAAATGGAAGCGCACGGCTTTACCGTTTATAATGTAGAATGGTGGCACTTTGACTTTAAGGATTGGAAACAATACAGAATAGGGAATGTACAGTTTAGCGAAATTAAGTAAAATGAAAAAAAGCTATTTCAACTTATTTAAAGATTTAACATCCGTTATATCTTGATTTCGACCACTTGCCTTTTTATTCTTGATCAAATCATCCAAACCAATATAATTAACAGGCATGCCGTCAACATCAATAACTAATTTGTTTGGATAAGCTTCCCGAAAATTTACACCATCAATCTCATTCAATATATCTATACGTAGAGGTGGATAGCCTATCTGAGTGATGGTGCCTTCTTCTAAAAAATCCGATTTGGATAACCTTAAAGAAGCCATACCAAAATCAGCTAAAACTATGCACATTTTCTCTGCGTTGCTCTCTGACGTTTCAATCCAAATATCAAGATCACCAGTATGTCTGGGCTTACCATGAAATGCCAACGCATAGCCTCCAACAACCATGTAGGCTACATCATGTTTGTTGAGCAAGCTCACAAAATCTTCAAAGTCCTGATCTAATGTCATGAATGCAGTTTGCGTTTAACAACATAAGTTTTATCCATTCGCTGGCCGGGTTGCAGGTGCATAGTAATTAGCCGGGTAACTGCAGCAATACGCTCTTGCGGAGGGCGTGAAAGCCAGTAGGTCATGTCCTCCAGGTCTTCATCAATTTCCTTAAGTTTTGCTCTTCTGACTACCGGTACAATTCTTGTTTTCATGCTACAGCTAAATATACAGGTTACTTTAATCTTTTCAATCAAATAGTTGATTAGTTACTAAACAAAAAAGGCATGATCTTTTGAATCATGCCTCTTGTCTTTATAGTTGATGCTTACTACTAAGTACTCAATATTAATACCTGTAATACTCCGGTTTAAACGGACCTTCAACGGTTACGCCAATATACTCGGCTTGGTAGGTGTCCAGCTCTTCCAGTTCCACTCCTATTTTAGCTAAGTGTAAACGGGCAACTTTTTCATCCAGTTGCTTAGGCAAAGTATAAACCTTGTTTTCGTAGGCACCGGCGTTGTTCCACAATTCCAATTGCGCTAATGTTTGGTTAGTGAACGAGGCAGACATTACAAAGCTCGGATGACCGGTTGCACAACCTAAATTAACCAAACGGCCTTCAGCTAATACAATTACGTCTTTACCTTCAATCGTATATTTATCAACCTGCGGTTTTATTTCAATTTTGCTATCGCCATAAGTGCCGTTTAACCAGGCCATATCAATCTCATTATCGAAGTGACCGATGTTACAAACGATGGCTTTGTCTTTCAAGGCACGGAAATGCTCTTCGCGAACGATGTTGCAGTTGCCGGTAGCCGTTACCACAATGTCGGCCTCAGCTATAGCGGTAGTCAATTTCTTAACTTCAAAACCTTCCATAGCAGCTTGCAGCGCACAAATCGGGTCAATTTCGGTAACAATTACACGAACACCGGCGTTACGCAATGAATCGGCCGAACCTTTACCTACATCGCCATAACCGCAAACCACGGCTACTTTACCAGCCATCATTACATCGGTAGCACGACGGATAGCGTCAACTAATGATTCGCGGCAACCGTATTTATTATCGAATTTCGATTTGGTAACCGAGTCATTAACGTTGATAGCCGGCATAGGAAGGGTGCCATTTTTAACACGCTCGTATAAACGGTGTACGCCGGTGGTAGTTTCTTCCGACAGACCTTTAATAGCGGCTATCAGTTCAGGATATTGATCTAACACCATATTGGTTAAATCGCCACCATCATCCAAAATCATATTTAACGGCTTGCGCTCTTCGCCAAAAAATAAAGTTTGCTCAATACACCAGTTAAATTCCTCCTCGTTCAAGCCTTTCCAGGCGTAAACCTGAATACCAGCAGCAGCAATAGCGGCAGCGGCATGATCCTGAGTTGAAAATATATTACAAGACGACCAAGTAACTTCAGCGCCCAGTTCAACTAAAGTTTCAATTAAAACGGCGGTTTGAATGGTCATGTGCAAGCAACCGGCAATGCGGGCACCTGCCAATGGTTTCGATGCGCCAAACTCTTCGCGAAGTGCCATTAAACCTGGCATTTCGGCTTCGGCCAATCCTATTTCTTTGCGGCCCCACTCAGCAAGTGATAAGTCTTTTACCTTGTATTTTACGTAGGCGGTTTCTACTGTTGACATACTATTGAATTTTGAATTGCAAAAGTAGTTAATGCCCGTGAGTTAAACAAGCTATAACTATCGGGCATAGCAACTACGGCAAATAAAGTACAATATTGTACTAATTATGATTATGAGTTGACAATTTGGCCTAATAAACTACCTACACGAGCACAGCAATTGCCCACAATTATTTATGGATCGGTACATTCAATTCAAGCTCAAATACCGCTTAGGGTTAACCGCCTTGCCGTTGCGGCGCACTTCGTAGTGCAGGTGCGGACCTGTGGAACGGCCGGTTGAACCTACTTTTCCTATTAACTGACCAACCATAACCTGCTGACCTTCGCGCACGGTAATGCGCGACAGGTGACCATACCAGGTTTCGAGGTTACTGCTATGGCGAATGCGTACGCAGTTGCCATAACCGCCTGACCTGCCGGCAAATACTACTTTACCTGTGGCAGTACAGTTAACAGGGTCTCCTTTTTTGCCTCTGAAATCTAAACCGGGGTGAAACTCGCCGCCCTCGTTACTGAAAGGATTGCTGCGGCTGCCAAAATAGGAGGTCAGGTCGCTTACACGCGGGTAACCCATTGGCATTTCGGCAATGTTGTCAACTAACTTATCAAGATAGCGGTTGTACTTGCTGTATAAGTTTACATAGCCCCCTTTTTCGTTAGCTTTTTTGGCGGCGGCTTTACTTACTTTAAAAGAGATACCCCGCAGTCCGCGCTTGCTGAGGTAGGTATTTATTTTTCCAAGTTTGTTTTGAATGCCTTCAATATAAGTAAGGGCTTTGTTACTTGTACTATCGTTAGAAGAGGTTATCAGATCGAGCCTGGCTTCTTTATCGCTGATCTGGTTTTGCAAGGCGGCTAACTGTGCGCTTAAACGGTTGTTTTCGGCAATTTGTGCCTGGCTATGCTGCCTTAACTGAAAAATGGTGACCAGCAAGGCTACGATCATGGCGAAACAAACCGCTGTAATGGCTTTTATTCGTGTTAAATAGAATGCTTTAACCTGTTTTGCCCGTGTGCTGAAATTACGTTTATCTAAAATAGCTACTTTACTCAAATTGGTATATTTTAAGTTCATTCAATAGTTTAAAAAAGATCAATAATATAAGGGACAACAAAATAAGTATTCCGTAGCAATAACGCAAACTAATCTTTATTTTGTTATAGCCAAAACGTCAGCTTAATGTTAATATTTTAATGCACCTATTTTTTTCAACTTGGTTTGAGTATTTTTGTAATTGACAATTTTAATATAACTACAATGTATCCAGAATATTTAGTGGCTCCAATGCGGGCCGATTTAACCGGTGCCGGTTTCCAGGAACTAAAAGATGCCGATGAAGTAAAAAACGCGGTAGAAAGCGAAGGTACGGTGTTTGTTGTGGTAAATTCGGTTTGCGGTTGCGCTGCAGCTATGGCTCGTCCGGCTGCTAAGTTAGCTGCCCAAAACGCTAAACGCCCTAACAAAATGGTAACCGTTTTTGCCGGTATGGAAGCCGATGCTGTTAACGAAGCACGTCGTTATATGCTGCCTTACCCTCCATCATCGCCTGCTATGGCTTTGTTTAAAGATGGTAAACTGGTACACATTATCGAGCGTCACCAAATTGAAGGTCGTCCGGCACAAATGATTGCCGACAACCTGATCGATGCTTTTGATCAATACTGCTAAGCCCCTCCCCAACCCTCCCCGGGAGGGAGGGCTTTGAAAATATCTTCACTCCGATTTTTATACTTTACGTTATAAAATCGGAGTTTTTTAATTTATAGTCTCCTTTACCGGGAGAGTTTAGAAGTGGGCTACCAGGCTTTAGTGATCTAAAACCGGATTATTTTTGTGTTATATTGTAATAAAATCAATAAATTCGACTCATAGTATTATAAAAGTCCACATGAGTAACAAACCTTACGCAGCCTTACTTGGCGCCGTTTTGCTAACAACCGCCGCATTGGTAACATCGGCACAAACCCAGCCGGCACCACCCGAAAACCCGAACCTTAAAATTTACCGGGCCACTACCGAAAAGATCAACGACCTCATCCACACTAAACTCGATGTACGTTTTGATTATAAAAAACGCTACCTGTACGGTAAAGAGTGGGTTACCCTTAAACCACACATGTACCCTACCGATACTTTGCGTTTAGATGCAAAGGGTATGGATATTAAGACCGTTGCCGTAGTAAAGGCCGGTAAAAACACGCCGCTTAAATTTACATACGATAGCCTTTCGCTGGCTATTAGGCTGGATAAGGTTTACCGCAACAACGAAAATTACACTATTTATATAGACTATACCTCCAAGCCCGATGAACTGAAAAGCGTTAAAGGCAGTGCGGCTATCAGTGATGCTAAAGGTTTATACTTTATTAACCCCGATAGCGCGGTTAAGGGCAAACCGGTACAGATTTGGACGCAGGGCGAAAGCGAAAGCTCATCGGCGTGGTTCCCTACCATTGATAAACCGAACCAGAAAACTACCGAAGAAATTTACATGACGGTGCCCTCCAAATACGTAACACTAAGCAACGGTAAACTGGTATCGCAAAAAAATAATGGTAACGGCACCCGTACCGATTACTGGAAACAGGACCTGCCGCACTCGCCCTATTTATTTATGATGGCCGTGGGCGATTTCAAGATCTATAAAGAAACATGGAAAGGCAAGGAAGTTAACTATTACCTGGAGCCAAAGTACGCGCCTTACGCTAAAAACATTTTTGGTTACACGCCCGAGGCTATGGAGTTTTATTCCAAATTATTAGGTGTTGACTATCCATGGGTTAAATACGCACAAATTGTAGTGCGCGATTATGTAAGCGGTGCTATGGAAAACACCAGCGCAACCCTGCACGGCGATTATGTACAAGGTACACCGCGCCAGTTTCTGGACCGTTATTATAACGGAAGTTCGGGCGAGAGCACCGTGGTACACGAGTTGTTTCACCAGTGGTTTGGCGATTATGTAACTGCCGAAAGCTGGAGCAACCTAACCGTTAACGAATCATTTGCCGATTTTAGCGAAACCCTTTGGGCCGAATACAAATATGGTAAAGATGATGGTGATGCGCACATTGCCGGCGACCGCAGACAGTACTTAAACTCTGCCGATGCAGGAGGTAAAAACCTGGTTCGTTTTAATTATAATGATAAGGAAGATGTATTTGATGTGGTAACCTACCAAAAAGGTGGTTCGATATTATATATGCTACGCAACTATTTAGGTAATGAGGCTTTTTATAAAGGCTTAAATATTTATTTAAAAACCAACGCCCTTAAAAATGGCGAAGCACAGCAATTGCGTTTAGCTTTAGAAGAGGCCAGCGGTAAAGACCTCAACTGGTTCTTTAACCAATGGTACTACAACGCCGGTCACCCAATTTTAAATATCACTTACAGTTGGGATGCCGCTACTAAAACCCAATTGGTTTATGTGCAGCAAACCCAAACCGGTAACGCGTTTACGCTGCCAATTGCTGTAGATTTTTATAACGGCAAAAACAAAACCCGCAAGCAGGTATGGCTGCGCACCAAAGCCGACACACTAACCTTTAAACTGGATGCCAAACCCGACCTGGTTAACGTGGATGGAGACAAGATGCTGCTGGCTAAAAAAACCGATACTAAAACCGGCGATGAGTTCTTGTTCCAATACAATAACGCACCTTTATACCTGGACCGTCAGGAAGCATTAACTTTTGCCCGTAACCAAACTTCGGGCGATGCCAATGCACGTAAAATTATTACCGCGGCTTTAAACGATAAGTATTATGGTTTGCGTGTTGAAGCCATCAGGGCATTGAAACTGAACAATGACGATGTGCGTAACGCGGCCCAACCAATCCTTATTTCCCTGGCCCAAACCGATAAAAATAATTTAGTTAAGGCTGCTGCTATTACTGCCTTAGGAGGCTTAAAAGCATCGGGTAATACTACCTTGTTTAAACAAGCCCTAAGCAGCCAGTCGTACGCGGTACAAGCCGCAGCATTAAATGCTTTAGGCCTGCTTGACCCCGCCGCCAGTTTAAGTATGGCTAAAGGCCTGGAAAAAGACAGCGAAGGCGAATTGGCGCAATCTATCCTTAACATTTACGCTGCCAATGGTACCGATGCGGAGTGGCCTTATGTAAACAGCAAATTTGAAGCAGCCGATGTAAACAGCAAATTTACGGTTATGCGTAATTATGCCGCTTTTGCCGGCCGCGTAAAAAATACGGCTTATGCCCAGCAAGGTATTGAGCAAATAAAAAGCTTTGGTGTAAAATACAAACAGTATGGCATTGCGCCTGCTGTAATTACTTTCCTGGAAAGTATTAAAGCCGATCGTGTTAAACTTAACGACGGCGCTTCGGTAAAAGCAGCCGATGAAGCTATCGCCGCGTTAAAATAATTGCGGTAAAATAATATGAGTAAGGGGCTGCCATGCAAAGGCAGCCCCTTTTGGTTTATAGCTTTTAGTGCTCCAAATGTTAAATACGCTAAATAATTAGGAGGTTTAACTGCCGATTAATACATTTACGTTGTATCAATATTTACGGTCATGAAAAAAATATTATTGGCTTGTGTGTTTGTAACCGCTTGTACAGGTATTGTAAAGGCGCAGGATCTATCTCCACGATACTACTTGCCTCTTACCCTTAATTCAATAAACTCATCTACGCTAAAGGTTGATACCAGTGTGAACGCGTTATTAGGTAAAAAGGCAGACCGAAATCCACAAATTAAAGATCTACTTAAAAGTAAGTTGGCACCTGTAAGTACACAATTTGATGAAGTATATTACAGTACCATGCCGGTTGTTGCAAACAATATTAAACTTACCGATATGATGCCCATCATAAAACCGGGTGAACGCAATATGCGCTATACCATGACTATTAAACGGATAGAGATTGTTGATCCAACTAAAGTTAAGGCTGAGCACCAAACGGATGTAGAGAGATAGATTAGCGATATGCTATCAGAATCTATACTCTTGAATCTGTATTCTGTCCCCCTAATAATCCTTATTAAGCAGCTTTTCCAGTTCCGCAAAACTAATATTCATTTTTACGCGGCCCTGTTTAGCGTAGGAGATCTCGCCAGTTTCTTCGGATACGATAATGGCGGTGGCTTCGTTAGCTTCGGTAGCACCTATGCCGGCACGATGGCGTAAACCAAATTGTGGTGGCAAGTCGGTATTATCAGTAAGGGGTAAAATACAACTAGCCGATTTAATTTTATTAGCCGATATAATTACAGCACCATCATGCAAAGGTCCGTTCTTTTGAAAAATACTTTCTATCAATCGCTTGGAAATTTTGGCATCCATTACTTCGCAGCTGTTCTGGTAAATTTGCTCATCGTAATCTTTCACAAAAACAATAAGCGCGCCGGTATGGGTTTGCTTCATGCTTTTGCAAGCATCTATAATAGGTTTTATACGTTTGTAATTGTCTTTCTCTACGTCGGATTTACCCAGGAAGTATTTCCACCAGGCGCGGTTACGCTGGAGTGATGCGTTACGTCCAACCAATAACAAAAACCGCCTTATCTCCTGCTGAAAAACCACGATGATGGCAATAATGCCCACGCTCATGAAGTTTTTGAGTATAGTGGTCAGCAGCTTCATATCTAAAGCGCTAACTATGGGGTAAAGCAGGCAAATGATAACCAGGCCAATTAAAATATTGGCGGCTATGGTACCCTTTATTAAATTGTAAAGTTGGTAAATTAATATGGCTACCAGCAGTATATCTAACAAGTTAAAAAACCAGTTGGATTTAAATTGGTCAAAGTTCATCGACTGCATAAACGAAGGTAGCCAATTTTAGGGATTTTATATATCACTGGTGTTACAGATACATCACTCCGGGGTTAATAACACTTTCTCTCCTCTAAAGCAACAATACCCCATCATCTTTTCCTTTTTTTATCCTATTTTCAGCGCTGCTAATTGCATTGTCATGAAAAAAATTTACTTATGGGCCGTAGCATGCATGTTATCGGCTGCTGCCTTTGCTCAAAACGAGATCTTTTACACGGTTTCCTTCCCTAATGTAGCCCACCACGAGGCCGAGATCAGTATGCGGGTGCCACAAGTACCAGCTGCAACGCTGCGTTTTCGCATGAGCCGTTCTTCACCAGGGCGTTATGCCACACACGAGTTCGGCAAAAATATTTATAACCTGAAAGCCTACGGCGAAAAAAATACACCGCTCACCATTAAACAGGTAGAGGGCGATGTTTATGAAATAGCGCAGCACGGTACAACCGTAATTATCAATTATACCCTGTTTGGTAATTATATGGATGGCACCTACACCGGCATCACTACCAATAACGCTCATTTTAACATGCCTGCCTCTTTCTTGTGGGTGTTAGGTATGGAAAAGCGTCCGGCTAAGTTTAAGTTTAATGATACCGAAAAATTAGGCTGGAAAGTAGCTACACAATTAAAGCCGGAAGCCGATGGCATATATTATGCGCGAGACTTGCAATATATGATGGATAGCCCGACATCGTTAGCTCCCTATAAAATGTACAGCTGGGATATTGCCAACCCCGATGGTAAAAAACAGGCTATCCATTTAACTACCAACAGCGCCGATGACCAGGCCACTATTGATGCCTTTGGCCTTATGGTTAAAAAAGTAACTTTAGAAGCACAAGCTGTTTTTGGCGAACTGCCGGTTTATGATTATGGCAATTACGTATTCCTGCATGATGTAGATGCCACCAATGCGGGCGATGGCATGGAGCACCGTAACTCCACCAGCATTGTACAAACCACCCCTAAAGTAGCCGGTAACGAAACCCGTTTGCTGGGCACTTTTTCGCATGAGTATTTTCACAGTTGGAACGTGGAGCGCATCCGCCCGAAATCGTTAGAACCGTTTAACTTTGAGCACGCCAACATGAGCAGCGAGCTTTGGTTTGCCGAAGGCTTTACGCAATATTATGGCGGCCTTATACTGGCACGCGCCGGTTTTACCCCACAAGAAGATTATACCCGCACCATTGCCGGCTTGGTTAATACCGTATTAAACACACCGGCCGCCGCCCGTTATTCACCCGCGCAAATGAGCCGTTACGCCGTATTTGCCGATGCCGGTGTATCTATCGATCCTAACAATAACGCTAACGTATTTACCAGTTACTATACTTATGGTGGTGCTACGGCATTAGCCCTCGACCTTCGCCTGCGCAGCGAGTTCAAGCTAACGCTGGATGATTACATGCGTGCCGTTTGGCTAACACTGGGTAAACCCGAAAAGGCCTACACCATCCCCGACCTACAAAGCGTATTGGCTACTGTTACCAAAAACCCCAAGTTTGCAGTCGAATTTTTTAGCAAGTATATTTACGGGATTGAAAAGAATAATTATGCCGCTCTGTTGGATAAAGCCGGTATGACAATGCGCAGGGTGCAACCGGGCAAAGCATGGGCCGGCTTTTTAGGCGGTGCCGGTGGCCGAGGCCGCTCGGGCCAGGCACGCAGTACCGAAAACACAGGCTTGCTTATTAGCAATAGCACTACTATAGGTACGCCCTATTATAAAGCCGGTTTAGATGCCGGTGATATTTTACTTACCGCCAATGGTACCGCCATACAAGACGGTCAATCTCTCACCGATTTAGTAAACGCCAAAAAACCGGGTGATAAAATCAATATCGCCTACAAAAACCGTTCGGGTAACCACGAAACGGTAGTTACTTTAGAAGAAAGTCCTAATTTTGAAGTAGTAACCTACGAAACTGCAGGCAAAGAGTTATCGGCCGCACAAAAAGAATTCCGTAACCAATGGTTAAGTTCCAAAATAAAATAATGATGAAAAAATATACCATAGCCTTGTGCTTATTAGTCGTAGGCTTCAACAGCTTCGCACAGGATGTAAACAAGCTGATACAGCAAAACGATGTGGAGCGCATCATCAAAACCCTAAGCGCCGATGATATGCAGGGTCGCGGTACCTTTACGCCGGGTATTGATAAGGCTGCTACTTTTATTGAAGGCGAATTTAAAACAGCAGGTTTAAAACCACTTGCCGGCGCTACAGGCTTCCGCCAAAATTTTACGGTTTACCGTACCGTACCTACGCAAATGCTGGTAAGCATTGATGGTAAAACCATAGCCTCAGAAAATGTTGCCATTGCAGCCGGAGCACCGTTCGACTGGAGTAACAATGCCGATGTACAGGTGGTTAAAATTGGGGCTGAACAAAACTTTCAGCAAGAATACCGTACCTACATGCGCAGCGAAAAGAAAACGCTGTTATTGGTAGATCCTCATTTCGAAGCATTTTTTAAACGCCTGCATGGTTTTATCAGCAGTGGAACTACCGGCTTTGTGGCACCTGCCGCTAATCCCCAGCAGGTGGTTATGGTATTGGGTATGTTTGATAATGTAAAGTCGTACGAGGTTAGCTATAAAACCAAAACCGAAAACCCGCCTATATTTAACGTGGCAGGTATGCTGCCCGGCAAAACCAAGCCCGATGAGTACGTGGTTTTCTCGGGCCATTATGATCATCTGGGTATTCAAAAAGCAATGGAAGGCGATAGTATTGCCAATGGTGCCGACGATGATGCTTCGGGTACCACAGCCATGATTACCCTGGCCAAGTACTACAAAAAGCTAAATAATAACGAGCGTAGCCTCATCTTTGTAGCCTTTACCGCCGAAGAAGTTGGTGGATATGGCGCAACCTATTTTTCTAAACAATTAGCTCCCGATAAAGTAGTGGCGATGTTTAACATAGAGATGATCGGTAAAACTTCCAAATTTGGTACTAACAGTGCTTTCATAACCGGTTACGAACGTTCTAACTTTGGGGAGATCTTGCAACGTAACCTGGAAGGTACCGCGTTTAAGTTTCACCCGGACCCATACCCGCAGCAAAACCTGTTTTACCGAAGCGATAACGCTACGCTGGCCCGTTTAGGCGTACCGGCCCACACCATATCAACCGACCAGATTGATATTGATAAGCTTTACCACACCGTAAAAGATGAGTTTAATTCATTGGATGCAGCCAATATTACAGCTACCATCAGGGCTATTGCGTTAAGTTCCCGCAGTATTGTATCGGGCAAAGATACCCCTACCCGGATAGCCAAGCTGGAACGATAGATCAATAACAAATAATCTGTTTAATAAAAACCCACAAATACTGCGCTGTGGGTTTTTATTAGTTTGCAGCCTGTTTAAAAACCCCGGCATGTGTGTTATCTTAGAAACCGAAAGGCTTGTGCTCCGGCAATTCAGTATTACCGATGCTCCATTTATTACCCAATTGCTTAACAGCCCTAAATGGCTGGAATTTATTGGCGACCGCCAAATTAAAACTATAGCCAATGCCCAAAATTACCTGGTTAACGGTCCGCTTTTAAGTTACAAAACCACCGCGTTTGGCTTATACCTGGTACAATTGAAAGACAGCAGCAAGCCCATTGGTATGTGCGGATTGGTAAAACGCGATTACCTGAACGATCTGGATTTAGGCTATGCATTGCTCCCTCAATTTGAGGGCAATGGTTATGCTTACGAAATAGCATCAGCCACTGTTATATATGCTTTTGAAAACCTGCACCTGCTAAGGCTGGCAGCCATAACTACTACCTACAACCTGCGCTCGGTTCATTTGCTTGAAAAAATGGGGTTTGTATTTAAATACGTGCTGAATAACGAAGCAGCAAATGGCTTGATGCTGTTCATCCGCGATGCTTGACAAGTTGGTTAGTAATTCAACACTCTTTCCGCATTACATGGTCGTTCATAAAATACGGGCCAATGGGTATATCTTCGTCATAGGCAATATTAAAGCCCATTTTCTCATAAAAGTCTTTAGCCTTATTATCGCGGTTAACGTTCAGTTCCAGCTTAGTTTTACCAGCTTGCCTAACCGCATCAACTACGGCATTTATCAATAATTTACCATAACCCCTACCTTGCGTTTGCGGGTGACAGTATAACTTATGCAGCTTGTAAACTTCGGCATCATCTGCGCGCGGTGAATATGCAGCAAAGGCTACCGGCACACCATCATCTTCCAGTATTAAATATTGCTGACTACCATCCTCTATTTGTACCGCTATTTTATCAGATATATAAATAGCGTTCAGCATATAAGTGATCTGTTCGGCCGAAAGTATAGCCTTGTAAGCAGGCCACCAGGTTTGATGGGCTATCTTCACAATACAGTTGGCATCGGCCAGGGTTGCAGGTCGGATGGTACACATATTAAAATAACTTTATTTTGGCCGAAAGGTTTAACAACTTACTTAATATATAAGCACTGGGGTTGCGCATTATAAATACAGCAGAACATGTTGAAGTAACCGTTGGTCCGTTACAAATCACCACTCGTCTAACTACCCTTTCGGTAGGAGATAATGCAACGCATATTTGGTTAACAAACACAATTATTTACTCCACCTCAACACTTAACCACCATGAAAGCCCTAAAACTATTTATCCTGATGTTGCTAACCGCCTTTGCAACTTATGCACAAAAGCCGACCAGTTTTACTGTCGACTTAAAAAAGGGTATAACCCTGATAGACAGTGCTAAAACAGCTGACCAGTATGCACAGGCTGCTACCTATTTTGATAAGATGGCTATCACACAGCCCAAAGAATGGCTGGTACAATATTATTCAGCTTATAGCAACCTGCTGATGGGCATTAGGGGTACGGGCAACGAAGAAATGAAAGATGCTATATACAATAAAGCATTAGGGTATGTAGCAAAAGCCGATGCCTTACAGCCTAACAACAGCGAGATATATGTGCTTAAAGGTTATTTAACTTTCATGAAAATGTCGATTGAGTCACAAACACGGGCAATGCAAATGATCCCCGAAGCCGACGAGTACCTCGTCAAAGCCATTAAACTGAATCCTGAAAACCCGAGAGCTTACCTGGTACGCGGTCAAAATACCTTCTACACCCCGCAAATGTTTGGCGGCGGTAAAAAAGAAGCCAAACCAATATTAGCAGCAGGTGTTGAAAAGTTTGCCATACAAAATATTAAAGGTTTGGAACCGGCCTGGGGCAAAGCCCGCTGTGCCACCTTGCTTAAACAGTGTGATTAAAGCCTCTCCCCAGCCCTCTCCGGGAGAGAGGGGGCTTTGAGCTTCCCTTTAATATGGCGATTGATTGCATTGTTTCTATACGCGTTATTACGAGGCACGAAGCCATCCCTACTCTACAGCTAAACAGGTGACTTTTCTACGCGGAGATCGCTTCGTATCCTTCCTTAATAATGGAGAAGGCTCCTGACTCTGTACTCTTGACTCAAGACTTTTAACTCCTCAATAATTATACTTATTACCCCACAGCTTTTTCAACTTCTCCCGTGCTTCGTTTTCACGGGCGTTGTTGCCGGGTTCGTAAATTTTAGTGCCTTTAACGGCGTCGGGTAAAAAGTCCTGCTCAATAAAGTTGCCTTCATAACTATGGGCGTATTTATAATCTTTACCATAACCAATGTTCTTCATGAGTTTGGTTTGTGCATTGCGCAGATCGAGCGGTACGGGCAAATCGCCGGTTTGTTTAACCAGTGCCATAGCGGTATCAATAGCGGTATAACTGGCGTTACTTTTGGCCGACGTAGCTAAATAAATGGCCGCTTGCGACAGGATGATACGCGCCTCGGGCATACCAATTTTGTTAACCGCCTCAAAACAGCTTTGTGCCAGCAGCAGTGCATTAGGGTTAGCATTACCAATATCTTCGGATGCTAAAATGAGCATCCGGCGGGCAATAAACAACGGATCTTCGCCCCCTACCAGCATACGGGCAAGCCAGTACACGGCACCGTTAGGGTCGCTGCCCCGCATGGATTTAATAAAGGCCGAAATAATATCGTAATGCTGCTCGCCGGCTTTATCATAAAGCGCCATATTTTGCTGCACATTTTCGAGTACGGCATCGTTGGTTACTACAATTTCGGGCGTATCAATAGAATTAACTAACAATTCAAAGATATTAAGCAGTTTACGCGCATCCCCGCCCGATAGGCGCAGCAGCGCTTCATGTTCCTGAATAGTGATCTTCTTTTCTTTCAGTACCTCATCTTCCTGCATAGCTTTATTAAGCAGGTTAACCAGGTCGTCCTCCTCCAAGTGCTGCAAAATGTAAACCTGACAACGAGATAGTAACGCCGAGATCACCTCGAACGATGGATTTTCGGTAGTGGCACCTATCAGCGTGACTATGCCCCGCTCTACCGCTCCTAATAACGAATCTTGCTGCGATTTAGAAAAACGATGAATCTCATCTATAAATAATACCGGCAGTGTTTGTCCGCCTTGTTTCAATAACGATGCCTTTTCAATTACCTCCCGCACATCTTTCACCCCCGAGTTAATAGCGCTTAACGCGAAGAACGGCCGCGACAGGCCTTGTGAAATAATATAAGCCAGCGTAGTTTTACCAACCCCCGGCGGCCCCCAAAACAACATCGACGGTAAATTACCCGATTCGATAGCCTTGCGCAGCACCGCACCCGGACCCACTAAATGCTTTTGCCCAACATAATCGTTTAACGCTTTAGGGCGCATACGTTCGGCTAACGGCGGCAAATTATTCATGCGGTAAATTTCGGCAAAGTTAAATGGAAATCCTAATGGAGTTAGCAAGGACGTTGTGGGATTGATTACCACAATAAGAATTTATTACAGGGAAAGTAAAAGTTTATCTATGGAAAAAACTTATAAACGTCTTTACGGGGAAGAAAACGAGTTAAAATAACCTGATCATTATTTAGCGGTATTAAGCCAATTTTCAAAATCTTTGGCCTCATCTTCTGTCAAACTTGGCTCATCTTTTACCTCTTCCATAGCGGTTAATAAGTATTGTTCTTCTTCTGATACCTCCACTTCAACTACATTAAATTGTAAAGTTTTGGCCATTTCCATTAACCACTTGTAGTGTTCGGTTTTTATATTGTCTATTACCAGCTTCATAATTCAAATATAGTAAACAATTTACTTGTAATTTGTGCTTTAGTAACTGATATGTCTAATGTATTCACCCCACAAACCTACCATCACCTCTGCGACCAGCTGGCTTCAACCGATGCGCAATTAGCAGCGGTTATTGACAACCACGGCTATTCACAGTTTTGGAACAGGAGCAATACGTTTGAAACCTTGGTGCATGTGATCTTAGAGCAACAGGTATCATTGGCTTCTGCATTATCGGCTTTGAATAAGTTGAAAGAAAAGGTTCAGGAAATCACACCGGCGCGGGTACTCCTGCTGACCGATGAGGAATTGAAAGCCTGTTACTTTAGTCGCCAGAAAACAACTTATGTAAGATACCTGGCTGAGGCTATCCTAAGCGGCCAGCTTGATTTGGCCGAACTGGAAAACCTGCCCGATGAGGAAGTACGCAAAAAGCTAACCTCCCTTAAAGGCATAGGCAACTGGACGGTAGATATTTACCTGCTTATGGTGTTGCACCGTAATGACATTTTCCCTATTGGCGATCTGGCTGTTGTAAACGCTATGAAACGGCTCAAACAGCTACCGGTATCAACTACTAAAGAAGAACTATTGCTTATGGCCGACCATTGGCGTCCGTACCGCAGTATAGCTGCTATGTTGCTGTGGCATTATTACTTGAGCGGGATGAGAATATAGACAAAAAGCCGTTATTGCTTTTTGCAATAACGGCTTTCTTATACAGTGTTGCAAAATCTTGATTCCTGACTCTGTACTCTTGACTCTAAGCTTATGACTATCCCAGCCTCTCCTTTTCCTGGAAGTTTTGAACGATTTCTACCGCGTTATCAACGGCATCGCTCAGGGTGGTAATAAAGGCACCCGGTTTGGCGAGGCTAATGGCGTAGGCAATAGGGTCGGTATCGGAGCCTAATACTGCGTAGGGCAAATCGGGGTTTACTTCCTGCATACCCTCTATCATGAGGCCTATAATGTTTTCTTTGGTACGGCCGCGGGTATGGTTTTCCTGGCGAAGTAAAATATGATCGAACATGGTGGCGGCAATGCGGCCCAGTTCGCGCAGATCCTCGTCGCGGCGGTCACCCGTACCCGAAATCAAACCAATTTTTTGCGGCGAATCTATATGACTTAAAAATTCCTTAATACCGGTGTAGCCGTTAGGGTTATGCGCAAAATCGACCATGAACTTAAATTCTTTAAAATTAAAGATGTTCATACGGCCGGGGGTTTGCGTGGCCGATGGCACGAAGGTTTGCAGCGAGGTTTTAATATCCTCGGTTTTAAATCCCCACAGGTAAGTAGCCAGCGTAGCCGCCAGTACGTTCTCTATCATAAACGGAACGGTACCGCCAAAAGTAATCGGAACTTGACTTGCACGTTGTACGCGAATCTTCCAGTCGCCTTTTTTAATAGTAATGTAACCGTTTTCGTAAACGCAGGCTATGCCGCCCTTTTGGCAATGCGCCTTAATAACCGGGTTGTTTTCATCCATGCTAAAGTAGGCCACAAAGCAACGGGCCTGCTTGCCAATTTTTACGCAGTATTCGTTGTCGGCATTCAGCACGCCCCATCCGTTTTTCTTTACAGAATCTATCACCACGCTTTTCACACGCATGAGGTCGTCGAGCGTATGAATATCCGACAGACCCAGGTGATCTTCCTGTATGTTGGTGACCACACCAATATCGCACTGGCCAAACCCCAAACCCGAACGTAAGATACCGCCGCGGGCTGTTTCCAACACGGCAAACTCTACGGTAGGGTCTTTTAAAATAAACTCGGTACTTACCGGGCCGGTGGTATCGCCTTTAAGCAACAAGCTGTTTTGCACGTAAATACCATCGGATGTGGTGAAGCCTACACGCCAGCCGTTATTTTTAACAATATGGGCTATTAGGCGGGTTGTAGTGGTTTTACCATTGGTACCCGTAGTAGCAATAATAGGGATGCGGGCCGATTTGCCGTAAGGGTACAGCATATCAACCACGCTACCGGCCACATTACGCGGCAAGCCTTCGCTTGGGGCAATGTGCATACGGAAACCCGGGGCGGCGTTCACTTCTAAGATCACACCACCGTTTTCGGTTAATGGTTCGGTTAGGTTATCGGCCATAATATCGATACCGCAAATATCCAAGCCTATGATACGCGAAATACGCTCACAAATAAATACGTTTTCGGGGTGTACCTGGTCGGTTACATCAATAGAGGTACCGCCGGTGCTTAGGTTAGCGGTCGATTTCAGGTAAACGATTTCCTCCGCAGCCGGAACGGTTTGCAGGGTATAATCCAATTTATTCAGCAAGTCCAGCGTATCGCGGTCTACCGATATATTGGTAAGTACATTTTCGTGCCCGTAACCACGGCGTGGGTCAGTATTTTCCTGATCGATGAGTTGCTGAATGGTAGATACGCCATTACCTTTTACATTGGCTGGCACACGTAGGGCAGCGGCCACCATTTTATTGTCAATTACCAGTACACGAAAATCATAACCGGTCACAAATTTTTCTACTATAACTCGGCGCGATACTTTAGCGGCATGTTCGAATGCCGAAACGGCCTCTTCCTCTGTTTTTACATTGATGGTAGCACCACGACCGTGGTTACCATCCAGCGGTTTAAATACCAGTGGGAAACCCACGGTACGAATAGCCTCCTTAACTTGCTCGGCCGATGTAATGGTCATGCCTTTGGCAACCGGGATGGCCTGCTCCTGTAAAATACGTTTGGTTTCTTCTTTGTTACCGGCTAAATCAACAGCTATGCTGCTTGTTTTTTCGGTCATGGTGGCGCGGATGCGTACCTGGTTTTTACCGTAACCCAGCTGCACCAGCGATTGCTTGTTGAGCCTGATCCACGGAATATCGCGCGATATAGCTTCTTCTACAATAGAACCCGTGCTTGGGCCTAAACGGCTGCTTTCCCTGATCTCGCGCATTTGCTGTATGTCCTTTTCCAGATCATACGGTGTACCTGCAATTAAGGCTTCGGCAATTTTTACGGCAGCGCTGGCGGCAAAAACACCCACATTTTCTTCGAGGTAATTAAATACCACGTTGTAAGTACCCGGCGTTTTGGTTTCGCGCGTGCGGCCATAACCGGTGTTCATGCCGGCCAGGGTTTGTATCTCCAGTGCAATATGCTCAATTACATGGCCCATCCAGGTGCCTTGCTCAACCCGCTGAAAAAACCCGCCCGGTACACCTGGCGAACAGCGGTGACTGTACATGCTGGGCAGCAGTTCTTTCAACCGCTCGTAAAAGCCATCAATAGTATTGGTTGGGCTATGCTCCAGCTCTTCCAAATTCAGGCGCATCTGTATTAATTTTTTACGGCTTATACTCCATATATTGGGGCCACGCAGCACCTGAATTTTCTCAATCTTCATAAATTCTTTCTATAATATTTCTGCCCCAAACCCTCACCGGCAGGGAAGGAAGTTTAAACAGTTCATCCCGCCCGGGCAGAGTTTTGGCAGGAACCGCTTTTTATTGCATATAAATGTAACAATGGAATGCAAATTTTGATGTAATTGTAGGATAATTATTATTTAAAAGTAAAGTTTAACCGCATTTTTTTATTACTTTGTAATATACCAGGTTAATTTAAAGATGATTGTCCCGAAAGGTAAATTAATAATTATAGGCGGCGCGGTTGATATGGGCACTAACCTAAGTGCCGAAGAACACATCATGAAGCCTAATTACATGAAGTTTTTTGAGCACGGTATTTTACGCCGCATGATGAACGAATCGGCACATTTAACAGCCTCTAAAGTTGAGGTAATTACCACCGCCTCGCAAATACCCGAACTGGTAGGCATTGAGTATATTAAAGCTTTTAACCAGCTGGAAGTACACAACGTAAATGTAATTGATATCCGTAACCGGGAAGACACCCAAAACCCGGAATATTTAGACCGCATTCGCCAGGCCGATGTAGTAATGTTTAGCGGCGGCGATCAGCTGCGTTTGAGCTCTATATACGGTGGCACCGAGTTTTTACAGATCTTAAAATACCGCTATTGCCACGAAAACTTTATTGTGGCCGGCACATCGGCCGGTGCGGCGGCGGCTTCTACCAATATGATCTATCGCGGCGAGAGCAGCGAGGCCCTGGTAAAAGGTGAAGTGCAAATTACCGCCGGACTGGGTTTTATCGACCACATGATCATCGACACGCATTTTGTACAGCGCGGGCGTATTGGCCGCTTGTTTTATGCGGTAGCAAGCAATCCCGGTATTTTAGGCATAGGTTTGGGCGAAGATGCCGGCCTGCTCATAACCGAAGGGAATATGATGGAAGCTATTGGCTCGGGCCTTACCATTGTGGTGGATGGCCGCGCGCTTTTACAAACCAATATATACGATGTAGAAATGGGTTCGCCGGTTTCTATTGAAGGACTGAAAGTACATGTGATGTCTATTTTTGACAAGTACGACCTGCCCCAGCATCGCCTGGTTATGAAAAAGAAAACCAAGGTGGAAGATGGCGTTTATTTGCAGATGCCGGATAGGGATTAAGTAAGAGAGTCATGAGTACAGAGTCAGGAGTCAAGACGGGAGCAGGGGTTCGGGGAGCGGGGTTTTGAGGTGCGGGAGCGAGGAAGATAGAGTACAGAGTCAGGACGGTTGCGGGGAGCGGGGTTTTGAGCTGTGAGAGAAAGAAAGGTATTCAGTTAATTCTTAAATTCTGAAAATTCTGATCCCGATTCTGCATAATTCCGGTTCAAATAAGATTTACGTTAGGGATTAAGCGGATACCGGCCCGTGGCTAAAGCCTGTGCAGTATGAGCGGAAAGCCCGGCCCGGAGGGAAACGCCCTTATATAGTTTAATTATAGACAACCATTGTCATTTCGAGTGATAACGAGAAATCTTGTTACTTATGCAAGGTGAACTACTTACTGCTATGAACAAGATCTCTCACTATCGTTCGAGACGACATTAAATTTATACAACATTACCAACCAACTATGAAACTCATTATTCACGGCGGTTTCTTTAGCGAATCGGGGACTAACCAAGAGGTTAAACTGGCTAAACAGGAGGCCTTGGACCGCATTGTACAACAGGGATACGATTACCTAAAAACGCATACCGCTAACGAAACCGTAGTTTATACCACCAGTTTGCTGGAAGACTGTGACCTGTTTAACGCAGGAACGGGGTCGCAAATACAAAGCGATGGCAAAATCCGTTTGAGCGCCGCCTTAATGGATGGACAAACGCTCAAATTTTCGGGCGTTATTAATGTGGAGGACGTTCAAAACCCGATACAAGTGGCCGAAAAACTATTGACCTACGACGACCGCGTACTCAGCGGCAACGGTGCCCAGGTTTTTGCCCGAGAACATGGCTTTGCCTATTTCAACCCCGAAATACCGCAGCGCAGGCAGGAGTACGAAACTAAACTGAACGACAGCATTCGCCTGGGTACGGTGGGTTGTGTTGCCTTAGATGCGGATGGAAATTTGGCCGCGGCCACTTCTACCGGTGGCAAGGGTTACGAAATTCCGGGCCGGGTGAGCGATTCGCCTACGGTGGCTGGCAACTATGCTAACGCCTTTGCAGGTATTAGCTGCACTGGGGTGGGCGAAGATATTGTGAGCGGCGCGGTGGCCAGCAAAATAGTAACCCGTGTTACCGACGGCATGACCTTAGCCCAAGCCACCGAAAAAACTTTAACTGAAATGAAACCTTTTGACGGCTTTGCCGGTATAATTGGGCTTACCGCGGCAGGAGAGATTTACCATGCTGATACTCATCCCTATATGGTTTGGGCATTGTATGACGAAGAAGTAAAAGTTTTTAATTAAATTACACTTTCATTGCTTTAACTTTACAAAGTTAGCGGTATTTTTACTTGCTAATTAATTTAAACAAACTCAAACAAGAAAATACATGAAGGTATTCTTACTTGCTTTATTGTGTACCCTTAGTTTTTCGGCTTCGGCACAGTGGTGGTCTTTTAAAAAATATAAACGTTACCCTTTATTGGCTGAAGTAAAACATGCTCCTTTTCGTTTGACCTCAGCCAAGTTGGCTAACACCAAAGTAAGCCGCGTAACTTTAGGCTTAACGCCTTATAGCCTTACCCTTAGCGAGCGTTCGGTGATGAAAACGGCGCAACATCAAATGCGTTTCAGGCAGTACGAAGATGCCAGCTACAGCTTTAACGAACTGGCTAAAATTTATGTACAGCAAGGCAAACTATCCGAAGCCAAATGGTTTTACCTGCAAAGCAATAACCTGTCGCGCCAGCAAAGTAACGACCGTTTAACCATTGCCAACCTCATTGAACTGGCCAATGTAAAATCAGCCATCGGCGATTTTGCCCTTGCCCAGCAAGACCTGGACGAGGCCCGCGATATGGCCACCGCCCACAACTGGCAGGATGATGTATTAGCCGTGAAAAAGAACATGGACGGTTTGCAACGCAGTAAGCTGGCTTATGTTAAACCAGAAAAAGGTTTGGCGGGGACTACAACATTGTAAGTTTATTTTAACAATATATGGAAAGCCTGGCGATGAGCCGGGCTTTTTTGCGTTTTGGAGATCAGATATTGCACTGGCGAGCGAACTCATATTTGAATATGTAATATTAATAATTTCTTAAATTAGCAGAAGCATATTATGATTGAGCACCTTACTATTGATAAATTAATTGCCTATGGATTTATTTCTGCTGATGTGGAAAACTTCCAACAATTGGACAACTTTGAGTTGATGTTTCATAAAACAATAAATGAACTTTTTTGGGCGACTAATATTGAACGTAAAATCTACTCTGGGATTGATGCTTACCATATATATTATTTCAGGAGTGAAAACTCTATTAATTTCCCTTATGATGAATTAAGCTTAATTCCCGAGTATTTTGGACTGAAACGAAAGGCATTTTTGAGCAAAAGGAAACAGCAAGCAGGTGCTGTTTACAATGAAGAACTTTCGAAAGGCAGATTTAAAGATCAGGAAATTGAAAGAACTGCTTTAGAAATTGAAAACTCTAAAAAAGAAATAATTAATCCCAAAGATGCAGTGTCGAAGATAGTAACTGTTGCGTATCGCGAGCGCATGGAAATTTACCTCGATTGGTTAAGTACTTGGGTAGAGCCTGAAATTACACGAGCACCGCAGCCGTCCATCTTAAAGTATTTAAAGCAGATACCAAAACTCGATTATTTTCATGTGCATATAAATGACGATGAAACAATGTCTTATTATCTTACAGCACTTAAAAAGCTAAATGATAAACTGTCGCTAAATACTAATATTTATGAACTGCCTATTTTGTTTAGTATAAATGAGAACTGGAATAATATACTCGCCATAAGACTAAAAAATGCTCCTGACGAAACGTTGGCGCAGAAAGCTTTTAAAAAAGATTTATCAGATCTTGTAATATACGATAATGATTCATCAGATGATGCTCCGGTTAATAAAGATCGATACTGGAATAAATATCGTAAAGTAGCATATGAATATGTTGTTAAAGGAGAGATGGTAACCTTAAAGCACCTAGGTTACTTGATATTAAAATATCAATGCGGGCGTCCTGAAGGAGAGGAAATCATTGAAAGTATTTCTACTATTTTTGATATCAAGCGCGTTGTCAATTCAATTGCGGAAGGAGCAGCAGTTGCATTATTTATTCATCATGAAATTGATAGAAAGCACGGTCAACAATTTTTGGTACGTGAATTATTTAAACCGGGCTATAATGCCGAGGATTATTTGAATCTCCTTAAAAACTCGGAGTACATAATTCTAAATAGTAAAGGTGAATACATTTATGGTGAAAAAAAGAAATCAGTTATTACAGCTTTCTTTGATATTCTTGAACGCAATGGCATAATCCATTATCATAGCCCATCTAAATTAGCTCCTTTAATTAATCAATTAATCCCAAATTTAAATATTTCCTCTCGTACACTACAAAGCAATACAAGTAAATTATTTGAAATGAAGGCCTATTTTGAATCTTTAATCAATACTTTATAACTTCTTTATCTTCACAATCTTCATTTGGGAAAATAAAGAAAATCCACTTTTATACCATTGTATCAATAAATACAAAGCAATGGCACAAAAGAAAAGAAAGATTCCCTCAAACTTACTAAAGGCATTAACTTACGTTGTTACCATTATATACTGGTTGCTGAAAATAATCATTATTCTATGCGCACTATATTAGAGTTATCGCCACGCCGCTCACATACTTGACCTACACCAGTAAATATTGCTTACTGTTTTTCATTGCCCTTTGTAGCTTGAGCATACCACCCACGTAAATTATCAGCTCCAACCAAAACATTGCGCACGATATTACATTTCTATTATAGATACCGTAAAATGCTGTCTCTTTTTTATTTACTTTGGCAATTATATAATATAGGCACTAATATTGATGTTTTATAACTTATTGGATATTCAATTAAAAACCGTAAAGGAAATGTTTAAAAAAGTATATATGTTTCTGGTGCTTGGAACGGCGCTGGCTTGCCAGGCTTCCACATCAGGGCCGGTTAAGGTCGACGGTTCAACCAACCTGCAGCCCGATCAGCAGCAAAGCCTGGTGGCCAAAGAGGTGGCCTCATTAATATCCAGTTACAACTATAAAAAGGTCAGCCTGAACGATTCATTGTCTACCGTGGTTTATAACCGCTACATGAAGTCGCTCGATGAGAACCATAACTACCTTTTGGCGGCCGATATTAAAGATTTCGACCGGTTTAAAACCGTGTTGGACGACGACCTGAAAGCAGGTAACCTGAACGATGTATTCTATATTTTTAATGTGTATCAAAAACGTTACCTCGAAAGGATCAACTACTCGTTAGCCCAATTGGACAAAACCTATGATTTCAGTAAGAGTGAAAGCTTTACCTATGATCGTGAAAAACAACCCTGGGTTAGCGGCGAAGGCGAAATGAATAAGCTTTGGAGCCAGCGTGTTAAATACGACCTGCTTAACCTGAAGCTGGCCAGTGCCGATATGACCAAGAATAAGGAAACCCTGCGTAAGCGTTACCAAAATCTGTTGTCACAATCTAAAAAATTATCTAACCAGGACGTGTTCCAGTTATTTATGGATGCTTTTACCGAATCGGTAGATCCGCATACCAACTACTTTAACCCTGCCAATGCCGCTAATTTCAATATTGAAATGTCGCGTTCGTTAGAAGGTATCGGAGCTTCGCTTTTATCCGAAAATGAGTACATCACCATTAAAAGTGTGGTTGTAGGCGGCCCTGCCGATAAAAGCAAGCAAATTAACGTAGACGACCGTATTGTGGGTGTAGCCCAGGGTAAAGCCGGCGAATTTCAGGATGTAATTGGTTGGAGAATTGAAAATGCCATCGCCCTCATCCGTGGCACCAAAGGCACCACCGTTAGGTTGAAACTATTGCCTAAAGGGTCTGCAGCAGCACAGCCTAAGATTGTAGAAATGGTGCGCGAAAAGATTGTATTGAAAGATCAACTCGCTAAAAAAGAGATCCGTACTTATAATTCAAATGGTAAAACCGTTAAAATAGGTATCATTAACGTACCGGCTTTTTATATCGATTTTGCCGCTTACCGTGCTAAAGATCCAAACTATCAAAGCACCACCCGCGATGTAAAACTGATCCTGGATTCGTTGAAACGTGAAAACGTGGATGGTGTGATATTAGATCTGCGTCAAAATGGTGGCGGTTCATTAATTGAAGCTATTGAATTAACCGGTTTATTTATTAAAAATGGACCTGTAGTACAAGTACGCGATACCCGCAACCGGGTAGAAATTAACGAAGATGAAGACCCGTCGGTAACTTATGCAGGTCCGCTGGCCGTAATGACCGACCGTTTCAGCGCCTCGGCTTCCGAAATTTTTGCCGGTGCCATACAAGATTATGGCCGTGGTTTGATCATTGGTACACAAAGCTATGGTAAGGGCACCGTGCAAAGCGCCATCGAGCTGGACAAAGTGATCAACCCTTCTATCAAAGAAATGATCAACAACCTGGCAAAAAAATCAAATAGTACCGGCTCCGAATCGAAATTTGGCCAGTTGAACTTAACCATTGCAAAGTTTTACCGCATCAGCGGCAGTTCAACTCAGCACAAAGGCGTATCGCCCGATATTAGTTTCCCGTCAGTTATTCCATTGGATAAGTATGGTGAAGATACCGAGCCGTCGGCGCTGCCTTTTGATATGATAGCCAAAAGCGCTTATGCAAAGGTTGGCGACCTTTCTCCAGCTATACCCGAATTAACTAAGCTGCACGAGCAGCGTATGGCTGTCAGTGCCAATTATAAATACATGTTAGAGGATCTGGAAGAATACAAAAAACGCCAAAGCGAAACTAGCGTTACTTTGAATGAGCAAGAGCTGAAACAACAGCGCGATAAGGATGAGAAAACCAACTTTGAGCGAAATAATTTACGCCGCACCGCATTGGGTTTAACTCCTCTAAAAAAGGGACAAGCAAGGCCTAAAAATGAAGACCTCGACTTTTTAAAAAGAGAGGCCGGCCAAATTTTAACCGACTTTATTACCTTGGATAAGGTAAACCGGTACACCAATGTACTGCCACAAACTACGCCGTAGTTTCAAATTTATTGATGTAAAACGCCTGGCTACAAACCGGGCGTTTTGCGTTTATGTAGTTTTTGAACTTTTATAAGGACTACATGCGGCTAAATGGCAAATCTCAAACCAATGACCCGTAATACCGTTATCTATATATATGTCGCACAAACCGCTACTGGAATTTACCGATAAAGGAATTTACTGCGCCAAGGGAAAGTTTTATATAGACCCCTGGCAGCCGGTTGATGATGCCGTAATAACCCACGCCCACGCCGATCATGCCTACACAGGTCATAAACACTACCTGGCTCACCACCTGTCGCGCGAGGTGCTCTATTACCGTTTAGGCGAGATACAATTGCAGACCGTGGAATACGGCGAAACCGTAATGAAGAATGGCGTACAGATCTCTATGTTCCCGGCGGGGCATGTAATAGGTTCGGCACAAATACGGGTAGAAAGCCAGGGTGAAGTTTGGGTGGTATCGGGCGATTATAAGGTAGAAGACGATGGCGTGTGCACACCTTTCGAACCTGTAAAATGCAATCATTTCATATCCGAATGTACTTTTGGCATGCCTATCTATAAATGGAAATCACAATCGCAGATCTTTGCCGGGGTAAACCAATGGTGGCAGCAAAATGTAAAGAACAACCTGGCTACCGTAATTGTAGGCTATTCCTTAGGCAAGGCGCAACGTATCCTCCAAAATCTCGATCTTTCTATAGGCAAGGTATATACCCATGGCGTTATCGAAAATACTAATGAAGCCCTGCGCCGTAATGGCATTATACTACAGCCTACTGAGCGCATTACTATTGATTCGGTTAAAGAGGAAGTACGCAGGGGCATCATCATCGCTCCGCCATCATCTGTTGGCACGCCTTGGATGCGTAAGTTCGGGCCTTATAGCTTCGGCTATTGCTCTGGATGGATGGCCCTGCGCGGCGCTAAACGACGACGTGCGGCCGACCGCGGCTTTGTACTCTCCGACCATGCCGACTGGGACGGACTGGTAAGCGCCATTGACGCCACCGGTTGTGATTCCGTTTATTTAACACACGGCTCAACCGCCAGTTTTTCAAGATATTTAAGGGAAATTGGTTTTGATGCCCACGAGGTGCATACGTTATATGGTGGCGAAGAGGAAAGCCCCTCCCAAACCCTCCCCGGGAGGGAGGGCTTTGAAGAAGCAACATCCTCTAAAACTTCCCACGAAGAAAATATGTTGGAAACTGTAAAAGAAAACTCCCTCCCTCCCGGGGAGGGCCGGGGAGGGGCTGCTATATGAAAGCCTTTGCCCAACTCTTTACCTCGTTAGATGAAACCAATAAAACCAACGAGAAGGTTAAAGTAATAAAAGACTACTTTAACAGCGTGCCCGATACGGACAAAATGCACATGATGGCCTTATTTATGGGACGTAAACCCAAGCGACAGATAAATTCTACCTTTTTTAGGTTATGGGCCATTGAAGCGGCTAATATACCGGCCTGGTTGTTTGAGGAAAGCTACCACATTGTGGGTGACCTGGCCGAAACGGCTGCCTTGCTTTTGCCCGACCATGAAAACAGCAGCAATAAAACCCTAACCGAATGGATAGGGGAAATAAACGGGCTAAACAATTTACCCGAGGTAGAAAAGCATACCTGGTTGCTGCAATCGTGGGCAATGCTGAACGCGCAGGAAAGGTTTGTGTTTAACAAAGTGTTAACCGGAAGCTTTAGGGTTGGTGTATCGCAAAGTTTGGTTATTAAAGCACTGGCCGATGTGGTACAACTGGACGCCGCCACGCTTACCCACCGTTTAATGGGTAACTGGATGCCGGAAACTTATAAATACGAAGAACTGGTACATAGTGATACCGCTTTGGAAGACGTATCGCGCCCCTATCCATTCTTTTTGGCTTACCCGGTACAGGAAACTTCCGAAAAGCAAAAAACGCCTGAAGCCATGCAAACCCTGCTGGGCGATGCAAACGAATGGCAGGCCGAATGGAAATGGGATGGCATCCGCGCGCAATTGATCAAACGTAATGGTGAGATCTTCATCTGGAGCCGAGGTGAAGACCTGGCTACCGATAAATTTCCTGAACTGCACCCCCTGTTGCAACAACTCCCTGATGGCACGGTGCTGGATGGTGAGATCCTGTCGTTTCGGGATAATTTGCCCTTGCCGTTCAATGTATTGCAAACCCGTATTGGACGTAAAACGTTGAGCAAAAAAATATTGGAGGATAGTCCGGTTGCTTTAATTGCGTACGATTGTTTGGAATATGCCGGCGAAGACATCCGCTATAAAACACAAACCGAAAGACGGCAACTTTTAGAGAGTTTGCAGGCAGCTACCAATTATCCTGCAGTATTCAATATATCCTCACTCATTACTTTTAACAGTTGGGATGAATTGGCCGAAATTCGGGAACAATCACGTGCGATGGTGGCTGAAGGGATTATGCTGAAACGCAAGGATGCCCATTACCAGGTAGGTCGCCGCCGGGGCGACTGGTGGAAGTGGAAGATAGACCCGCTTTCTATTGATGCCGTGATGATCTACGCCCAAAAAGGTCATGGCCGCCGCGCCGATTTGTACACCGACTATACCTTTGCTGTTTGGGATGGTGATAAACTGGTTCCTTTCGCTAAAGCCTATTCGGGCTTAACCGATACCGAGATCAACAAAGTAGATTCCTTTGTTAAACGCAACACGCTCGAAAAGTTTGGCCCGGTACGTACCGTAAAGCCCGAACTGGTTTTTGAAATAGGTTTCGAGGGAATTAATAAATCATCCCGCCATAAATCGGGGGTTGCCTTGCGCTTTCCACGTATTTTACGCTGGCGGCAGGATAAGCCTAAAGAGGAAGCAGATAGTATTGAAACGTTGAAAGCCTTATTAGGGGAATAGCTTTGATAGATTTTAAATTAATATACTCATTATGGAAATTTAATATTGCATATCAAATGATTTTCTATTTTACGGTCCAAACCTGACCATGAAATATATTGCATTATCACTTGTTTCAGCCACGCTTTTACTATCCTCCTGCTCTAAACGTTATTATGCCCCGGCCTTATTTAGGAGTGATGTCGTCTACATACCAAAACCGGCATCTTATGATAGTATTAAACATGTAATATATGTTTCTGGAGGTATAAGCGGTAGCCAGGGAATAAATTTGTCTGATGAAGTTTTTACTGCCACCATTGATCTATCGGCAGGACATGTATTTTCGAATGCAAATGTGGCTTACGGCGCATTTGCTGCTGCCGGTAATATCAGCAATCCTGCCAGCAATGATAACAACAATTACCCGCTCGATTCAAAGGGTTTCACGGCAATTGGCGGAAGGTTTTCGGCTAACTTATTTTCCAATAAAAATCGCACCGATTTCAGATATCTTGGTTTTGAAGCCGTTTACAGTAAAGAGTTTGGTAGTTATACTAACTTTAGGAAAGCAGTGAATGGCCTTGCTAACAATTATTCTATAACCGGCACAGATCTGTTATCTATGGGGCTTACCAGCGAAATTATATGGCGTAATAAAAGAACCCGGTACACTCAATACGGCATACGCCTTTTTATTGGTGGCCGTTTTATAAATAACACGTTTGAAAACTTAGATGACGAAAGCCACAAATATTATCCGGCACAAATAAATTTAGGATATTTTATGAAGTATCAGCGTTATATATGCAGCATTAATACTAACCTGTTAACCTCATTTGGCATTAAGCTGGGCTATAGCTTTTAACAAAAAACAAACTAATCAAATTGCTGCCACAACTTCACCGCCTCTACCGCCTCCTTCACATCGTGTACCCTCAATATATTGGCTCCCTTGGTTAAGGCTATGGTATTTAAAACGGTAGTGCCATTCAGCGCTTCGGCATCAGTAGTGCCTAATAAACCGTAGATCATCCGCTTACGCGATATGCCTACTAATATTGGCAATTGAAGTCGGTTAAACTCTTCTAATCGATTCATTAGCGCATAGCTATGCTCAGCAGTTTTAGCAAAGCCAAAGCCAGGATCCAGGATTACATCATGCACACCCATGCTGCGCAACAGTTCATAACGCCCTGCCATATAATCGAACACTTCGCTAAATACATCGGTGTATTGCGCCTGTTGTACCATGGTTTGCGGTGTGCCTTTCATGTGCATTAAAATATAAGGCACCTGCAGGCGGGCAACGGTAGCAAAAATATCGGCATCCAGCATACCGCCACCAATATCGTTAATGATATGCGCACCGGCGTTAATTGCCGCTTCGGCCACTGTTGAGCGAAAGGTATCTATAGAAAGTGTAGCATTAGGATAAGTTTCTACTATAGCCTCAACCACCGGCAGTAAACGGTCGGTCTCTTCCTGCACCGGGATATCTACAGCGCCCGGGCGGGATGAATAAGCGCCTAAATCGAGCATAGTTGCGCCATCAGCCAGCATTTGCCCCGCTTGCTGCAAGGCATCGGCTAAGGCAGGTTTACGGCTATCGGCAAAAAAGGAGTCGGGCGTTAGGTTGATAATACCCATTACCTGCGGAATGCTTAAATCCATTAAGCGGCCACCTGCATTAATGATTGCCTTTTTACGAAAAACTGTATCTTTAGCCATTTACTTGCGGATGCTAAACACCCTTGGGTACAAATATCGCACAAAAATTAAATTCTACGGTTTTGACCAATACCACACTTGAATACGAGTCTGTAATTAACACCTGTAAAACGCTGTTTATCAAAAAAACGCGCGATTACGGTACGGCCTGGCGCATACTCAGGCTCTCCTCTATTACCGACCAAATCTTTATCAAAGCGCAGCGCATCCGTACGCTCGAAGAAAAAAAGGTTTCGAAAGTGGGTGATGACATTACCGGCGAATATATTGGCATTGTAAACTATTGCCTCATTGCCATAATGCAGTTAGATTGCGGTCCCGAAACACCGGTTGAGTTGCCTGTTGAGCAGGTAGCCGAGCTATTTGACAAATACGCCAAAGAAACCTACAACTTAATGATGGATAAAAACCATGATTACGGTGAGGCCTGGCGCGATATGCGCATCAGCTCGTTAACCGACTTAATTTTGATGAAGCTGCTGCGCGTAAAACAAATTGAAGATAACCAAGGGCATACCCTGGCATCGGAAGGCGTAAAAGCCAACTATCAGGATATGCTGAATTATGCGGTGTTTGCACTGATAAAAAGCCCCCCAGCCCCCTGAAGGGGGAGTTTTTTAAACGCTTAAAGATTTAACCATTGGACAATACATTTACTATAAATAAAACAACTTCTACTCCCCCTTTAGGGGGCCGGGGGGCTGTAATTTGGTTTTGCCGCATTGCCGTAGCCTTACTCTTTATTTTTTCGGGGCTGATTAAGGCCAACGATCCGCTGGGCTTTTCTTATAAACTGGAAGAGTACTTTGAAGTATTCCATGTTACCTTTTTGAACGACCTGGCGCTTAGCTTGTCCATTATACTTTGTGCGCTGGAAATGATCTTAGGCTTTGCCTTGCTTATTGGCATCCGCATTAATGCCATTGTTTGGGGATTGCTGCTGTTGATCATCTTTTTTGGCTTCCTTACCTTTTACTCTGCCTTTTTTAAGGTTGTACAAACCTGCGGCTGCTTTGGCGATGCTATTCCGCTTACCCCATGGGAATCGTTTGGGAAAGATATGGTGCTGCTGGCATTGGTACTGGTGTTGTTTTTTAACCGGAAACAAATACGACCGATGGTTAGTCCCGCTGCCGAAATGCGCTGGCTGGTTACCGCCGTGGTTATTTCGTTAGCTGTTGGGCTTTATACTTATAACTTTTTACCGGTGCTGGACTTTTTGCCCTACAAAATTGGCAATAACATTCCCAAAGAAATGAGCACCCCACCGGGAGCCCTGCCCGACGAATATGAGTTAACCTATCAACTTAAAAACAAAGTTACAGGTGCCACCAAAAGCATGAGCGATAAGGATTACCTGAAAACCGGGATCTGGAAAGATACCAACTGGAAAATTGAAGGTGACCCCGAACGTAAGCTCATTAAAAAAGGCTTTGAGCCTAAAATACGCGACCTGGGCATTAACGATTCGCAAGGGAACGATTATACACAGGAATTGTTAGCCAACCCGTTTTTCAACCTTTGGGTGGTTGCCTACGACCTGAATAAAACCGATACGGCCGCTTTGGCCCGCCTCAATGCACTGGCATTTAACCTTACCCAAAATTTCAACATCCGCACGGTCATGATTACTTCGGCTTCACCCGCCGATGCCGCTGCTTTCAGTAAAAAACACCACCTGGTTTTTGAAACATTTCATGCCGATGGGGTTCCGCTTAAAACTATGGTGAGGGCTAATCCGGGTATTATACTGCTACGTAACGGTACAGTAATTGATAAGTGGCACTACCACACCATGCCCGATTATGAGGCGC
This sequence comes from Mucilaginibacter terrae, assembly GCF_042679325.1. Taxonomy (GTDB): domain Bacteria; phylum Bacteroidota; class Bacteroidia; order Sphingobacteriales; family Sphingobacteriaceae; genus Mucilaginibacter; species Mucilaginibacter terrae. Next base: position 92,304 of record NZ_JBHTMJ010000005.1, read on the forward strand.
TGGTAAAAAAGTATCTGCAAAAACAATAATCTCATGCTCACCTACCTCCTCCGCAAAATTGGATATAGCCTGGCCGTAATGCTGGGTATTATAGTGGTGGTATTTTTTCTATTTAATATTTTACCGGTAGACCCGGCCCGTATGACGCAGGGGCAACGTGCCGATGTGCAATCGCTGGAAGCGGTACGCAAAGAGTTTGGCTTGGATAAAGCGATACCCGTACAGTTCGCTTATTACCTGAATGATCTTTCGCCCATTGGTTTGCATGCACGCACTGCCGAGGAACAGGAGCGTTACCATTATGTGCAGTTGTTCCCGGTTTCAGAGACACAAGCTATTTGCTTGAAGTGGCCTTACCTGCGCCGTTCCTATCAAACGCATAAAGAAGTGGCGGCTTTGCTTTTAGAGGTGATACCCAACACACTTATACTGGCTACGTTTGCTATGTTAATGGCTATTGTAATAGGCATTTTTCTGGGCGTACTGAGCGCTGTGCATCAAAATACCTGGATAGACCGCCTGGCTGTTGGCTTTTCGGTGCTGGGCATATCGGCTCCCTCCTTTTTTGCAGGGATCATTGTTGCATGGCTGTTTGGCTTTGTGCTGAGCCACTACAACGGCCTTAATATGACGGGCAGCCTGTATAGTTACGACCCCTTTAAGGGTGAAGTAATGACCTGGAGTAACGTGATTTTACCGGCGGTAACGCTGGGTTTACGTCCGCTTGCTATTATTGTACAACTAACCCGCAGCAGCATGCTGGAGGTATTGAATCAGGATTATATCCGCACGGCCAAAGCCAAAGGATTAAGTCAGAATGCTATTGTTTACCGCCATGCTTTGCCCAATGCCTTAAACCCGGTTATTACCGCTATTGCCAACTGGTTTGCTTCGCTATTGGCCGGCTCCTTTTTTGTGGAATACGTGTTTGGCTACAACGGCTTAGGCAAGGTAACGGTAGATGCACTCGAAATGTCCGACTTCCCCGTTATTATCGGCTCCATTCTGTTTATTGCCTTTATATTTGTGGTGATCAATATTCTGGTAGATATTATTTACGTTTGGATTGATCCCCGCGTTAAACTCAACTAACATGCCCACCTCCAATATATCGTTACCCGAGCTGTTTATGCTCATTGCTTACATGAGTTTCCCGGTTTGGTGCATAGCCCGCGCCATACAATGGATGCAGTTAAAAAACCTGTTAACCACGCCCCGGCTGGTGATGACCCTGCTGGTATCGCTCATTATATCTTTCATCATAACCATTGTAATTTGGGGCGGATGGCCGGGCAGCCCTATGTACAGCATTATTTGCGTACCGGCCCTGGTTGCCGAGGGCTTTATATTGCTGATGACGTTTATGTATAAAAAATCTTTAGTGAAAAAGAAATGAGCCGCATTTTTTTAATTGGCTTTATGGGTTGTGGTAAAACCACCTTAGGCCGCAAACTGGCCACCCGTTTAAATTATACCTTTTACGATCTTGACCACCTACTGGAAGAACAGGCCGGCATGAGCGTGGCCGAATACTTTTCCAGCTTTGGAGAAACAGCCTTTCGTTTAGCCGAATCGGAAGTGCTGAAGAACACTGCTTACGCCGAAAACGCCGTTATCTCGACAGGTGGTGGCCTGCCCTGCTTTTTTGATAATATGGACTGGATGAAAGCGCATGGAACCACGCTATATATCAAACTATCTCCTAAAACCTTGGCCAGCCGTTTAGAGCACGGTAAGGAAGAACGTCCGCTGTTGCGCCATAAACATGGTGACGAACTGATTGCCTTTATAAGTGATAAGTTAGCGGAAAGGGAAAGTTATTACCTGCAAGCACAAGTGGTGGCCGATGGCTTGAGCTTGACGGCTGAAAAAGTAATGGAAATATTATCTAAACAGAAGTTATAACAGGTACCCAATTAGTAACTGGCACCCATATGCATTAATATTATGTTTTTGCATAATTGATACTTGAATTGAAGTTTGTACAAAAGGTTCATAATTTGTCGATAACCACCTTGGTAACTCTCCACCTGCAAAAATTCACCTTCTAATCTTTCATCACTAAATTCATATACAATACTTATCGGTATTGCCACATAACAACTCTTAGGCTTTCCATTTTGGGTTGCAGGCTTCCATTTAAACTCTGGGTCACTAACCATCTTTTTAAAAGCATCAAGCATTAGTGAATCTATTCCCCCGGTACTTCCTGCAAATTGGACAGAATCTTTATAGCCATTTCTATTCACACTAAATGTCAAGAGTAAGACTGTTTGTAAGCCCTGTTTCCGCGCTTTTTCCGGAAATTTGAAGCTTCTACCTATGTACCCTTGCAAATCGTACTTCTTATTGACAAAATATGCCGGTTGATTTTGTCCTAAGCAACTAATTATTGTGGAGGATAGTAAAACAAGAATTAAGTAATATTTCATCGTTTGTATTGACTTACAGAAACGTTAAATTACCGTATTCCGCTGTTATTACATCGCTTTCTTAAAACTCGTAAACCATAAACGAAGACAGGCTGCTTTTTTGGAGACAGCCCGTTTTCATAAATGTATTTTTTTCTTAGTTTATATAAGTAATTGAACCAAACCAGTAGCTTACGACATTTTCAACTTCTTCTGTATATCGGCTACGTAGCTTTTGAACTTCTTATCGGTGTCAATTAAGTCTTCTACGGTTTGGCAGGCGTAAATTACAGTAGAGTGATCGCGGCCACCGAAAAAGTTTCCTATAGATTTCAGTGAACTCTTGGTATGAGCTTTTGCCAGGTACATGGATATTTGACGGGCCTGAACAATTTCGCGCTTACGAGTTTGCGATTTCACCATATCAACCGGCACCTCAAAATACTCACAAACCAGGCTCTGAATGTATTCGATGGAAATTTCTTTAACCGAATGCTTTACAAAATTCTTTAACATTGCCTTGGCCAGGTTCAGGTCTATTTCGCGGCGCATTAAGGTTGATTGGGCCAATAAGGATACCATGGCACCTTCCAGTTCACGGATGTTGTTATCAATGTTATGGGCTACATACTCAATTACATCATCAGGAAGCTCGATACCATCCTGATAAGTTTTGTTTTTGAGGATAGCCATACGGTGCTCCAGATCGGGCGTTTGCAAGTCGGCAGATAAGCCCCATTTAAAACGGGAAAGCAAACGTTCTTCTAAACCCGACAGATCTTTCGGCGCTTTATCTGAAGTGATGATCAGCTGGCGGCCCGATTGATGCAGGTGGTTGAAGATATGGAAAAAGAAATCCTGTGTTTTTTCTTTACCGGCAAAATTATGCACATCATCCATAATGAGCACATCAATGGCCTGGTAAAAATTCACAAAATCGTTAATATTATTATGCTTTAAGGCATCTACAAACTGCTGGGTAAACTTTTCGCACGATACGTAAAGCACCAGCTTATCGGGTAGGGTACGCTTAATTTCGTTACCTATAGCCTGAGCCAGATGGGTTTTACCCAAACCAACCGCACCATAAATCATCAAGGGATTAAAAGAAGTGCCACCCGGTTTAGCTGCCACTGCGTATCCGGCCGAACGGGCCAAGCGGTTACAATCGCCTTCTACAAAATTTTCGAAGGTATAATTTTGATTAAGCTGCGGGTCTACATGTAATTTTTTTAAACCAGGTATCACAAACGGATTCTTAATATCCTTATTTAAGGATATAGGAATCGGCATACTCTGGTTTTTAGCTTCAGCACCATTACCGTTTGATGGCATATTGGTGGTGAAAGGCTTATTTGATGATGATTGTTCTACCACAATATTATACTCCAGGCGTCCGTCGTCGCCCAGTTGCTTTTTAATGGTTTTACGCAATAGGCCTACATAATGTTCTTCCAGCCATTCGTAAAAAAACAAACTCGGTACCTGTATGGTCAACACGCTGCCATCCAACTTCAAGGCCTTGATGGGCTCGAACCAAGTTTTAAAACTTTGAGTTGGAATGTTATCTTTAATGACCTGCAAGCAGCTGCCCCAAACATTAATACAAGTTTTTTCCATATAAAAATTAAAGATAAAATGCTCATTTCCAACCCCTGAAACAATTTTAATTGAGCCGGGTTCGGAACATCGAATATTCGAAAAAAAAGTGGATTAAAAAATTAAATTAAAAATTTGTGTGAACGCTTTTTTATGCTATGAACGCGGGTTTTAATACACAAAACACAACATAACACCTTAGTAATCAATCACATAAATAACTTTAACTTATACGTTATAAATTGTCTCTTTTCTGAAATAGCTTACACTGTAGCACCCACAAATATAAGCTAAACATTTGCTTTAATCCGCATTAAAACATCAATACTTAAGCCACAATTTACAATTAGTTGTTATTGCAAACCTAACAACTTAAATGAGCAGAACATTAATTTTCAAATATGATTTTGCTACCAACCCGTAGCTAATTTAGCTGCCGTCATATCAGCTATTTTTGCATATTAATGTCAACAGGTTAGCCTGGTAGGATAGGTCAATCCGGTTTAAAATAATTCTTCCAGATCTTTATGAATTATGTTGCCGGCTGCTTCGTAAGGGTTAGTTTCCAACTGACTTAGGTGGGTTAATAAAGTCCGGCTGAAATCGAGCCCGGTGGCACCTTCGGGTAAACCGCGCAACGTGCTATTCAACAAATTAACCGTATCAATTTTTAAGCGTCTTACCACCGCCCATGCCCTGCTGCTTACATAAATTTGCTGCGTAATATTGTGCTGATACTCGTTAGATACTTCCTGCACTGCCAGGTGGTGTAACTCGGCAGCCGAGTAAGCGCCCCCACCTAAACGCACCAAAGAGTTGGCAGGGCTCATACGCTCTATAAATAACACAATACGTTCATAAGCTTGCAGGCGCAAGGGCAACGTTTGATTATCGGCAGCTTTTTTCAGTTCCAGTACTTGCAGGTGCTGCGTACGATCAAAGTATGGCTTAAACAGGTAAAAGGCCACCCCAACAACGCCAACACCGGCAACGGTAAGCTTTAAAATATCTAATAGTATATTGTAATAGATCATAATTTCGTTAATGTTAGGCTGGGGTCATTAAATAACCCGGGCAGCGCAAAAATCTGCATTTTAACTTATATTTGTACATAGCTAAATAAAAATAACATGAGTACTGCTGTTGAAACTGCACTTGCACCGGTAACCTTTACCGAAGGTGCTGTAAGAGAATTATTGAAATTAAAAGATCAGCAAGAATTGAGTGATGATTTTGGCTTGCGTGTAGGCGTTGAAGGTGGCGGTTGCGCTGGCATGAACTACGTATTAGGCTTCGATCAAAAAAAAGACGGCGATAAAGAATACTTTATTGAAGGTGTTAAAGTTTACATGCACAAAGCCCATGGCATGTACCTTGCTGGTATGCAAATTGATTTTCAAGATGGCTTAAACGCTCGTGGATTTGTGTTTAACAATCCTAATGCGGCCAGTACCTGCGGTTGCGGAACATCGTTCGCGGTATAATTATTAAACAAACTTGTTAAACAGGGCAAACTTACTATAAGGCTGTCCTGTTTTATTTTTATTGGCAAGTGCTTTGCTAATGCCTTTCCTCATTAGGTAAGGTTTGGATAAATGGTTACTCACACTCGAAAATAAGATCATGCAGTTTGCATTATATACGATATTACTGGGGTATTAATCAAAAGTATTTTTAGCTGTGGTTAAAGTTATATTCACAGGCAGCTGTTTATCCAAATTTTTTGAATATAGTACTATTTAACCAACACCGTATCTCCATAATTAACAGTTAATCTTAACTTTTCAATAGTTTTGCTTATCCAATAGAAATTAGCAGGCGAATAACCCGTAGTGTGGTATTGCACCTTTCCTGCCTGGTCGAGAATCAGATCTGTTGGATGGTTAACCACGCCTAATTTTTGGCTGATGCGCACACCCTTTTCTATATGTTTATAATCAAATGGATTGTATTGTAAGAACTCTTCAATAGCCTTTTTATCATCCATAGCAACCGATAAAAAAACCACATTGGGGTCGTTCTTGTAGCTTGCCGCAACCTCGTTCAAATCGGGTATCTGCGAACGGCAATACATACTGTTTATGTACCAAAAGTTTATAACTACAATTTTGCCTTTTAAGCGCTTAGCATCCCACCAATCACCATTAATATCCTTTTCCTTGAACACATATTTAATTGCTTCTCCTGTAGTAAAGTAAGGACTATCAGCTAATTTAGGCATTAATGCCGCCTTTAAAGCTCTTTCGGCTTTGGTTAATTTAACAGTGCGTAGCGATCCCCTTCCATCGGGCATCAGCACAACTCTTACTTCATACCGCCCGGTAGCAACAAGGCTTGTCCAGGCTGTGTATTCTAATTTTTTTCCTAATGAGTCTTTTACAAGTGAATGTTCATCGAGTTTGGGAAGCTTATATGTTTTTTGCGAAGTAGAATTTATCTGCGCCTCCATATTAAATATGCAAAAATTTACTAATATAAATATGATGAGGTAAGGTATTGTTTTCATTAGGGGGGCGTAATTTGCTTATATTAGTCAAAGCCTGTACCTATTTGCATCTTATTATAATATTTACTAAATCCATAATAAAAAAACTGTTTTAAGGTATAGTTCAGCCTATCCCCGGTAATTATTATTATTTACCAAATTCAAATAATACTCACTTTTAAAGTATCGGCAAGCATTTCCACTTATTCCACATAGTTGTAGAAATTATGTAACAGATTGGGATAGGTATGTTACTATAATCTTCTAATTGCAGATAAGCCTGCTTCTTTGCTATAGTTAACTCATCAACCGTGGTTAACTATCTATAGAAACATACCATTCCCTTACTTCCTCGTTTCATGCTTTTGTAAAAACATGAATACACTGGTCGGTAAAGTGTTATCATTATGGTAGAAATTATACATTTGTTAATCTCTACTATTTTTATAGAATATATATACTATGAGCCCATTTATTATATCACACGAGCACCCCGATTGGTTTAAGCCCTTGTTTGCTGAGCTTGAAAAGAAAGGTATTCCTTATAAAACCGTAAACCCAACGCAGCATACGTATGCTATTGAAGAAGCAGCACCTAATATGTCCCTGTTTTTTAACCGCATGAGTCCATCGGCTTATTTGAGAGATGGTGTGCAGGGCACTTTTTATACGCTTAACTACCTGAAGCATTTAGAAAACCAGGGGGTAAGAGTTATTAATGGCTACCGCGCCTTTACCTACGAAACCTCTAAAGCCTTGCAGCTAATGCTGTTGCAGCAGTTAGGTATCAAATACCCGAAATCAAGGGTTATTAATCATGCCTCACAAGTTGAAGCGGCAACCGAAGGCCTGCGTTTCCCCATTGTAGTGAAAGCTAATATTGGTGGCAGCGGTGCTGGTATCGAAAAATTTGATTCGATTGATGAAGTGCGCCACGCGGTTAACAATCACCAAATAGACTTGGGAATTGATCATACGGCTTTAGTACAGGAATTTATACCGGCAAGGGGTGGTTACATTACCCGGGTAGAAACTTTAGGTGGCAAGTACTTGTATGCCATTAGGGTATATACTACCGGCGAGAGCTTTAACCTTTGTCCGGCCGACATTTGCCAAACCACTACTGGTCAGGACCTGGTACGGAACGCTTGTGCGCTGGATGCCCCTAAAAACGGCTTAAAGGTAGAGGCCTTTACCCCATCGGCCGAGATCATAAAAAACATAGAGACCATTGTGCAGCAAAGCGGTATAGATGTAGGCGGTATAGAGTATATTATTGACGATCGCGACGGCGAGGTGTTGTATTACGATGTTAACGCCCTCTCAAATTTTGTAGCCGATGCGGTTAATGTAATTGGCTTTAACCCGCACGAACGATTAGTTGAATACTTAGAGCAACAGGCTGTGCTTAAAGGTGAGGATGTAGCGGTAGTATAAAAATGGTTATCAGGCGTTTAGGTGATACGACTGATTTGACTTTAATTGCAAAAACATTACTCCTGCAACCGGAAACGATGAACACACAACTTTATTGATTTTATGAAATACGGATATTGGCTGCCGGTTTTTGGTGGATGGTTACGCAACGTGGAAGACGAGCATATGCAGCCCACCTGGGACTATATAAAAAAACTGGCCGTACGCAGCGAGCAGATTGGTTTTGACCTGGCTTTAATAGCCGAGTTGTACCTTAATGATATTAAGGGAGAGCAGGCACCATCGCTTGATGCCTGGAGCACAGCGGCTGCCCTTGCCGCAGTTACCCAAAACCAAGAACTAATGGTGGCTGTACGGCCAACTTTTCATAACCCGGCACAACTGGCCAAACAAGCGGCCAATATAGACCATATCAGCAACGGGCGTATCTCGTTGAACGTGGTATCGTCATGGTGGAAAGATGAGGCAGAAAAGTACGGCATACAGTTTGAACAGCACGACGACCGCTATGCCCGCACGGCCGAGTGGCTTAACGTGGTGGACAATGTTTGGAAACAAGATAACTATACCTTTGATGGAAAATATTACCAGGTAAAAGAGAATATTTTACAGCCCAAGCCGGTATCGAGCCCCCGACCTAAAATATATGCCGGTGGCGAATCGGAAGCTGCCAAAGACCTGATTTCCTCCACTTGCGATGGTTACGTGATGCATGGCGATTCGCCCGAATTAATTGGCCGCCGTATTGCAGATATGCGTGAACGCCGCCAAAAAAAGGGTCTGCCCCCCATGTTATACGGAGTGGCTGCTTATAGTATTATCCGCCATAACGAGCAGGAGGTTAAAAATGAACTGGAACGTATTACCAATGTAAAAGAAGGCACATCGGGTTATAATAATTACCAGCAATGGCTATCAGGCACTCAACTGGAGCAACAAGTATCCCTGTATGATTATTCCGTATCAAACCGTGGTTTACGCTCCGGTATTATGGGTACCCCATGGCAGGTTCAAGATCAAATTGCTGCGTTCGAGAGTGTTGGCGTCGATTTCCTTTTACTGCAATGCAGCCCGCAATTAGAAGAAATGGAGAACTTCGCCGAAAATGTGATAGCCGCTAATATAGCTTAGTTCCTGAACTAAAGCTTCAAAAGCAAACCCCTTCAGATCAATGCTGAAGGGGTTTGCTTTTGAAGATCATTTGCTTTTAAACCCTTTAAGCATCCCTGTAATTACCAGATAGCTATCTATTGAATAACCAGTTGCTTTCCGTTAACAAGCACATTGTCTAATTTAATACGTGGATACTTGGTTTTTAGTCCGCCGGTTTTAGCGGTGGCAGCAATATTTTTAAAATTAATGTCCGAAACCTTATCATTAGGATTGCCTTCCAGGTCACCAAAACGATCACACTGTACCTTAATGTTCGACATGGTGATGTTCCGTACCGTACCAAAAGGCTTTTCGGTACTGCCACCTAAATCAAAAAATTGTTTCCAGGGAGCCACTTCTATTATAGTACCGCATTTACCGGTTATGTTATCTACCGTAATATTTTCAAACAACTGGTAGGTATCGGGCCGCATCTTAAATTTCAATAAAGGCGTGTTGTTATCCACTTTACAGTTCCTCATGGTAATGTTGCGGGCATGAATGCTTTCGCTGCCTAAAGTTAGGGTGGCATGAGCCGCGCCAATGGTGCAGCCTTCAATCAATACATCTTCTACTATGCCGTTTTCAGGTAGTTTTTGCGCATCGGGACCTTTTCCTCCTTTAATGCATATCGCATCATCGTTTACCGAAATATAGCAGTTACGTACGGTTACCTTTTTGCAAACATCTATATCTATACCATCGGTACTTGGGGCTTTAACCGGCAAAAACGGCGAACGGATATCGCAGCCCTCTATCAATACATTATTACACTGGTACAAATGCGTGGTCCAAAATCCCGAATTACGCATTTTCACATTAGTAATGTTCACATTATTGCATCCCCATATAAATAGCAAACGCGGGCGATGCACCTCCAAATTAGTCGATTCTTTACCTGCTTTCCTCATCGAATCGCGATGGTCCCAAAACTCTTTCCAAAACCGTGCACCATTGCCATTAATAGTACCCGGGCCCGTAATGCTGAATTTATCGACATGGTAAGCGTTCACTAATGCCGCGTAATAATCAAGTTTCCGGCCTTCCATACGGGATGGGATCAGCGGATAATCGTTTATATTATCCGAACCTTTCAGCACTGCACCCTCTAATAAACGCAACTTGGTTTTGGGCTTAAAAAACAATGCCCCGGTAAGGTAAATCCCTTTAGGAATAACAATAGTTCCACCACCGCTGGCCTGCGCCTTATCAATTACGCTTTGTATTACTTTGGTGTTCAGCTTTGTACTATCGGCGCTCACGCCAAACCTGGTAATAACATAGTCTTGCGAGAAACTATTGAAAGACAAAGCGGTAAAAATGGTTAATATCAGTAATTTCTTCATATCAATGGCAATACATATTAAGTCGGCATAATGTTATATACAGACTATTCATTGTTTTTCTTTGGTTTACAACGGGTATGCAGATACTTTGGTCTGCCGTTCGTCAAATATAAAACGACATCATATAAACCGCATCCTGCATAGTCCTGTATGTTATTTCCTACAAAACCAATGGTTTACTGCCTATTATATGCATGGAATGGTATTTGTAACACAGGCGCTATTACACTACCTGCCATGAACGAAGAAAAACTTAAGAAAGCAGCCCGCATATTATTAGGTGCGAACTTAATATTTGCCGGCATTAGCCACCTTACCTTTGCAAGGAAAGATTTTCGGGCTCAGGTGCCTGGCTGGGTACCGTTAAAAAAGGACAAAACTGTAGTTTACTCGGGCTTGGCAGAAATAGCCTTGGGCAGTGCCCTGGTATTCACCAATAAAAAACATGAAGAAACTGTGGGTAAGGTCGCTGCCGCCTTTTTCACAGGCGTTTTTCCGGGTAACATATCCCAATACACACATCAAAGGAATGCATTTGGATTAGATACCAATCGTAAAAGATTCATGAGGTTATTCTTTCAACCAGTATTAATTTATTGGGCACTTAAAAGCACCGGCAAAAGTTAAAGCACATCACCAGGTAAATCACCCTGGGGAAGAATGGGCTTTGCAGTAAGCTTTTTCCAGATGGAAAATATACCGTACAAAAACACAAATGCAATAAATACATATACCCACACTGAAATATTTCGACCTGCGATGATCAGGTAGATATAAGGGATGCTAAAAAATGTAAAAGCAATAAGCAACGGGAATATGACAGGCTTTTTAGCCCTCAGGTTTTTAATAACATAACCCAGCGTTGAAAAAAAGCAAACCTTACTGCCTAAATAAAGGCAACCCAAAAGCATAGGGTTCACACCATGTTTTTCGCCCAGGGTAACTACCCATTCTTTAAATAGTGAAAGATAATCGGTCATTTAGCGGCAAGTTAAGGTTTTATTGAGATTTACTCCCTGTTTTTAGTATCAATAGTAATTGTAACCGGACCATCGTTCACCAAACTTACCTTCATATCAGCTCCAAAAATGCCGGTGGCAGTAGTTTTACCAGTTACGGAATTCAGGATATGAATCATTTGTTCGTACAACGGTATAGCCTTATCAGGCCGGGCGGCACGTATAAATGAAGGCCGGTTACCCTTTTTAGTTTGTGCAAAAAGAGTGAACTGCGAGATTAGCAAAATGCAACCATCCGCATCGGCTAAGGCTTTATTCATAAGGCCGTTCTCATCACTAAACACCCGCATACCAACTATCTTTTGAGCCAGCCATTGGGCATCTTCTAAAGTATCGGTATCTTCAATACCCAAAAGCACCAATAACCCTGTATCAATTTGCCCGGTAACCCGGCCTTCAACCATACACGAAGCGCTGGAAACCCGTTGTAATACTGCACGCATATTTTAATTAGATTATAGAGTACAGAGTCAAGAATACAGACAAGAGAAACATGCATTATCTGTACTCTTGATTCTATATTCTTGACTCATTCTTAGCTTCTCGTATCGTTCCCGTTATATATACTTAAATAACTGTCATAGCGCGATGGCTCAATAAAACCATTTTGCAAAGCATCTAATACGGCGCAACCGGGTTCGTTAATATGGCGGCAGTTGTTAAACCGGCATTGGTTCAGGCGGTCGCGCATTTCGGGGAAAAAGTGACTCAATTCCTGTTGTTCAATATCTATTACACCTAATTCGCGGATGCCAGGGGTGTCTATAATAGAACCGCCGCCGGGGACATCGTACATTTCGGCAAAGGTGGTGGTGTGCATACCCTTATCACTCCATTCAGATACCTCCATGGTACGCAGATCCAAATCAGGAAGTATGGCGTTCATCAGGCTCGATTTACCCACACCCGAGTGGCCCGAAAACAAGGTGATCTTATCTTTAAGCTTTTCCTTTAAATGAGGGATGTTAGTTCCTTTCAAAGCTGAAACTTCGTAGCAGGGATAGCCTAAACGCTCATAAACGGCTTTGTATTCGGCCAATATTTCCAAGCCTTCTTCGCTAAACATATCCAGCTTGTTGTACACCAGGCTGGCCGGAATATCATAGGCTTCGGCAGTAACTAAAAAGCGGTCGATAAACCCCAGCGAGGTTCGGGGCGATGCCAGTGTAACCACCAAAAAAGCCTGATCCAGGTTAGCAGCGATGATTTGCGCCTGTTTACTCAGATTAATAGACTTACGGATAATATAGTTGCGCCGCTCGAAAAGCTTAGTTATTATTCCCTGCTGCTGCTCGGGTTCCAGTTCAAAATCCACCTTATCGCCCACGGCAACAGGGTTGGTGGTGGTTAATCCCTTAATACGGAATTTACCTTTAATGCGGCAATCATACCGGTGCCCGTCGGGTGTTTGCACCTGGTACCAGCTGCCGGTAGATTTGGTTACGAGTCCCTGCATTTAATATAAGTCTAAAATAAGCTTAACGCTTTTATTTAATTTTTCAATTACATCTTCATCTAACCTACCAATATGTTCCTTTAACCTTAACAAATCAATGGCCCGTAGCTGGTCGCACAAAATATAGGAGGTTTTCTTTAAACCATTGGCTGTAGTTGGCTGCACCGGTAATCTTAATAAGGATATACCTTCCCGTGGCTGTGATGAAATAACGCAGGCGATAGTAGAACTGTGCCCTGCTTTATGTAATACATCCGATTGTATGATCACCACCGGACGTACTTTACCAGGTTCGGCACCTATAGATGGGTTTAAATCGGCTACCCAAATATCATATTGCTTTAATTGAAGCATCTTAATCCAGGTATGAAGTAAGATCATTCAGCGAAGCCGCATCATGTTCTTTTTTCAAGTTAATATCAGGATCCGTGTGTTGGAGCAATGCTACCTCTTTGGCCAGTTGTTTTTCCAGTACCCGGCGCTCCTGCATTTTATTGTACTCTTCAAGTGCTCTTTTAATATAACTTACCCGGGTGGTATTTTCGGCTTTAACTTGTCGTTCGGTTTCCTCAAACAATTTGTTGTCCAATTTTAATAATATACTTTTCATGGCTACAAATAAAGATATACAAATATATATACTATTTTATTTATGGTGGGTTAGCATTGCATTAAAGTATATCAGTTATTCAGTAAAGTTCATATTTCCGCATTTTCTCACGCGTTTTCATGCAACAGTGTTGAACAAGCGGAACGCATGAAACCAAAGTATAATAACCGGACTTTTCACTTCTTGCCCAGCAGTTATTTTTCTGAGAGACCCTGCTGTAACAGACAAGTTGATTGCAGATCTTTAAATATTAAAACTAATTTTATATCCGTCATGGTTGATATATTGGTCGGTTGTATAATTATCTTAATTTTTGTTAGCTTTTTTTATTTTGCATTTTATAGAAAAAGATGTAGGTATAACAAGCTAATAAAAAGAGGTTTAAAAATACCTGCAAAAATCATTTCAATAAATAAAACCGATTTATTTGTTGGTGATGATTCTTTTGCAATACCTATAATGGAAATTGTCTTTGAGCTGGAATATCCAAAAGATACAACAAGAAAAGAAACCATACGCCATGCATTTAATAAATGGGAAACAATACCTAAAAAGGGAGACAAGATCACTATTTTTATAGATAAGGCAAATCCACATAACTTTGATATTGAAAGATAAGCTGTAAAATGCCATTTGGGTACTGCACGAGAAACTCTGCGATAACAAATGTCTGTGTACTTCTTACTCCGCTCCATATCCTCAACTCCCCGCCAAATAAAATCTATCTTTTTAAACGATTTTTAAAATTTAATTTGCAACTCCCGAATTTTACCCTTTAATTTACACCCGTCAAGTAAAGGCAATTTAATCCATGAACATTTACAACACCATTATTACAACAATTATTACCACCGGCCCAGCGCTTGGAGGAAGGTAATTGTATGGTGTAACAAAATAAACAAACCAGCAGAACGCCTTCCTCCACAACGGGGAAGGCGTTTTTGTTATAGCACACATTATGAAAGTTTTAAAATTCGGGGGCACATCGGTAGGAACAGCACAAAGCATCGGCGCTGTAATGGACATTGTAAAGCAGGAGCACCAAACCGATCCTAATTTGGTAGTGGTGCTATCGGCCATGAGCGGTGTAACCAACTTACTGGCCGATATGGCCGAACGCGCCTCTACTGGTAACGATTTTAGCAAGCACCTGGCTGCGCTGGAGATCCGCCATTTTGAGGTGGTAAAGCAATTGCTGGATATACCACAGCAAAACCCGGTATATACCCGTTTGAAGATCTACTTTAACCAGTTGGAAGATCTGCTGCAAGGCGTATTTGTTTTACAGGAGCTAACTCCCAAAACCCGCGATTTAATATTGAGTTACGGCGAACGCTGCTCTACCTTACTCATTAGTCGCATGGCACTGCAGCACTTTCCCGATGCCGTTTATGTGGATGCCAGCGATGTGATTAAAACCGATAACACCTTCGGGCAGGCTCGTGTAAATACCGAGTTGACTGATTTATTGATCCGTGGTTTAGCTAATGAAAATGCCGGCAAAGTGCTATTTGTTACCGGCTTTATTGCCAGCAACGAGGCCGGGCAGGTAACCACCCTGGGTCGTGGCGGCAGCGATTACACGGCAGCTATCTTCGGCTCGGCGCTAAATGCCAGCGAGATCCAGATCTGGACCGATGTGAACGGCATGATGACCGCCGACCCGCGCATGGTTAAAAAGGCATTTTCCCTGCCCGAACTTACTTATACCGAGGCTATGGAGCTATCGTACTTTGGTGCCAAGGTAATTTACCCGCCCACCATGACCCCCGCTTTTTTGAAGCGCATTCCTATCGTCATAAAAAATACCTTCGATACATCTTTTGAGGGCACCGTTATTAAGCATGATTGTAATAATACGAGCTTACCCATTAAGGGAATTTCCTCTATCGATAATATCAGTATCATTAACCTGCAGGGCAGCGGCATGGTGGGCAAGGCCGGCTTTAGTGGCCGCTTATTCTCGTTACTGGCTCGCGAGCAGATTAACGTAATGCTCATTACCCAATCATCATCCGAACATAGCATCACCTTTGCGGTGCAGCCAGCTGATGCCGAAAAAGCTTTCCGCTTAATGGAAGTGGAATTTGAGTTGGAACTTAACGCGCAAAAGCTAGACGTACCGGTTATTGAAGCCAGCCTGGCCGTGTTGGCCATAGTGGGCGAAAATATGCGTCAAACGCCGGGCATGTCGGGCCGGTTATTCCATGCGCTGGGCCGTAACGGCATTAACGTACGGGCTATTGCGCAGGGCTCGTCGGAGTATAATATTTCGGTGATTATTTCGGCGCACGATTTAGCCAAAGCGGTAAATGCCGTACACGATGCCTTTTTTGTAGAATTCAACAAAACCCTGAATGTGTTTTGCCTGGGCACCGGCAATATTGGTAAAACCATGTTTAAGCAGCTACAGCAACACAAAGAGTTTTTGCAGGAGCATAACAGCATTCAGGTAAAAATTGCCGGCATCAGCAATACCCGTAAAATGCGTTTCAGTGTAGATGGCTTGAACCTGGAAGACTGGGAACAGGACCTGGATGCCTACGGCGAACCCGCTAACCTTACCGAGTTTGTAGCCCGCATGAAGCAAATGAACCTACCTAATTGTGTGTTTGTAGATAATACCGCCAGCTCGCAGCCGGTTGCCTTTTACGAAGAAATCTTTAAATCGACCATATCTATTGTCACCTGTAATAAAATAGGCAATTCGGCATCGTATAGCCAGTACCAAACTTTTAGAGATACAGCCCGCAAACATGGGGTCGATTTCTTTTACGAAACTAACGTGGGTGCTGGTTTGCCTATCATCCGTACGTTA
The DNA here is from genome assembly GCF_042679325.1 of Mucilaginibacter terrae. Taxonomy (GTDB): domain Bacteria; phylum Bacteroidota; class Bacteroidia; order Sphingobacteriales; family Sphingobacteriaceae; genus Mucilaginibacter; species Mucilaginibacter terrae. The sequence goes on from NZ_JBHTMJ010000005.1 coordinate 108,637, forward strand.
AAAGATTTGATGGTAAGCGGTGACAGAGTGCAACGTATTGAAGCTATCCTTTCGGGTACTATTTCCTTCATTTTTAATAATTTTAAGGGGGATGTGAGCTTTCATGATGTGGTGAAAACCGCACAGGATAAAGGCTATACCGAACCTGACCCGCGTGATGATTTAAGCGGAAAAGACTTTATGCGCAAAATGCTCATTTTAGCACGCGATGCCGGCCACCAAATGGAAGCCGAAGATGTACAGATTGAAAGCATGTTGCCACAAGCTTGTTTGGATGCCCAAACCGTTCCCGAATTTTATGCAGCTTTGAAGGCTAACGACGCCCATTTCAATAAATTGAAACAACAAGCCGAAAGCAGCGGTAAAGTGTTGCGCTATGTAGGTAAGCTGGATAACGGCCAGGCATCAATTACCCTGGAAATGGTGGGCGAAGAGCATCCATTCTACAGCATGTCGGGCGCGGATAACGTAATTGCCTTTACTACCGACCGCTACAAAGAACGCCCCATGGTAGTAAAAGGCCCGGGTGCCGGTGCCGAAGTAACCGCCGCCGGTGTATTTGCCGACTTGATTAATGTGGGAGCGAATTAAGAGAAGAGAGTCAAGAGTACAGAGTCAGGAGTCAAGACAAGAAATGGCAAAGGGGAAATAGTTATGTATCCCTCCCTCGGGAGGGCAGGGAGGGGTTAACAAAGCGACATCATCAGCATGCGATTAACCCACCCCTGCTGCCGCACAATCTTTACCCACCCCCTCCAAGGAGGGGAAGTTTTAAACAGAAATATAAGATTTCCAAATAATGGAACAGGAATTAAAAGAGGCTGCTAAATCGGCTAAACAATACCCGGCAACCGGCAACTCGCCACAGGCAACCGGTATTAAAGTTTTTGCCCCGGCTACCGTTGCCAACGTGGTTTGCGGATTTGATGTGCTGGGCTTTGCCGTAAACGAACCGGGCGATGAGGTGGTAATGCGCGTAACTAACAAACCCGGCCTCACCATTAGCAAAATTACCGGTGATGATGGCCGTTTACCTTTAGATCCGGCTAAAAATACGGTGACCGTAAGCGTACAGCATTACCTCGAAAGTATTGGCCGTAACGATATTGGTTTGGATATTGAATTGCACAAAAAGATGCCGATTGGGAGCGGATTGGGCAGTAGTTCGGCCAGTACGGTGGCTGGTTTGTATGCCGTAAAGACTTTACTGGGCGATGAAACCGACGTAGCTAAACTGCTTCCCTTTGCCATTAAAGGTGAAGAAGCGGCCTGCGGGCACGGTCATGCCGATAATGTGGCCCCTGCGCTGTTGGGTGGCTTTGTGCTGATCCGTAGTTACGAACCGCTGGACGTAATTCGCCTGCCGCATCCGCCGGGGCTATATTGTGCCATTGTATTTCCCGATGTGGATGTACCTACCCGCGAAGCCCGGCAGATCATCCGCAATAAAATATTAATGAAAGACGCCGTTACCCAATGGGGCAACATTGCCGGTTTGGTAAGCGGACTTTATACGCAAGACATCGACCTCATAGGCCGCAGTATGAAAGACGTTTTGGTAGAACCGGTACGCTCCATCTTGATTCCCGATTTTTATACCATGCGCGAGCTGGCCATGCAGGCCGGTGCCGTTAGCTTTGGCATATCGGGTTCGGGTCCATCGGTTTTTGCCTTTACGCGCGATGAGGAAACCGCCCATACTATTACCCGCACGCTGCAAAAGCATTTGGCGGGTATTAAAATTCATTCTAATACCTATGTGTCGACTATAAATAATGCCGGGCCGAGGGTGTTGTAAGCGAAGCCCCCCAGCCCCCTAAAGGGGGAGAAGGAATTTGAATTGTATGTGTATCCCTCCCTGGGGAGGGCAGGGAGGGGTTTAGCAAAGCATTTATGTCCCCTCGATTGACCCACGCATACAGCCTTACTTACCCCCCTCCGATGAGGGGCAGTTTTAGAAACAAAATTTCCAAACCATGGAACAAGAAATAAAAGAATCGATGCCAGAGAGCAATACCAATACCCTGAATACAATTTCCCCTTTTAGGGGGTTAGGGGGCGGGGGGTACTATAGCACCAATAACCTTTCAACGCGCGTATCTTTCCAGGAAGCGGTGTTCAATAGCATGCCGCAGGATAAAGGCCTGTACATGCCGGTAAACATCCCGCGTTTGCCCGATAGCTTTTTTGAGCAACTACCCAATTACACCTTGCCACAAATTGCATTTGAGATAGCTAAACATTTATTAGTTGATACCATACCCGAGCACGACTTAAAAGCATTGATTGAAGATGCTATAAACTTTGAAGCTCCAATTGTTGAATTGGAAAAAGACGTTTATGTGTTAGAGCTTTTCCACGGACCATCGCTGGCTTTTAAAGATTTTGGCGCCCGTTTTATGAGCCGGGTAATGAGCTACTTTTTACAAGAAGGCGAAAAACAGCTGGATGTACTCGTAGCCACCTCGGGCGATACCGGCGGTGCGGTAGCATTGGGCTTTTTAGGCGTGCCCAATACCCGCGTTACCATTTTGTACCCTAAAGGCAAGGTAAGTGATATACAGGAACTTCAATTAACTACCAACGGACAAAATATCCGCGCCGTAACGGTTGACGGCACTTTTGACGATTGCCAGGCTTTAGTAAAACAGGCTTTTGTGGATGATGAACTGAATGCCGCATTTCGCCTTACTTCGGCCAACTCTATTAATATTGCACGGCTGATTCCGCAAACGTTCTATTACTTTAACGCCTACGCCCAATTGCTGCGTGCCGGAAAAAGCAAGGTAGCCTTTTGCGTACCCAGCGGTAATTTCGGTAATATAGGTGCCGGTTTGCTGGCCTGGAAAATGGGCTTGCCTGTAGCGCAATTTATAGCCGCTACCAATGCTAATGATACCGTTCCGGCATTCCTTAAATCTGGCATATACGAGCCTAAAGCATCGGTACAAACCATAGCCAATGCCATGGATGTAGGCAACCCCAGTAACTGGGTGCGTATTGCCGAACTTTTTAAGCACGATGCCGCCGGGTTAATCAACCTGTTAACCGGCTACACTTATACCGACGAGCAAACCCGTGAAGCTATACAACAGGTATTTGACCGGTATAATTACGTGGTTTGCCCCCATACGGCCATAGCCTGGCGCGCCTTAAAAGAGTGGCAGCAGCAGCATACCCATACCACCGGTGTATTTTTAGCTACCGCGCACCCCTGTAAATTCCCTAACGTTTTCCCTGATAAGATAGCGGCCGGCATTATAGTGCCCCAACAGGTTAAAGAACTGGAAAACAAGGAAAAGCATGCGGTTGATTTAGGTAAAGATTTTGAAGGGTTTAAGAATTACTTGTTTAGTAATATACAGGCTTAAAACTACCACATTATTAGGTGTTTAAAAATCCAGCGGCTTTAAAGGTGTAATACATCTATTTAAGATGATCAGCCTCCGGGTTTATAGAAGCCTTAGCCAGCGTACAAACCTTCGGGAGTCTGCATCTTTTATACTATCACCTAATACATTCAAATGCCCATAGGGTTACAACCGGCAAGCATTTTATCAGCTAATCGTAACTATGCCGGTCAAGGTCATAGTCGGATTGGCCCGTAATGAGTTTTTTTCGTTTTTGAATATCCGAACTTACCTGGTGGTCGAACACCTCATCGGTTACTACTATCTCCCGGTCTTTATCCCGTTCGGCAAAGTGGATGTTGGCTTCGGCCAATTGGGCAACGGCCACATCATACGGCCCTTTGGGCGACATCAGTTTTACGAACACTGGTAAGCACTCAAATAAAATAAACAAATAACCAATGAAGGATTGCGCCAGGTAAGTGTCCAGATCGCGGGTACCGTCTTGCCTGAAAGACAACTGCCCCAGTGCCCAGTTACGGTCGGCAAAGCCGGCCACATCGGCTAAACTATCTAACTGGTGGCCGGTAAACAGGCGCGTACTGTTTAAGCCTTCGTAATCCTTACGCTGGCCTAAATAACCTTCCAGTTTGTTTAGGTCATCGGTAACGGTTTTCAGGCGGTTCTCTTTTTCCTGCAAAACGCCCTCTTTTTGCTTGGCATAGGTGCCGTACCCGTTTATGCCCGATGTTTGATTGGTTTTATCGCCAAAAACTTCCTGGTTCAATTGTACACGTGAGCGGTTAATGTCCCGCTCTAATGAATCTTTCTCTTTTTTCAGATCAATGTTTTTGGTGAGTTCCATCGCGTATTTTTGCGTGTAGGTCTTTTGCAAGGTGTCAATCTTACGGTTTTGGCCACGCAGGTAGGCATCTTTTAATTTACCCCTGATCTCTTTATCAAAGATCTTGAGTTCGAGCGGGCGCGAGATCACCACGCCTATCATAATAGCCAGTAAAATACGGGGCAATGCCTGTAAAATTTGCTGATTGGTAGTCCCTTGTTTATTAATGCTGGATACGATGTAGCGATCCATATTAAAAATGGCTAATCCCCAAATTAACCCAAAAAGCACCGCAAACACTGTTGCCATCGGGCTGCCGCTAAATACAAAGTACATGGCATAACCACCCGATAGTGAGGCAAATAAAGCGGTAAAAAATATAGTGGCCCCAATGCCCACATATCGGTTGTGTTCAATGGGATATTTTTTCAAAGTGTCAATATGCGCTCCCGAACAGAACCAAAAAAAGCGGGTTACTTTTCTCATCAATAACTAATATATAAAAATTATATCAAACCTATTAGTTGAAACGCCCCGGAGGCTTGATTGTTACACTACGGAGACTGAATTTTTATGTAGTAAAAAAACTACCTTTGCCGTGTTAAATTTAAAACTATGCAAGAAATAACTGTAGAAGACCTGAAAAGGATGAAAGATAACAGCGAAGATTTTCAGCTGATAGATGTTCGTGAAGATTTCGAGTACGAAATGTCGAACCTGAACGGCCAACTTATTCCTTTGGGCGGCATTTTAATTGAGACCGATAAAATAAGCCACGACAAGCCCGTGGTAATTATGTGCCGCAGTGGTAAGCGAAGTGCTATGGCCGTTATGCAGTTGGAAGCGCAGGGTTATACCAATTTATACAACCTGCAAGGGGGTATTTTAGCCTGGGCCGAGAGGGTTGATCCTAATATTAGCGTGTATTAAACCATGGCCTTAAAATTATTTTTGAATGTAATATATACCATAGGCATTTTAATAAGCCTTTACACGGTTTATTGGGGTTATACTAACAGCCAGTACGTTTATTTATTAGGAGGATTGCTAATTGCCACTATATTTGTAGTGCTTAAAATTCAATTAGTTAAGCAGGTACGGGCAATGGAAAAACCCATAAAAAAATAAACTGATGGTACTGATATTTCTGGGTATTATAATTTTGGTAGTGGGCAGCGTTTTAAAACGCTCGGACACTGCCGGTAGCCGTTTCAGTGGCATTGCCACTACAGCAGGTATCGTGTTAATGGTGCTGGGGGTATTCCTGTCGGCTTTTAAAACTATATCGCCCGGGCAGGCAGGTGTGCAAACCCTGTTTGGTAAAGTACAAAACAACGTGCTCGAAAGCGGCCTTCATGTGGTTAACCCGTTAGTTGATGTAACTACTTTCAACATTCAAACTCAAAATTATACCATGAGCGGGGTACACAGCGAGGGTGATGTAGCCGGTGATGATGCCATACGGGTATTGTGTTCTGATGGATTGGAAGTGACTATAGACCTGTCAGTATTGTTCAGGGTAAATGAGGCTAAAGCGCCATTTATTTACCAAAATATAGGGATTGATTATTTAGATAAACTGGTACGCCCTGTAACCCGTACCGTGCTGAGGGACAATGCCGTAAACTACCAGGCCGTTGACCTGTATTCTACCAAACGCCAGCAATTTCAGGACAGGATATTTCAAACCATCAGCAGTAATTTTGCCAAGAATGGTTTAGAACTGCAACAGATCCTGGTACGCAATGTAAGCCTTCCCGCTTCGGTAAAGGCCAGCATCGAATCAAAGATCAACGCCGAGCAAGAAGCGCAAAAAATGCAGTTCGTTTTGCAGAAAGAGCGCCAGGAAGCTGAGCGTAAACGTGTAGAAGCCCAGGGTATTGCCGATTACCAGAAGATCCTGTCCACCGGTTTATCAGACAAGCAACTTCAATACGAAAGCATACAGGCACAAAAAGCCATTGCTACATCGGCCAATGCCAAAGTAATTATTATGGGCAATGGCAAAACGCCGGTAATACTGGGAAACCAGTAGTTCTTTAAATTAAGATCACACCATTAACTCCTATCCACCTGTTTTTTCTGCGCTTCGCTGTAACGCTCGCCGGTATTGGGGTATTTAGTCAGCAGGTTGTCAATGTTTATAAAATCTGTATCCGATAAGTTTACCTCCACACTGCCGGCATTTTCTTCGAGATACTTGCGGCGTTTGGTGCCTGGGATAGGGATGATGTGCTCGCCCTGTGCCAGTACCCATGCTAACGCTAACTGCGATGGACTGCATTGCTTTTGAGCAGCTAATTCAGCAAAACCGGCAGTGAGTTTACTATTGTTATCCTGGTACTCTTCCTGGTAGCGGGGCAAGCCTTTGCGAAAGTCGTTATCGGCTAATTTGCTGGTATCTAAAGTATTAGTAACCAACCCCCGCGCCAGCGGACTAAACGGTACAAAGCTAATGCCCAACTCTTTGCAAAGCGGCAACACATTTTGTTCGGGCTCACGGGTTAATAAGGAATACTCACTTTGCAGGGCACTAATAGGATGCACGGCATGTGCTTTTTTAATGGAGTTGACCGATGCTTCCGACAGCCCAAGATAGCGTACCTTACCTTCCTTAACCAGCTCGGCCATAGCGCCAACCATTTCTTCTACGGGTACGTTAGGGTCTATACGGTGAGCGTAGTACAAGTCTATCACTTCAATGCCCAAACGTTTCAAGCTGGCTTCTACCGCCTTTTTCATGTGCGCGGGCGAACCATCGAAAACCATTCCCTTGCCATCGGCGCTTTGCGTGAAGCCAAATTTGGTAGCGATGAAGATCTTATCGCGGTTAGGTACCAGCACTTTCGAGATCAGTTCCTCGTTCTTGCCGCTGCCATAAACATCGGCAGTATCCCAAAAGTTAATGCCTAAATCGAGCGCGCGGTGCAGCGTAGCTATCGATTCTTCATCGTTAGGCGTGCCGTAAGCATGGCTCATGCTCATACAACCCAAACCTATTGCCGAAAGCTGTTCGCTTGTATTGCCTAAAGTTCTGTATTTCATGTGGTGTTAGTTTGTTATTAATAATAACATTGGAAGTAGAAATTGGTTAGGTTGGTGAATTGTAAAAAAAATGAAGTGATTGTAGAAGTGTTTTTTAATAAACTGTAGCTTGATGCATAACAACTGTATAATGATTAAAACTGGCTTTTTAAAATAATTAAATGAAATTTTTAATATCGTGTATGATTTTGACAATGTCGTGCTACGGGTGCTTAGCCCAAGTGCTGAAACTGAACGAAGATTTGAAATCGGACTTGAAGTATCTTAATGATGTTCACCATGTTGCTTATTGTTCGGAAAAACTGAAAGGTCAAACCAAGTATGAGCTAAATAATATCAAACACGATCTTCTTTTATTTAAAAGCATAAGCAACTTAAAGACCTTTAAATTTAGCAGTGTGAAACAGGGAGATTTTGTTCTGAATAAATGGATAAGACCAAAAGGCCCAATAAAAGCTATTTATCAACTTGATATGAAATCCTTTGTTGACACCGTAATTGAATTTAAAAATATTGAAACGCATGAAATAACAGAAAAAATACCTGTGAAAGGAACTTTTATATATAGATACTATAGCATAGAAAAGAATGGAAAAATTTCAAGATTAGCCTATAAAACGCAATCTAAACAAGGTATGCATTGGTATAGTATCAACAACAAAACAGTAAGTATTGCTTATGAAGATATATTAATTGAACCATATAGTTTAACCGAAAGATTTGAGGCAGCTATCAAAAAAATGATTCCACAATAAAGCGTGCTGTTTATGTCCACCAAGGTTTTCAATAGTGGACTTTGCCATGCCACATGTGAAGGTCTGTTCTTATTACTTAGTAAGGCAGAGCATCTCTACGACAACGAGATGGAGGTTTATAATTGGGGCGTTGCCTTCGGCCGGGCTTTTCGTTCCAAGTCCTCGTTTCGCTATGCTGCACTGTGGGCTTTCCACTGCAATCCCTAACGCAAATTGCAAAATCGCCGAACCAATATTGTTTAGTCCGCACCGCCAAAACCGTTCATAAAAGCGTTCATAACCGTTAAAAAACCGTTCATCTGTGAACACTTTTGAGCCTAAAATGATGAAAGATCACCTGATTTAGTAAGCTCAAAAGTGCCCCAGCATCAGGAAATTTAAGGTTTTATAAAGTTTTATGCGTAAAAAAGGAGCCGTTACCGTGAACATTTTCAGCTTATTTATATATCACAAAAAAGCCCGGCGCTAAACCAGCGCCGGACTTTACTATTGATTTACTATTGTGATTTAAAACAAATCGGGGTTCGATACAGGCCCGTGTTGCTCGCTACCCATCATTCCCATCACTACAAATATGGCGGCAAATGCCAGTAACGAATGTATTAAGTCGGTTGCGTTATAAACAAAAACGCTCACTGCCCAACCGCCTAAGCATAAGGCGGCGGTTAAAAAAAATAATATTCTCATCATGATTGACCCCCTTTTAAAGTTGTTACTCAGGTTTTTACGAGAACACACTTTAAATAGTTATCATCAATCGCAATTAAATTTTCAACCACTTTTTACGCACCGCAATTTGCTGCGGCGTAAGATCGGTACGGCTTTGTATGCTATATTTTACGCTGGTGTTTTTTAGTAAGGTAACCGGCAAAATAAGCGGCAGGCCATCGCGTATTACGGCAACCTGTATTTTATCACCAACCTGTTTACCGGTTATCAGGTTTTTAGGATCAGTAATGGGGGTTCCGTCTATAGCTACCAGTTCGTCGTTCACGTTAATGCCATCAACCCAGGCCGATGTGCCACGTAAAACACCGCTTACTTTAAACCTTCCGGGAGCAACAGGCAGCATGCGGATACCCAGATCGGGCAGGTCCATATCGGCATACTCATCAAATGCCCTGTAACCGGCATAGGCCAGGTATTTATTATAATCCATGGCGTTAACACCGTTAATGTATTTCGCATAAAAATCGTCCATTTTTTTACCGGCAAACTTTTCTACCCCTGCTTTAAATTCGGCATCGGTATAACCGCGTTTTTTTACTTTGTAATACTCGTTATACATATAATGCATTACATCATCTAATGATTGGCGGCCTTGCGTGGCATTAATAATTTCCAAATCCATCATCATGGCTACTACCGCCCCTTTATTGTAGTAGGATATGCCGGTATTGATCGAATTTTCATCGGGGCGGTACCCTTTAATCCAGGCATCAAAGCTGGATTGCGATAAAGGCTGTACCTTGGTACCCGGTGTATTATCTATGGTGTTAAAATCTCCGGCCAAAGCACCCAGGTAATGCTCCACCGGGAATAACTGCGTACGTCTTACAGTTAAATTATCATAATAAGCAGTAAAACCTTCGGCTATCCACAGGTTACTGGTGTAAACCTCATTATCATAATCAAACGGACCTAAAGCAATTGGGCGCAGGCGTTTCACATTCCACAGGTGAAAGTGCTCGTGAGCTACAAGGCCTAAAAAGCCTTCGTAACCAGCCTCGGTGCTGTACGCGTTGCGCGATGCTCCTAAAACCGTAGAACTCAAATGCTCTAACCCACCACCGCCACGGGCATAATTGTGCACGATAAATACATAGCGTTTATTAGGGTTTTCGCCAAAAATGGCCATTTCTTCCTCAATAATTTTAGCCATGTCTTTTTTCAGGCGATCCTTATCATAAGTGCCGCCACCGTACATGGCTACCTCATATTGTGTAGTGCCAACAGTAAAACCAAACACATCCTGCGTACCTACTTCTATTGGCGAATCAAATAAAATATCGTAGTTAGGCGCCTTTACGGTGAAAGGGTCGGTACCTACCATTTCTAAACTGGTTGATACTTTGTTCCAGTTTTTGTAGGGCTTGATTTTTATGGTGGATGACAGGTTAAGGCCGCCCTCGGGATAAAAGAACATACCCGAGGTAGACAGGAATGCATGCGTAACATCAACAAATGCCGTACGCACCGATATTTCAAAGGCGTAAAAACGGTATTTAACCTTTACGGAGCTTATGCCTTGCGTATTTAACTGCCATACGTTTTTGCGTGTTTTGGTAACGCTTACAGTTTTGCTACCGCTACTGGCTGTAAAAGATTCCACATTTTTAGAAAACTCGCGTACCAGGTACGAGCCGGGTGTCCATACCGGTAATTTAAGATCGAGTTTAGGCTGAGCAAGGCCTTTGATCTCCATTTCAATATCGGCATAATGGGCCTGCGCTTCGGGGAAACTTACGGTGTAGGATATTTGCAACGTACCGGCTGCTTCGCTGTTAAAACTCATAAGTACAACAATAAAAAAAACTATAATATTCAAATGCCACTTTTTCATGCTGCCAATTTATAAATTTTTGGCGGCTAACTTAAACCAAAAGGGTTATTACAAAGTTGTAAAATGCTTGATACATAGATGATACGTAAGCAATAACCCTTTATTTTGCCTGTTAGTTAACAAGTTGTTTTAACAAACATTGGCGAAACCTAATGCAGAGTTATATTTTGTAAGATATTGAAACAAGGAAAAGCGAACCTGGAAAGCCTTGCATTAAATATTGAAAATGTTATGTTTACAACTAAATAAATTCAACCAATTACAATCAAATAAAAGGTAAATATTTTTTCATGAAGATCAGATACATTGTATATATAGCTATTGCATTAATCATCGGTTACCTGGTTTACAATAAACTTCATGGCGATAATAAAAAGAACAGCACCGAACAAGGTGGCGGCGGTGGTAAAAACACCAAAGGCGGTAAAAAAGGTGGCCCCGTACCGGTAATGGTGCAAATTGTAAAAGATACGGTAATAAATACCACTATTGATATTACCGGCACTATTGACCCTAATGAGCGCGTAAACCTCATTAGCCAAACTGCAGGCAATATAACCGCTATAAACTTTACCGAGGGCGCCCGCGTAACCAAAGGCCAGGTACTGGTTAAAGTGTACGACCAGGACCTGCAGGCTACCCTTAAACAAAACGAATACCAGATAACCCTGGCCAAGCAAAACGAGTTTCGTAACCGTACATTGCTGGAAAAAGAAGCAGTAAGCAGGCAGGAATATGAAACCTCTTTATCGGAGTATAATACCCTGCGGGCACAGGCCGATGTAACAAGGGCGCAAATTGCCCGTACCATAATCAGGGCGCCGTTTAGCGGCATTATAGGTTTACGCAATGTAAGTCCGGGGGGGTATTTATCGCCTTCTACTTCTATAGCTACATTGGTAAGCACCAACCCTATGAAGGTTACGTTTAACATACCAGAGCGCTACCGCTCACTGGTGAAAAATGGCAGCAAGATCACGTTTAACACGGCCGGTTCGCGCAAAAATTTTACGGCTATTGTTTATGCTATTGATCCGGCAATTGACCCTGCCTCACGTACGGTTAACGTTAGGGCAAGGGCCGCCAATCCTAATAATGAAATTACGGCAGGTGGCTTTGCCAAAATCAACCTAATTTTAGAGAAATCGCCGCGTACCATCATGGTGCCCACCCAATGCGTAGTACCCGATCTGAAATCGAGCAAGGTATTTATTGCCCGTAACGATACCGCTTATGCCGTTAATGTTAAAACCGACAACCGTACCGATACCCAAATTGAGGTAACCGAAGGTTTAAAAATTGGCGATAGCATAATTATATCAGGTATTATCCAAATGCGACCAAAAGTGCCGTTAAAAATTGTAAAAGTTCTTCACTAAAAAAATTTCATGAGTTTATCCTCAATAAGTATAAAAAGGCCGGTTCTGGCCACGGTAATGTCGGTCATTATTGTGGTATTTGGCGTTATCGGCTATAAGTTTTTAGGCATCCGCGATTTCCCCTCGGTCGATCCGCCTATCATTAGCGTAAGTACCAGCTACTCGGGCGCTAATGCCGATGTTATTGAATCGCAGATTACCGAGCCGCTCGAGAAAGCCATTAATGGTGTGCAAGGCATTCGTAATATCTCCTCTACCAGTTCGGTGGGTTCGAGTAATATTACGGTAGAGTTTGACTTGGATGCCGATCTGGAAACGGCTGCCAATGATGTGCGCGACAAGGTATCGCAGGCGCAGCGGCAGTTACCGCAAGATATTAACGCACCCCCGGTAGTAAGCAAGGCCGATGCAAATGCCGATAATATTATTACGCTTACCGTAAGTAGTAACACCCGTAACATTACCCAAATTAATGATTATGCCGAAAACGTATTGCAGGAAGCCTTACAAACCATTCCTGGGGTAAGTGCCATTAACCTGCAGGGCCAGCGCCAGTACGCCATGCGTTTATGGATAGACCCTAACAAGCTATCGGCCTTGGGTGTAACCGCTACAGACATTAGTGCTGCACTCGCACTTGAAAATGTGGAGCTTCCGGCAGGTAAAATTTCTGGAAACAATACCGAAGTTACCGTGAGGGCATTAGGTAAGTTGGTTACCGAAAAAGATTTTAATAATCTCATTATCCGTGCAGATAGTAACCGCGTGATCCGTTTGAGCGACGTAGGGTATGCGGTATTGGGCTCGGCTAACGAAGAAACCGCTTTTAAGGAATCTGGTGTGCTCCAAGTAGGTTTGGCTGTAGTACCACAGCCCGGCGCAAACTACGTACAAATTGCTAAGGATTTTTACATAAGGTTAGCACAGGTGCAAAAAGATTTACCGCCCGATATTAAGCTGGAAGTAGCGCTGGATAACACTCGCTTTATCAACCAGTCTATTGAAGAGGTGGAAGAAACGCTGGCTATTTCTTTTATTCTGGTGGTGATCATTATCTACCTCTTCTTCCGCGATTGGCTGATCGCTTTCCGGCCTTTGATCGATATTCCCGTATCGCTGATCGGGGCTTTCTTTATCATGTATATCTTCGGGTTCTCTATTAACATTTTAACCCTTTTAGGTATTGTACTGGCCACGGGTTTAGTGGTGGATGACGGTATTGTGGTTACGGAGAATATCTATAAAAAGATAGAGGGCGGAATGGAAGTGCGGCAGGCCGCGTTTGAAGGTTCGGCAGAGATATTTTTTGCGGTAATTTCTACCTCGGTAACGCTGGCGGCGGTGTTCCTGCCCATTGTGTTTCTACAGGGTTTTACGGGGCGCTTGTTCCGGGAATTTGCCGTGGTAGTAGCCGGGGCGGTGTTGATCTCTGCTTTCGTATCGTTATCATTAACACCGATGCTGAACGTAATTATGGCGCGTAAAAACGCTAAGAAATCAGCCTTCTATGAAAAAACCGAACCTTTCTTTGAGCGCATGACCTCCGGCTATACTGAAACCCTGGTATCGTTCATGAAATTTAAATGGGTATCGGTAGGCATTCTGGTTGTTTCAATTGTTTTAGTAGGAATACTTATCAAAGTTATACCGTCGGAGCTTGCCCCACTGGACGACCGCAGTTTATTACGTTATACCGCAACGGGCTCTGAGGGTGCTACCTACGAGTTTATGACCAAGTATATGGATAGGGTATCTCAATTGGTAGAAGATTCTATCCCGGAGGCGAAAATAAATATCGAGATCGTATCACCGGGGTTTGGTGGTTCGGGCAGTGTTAACTCGGGCTTTGGCCGTATAGGCTTAACCGCACCCGATGAACGTACCCGAACGCAGGCCCAAATTGCCGATTGGCTTAATGCCAAGCTTAAACGCTTCCCCGATGCCCGAGCCCTGGTAGTGCAGGAGCAAACTATAAGCGGTGGTGGCAGTGGTTCGCGTACCTCATTGCCGGTACAATTTGTGATCCAGAACCAGGATTTTGAAAAAATCCGTAAGGTATTGCCCGACTTTTTTAGTGAAGTGAGCAAAAGCGCCGTCTTCTCCAGCTCCGACGTAAATCTTAAATTCACCAAACCCGAATTGCGCATAACCACCGACCGCGACCGTGCGCGAGACCTGGGTGTATCGGTGTCATCTATTTCGCAAACTTTGCAATTATACTACAGTGCAGGCCGTTTAGATTATTTTTTGATGAGCGGTAAGCAATACCAGGTAATAGCCCAGGTAGACCGCGCTAACCGCGATGCGCCTTTAGACCTGAAATCGGTTTACGTGCGTAGCGATAAGGGGCAGTTAGTGCAATTAGATAACGTGGTTAAGGTAGAAGAGAGTGCTGCACCGCCAGCTATATATCACTTTAACAGGTATAAATCGGCCACGGTACAGGCAGGCCTGGCCGAGGGCTATACCATTGGCGATGGTATTACCGAAATGCAGCGCATTGCCAAAATGCTCGACCCTACTTTTAGTACAGCGTTAAGCGGACCATCGCGCGATTATTCTGAAAGTTCATCTAACATATTATTTGCCTTTGGTTTTGCTCTGTTGCTCATTTATTTAGTACTGGCAGCTCAGTTTGAAAGTTTTATGGACCCGGTTATTGTGATGCTAACCGTGCCGCTGGCTATATCAGGGGCATTTATATCGTTATGGTTATTTAACCAAACGCTTAATATTTTTAGCGAAATTGGAATGATTACCCTGGTAGGCCTGGTAACCAAAAATGGTATTTTGATTGTAGAGTTCGCCAACAAGCGTATGGAGCATGGTCTTAAAAAGTATGATGCCGTGGTTGAAGCTGCCACTGCCCGCTTACGCCCTATTTTAATGACCAGTTTGGCCGTAGTATTAGGTGCTGTACCTATTGCATTTGCCTTGGGTGCGGGAGCTAAAAGCCGCATATCGTTAGGTATTGTAATTATGGGTGGTATGATGTTCTCGCTTATTTTAACCTTATACGTAATACCGATGATGTATGTATTGCTGGCCGCTAAAACCCGCCGCGACCCGGATAAAGAGCCCATTGCAGAAGAGCCTGCTAAAGAGCCGTTATTAATAGAAAACCTGTAAGCCTGAACATGAGATTGAATAAAATAGTATATCTTGTTTTAAGCTGCCTGGCATGCGTTACTACCGTACAGGCTCAGAACAACAAGGTGCCCAACGCGCCGCTGCTTACTTTAAAAGAAGCAGTAGAAACCGCGCTGCAAAACAATTACGATATCAGGTTATCGCGCAATACATCAACTATAGCCAAAAATAACGTTACCATAGGCAACGCCCGTATGCTGCCCACGGTAACCGGCAGCTATACGCAAAGTAATAGTATTCAAAGCACTACCCAAACCCGGAGCGATAGTACGGTTAATCGTATCAGCAATGCTAATAATACAGGTAGTAACTATGGCGTTAGCCTCAACTGGACCATTTTTGACGGCTTTAACATGTTTGCCACTTATGATGAGTTTAAACAACGTGATAAGTTGGGGCAGGTTCGCTTGCAAGACACGATACAACGTACGGTATCGGCAGTAATTAACGGTTATTACGACCTGGTAAACCAGCAAAAACAAATAGAGGCACTTAGGGGTGTAATTGATATATCGCGCAAGCAGATCCGTTATGCTACCGATAGGTTTGAGGCCGGCCGCGTGGCACGGTTAGAGGTGTACACGGCACAAGTAGCCCTAAATACCGATACCACCACACTTATAAGCCAGGAGCAAACCTACAAGGCCAGTAAAATAGAGCTCAACCGCTTGTTATCCCGCAATCCGCAAACGGAGTTTAATGTAGCCGATACCATTATAGTAGATACTAAGATTATTTTGGCCGATATTATTAACCAGGCGCAAACTCAAAACCCAACCATATTATCAGCCTCCATTAATAAGCGTTTGTCCGAGATCAATCTAAAGCAGATCAGGGCTACCCGCTACCCCCAAATTTCGGTAAATACAGGTTATCAATTTAATAATAGCACAAACCCGGCCGGCTTTGCCCAGGTGCAAAATTCAAGAGGATTAAACTATGGACTGGCCGCAACCATCAACATATTTGATGGGTTTAACCAATGGCGCCGCGAGCGAAATGCCAAATTGCAGATAGACAATTCACAATTAAACTATGAGCAAACACGCCTGGAGATTGAAGCGCAGATCAGTAACTTGTTCAGCAGTTATCTATCGGGGTTGCAACTCATTAAAGTAGGGCAATCAAACGTTGAACTGGCACGTAAAAGCTTAGAGATCTCGCTTGAGAAATACAGGTTAGGATCAATCACCCCTTTAGAGATCCGCGAAGCACAACGTAACTATCTGAATGCGTTAGGCGTTTTCTACGACGCTCAGTATCAAAGTAAAGCAGCCGAAATTACATTAAAACAGATCACCGGAAATATTAACATTCAGTAAAAGTTAGCAGGTTATTTTTTTTATTGAGTTAAAAGTATAAATTTGGAGGTGATGAATAACGGCTATAAAACCTGTTTGCTTATTGATGACAATTACATTGATAATTTCGTCACCCGCCGAATACTGGAGAGCAGTAATTTTGCGGAAAAAATTGTTGTGCAACAATCGGCCGCCGATGCTATTGATGCCATAAGAGACGGTTTAATTAAGCCGGACGTGATTTTTTTAGACCTGCGTATGCCTTTAATGAACGGCTTTGAGTTTTTACAGGAATACGATAAACTGGTAAACCACGATAAAACTGCCACTAAGATATTCATGCTCTCGTCATCGCTCGATCCGGTCGATGTAAAGCGTTCGGGACAAAACAAATATATTACCCAGTTCATTCATAAACCGCTTACCCAAAAAATCCTCGAAGAACTGAGCGCATGATATTAGTAGCCGATAGCGGATCTTCCAAAACCGACTGGGTGCTGGCATCAGATAAGCAAAAGCCGGTTAAATTTAGTACAGCCGGTTTAAACCCCTATTTTTTAACCGAAAAGGAAATCGTCAAAATTATACAGGATCAGGCTCCGGTTATGGTCAATCATTTTCCTTTAATTGAAGAAATTTATTTTTTTGGCGCTGGCTGTTCCAGCCCCGACAGGCGCGAAATAGTATCTAATGCACTGAGCCTGATTTTTCCCCGGGCGTTTGTAAGTGTGGATAGCGATCTCTTGGGTTCGGCCTATGCCACTTGCGGCCAGCATAAAGGGTTGATTTGCGTACTGGGTACGGGGTCTAATATCTCGTTTTTTAATGGCGAAGACGTAGGTACGGGGAAACATGGCCTTGGCTATATTTTAGGAGATGAGGGATCGGGTACCTGGTTTGGGAAAATTTTGATTACACATTATCTGTACGGCACTATGCCTGCGGCTATTGCAACTGAATTTAGCAGGTGTTTTGATATTACTAAAGATAAGGTGATTGAAAAAGTATATTTAAAACGGGGTGCTAATGCTTACCTGGCTTCTTATGCCCGCTTTTTAAGCGATATTAAAGATACCGAGTACGGCAAATTCGTAATAAGCGAGGGTTTACTGCAATTTATTGAACTCAACATTAAATCGTACGCTGATTATCACCTGTACACCTGCCACTTTGTAGGTTCTATTGCCTATTTTTTTAGCGACGAACTTAAAACCCTTTGCACCGAAAATTCAGTGTCTGTAGGGAAAATCATTCGCCAACCCATTGATGAGTTACTTAAATTCATTATTACCCGCAATCAGATCCAGGCCGGGGAATAGTTTTTGTTCAATTCCCTCCCAAGGGAGGGGTTTAACCCACTTGTTATTAAACCAAAAAGGGTTTTGTATTTATATACTTGTAAGCCTATGTTATAAAATTTGTGGCCTATGAATGTATAATGACAAATAGCTTGAAACTTTAATGCTGGGCCTGTAGAAGCATTTGCAGCTTTGCTAAGCCTAACTAACATTATAGCGCTTAATTATACGATGAATACGCTCTTATAATTTACACCCCCCCAACCATTTTTAAACAATGCACACCACTTTCTTGTTACCCCTACACATTAAATACAAATAATATGCGATGGTTAGGCAGAGAAGGCAGCAGTAATGGCGAAGAAGGTAGCAGCAGCGGTGGAGGCCGTATGGCTTTAGGCGGCGGCGTATTAGGCATTATAGGGGTAATTATTTACTTGTTTACCGGTGTTAACCCAACCCAAATGCTGCAAGGAAACAGCGGTGAAGGACAAGGTGAGGCGCAGCAAAATATCAGGCTTGCCGAAGGCAAAAACCCTGAGCAAAAATTTGCATTGGTTGTTTTGAAAGACACCGAAGATACCTGGAATCAGCTTTTCAGGGATATGGGGCAAACCTATAAAGAACCCACCATCCACTTTTTTGAAGAAGGTGTAAATACCGAAGGCTGTGGCTTTGCCGGCTCAGCTACCGGACCATTTTATTGCCCGGGCGACGAGAAAGTATTTATAGACCTTTCCTTTTTTACCGAACTGGAGCAGCGCTTTGGTGCAGCCGGTGATTTTGCACGTGCCTATGTAATTGCACATGAGGTTGGCCATCATGTGCAAAACCTTTTAGGAGTATCGGACAAGATGAACCAGGCCAGGCAGCAATTGAGCGAAGAGGAATACAACAAATTATCGGTTAAGCTGGAACTACAGGCCGATTTTTATGCCGGTGTTTGGGCTTATTACGAAAACAAAAGAGGCTTACTGGAACCCGGTGATATTGACGAAGCCCTAAACGCCGCCAACGCCATAGGCGATGACCGCCTGACCAAAGGACAGGTTTCTCCAGATTCATTTACCCACGGTACCAGTGCACAGCGTGCTTACTGGTTTAAAAAAGGCTTTGAAACAGGCGATGTAAAGCAGGGAAATACGTTCGCGAGCACGGATTTGGAGTAAGTTTATTGGTTTATAAAAAATTTACTTTGCTTACATTAGCCAACTGAATGCTATTAAGCAATAGTTTATATTTATGAATTTTAAATCCTGTTTTTATGCCCTTGCCATTATCATTTCTTTTGCTTCGTGTGCTACTAAAAAGAAATTAGGTGTCGGCAGTGTTTCTAAAGAAATTGCCAGCAAATACGAGGCTACCAACAAGTACTATGATTCGGTAGCCAACAGCTTTTCGCTTAATTTAGCTTCTACTGCACTACCTGTGTTAACCGATACACTGAATATGCCCGTTGCAAGTGAATGGGTAGGCACAGTAAACTTTGGTATGCGTAAGCCTAACTATGTAATTATACATTACACAGCGCAGGATTCGGTACAACAAACGCTTAAAACGTTTACCGTTAAAGTAAGCCAGGTGAGTGCGCACTATGTAGTAGGTAAAGATGGCAAGGTATGGCACATGGTGAACGATTATTTGCGTGCTAACCAGGCAGGCATTGGCAAATGGGGCAGCATTACCGATATGAACAGCTGCTCTATTGGGATTGAAATAGATAATAACGGTACCGAACCTTATACCGATTTGCAGGTAAAAAGCCTGATAGCATTGCTTACCTACTTAAAAAGAACTTATAACATCCCTACTGCCAACTTTATAGGCCATCAGGATTGGGCACCCAAACGCAAACCCGACCCAGGACCGCTTTTCCCCTGGAAAATTATGGCTAAATTCGGCATTGGCATCTGGAGCGATGACGTGCTGGAACTGGCTCCCGAAAACTTTGATTATGCCACCGCCCTACGTTTAATAGGTTACGATGTCAGCGATTTGCCGGCAGCTATTGTCGCTTTTAAGCGGCACTTTATTCAAGCAGATTCAACCCCGCAATTATCTCAGTTGGATTTGAATGTGTTATATAATGTGTATAGGAAGTATTAAAGAATGAGAGTCAAGAATACAGAATCAAGAGTATAGATAAAGAACAAGGCAATAGTGTACGAACGCTATTGCCTTGTTCTCGTTATATAAGGAAATATATTTAAATCTTGACTCCTGATTCTGTAATCTTGACTCTCCCCTCTATTTCACTATTTCAAACACTGCTCTTACCTGGTAATTAAGCTTGATCTTTTTAAAATCAATATCCGACGGCTCGGCAGTATCGGCTTGTGCAGATTTAAAAGCCATATTGTAACGTACAGGCTGGTTCATAGGCTCATTATCAATTTCCTGAATATCTATTGCCCCGCCCACTTTTTCACCAATGCTGGTAAGTAAGTAGGTGGCTTTATCGCGGGCGGCCTGCAATGCTTTAATTTTCAGGTCGCGGCGCAGTTCGGTTATTTTTGAATAGTCGTAACTATCAATACCGGTAGATTGAATACCCTTATCGTCTATCTTACTTAAAATAACGTTAATTGCATTTAAGTCGTACAATTTAATGTGGTATTGTTTGCTGGCCAAAAAATCAGGATCGCTCTTCTTCTTAATAATATAGTTGTAAGAGTTGATATTGCTAATGGTAAAGTCTTCTTTGGCTATGCCGGCGTCGGTAGCCGCTTTTTGTAGCTGTTTTTCCAGCGTGGTAATGTCAATCTTATTTTTACCGTTCAGGTATTCTTTTAACGAGATCGATACATAAATAATATCGGGCGTTACCTCTTGTTCGGCACTGCCGGTCACTTCAATTTTGCGGCGCATATCGGGCGTTTGAGCAAAGGCGGTTAACGTAATTGTAAGTAGCGCGGCTAAAATGAATAGTTTCTTCATGGTGTTCGTGTTTATATTTAACAAGACGAGGTATTGCTGATATTTGTAACAAGCCTCGACTTTTATACAGCTATGGACGGGGATGATATGCAATAGTTTAGTATTCTGAATTAGAATTTATTGAATTTGAGAATTAACAAAATGCAAAGTATAGAGCTGTGTTCTAACTCCCGATTCCTTCTCAATTCCGGCCTCCCGACTCTGACCTCTGAACTCCCGACTTCTTTACCCCGCTCCTCAAAACCCCGCTCCTCTATAATTTATCAATCCTCACCCAACGCATACCTGCGGCATCGGCGGCTTGGGTGCCGGGGTTCCCGTCTTCAAAAACCAGGCAATCTTGAGGTTCTACGCCCAATAGTTCGGCTGCTTTCAAAAAAGGATCGGGGTAGGGTTTGCCATTGGGGGTTTCGCCGGCGCATACCATAACTTCTATCAGGTGGTTTATTCCCAGTATCTTCATAGTTTGCTCTACTACAATTCGGCTGCTTCCGCTTACCACGGCAATTCGCACCTTTCCGGCATGATTCTTCAAGTGGTTCACCACATAATCAATAGGTTGTGTTTTTTCAATGTACTCCTCTAAAAATATCTTGTATTTCTGCGCTTTAAATTCTTCGGGGTTAAAGTTAGTTTGGTAGCGATGGTTGATTTGCTCCACCACGTTTACAATAGGCAAACCGGCAAATTCATCAATAATAGCACCATCAATTTCTACGCCGTGCGCGGCCGCTACGCGGATGTAGGTTTCGGTATGGGCTGGCATATTATCGGCCAGGGTACCGTCGCAGTCGTACAAAAAGGCTTTAAAATTATCCTGGCTTATTTTTACCAAGGCATCGTATTTACGTTGATTAGGGTAGGTTTCCATAATAAAACAAAGGTAATAAAAAGAAGCCCCTCCCCAACCCTCCCCTGGAGGGAGGGCTTTTGAATAAACAAGTCTCCCCTACCGGGGGAGATTTAGAGAGGGCTACTCCAGGGGGAAGATGTAGGAGGGGTCTTTTTTATTATGAAATCGTTAATTTTTCGCTTTTGGTCGATTTCGCTTTCATTTGCTGTTTATTCTGCTTACGTTTGAAATTTTTGTTGATGTAGCTTCAATAAATTTTTTGCCCTCATTTATGCTACGTGTTGACAGCAGTAAACCTTGCCAGCTAATTTATGCGTTCGCCCGCCATGAATACCTCTCATGGTTAATTGAGCCGCATATAGTTCAGCTTAATCCTAACGGCGAGTTTTCGCTTACTTACCAGCGCCTTTTTACCAATACGGCACAGGAGTTTGCCGCTTATATTGATGAAACAGATGTGAAGCTGATTAAGCTTTTGGAAGACATTGAGCAGGGGCACATCATTAAAAAATATCATAAAAAGCCGGTTAGGCCGTACGAATTTTTTAGCAAGGTGTTTAACGATCAGCTATACGACGTTATACGACCCAAAATAGAAAAGAAAATGGCCGAGGCATTAAGCCTGATAGATGGTAAACAGATTTTTTTAATGAGCAAGGAAGGATACCCCGCCGGCAAGCAACTACATATAGCCGATGAAGCCGCTACGGTGCTATTCCACTTCAAGCGCGACGAAACCGAGATTCGCTACTATCCTACCATCAAGTATCATGGTATGCGTATAGAGTTTATGTTTAAAGGGGCCGAAATTGTGTGCAACCATCCTGGCTGGCTCATGCTCGACGATACGCTGTACTATTTCGACAAAGAAGTGGAAGGTAAAAAACTGCTGCCTTTTTTAAATAAGCGTTTTATTGGTATTCCGCGAAGTGCCGAGCAATCGTACTTTGAAAAATTTGTGGCACCGCTTATAGAAAAGCACCACGTACACGCCGAAGGCTTTACCATTAATACCGAAAAACATGATGCCCGCCCGGTAGTTAAACCCCTTTATGTGGCGGGCGGTATTTCGCAAATACAGCTTTACTTTAAATATGCAGGCTATGTTTTCAATTATGGGGATGGCAGGCACATATCGGTAAAGATAGACCGTAACGGCGATGATTACATATTTCACCGCATTAAACGTTCGGTAACATGGGAAAAAAACAAGCTTGCGCAATTGGAGGCTATGGGGTTAACCACCTCATCGTCCCTCTTCCAAAACCTCGAAGTAAAACACGATAACGAAGATGCCGACCGTTCTTTTTCGGTGTTTGATTGGTTGAACCAAAACCACGATGAGCTGATAGCCGCCGGCTTTGAAATTGAACAACCCGAAGGGCAAAAGCGCTACCTATTTGGCAGCAATAAAATAGACCTGCAGGTGAAAGAGAATAACGACTGGTTCGATATTTATGCCATTGTACATTTTGGCCCGTATCAAATTCCGTTTATGGACCTGCGTAACCATATCCTTAACCACAAAAAAGAGTTTGTGCTGCCCAACGGCGAAATTGCAATTATACCGCAGGAGTGGTTTGCCCAGTACGGTAACCTGCTCAACTTTGCCGAGGGTAATAAAGATCTTAAATTGCGCAAGCACCACATAGGCCTGATCAATGATTTGGCTGAGGGCGAACTGGCCAGCATTACCATAAACCGTAAACTGCAAAAACTGAGCGATTTTGAGGAGCTGGAAGATATGCCCATGCCGGTAACCTTTGCAGGCAACCTGCGCCCTTACCAAAAGGCAGGCTACAACTGGTTCCACTTTTTAAAAGATTACCATTTTGGCGGCTGCCTGGCCGATGATATGGGCTTGGGTAAAACCATACAAACGCTGGCCCTGCTGCAAAAAAACAAGGAGGATGCCGAAGCTATTGGCGCAACCAGTACCTCGCTCATTATTATGCCAACCTCGCTTATTTATAACTGGATAAATGAGGCGGCCAAGTTTACGCCGGGTTTACGCATAATGGTTCATACGGGCGCGTTGCGCTATAAATCGCCCGATGTGTTTGGCAAGTATGATGTTGTGGTTACTACGTATGGCATAAGCCGTATTGATGTGGACCTTTTTAAAGCTTTCTTTTTCGATTACATAATTTTGGATGAAAGTCAGAACATTAAAAATCCGTCATCTAAATCATACCAGGCGGTTAAGCAGCTCAAATCTCGCCATAAATTGATATTGAGCGGTACGCCTGTAGAAAATACCGTAAATGACCTGTGGACGCAAATGTCGTTCATAAACCCGGGCTTGTTAGGCAGTCAGCAGTTTTTTTTGAACGAATTTGTAACCCCTATTGAAAAGAAAAAAGACGAAGACAAGGCTCTCCGCCTGCAAGCGCTCATTAAACCCTTTGTACTGCGCCGTACCAAAGAGCAGGTAGCTACCGAACTGCCGCCTAAAACCGAGCAGTTATTTTATTGCCAAATGAGCGATGAGCAGAGTTCGGTTTACGAGCAGGTAAAATCGGAGTACCGTAACGAGTTGCTGCAAAGCCTGGAAGACGGCACCTTTGCCCAAACACAGATCCAGGTATTGCAGGGCTTGATCAAATTGCGACAGATAGCCAACCATCCACTCATGATAGACGATAGCTATGAGGGAGATTCGGGCAAGTTTGAAAATGTGGTGCATACCTTGGTCAACGTGCTGGAAGGCGGCCATAAAGTGCTCATCTTTTCGCAATTTGTAAAGCAGCTTACTATATACCGGCAGTATTTCGAGCAGCAAAATATTAAGTACGCTTACCTCGATGGCAGCACTCAAAACCGTGGCGAAGTCGTTAAAAAGTTTCAGGAAGATGTTAAAACACAGATATTCCTGATCTCTATTAAAGCAGGTGGTGTTGGCCTCAACCTTACCGAAGCCGATTATGTGTTCATCCTCGACCCCTGGTGGAACCCGGCTGTAGAACAGCAGGCTATTGACCGTACACACCGCATAGGTCAAACCAAAAATGTATTCATTTATAAGTTCATCACTAAAGATACGGTGGAGGAAAAAATACTGGCCCTGCAACAACGCAAATTAAGCGTGGCACGTTCGCTCATAACCACCGAAGAGAGCTTTATCAAGTCGTTATCAACGGATGATATCAGGGAGATATTAAAATAGGTAGAAAATAGGTAGTGCTGAGTTCTTAGTCTGAAGTAATAGCCGGTCAAACCATATAAAAGGCGTGTCGGCCGAGGCTGGAAACTCAATTACACCCGGTTGGAGCCGAGCCTGGGCTTCCTATCTAACTTATGCCTCACGCCGCCGCTTAGCTCATGCCCCACAACGTCGCCGCTTGGCTCCAGCCAAGTGGCAACTATTACCCGTCCTCCGGTCGGTATCTTACACCATCCAACGCTAAACTTAACACTGGCTTTACAACCTTTGTGTTTTTCATCAAAAAATAATAAATTGCTTTAATTTATACGCAACCCATCTACACGTCGTTTTTAATAAATCAATAATTGCCTATGTTAGATGCTCATAGCCTTCCTCAGCAACCCAGTTTTGCCGCTTCCTTTTGGAACGTAGGAAGTTTGTTGTACTACTCCTCTTTGCTTTTCATGCTCGAATCGTTGTTTTACTGGAAAAAGTTCCGCAATGCGTACGAGGAAGATTCGGTAGTGTTCAGTATATTTTGGTTAGGTAGCCTCCTGTTCGCATTTAGCCATATTTTTATGGTTATACTGGATGGCTGGTCGCGTTTTCAAAACTATAAACGTATTAAAGACTACCTGTTTGTACATGGCTTTACGCCTAAAATAGCCCGGCTATATAAAGGCTCAAAATGCCAGCGCACCGCATTTATAGTGGCCGCACGCGAGCTGGGTATGGAACAAAAGGTAATTAGTTATTACCGCAGGCTGGGTATTAAATGGTACCACTTTGTGCCGCATTTTATGATCAAGGACCCTTGGTTTTTATTTAAGCGGTATTTTTGGTCGCGCACGTTTATGGAAAAACATTACGAGCCCAAGTTTAACTACCGGGCGCTTGATCCTAAAATTTCTTACCATGCTTACCGGAACTAACCTGAGCAAAAGCTATGGTTTTCGCAAAGCTCTGCACGAGGTAAGCATACAAATGGTTCCGGGTAGAGTTTGCGGCTTACTGGGCCATAATGGCGCAGGCAAAACTACCTTGTTCAGGATACTCTGCGGCTTAATCAAACCCGATTCGGGCAGCATCAGTATAACATCCAACCGCCCCAAACCTGTAGGCGGGATCATTGAAAAGCCAGGACTTTATCCCTACCTCAACGCTTACGATAATATTAAGATCTTTGCCGGCATACAAAGTGCCCCAACTGATAAAGAATCCATCACTCAAACCCTCGCTAAAGTGGGTTTACCCACAAACCGCAAAGATCCGGTGCGCAATTTTTCCATGGGGATGAAGCAGCGGCTGGGTATAGCTATTGCCTTACTCAATAATCCTGAATACCTGATTTTGGATGAACCCTTTTCGGGCCTCGATCCAACCGGGGTAGCCTCGCTCATCGGCTTAATTACTGCGCTTGCTGCCGAAGAAAATATCTCCATTTTATTATCCTCGCACTTAATGGGCGAACTGAGCAAGTGCTGCCATTATTTGTACGTAATGAACGATGGCCAGGTAGTAAACTCGGGCACTACCAACCAACTGGTGAATAACAATATTCACCAGTTCAGCATTACCGCGGTAAACATTGCCTCATCCATAGTATTAAAAAAATACGATGCCCGCCTGGGGGTTAACGATGCCCGTGTAATTTGTAATGCCAACCAAATCCCCACCTTGCTGAGCGAACTTTTGGCCGAAGGTATCCACGTTACATCCTGTACCCCCGAATTGTCGTTAGCGCAATTGGTTAATACGCCTATAGCATCATGAGGTGGTTATTATACGCCGAAGTTTTAAAACTCATTAGGCAAAGTAAAACCTACTATGCGCTGGCAGCTATTTTTGTGATCCAGCTTTTGATCTTTATTACGGCATATTACCAGGGCAGTACCATACTCAATTTATTGCTGAATAACCTGCGGCAGTCGTTCTACTTTGAAGGCAAGTTACTTAACGGCAACCTCATTATGTACATTGTGTTGAACTCGCTTTGGTTTAATGTGCCGCTCATTTTAATGATCGTCACATCAGGGATAGTAACCGATGAGTATAAGGACGGCACCGTGCAAACCGTAATGCTGCAGGCAGTTAAAAAGTGGAAGTTTATTTTAGCTAAATACATCATCGCCATTTTGTTTACGCTGCTGGTGATAGCTATTATGATGCTAAGCACCTTTGCGCTGGCTTATGCTATATTTGGCACCGGCGATTTGGTGGTGTACATTGGCACGCTTAATTTTTTTGAATCGGCCGATGCTTTCAGGCGTATTTGCTGGGCATTTGCATCGGGTTCATTGGCTATGGTGTTTTACGGGGTGGTGAGCATTACACTGGCTGTTTTTATTAAAGAAGCCGCCAAAACCTGGATTGCGGCGGCCTTGTTCCTCATTATTACTAACCTGCTGCTAAAGGTAGATTTCGGGTTGCCTGTACTAAATAATTATTTCTTCCCTAAGCTGATTGATACCTGGCAGCAACTGTTTAATTACCAAACCGACTGGTTTAAAATTGGGCTTAACAATGCATTGCTGCTGCTGTATTGCGCTATTTTTGCAGCGGCAGGCATATTTGCATTTCACAAAAAAGATATTGGATGATCCGTTATATAGTACTCTTCCTGGTAGCGAGCACACAACTGGTTAATGCACAAAAAGTTGATGCCGATCTGCTGCGCATTAAGCAGCGCATGGATTCGTTAAAACAGTTTTCGGCCACGGTAACGCTGAACCTGGATGTGCCGTTTATTAACATGCCCACCAAAAAAGCACAGATCAGTTATACCAAAGGTAGCCGGATGAAATTTGCCTCGAAAGACTTTGTAATGCTGCCCAAACGAGGACTCGATTTTTCGCTGAACGGAATCTTTAAGTACCCTTTTATAACAGTAGACCGCGGGCCGGAAAAACGTAATGGCCGTACACTCAAAGTTATTAACGTAATACCCACCGATGGAAAATCGGACCTGGTGCTGGTGACCTTGTATATGGATACCAAAGCCGTACGTGTGGTTCAGTCGGAGATTAATACCCGGAAAGATGGTTCGTACACGTTACTGATGCAGTATGCCACGTTAGCCAATATATTACCCAATTATGTAGAAGCTTCCTTCGCCATAGAAAAACTCAAAATTCCACTGAACTTTATGGGTAAGGATACCAAAATAGACCGTAAAAAAATGTGTGCTATAGACACCAAAACCGGCAAAATAAAAATGCAGTTGAACAATTATAAAGTTAGTATGATATAAACATATAATAGCCTTGTATTGCATGTTAAACAAGCATAGTTTTTATCTATATAGTATCTATTATATATAGATGAATAAACATCAAGTTTCCAGGTCCACAATACCGCAGAGTACTCCAGTAAAATGCGTTATTCCATAAACGTCAGCAAAGCATGCTGGCTGGCCGTATGCAAATCGCGCCATACCTGGTTAATTTCGGTATCGGGTGCTGCGGCCTGTAAACCACAAAAAGGATACAACTGATCAACACTTTCGCGGGAGGCACGGGCTAATAAACGGCTGGTATGGCTTACCGGTTTTAAAGCATCCATAGGAACATCTTTATTCGCTAATGCCGCCTGCCATGAGGCATCTACCGTTTCATAAAACTGGTTACGGATGTTTTGCAGGTTAGTTTTTACCTGCTCATAAGTATCCATTAATATTACCCCCTGCAGCTTTGTCATCCGGTGCGATTCCTGTAGCTTTTGTTCAAATATAGGTCTGCACAAATCAACAAAGTGCAAAGCCATCCCCGACAAATTAGCGGCTAAAGTAGCTTCGGCCAGCTGCAAAAATGGGTAACGGTATAGTGGGGCATCAATTACCGCCGCTTCGGGTTCTATTCTAAAACAACGGTTTGCCGGAGCGGGTACATTATTCAAATTAAAAGCATGACTGCCGGTTCCCGTCATACCTATATATTTCCAGGCAGGTACCTGCTCCGCATAGTTATTGTCTATTACAAAAGGTAAAACCAAGGGCTTTCCTTCTGGGTTTAATACACTTTGTCCATGTTGCTCAATCAGGCAATTGGTGGTATAATGGGTAGCATGCTTTACCCCACTGGCGTATTTCCAATGGCCGTTAAGCAGGTAACCCTCTTCCGTGATCTCTGCTTTACCGGTTGAGGCACCGCTGCCGGCCAAACACACTTTAGGATCGGCGAAAATCTCACGGGCGGCATCGGCATTGATGAAACCGCCAAACCAACCGGCACCGGCACAGAGCGTAACTACCCAGCCCAGGCTGCCATCGGCCCAGCTCAAGGCTTCTTCCATACGGATCTGGTCGGGCAGGGATGCTTCAAGTCCGCCGTATGCTTTGGGCACTAATAGCTTGAACCATTGCTGCTGGTATATCAGCTCCAGTTGCCCGGGCTGTAGCATACCGGCTTCTTCGGCGGCAAAGGCATCGCGCCTTATTATTTCTGTCCACTCCGGTTGCAGTAAATTGGATGGATGCGGTTCGTTGTTCATATTATAAAGCAGGTTGTAGTTTGTTATCCTCGCGATAGATCTTCCGCCAGTCGAAAAACCCGAAAATGGCGATCACAAACAAGAACAAGGTTAAAGCGGCAAATAAAGCCAGGTTTTTATGAAACAATAGTGGGATGGCAAAGAGGTTACTCACGTTGAGGATTACCCAGTTTTCGATACGGCGGCGGGCCAGCAGCCAGGTACCCGCCCACGCGGTTGACGATACCCAGGCATCCCAAACCGGCACGGTTGATGGCGTAAAATGGTGCAGCACTAAATAAATTACGCCCCATCCGCCGAAGGCAATTAATGCAGTCACACACCAATCGTTACGGGTGGCCCAGGCAATTTTTACACGCGGTGCGCCGCTGCGGCGCATCCACAGGTACCACCCGTAAATACTCATCAGCACATAATAAGCGCTCAAGGCCGATTCGGCATACAAACCCACCTCCAGCAGCAATGTAATGGTAATAGCCGAACCGCCTATACCCGCCGGGTATAACCAAACGCTGTTCTTACGCGCCAGCAAAACCTCGGTTACGCCCAACATTACGGCCAGCCACTCTATCCAGGTGGTATGCCGCATTAGTTCGTTTAAAAGATCTATCCAGTAGTTCATAAAGCCCATCCTAAACAGCGAAGCTCTCATGAGCACCGCTTAAAACATTAATATTTGCGAATAATCCTACCCGGGGAGTGAGGACTTTTAAAAACGTTTGTTATGTGTAATACAAAATAAAGAACCCTCCCTCCCGGGGAGGGCAGGGAGGGGCTTTTAAAACCTCAAATTCAACGCCGCTAAAAAGTTGATAGGTGCCTGCGGATAAAAGTAGTTGTAGTTATTTACCACACCGCCACCAATACCTGCATAAGTAGCACCGTTTGATTCGTATTTGGTGCTGAACACGTTATTCACCAACAAAGTAATACCTATATTTTTAACGCCTTTTATGCTGAAATTATAGTTTAACCGTACATCGTTTACAAAGTAACCATCCAGGTAGCGGTTTACAGCGTATTTATTGCCGGCCACATCGGGCGAAGTGGTAAAGCCAACCGGGTTTTGGTTAGAGGTATTATCTAAATACTGGCGGCTTACATACTTGCTTAACAAGGCAATGCTTCCGTTTTTAACGGGTGAGTAACTGATCTCGCTACCACCAATAAACGACGGTGAAAAAGACAAGTTAGTTTTATCGTACTGCTGTTCTACAAAGCCTTGGGTATCATCATTAAAATAGATCTGGCGGTAGTTTTTAACCTTATTATTACTTAAAGTGGCATTAGCTGCCCAGCTTAGTTGTGGCGTAATAACTACCCTACCATCTAATTCGATACCGGCACGGTAGCTATCATCAACGTTAGTACGAATGCTTCCGCCTACATCGTTTAAGGCCCCGGTTAACACCAATTGATTTTTGTAAAGCATATAAAAACCGTTCACCCCTATGTTATAGTTTTTACCACCTGTACGGTAACCGGCTTCAAAATCTTTCAGGTTTTCCGATTTTGGGCGACTTTGCGGTGTAGAGTTGGTAAAATCGTTGCGGTTAGGCTCGTGGTTACCTACCGAAAATGAGGCGTAAATATTGCTGCGGTTGGTAATATTATAAGTTACCCCAACCTTAGGATTATAAAAATTCATAATTGCGGCTTGCTGCACATTATTCAAATTACGGTCGAAACCCAGGAATGAATAATTGATCCGACGGTATTGCATATCGCCGTACAGCAGGAACTTGCCTACGTTAAATTCGGCACGGGCAAAAATGTTAAAGTCGGTCTTTTTGGCATCGTCGCGGTAATATTCATAATTAGGAATGATGCCTGCGCTCTCGGAGGTGTAAATGATATTACCAAAGTGAGCGCCCTTATATTCGTTGTAGGCGCCACCTAAAATAAGGTTGGTATTATCCTGCGGACGGTATTTTAAAGAGTAGGTAATTCCATAAAAATCGTTATCCAGCCATAAGCGGCGTACCAGGTTTGTTGTGCTGATAGTAGTGCCCGGGTTAGTTGGTGTGGCACCAATTATAACAGGTGTTAGTCCATAAGCCTTAACCGAGTCACCATCTCTAAACTCTTCATAGTAACCTGCACCTTTGGTGTAATGCAGCGCACCACTAAATGAAAGCTTACTGCTCAACTGCTGATCTAATAGTAACTGATAATGGTTTTGCTGATAATTATCTATCTGGTCGCGGTAACGATCGCCATTGGGCATAATGCCTAATTCATTATAGCGGCGGTTATCGGGGATGCTGTTGTCGCCAATTACATAATCGGGGATACCGTTCCAGGCCTGGTAGGTACGCTCTTTACCTGCAAATACGTTGGCGCGTACCGTGGTGCTTTTGCCATAATAAGCACCGCTTACATAATAAGATTTTAAGTTAGATGAGGCCATATCAATATAACCATCGGATGCAATGCGCGATAAACGCCCATCGAAACTGAAATGGTTATTTAATAACCCCGTACCTACCTGTACCGTATTTTTTACGGTACCATACGAGCCTGCCGATGTGTTGATCTCGGTATAGGCACTATCGCGGCGGGTAAGGGTTTGTATGTTGATACTGGCTCCAAAAGCGCTGGCACCGTTGGTAGAGGTACCCACACCACGCTGAATCTGGATGTTATCTACCGAGGAAGCAAAATCGGGCAGGTTAATAAAGAAACTTCCCTGACTTTCGGCATCATTTAGCGGGATTCCGTTTACAGTTACATTGATACGCGTACCGTCTGACCCGCGGATGCGGATACCGGTATAGCCCACACCGGCACCTGCATCAGAAGTAGTGACCACCGATGGTGTTTGGTTAAGCAGGTAAGGCAGGTCCTGGCCCAGGTTGTTCTTTTCCAGGTCGGCTTTTTTTAAGTTGGTAAAGGCCGTAGGCGATTTGGCCGATGCACGGGTGGCGCTCACGGTTACTTCTTCGGCCATAAATGAACTTGGGGCAAGACCAAGATCAATTACGGTATTTCCATTAATATTAAATGTTTTGTTAACCAATTGGTAGCCTACATAACTTACTTTAAGTACGTAGCTGCCAGCTTTAACATTGGTAAACTCATAAGCGCCATTGGTTTTGCTTACGGTGTTAGGGGCAACCTGCAAGTTTTGCAGGGTAACGGTAGCGCCGGGTAATGGTTGGCCGGTTCGCTCGTCGGTAATTTTACCGGATACGGAGAATTGGGCCGCCGCCGCAAAGGGCAACAACAAGGCAAAAATTGCCGCGTAAATGTTTTTCAATGTGTTAATTAATAAATTGCGTTAAACCATCTGCCCCGCTAAGGGTGTAAATTGCGTGCAGTACACTTAACTTGATTACCATTCCCTACGCCGGCATTACCCGGATCAGGTGCATGTTTTAGTCTTTAGTCGGAAGTTTTCAGTTTGGAGTCTTTTCAGACTTCGCGCTAATAACTATGGACTTCAAACTTCAACAATGGGTATGATCTCAGCCTGTCTTTGTGTTTTGATTGCTCAAAGCAAGGCACCCCTTAAGAAATTATGAGGCAAATATAGTTTTTGATTTCGGATTTGGAAAGTTTAGGTTTGTATAAATACATTTTCCTAAAAATAACTTGCTTTAACGTTGGTTTCAATGGCTAACAGTTACTGCAAAAACCTGGCATCATCATCGAAGCTAATAAATAACCTATGCCGGTTAATAAATAATTGCAAACTTACTCTGCACCCAAAAAATGCACATAGAGGTGAAAGCAACACTGCATTGAGGCATCGTCTTTTCGTGGAATGTTAGATAAGAAATGGGTTCTAAAGCTTAAAAGACTGATTTGAATAAGCTTTGAATTTGCATTAATTAAAAACTTAGGAACTGCATCATTATAATTCAGCCCCTAAGTTTTTATCGGGTTATTATGTAGTAAGGTTACTTACATCATAAATACCGTTGGTTTTTACAGTAGAGCAATTGCTTATGGCCTTCCTGATTGCAACTAACAGTTTTAAATTTACAAAATTTTAAAGCCAATGCTTAAAGCCCATAGGTTGGCACGTTGTCCATATTTTTCGTTAAGTTTGGTTAAGCCGCCTTCGTAACGTAAATCGGTAGTAATATTGCCAATATCAACTCCAGCTCCGGCCTGGAAACCTAAAGTACTATTCTTGTATTCGCCAAAATCGGCAGCTACCGCAGTAAAACTTTTTTTAGAACTTAAGTTATAAGAATATATAGGACCCGCCATAGCACGTACGTTTATGGAACCGAAGCTGGCTAATTTTCGGCCTAATAATACAGGAACATTTAAAGTGGTAAAAGTTACTTTTCCGTTGGCGCTGGTGGTGTTGCCATTGCTGCTGCCTTCAAATTTTCCACCGCTGCTGCCTAAATATAATTCGGGTTGTAAATACCATGCGTTACCTACACGGGCAAATAAACCTGCCTGGTAGCCGGTAACGCTCGATTCTTTGACATTGTCGGTGTTGATTTTAGAAAAATTAATACCGCCTTTAATGCCCAGGGTAGCTTGTGCTTTTGCGCCGGTTATAGCAACAACCAGTAAGGCTATGCTCAAAATGTACTTTTTCATAGATGTTTTAAATTTAAGGTTATGTATTATGATGAGTAAAAAGATTAATAGTTTAATAACGAAACAGAATTTTTGTTAGCACTACCTTACGTAAGGTTTTTTTATATTTTTGTATCCATGGCACAAATCAGCATTAGTAACAAAGACTGGCCCCGGGTTAAAATAAAACTCCAGCGCAAATATAATCATCTAACCGATGATGAGTTACAATACACCGAAGGCCAGGAAGAAAATTTGATCATCAAACTTACCGAGCTGGTTAACCGCGACCGCAACTATGTGGTTTTTACGCTTAAAAAAGCATTGGTTAATATAGATAATAACCGGTTATAAATTTTTAAAGCCCTTGTACTAAAACAGAAAGGCTTTTTCGTATCTTTAATATATCGCACTACGTAACAGTGATATAGGCAATGACAGTGAAGAATATTTACCGCAAAGCAGGCATAACGGCTGTTGCCGCCCTGCTGGCTTCTACCCTTTGGGGGTTTAGTGATGATCTGTTCCAGATTTCGAAGAATCTGGATGTGTTTGCATCAGTTTATAAAGAGGTAAACCTGAATTATGTAGACGATATAAATTCGGCCAAGATGGTTAAAACCGGTGTAGATGCTATGCTTAACGGCCTGGACCCTTACACGGAGTTTGTGCCCGAATCGGAAATTGAAGATTACAAGCTTCATTATGTAAGTACACAATATGGTGGTATTGGCACCAGCATATTTTCGCGAAACGGCAAAGTTTATGTATCCGAAGCATTTGAGGGATTTCCGGCCCAAAAAGCCGATATACGCGCGGGTGACCAAATCGTTAAAATTAATGAGATAGAACTCACCAGCCGCAACAGCGACCAGGTGAGCTTATTGCTGAAAGGCAGCAAAGGTGCAGGCGTAAAATTACTTGTTAAACGTGGTGATGCCCCCGCTTTTGAAAAAAGCCTCATTCGCGAAGAGATCAAACAACCCAACGTATCTTACTATGGTATGGTTGACGGCAACATGGGCTATATTAAACTGGATAAGTTTTTAGAAAATTCGGCCGATGAAGTAACCACCGCACTGGTAAACATTAAGAAAAATAACCCCAACGGAATTATCCTCGATCTGCGCTCTAATGGCGGCGGCATTTTACAGGAAGCCGTAAAAATTGTGAACCTGTTTGTTCAAAGGGATGTAGAAGTGGTATCACAAAAAGGTAAGATCAA
Source organism: Mucilaginibacter terrae (assembly GCF_042679325.1). Taxonomy (GTDB): domain Bacteria; phylum Bacteroidota; class Bacteroidia; order Sphingobacteriales; family Sphingobacteriaceae; genus Mucilaginibacter; species Mucilaginibacter terrae. The sequence goes on from NZ_JBHTMJ010000005.1 coordinate 143,512, forward strand.
AGAAAAAAATTTTACTTATCGTACGGTTACTGCTCCGCTCGAAGGCAATTTGCCATTAGTGGTACTGGTTAACGGCCGCTCGGCTTCCGCATCAGAAATTGTGGCCGGCGCCCTGCAAGACCTTGACCGCGCCGTAATCATTGGTCAGCGCAGCTATGGCAAGGGCTTGGTACAGCAAACCTTTAGCTTACCCTATAGCAGCCTGGTTAAAATTACCATTGCCAAATACTTTATACCATCAGGTCGTTGTGTGCAGGCTTTAGATTATGCCCACCGCAAAGATGATGGCAGCGTAGTTAAAATGGCCGATTCATCTTTACATGAATTTAAAACCCGTGCAGGCCGCTCTGTATATGATGGCAGCGGCGTTTACCCCGATTTAATGGTGAAACAGGAGCGCTTTGCCGATATTACCCAAACATTGGTGAGCAAATATTATATGTTCGATTATGCTAACCTTTATCGTAACAGTCACCCTAAAATTAACCCTGCTAAAACCTTTACTTTAACAGACGTAGATTATGCCGATTTTGTAAAATACTTGTCGGGTAAAAATTACAGCTACAGCACCGCCAGCGAAAAAATGTTAACAGCACTGAAAACTGAAGCCGCTAAGGATAAACAATTTGCCGAGCTGCAACCCGAGTTAGAGGCGTTGAAAAATAAGCTGGCCAGTACTAAAAAAAACGATCTACAAGCGCATAAAACGGAGATCAAACAAATATTGGAAAACGAGATCTCATCGCGCTATTACTTTGAAAAAGGCCGTTACGAAGCTAACTTTAAGTACGATAAGGAATTGGCAAAAGCGGTAACTGTATTACAAGATAAGCCCCAATTGGCCTCCATATTAAAAGGGGATGGCACTTACAAAGTGATAGGCAAACCCCAACTGACCCTGGCTGCCAGCAAGCCGGAAGTTGACACCGACGACAATTAATTAGAGAATAAAAAAATGTAACTAAACAGATACAGCAGTTAGGTTAAACTATGAGGGGGCATTGAGCGTCATACTATCAAATATTTAGATATTATGAAAAAGATCATCATCGCAGCAGCCATTTTAGTAAGTGGTTTTGCATTCAATAATTCGGCCGAGGCACAAATTAGTTTAAATGTTAATATTGGTAGCCAACCAGATTGGGGACCAGTAGGTTACGATCATGCAGATTATTATTACATGCCCGATATCGACACCTATTACTCGGTACCCACTCATGAGTATGTTTATTTGAACGATAACCGCTGGATCCGTTCACGTACCTTACCATCACGCTATAGTAAATACGATGTTTACAATAACTACAAAGTGGTTATTAACGAACCAAACCCATGGGAGCGCAATACTGTTTACCGTAGTCGTTATGCCAGCTATAAAGGCCGCCATGATCAGGTAATTATTCGTAACAGTAAGGATTCAAAATATAAAAACCACTACACAACCGTTAACAAAAAAACTGTAGTGTATAAGAAGAATAACGGAAATGCCAACGGACATTATAAGAAAAATAACGGTCATGGACCTGGCCATGGACACAAATAGTTTTTAACTATAAACAAATAAAGCTGCTTATTAAGCAGCTTTATTTGTTTATAGTTCTCCTGAAATTTTTATCGCCCGGTTACAGCGCATCAACCGCCATTTTAAAGCGCTGAGCAATTCTTTTAAGATGAAGTGAATGGTATGGGAAAAAGAGCAATTCTTAATGTACAGGCTGTAATTATTTACCGGCCAGTGGTTTTCAATCGGGGCAGTATTGTATGACATAGATATATGCTACCGATTTTATTAACCTGATTGCTTAAAATAAACGTACTGGGTTAAGCGCCAACACTATTTAAGATTAGTTTAAAGATATTTGCTGGAAGTTTGGGGCAACCAAATTATCCACAGTTATAAAAATAAACACTCAAATAGTTTGAGAAGAAATATGCTGAACCCTTTATAGAATTAGGCTATAACCGGCTAAGCAGCAATTTTTACATTTACACCGTAAACTAAAGAAGCAAGGGCAAAATACAATCGCTTTAGAACATGAACTACGCCACTTGGATAATGTAATATTGAACTAGGCCGCACCGCACTACAAATTGGCTTTAAAGTACCTATATAGCGAGCCTGAGGCAATTAGGGCTACCGGCGGTACTATAACTGGCAAATATACCTGCCACCGCGTTTCCACAAATGCATGTTTTATCCGTTGTTAAGGTTGGCTTAGGAGTTGGAAGAATGAGGTAAAGCCTGGGCGCAAAAAGTGTTGAGCAATATATAGGAGCTAAAAAAATGTCAGTTTATAATTCAATATATTGTATTTCTTAATTAGATAGATCGCCACGTAAACCAATATGCCAAACCTTGATTTTTTAAATACCTTTCTTACTTTTCTGCCAATAAACTCTCTATTAACCGCTCAAAACCATTTACAAATTCAGTATAATATGCGCCGGTTCCGGGGCCGCTAAAACCTGTATAAATTTTACGTACCTCTCCTTTTTTATCAATTATAATAGTTGTTGGAAATGCCAGAAAATTACTAAGCATAGGCAGGCTCTTGGCCGTTTCTTTTTTATTGCTGGTATAGCCAGTTAATAATAACGGGTAAGGAATGTTAAAGTGCTGTTTTTCCTGCAATACGGCTTTCTTCGATTTTTCAAAATCGGTTGTTCGCTCATAAGCTAATCCGGCTACTTCTACGCCTTTTATATGATATTTTTTGTAGTAATTTACCAGGTAGGCAGTTTCGTCCATGCAGTTAGGGCACCAAGAGCCCATTACCTGTAATATAACTACCTTATTTTTAAATCGAGCATCATCTAAAGATACCTTTTTACCATCCAGATCGGGGAATGAAAATTCTATCTTCTTGTAGCCGGGTTTTAAAACGGTTAACGAATAAGCATCTGGCAGTTTGGCTATAGCATTTTTAACGGCCGTCCACGAGGTTTTGCCAAATAAACCATTAGTAACTGTTTGCGCATCCTGCACATCAGCTGTAAATAAAAAGGCATGCCCTCCATCAAAACACGAGAGATAAAGTTTATTCCCGCTTAAAGTACCTTCCAGATAACGATAATCCCCCGTAGTGGTCAGGAACGTGCCGGTTACCTTATTACCTTTTTGCTCAAACTCTCCCACCGTAGTGTCCCGGTCGGTACCTTCGCCAAATACAGCCGACCAACGGCCCGATAAATTGTAAGCCGGTTTTACAGGCGATTCAAAAAAACGCCATTTTGTATTATGCTGCGCGGTAAAAGGGGTTATAGTTTCACGATCACCCAAATGCCTGATATATTGCCCAGAAAGGTTATTTGCCCTTTGCTGTAATTTGAATTCCGAATCGAATAACGGCATACGGATAAACACCGAGTCGCCTTGAGTTTTAACATCGGTCACTTTAAAACGCTCTTGTGCATTAATTATAATAACTTGTTGCTTACCTGCTGTATCTTTCACTTCAAAGTTAAAGGGCAGCTCGTTACTGGCAACCGGTTGTAATACACCGCGCCAGGTGCCCGTTTTAAGCTTGCTTTGTGCAATGCTGCTCAAAAAAAGCATAGAAAACAAAAGGGTAATATAAAGAGATCGTTTCATGATTGCTTAGTAACTAACTATAAGCAAATAAAAGTAAAAGGAATTACAATCTCTACTAATTTTGTAGAATATGACGCTTTAATCCTATTATGAATTTATAGGAAGAGTTTAAATTACCAATATTTTTAAGCAGGACTTGACCGGCGTTTGTGAGGTTGATGGAATAGCTATCCCAACCGGATAAAAACGCAAAAAACCCCGATGCATTTTGCATGCAAGGGGGTTTAAGGATATAAGATTCGGCAC
>NZ_JBHTMJ010000006.1:0-149808 GCF_042679325.1 Mucilaginibacter terrae
AACCTGGGTCGGCTGAAGCCGGGGTGGCCTTGGTCGTGTCTTGAGCCTGGGCTAAGTATGCAGATGCGAACAGAAACGCACCGGCTAATAAAAATTTCTTTTTCATTGTGTGATAATTTGGAATTAATGGTTTGTTGTTGAATTAGGTGTGTGTTTATGTGATATAATAAGGACATGGCAATGGCTAACCGGCTGTTTTAGGCAACCTGGCAGTTATGCACAATAAATAACAATCATTATAACAAATAGATAATAATAGCACTGCACGGTTAAGGCATGCAGTGCTATTATAAATATTTACACAGTAAGGCGTTGTGATGTATAACGCTCGTCGTGCTGGCTGGCATCTAAACCAAGCTCTTCTTCTTCGGTGGTAACACGGATCGGTTCGATCAGGTTAACCAGCTTAAAGATCAGGAATGATACGATAAAGCTGAATGGAACTACGATGGCTAAACCCTTTAACTGGGTGATCAGGAAACCTACATCGCCATATAAAGCACCATTAGGACCGGCAGCATTTACAGTTTTGGTAGCGAATACACCGGTTAAGATCATACCTACTATACCTCCTACACCGTGGCAAGGAAATACATCAAGCATATCATCCAGGCTGGTAGTGGTTTTCCAGTGGGCAACCAGGTTAGAAATTATGGCGGCAATAAAACCGATAAAGATACTTTGCGGAATAGCTACAAAACCGGCACCAGGGGTAATAGCCACCAGGCCAACTACGGCACCAATACAAAAACCTAACACCGATGGCTTTTTACCGCGCAGTACATCAAAAAACATCCATGATAAACCGGCTGCACCAGCAGCGGTATTGGTTGTTAATAAAGCCGAAACAGCCAGGCCATCTGCATGCAAGGCCGAACCAGCATTGAAGCCAAACCAGCCGAACCATAACAAACCGGTACCTATTAATACGTACGGAATATTAGCCGGAGGTATAGCCAAACCTTCGATGTGAGCTTTACGACGTTTCAATACAATGGCACCTGCTAAAGCCGCGCAACCAGCGCTAATGTGTACTACAGTACCACCGGCAAAATCCCAAACACCCATAACGGCTAAAAAGCCTTTTGGATGCCAGCTCCAGTGTGCTAATGGCGCGTACACCAGTAAGCTGAATAATACGGTAAATAAGATGTAAGAAGTAAAACGGATACGCTCGGCAATGGCACCTACCACCAAGCCCGGGGTAATAATGGCAAACATTAACTGGAATACCGCGAACAATGAACGCGGGATAGTGGGAGCCAGATCCCAGGGACCGCTTGAATTTACACCTTTAAAAAACAAGTGGGTTCTTGGGTCGCCAATGAAACCACCAATAGAATCGCCAAAGCATAGGCTGTAACCTACCACGATCCATAATACGGTTACTACTCCTGCCGCTACCACACTTTTAATCATGGTTGACAGTACATTTTTACGGGTTACCATACCGCCATAAAAGAAGGCCAGTCCTGGTGTCATTAAAAATACTAAAGCTGATGCCACAATTATCCAGGCAATATCAGCACCGTTATACTTTGTAGCGTCGGCAAAGTCGGGCAATGCGGGGATAAAAATAGATGCGACCGCAATAAGCAGTAACACGATGAAGGGGAGATACCTTTTAAACGAATTTTCCATGCTTTTTTGTCTTTTGGGTTAGTTTTTAATCATTTAAGTGAATATTTAATTTAGTTTTTATAAATTTAGCATAAATAAAATAAAAATCAACAATATAATTTAATATAATTCTGAAAAAATAACATTTCTCACAATTATATACCTGCAATTTATCTTTCAAAACAATTATATTCTTCAAACAACAACATTTCTAACAATTACCCCAAATTATATTTTCCGGCTGCTTTTCATTAAAAAACTTTTTAGCTTACCTGTTTGTAAAGGCGATATTTAAAAAATTTCATTTAAATTTTACATGTTTATACCATATATATATAAGGTATAGCCATATATTTGATGCCGCAAGCCTTAAATACCTAAAAATACATGTCTAATATTCGTTTTCAAGCTCTACAAACTGTTTTAACCCGCACAATACCGGAGATAAAGACTCCTTCTGATAAAATTTCGGATTATTTTGGTGCTAATGTTTTCGATAAAAAGAAAATGAAAGACTACTTATCTAAAGAAGCCTTTCAAAGTGTCATTAATTCTATAGAAAACGGCGAGCCTATTCAGCGTGATATGGCCGACCAGGTAGCATCGGCTATGAAGGCCTGGGCCATTAGCAAAGCTGCAACACATTATACTCACTGGTTTCAGCCGCTCACCGGCACCACTGCCGAAAAGCACGATGCCTTTTTTGAACCCACAGCCGATGGCGGCGCTATGGAAAACTTTAGCGGCGATGCCCTTGCCCAGCAGGAGCCCGATGCATCGAGCTTTCCAAACGGCGGCATCCGTAATACCTTTGAGGCCCGCGGCTATACCGCCTGGGATCCCTCCTCTCCTGCCTTTATTATGGGCCGCACACTTTGTATCCCTACCGTGTTTGTATCGTACACAGGCGAGGCGTTAGATTATAAGGTGCCTTTGCTAAAAGCGCTGCATGCCTTAGATAATGCTGCAGTGGATGTTTGTCAGTATTTTGATAAAAGTATAGAAAAGGTAAATGCATCATTAGGCATAGAGCAGGAATACTTTTTGGTTGACGTGGCCTTATTTAACGCCCGCCCTGATATGTACCTGACCGGCCGCACACTGTTTGGCCACATGTCGGCCAAAAACCAGCAGTTGGAAGATCATTACTTTGGATCGATACCCAGCCGCGTGTATGCCTTTATGCAGGATTTTGAAACCGAGGCGCTGCAATTGGGCATCCCCTTAAAAACCCGCCACAACGAGGTGGCCCCATCGCAGTTTGAGTGCGCTCCTATTTACGAGGAAATTAACCTGGCTATCGACCATAACCAGTTATTAACCGATGTAATGGACCGCGTGGGCAAACGCCATAACTTTAAGGTGCTGCTTCACGAAAAACCTTACACCGGTGTGAACGGATCGGGCAAGCACAATAACTGGAGCATGATTACCAATACAGGTAAAAACCTGTTATCGCCCGGTAAAACGCCTAAGAGCAATTTGATGTTCCTCACGTTTTTTGTAAACACCATCAGGGCTGTTTATGAACATGCTGATATGCTGCGCGCTTCCATAGCCACCGTAAATAACGATCATCGTTTGGGTGCCAACGAAGCGCCGCCGGCCATTATTTCCATATTTTTGGGCAGTCAGCTGAGCGATGTGTTAGACGAGATCGAAACGTCGCGCATCAGCAAAAAAGCCAAGGAAGAGGCCATGCTATGGCAGGGCATTCCTAAAATACCGCAAATACTGCAAGATAATACCGACCGTAACCGTACCTCGCCGTTTGCCTTTACCGGTAACAAGTTTGAGCTGCGCGCGGTAGGCTCATCGGCCAACTCGGCTAATCCCATGACTATTTTGAATTTGATAGTGGCCGACCAGCTTAGGAAGTTTAAGGTGGATGTGGATAAGCTGATTAAAAAAGGCGAAAAGAAGGACGTAGCCTTGCTTACCATCATCAAAAAGTACATCAAAGAATCAAAAGCCATCCGTTTTGAGGGTAATGGTTACAGTGATGAATGGGAGAAAATGGCCGAAGAGCGTAACCTCTCGAACATTAAAACTACCCCTAAAGCGCTGGATGCCCTGGTGACCGAAAAAGCGGAAGCCGTATTTGAAAGCACCGGTGTATTCACCAAGCGGGAAGCCCACGCCCGTCACGAAATTTTACTGGATGATTTCTACAAAAAACTGCAAATTGAAGCCCGCGTAATGGGCGAACTGGTGAACAGCGTCATTATACCTACCGCCATTAACTACCAAAGCAAACTGGTAGCAAACGTTAAAGGTTTAAAAGATATTGGGCTGGACGAAGATACTTACGAAGCGCAGTTAGGCATTATTAAAAAGCTATCGGAGCATATTAATTTCATCCGCACCCATACCGAGCAAATGGTAGAAGAGCGCCGCACAGCTAATAAAATTGAAGATGCCCGCGACAAAGCCATTGCCTACGACGAAAAGGTAAAAACCTTTTTCGACCCTATCCGCTACCATGTAGATAAACTGGAGCAACTGGTAGACGACCAATTATGGCCGCTGCCTAAGTTCAGGGAGCTGCTCTTTATTAAATAAGCATACGAAGCCTCCGCGAAAGCGGGGGCTTTTTTATGAGGATGGTGTTTTGTAGCTACCGCAAGTTTTTAACATGTGATGATGATTACGAAAGTTATAAACTTCAGCATGCGGCTCCCACGAGTTAACTACGCTAAACTCGCGGGAGCGGGTAACAGATCCTCATAATAAAGTTTTTTCTTGCAAATTCACATTTGTTACTTAACTTACAAGCAATAAAACAAACTCTTATCACAACATGAAACAACCTTACCCTAAGCTATGCCATTATCTTGCCTTTTGCGGCTTCCTTTTATTATCAACCATTATTTACAGTTGTAAAAAGGGTTTCACCGATCAGTCAATAGATGCCAAAGCAGAAGTTATAGAAATGACAAAAGAGGTTGACGTAGCTGTACTAAAAAATCTTTATAACCAGGCCGTAAAACCATCAGGGTACCAAACCCGTGATTTGGCCGGTGATGCTAACCGTTATATTTATGGTACCGAGGTAGACTGGGATAATTTTGAACTGGTAGCCCGCCAAGCGAGTAAAATTATACAGTTTGATGTGAAGAATGATACAGCAGCACTCTCATTACGTAAAAGCACAGCAGGAGACCTAAGTAAATACCGCAACCGCACCAGCGTTGTATTTCTGGAATTTAATGATGGCAGCCGCCTGAACTTTTTTATGAAAATAATTGAAGACCTTAGCCAGGCAGGTTCAGTATCGGTAATAGATAAAGTAGGTTATGGGTACATGCCGGCTAAATTTAACGGCCTGGTGATGTACTTTGGCTTAGATAAAAAGTTTATTAACGGCTATCGCTTTACAGGTGGCAAACCAGTCAAAAAGGTAACCCTATCGGTAAAGGATGCGGGAAGTGCGGCTGTTACTAACACTAAAAAGCCTAACCTCATAGAAGTTTGCGAAATATTTGATGTGTATTACAGTTGGTGCAACTGGGTGGGCACTGCCGACAATCCGCATCAATCATACAATTGCACCGAACCTACTTATGTGTACACAGAAACAGAGTGCACTTACATAGAAGTGGGAGGTGGTGGCGGTGACAGCGGCGGTGTTGGCGGCGACACAGGCGGCGGCCCAGCTGGGCCTACCAATCCAGGCTGTCCGCAAGTGGGAGTATCATCGGTACAAAGTGGTAAAAAAGTATTTAAAGTTAGAGACGAGTGTGATCCCGTAGAGGAGGAAATTGTAACAACAGACATCATGCTTACTAGTAGCACAAGTGATTATGTAGATGACGATCTTTCTATTAATAGCCCAGCAACCGGTATTGCTGTAGGTGTACACTTTACTCCATTAGACTATAAATATCCGGTAACAATTGCATCAGGTGCTCAAACAGGAGAAATTAAATGGGTTTATATGAGTGATGCACTTTGTTATCCTGTTAATGAGACTTATATAGGTCCTAATTTAGAATATGTAACCAGGAATGCGCTAATAAGTACATTAACCAAGACTTGGGAACCACACGGGGCACATATGATAAAATGTTCTTGGCAGGCCACTGTATCAGCAAGGTACACCTATAATCCATCTGGTTACACCCGTACCAGAACTATAAATGCTAACTTTTTTGCCGACGTTTCTTACTAAAATATGTTCTTATTTGAAATACCATCATGATAAATGAAAGTACAAATAACATGTTATTCAATAAACTAATTGACAGCCTGGAATTGTTTATCATGACGAGGCAAAGAAACATGATGAAAATAACAAACAGTAGTATGGTAGAACTATTTTGGAAAGTAGGAAAAGTATTTAATAATGTTCTGTTAAAAGAAGGCAATTTGGAAACCGACAGACTAATTAACAATATTTCTTCCCATTTGACAAATTGGTTTGGTCCTTTTTTCAGTACGGAAAACATTATAATAATGCAAGAATTTGCTATCAAATGCCCACAAACTACTGCATCTCAAATTTCTTCTGTTATAGGGTGGGAGTATATTACCGAACTGCTTGTGCTGAATACGCCTGAAAAATGGATTTTTTACACAAGAGTTGTATTGCTTGAGCAATTGACTCCAATTGCGCTAAAAGATAAAATTGCAATAAAGCTTTACGAACATTCACAGCCGTTGAAACTTAAATTTCCAGACTCGCCGTTTTTTGATATTAAGATTATACCAAGTAAAAAAAACTCAATTGTTGAAGCGTATTTATCAAATATATTAGGCAAAAATTTTCGCCAAATATTAGAACCGAATTCGCGCCATAAAAACCGGAAGCCTAACTCATATAATTTATCAATTGTCGAGCACGATTTAATCAATATTACTATAAATCATGTTATCGATTTCCAAAAATTTCAGAATTTATGGCTTAATAGTTTCGTTAATCTCTCTTTTCGTGAAATAGGAACTCAAATTAAAGAAGAAATGAATAAAGCTCAGCTTAAAGAAGTTGAAAAAATTGATATATTAAATAGGCTTGCAGAATATTTTGATTTTAAATATGGACCTCCTTTTTCTAAGTTTCATCTGCTTAAAATTTTTAAAGTTGCTAATCAATCAGTAGATGATTTTATTCAAATTACAAGTTTGTTGCGGTGGGAACATATATTAATATTATCATTTTTAACAGATAAAAATGAACAATTCTATTATGCTACTTTGTCAGCAACAGAAGATTGGAGCGCTACTTATTTAAAAAAACAGATCAAAAATGGTCTTTATTATATAATTGCTAAAAAAACAAATGAGGATGTTGATGGGATTATTGAAAGTAGTTTATTAACAAAAAACATTTATAAAAATAAATATTTCATAGATTTTATGAGTGTTAATCCCTAATTCTATTTTGCTTTATCCGCGTTATATCCGTAGTCTTACTCCAAACGCACTGTCCGAATGTCTCTGACTTCAGATTTTTATGTAGTCAGTGTCTAACTTTACAGCTTATGGCCGGTATTATTAGCGCACCATTAACTCTTCATTATGGTGCTTTCACGTTAGGGTTAGTTTACTATTGTTTCTTAATAATACAGTAATTAACAAAAGTTAACATTAAAATTTCTTTTTAATTAAACAACTGATAACTATACATTTATTCTTCACTTTTTACCGTCCAACCCAAACATTGACCCTCTCTGCCCGTTTGCATGAAAATCATTATCATGAAAAAAGCAATTTTGTTAAGTGTATTTACGGCATCTATGCTGTTGTTTAGCTGCAATTCTAAAGACAAAGGACAAAGCACGGGCGATTCAACCGTTACCGTAGATTCTTCCTCTTCTACGTCGTCGACCACCGTACCTATGGAAACCCCTGCATCACCAGCTAATGAGCCAAAAACGTACACCGTAACATTTGGACCGGATACAGCCTCATTGGGTAAAAATAAAGAAGCCAGCATTAAACTCATAAACGGCAAAGCAACCGAACTGACCGACCCTGATGGTAAAGCTGAAGGTACTGAACTGAGCTTTAAAATGAGCCTTACCAATAAAAATAAGATCGGTGGCAACAGTATCAATGTATCTCCATCTGATTTCCGTTTAGTGTTAGATAACAATACCTCCATATCACGCTACAACGGCAGTTCGGTTTCTGCCGACCCGGAAGCAACCAAACAGTCGGACGATGTAATTACCTTCCGTTTGCCAGCGGGTGCTAAGCCAAAAGCGTTGAACCTGTTTTATGACGAAACCCGTGCTTCGGTATCAGTATCATTGAAATAATTTTGAATTTCTACTTTCACACGAAAGCCTGTTGCTCAGTTGCAATAGGCTTTCATATTTTAAGGCATTATTCGCATCAACCCGGTTAATACTTCCAGCGTTTCAACTGCTGCAAAACGCATCATGAAACATCTAAAAAAATGAAAAAATAGCTAATTATAGGTAAATTTTTGCAATTATTTGATAGGATTTTGAACCGGCCTGGCAAATAAATCGGCGTTTTTGTGTTGCTGTATAAACACCTGCCGGTATTGGCTCAACAACCCCGATTTGGAAATGAAACCCACAAACCGGCCGTCTTTCACTACGGGTAGTTGCCATACGTCCAGGTTATCAAATACGTTCATCACACTGTTTACAGGCTGATTATAGCTAATGATAGCCGGCGGAGTGGCCATAATATCGCCTACTGTGGTATTGGGTTGGGCGGCCTTAAACATTTGTTTACGGATCTCATCCATCCAAATAACACCCTCCAATTGCTGATTAGCACCAAGCACCGCAAATATATTAGCATTACTCTCCGACAGGATATTGTAGAACTCGGCCAATGGCATATCGCGGTTCAAAGCGGTGTATTGCTTGTTAATCACGCTATCTAACTGTATGTTATTCAGCATACTAAAATCCTGATCGGGGTGTATATCTTTTTCATGAATAAGGGCATGCCAGTACGCATTATGCGGGTTAAATAACCGCGCAATGATATACGATATGGCCGATACGATCATCAATGGAATAAAAAGCACATACCCACCCGTAATTTCAGCTATTAGGAATATAGCAGTTAGCGGCGCGTGTAATACGCCACTTAATGCACCGGCCATGCCCACGGCAATAAAATTACTGGTGTTCAGGTGGATGAGCCCCGTTTGGTTGATACCATAAGCCAGCAGCAAGCCTAAAAATGCACCAGTGAACATAGTAGGTGCAAAGGTTCCGCCATTACCGCCAGAACCTAAGGTTATACCTGCCGCTATAATTTTTATTAACACTAAAGCAGCAATAAACAGCAGCATTACCCAAGGCTCGGAGAGCCAATCGGCAAACAGCGATTCCTCTTTTAAAACATCGATATTACCATTTAATATAGCTTGCAGGTAATGATAACCTTCGCCCAACAATGGCGGAAATAACAGGATAAGCACACCCAACATTAGTCCTCCTGCCGCAGCACGTACGTACCGGTTTTGCTTCATTAGGATGCCTTTTTCGAGTCCGTGGCCAACTTTATTAATGTAAACGGCCACCAAGCCGCTCAATACGCCCAGCACCATATAAAAAGGCAAAGCCTCCACCAGCCAGCCCTCCGTTACCAGGTGAAACAGCTGACCAGAGTGCAGCAACTTGCCCACTACCACACCCGTAGCCGATGCTATTAATAGCGGTATAAATGTAGGTATGGTGATCTCCCCTATCAGTATTTCCAGCGCGAACAGCACGCCTGCTATGGGGCTGTTAAACACTGCTGCAATCCCGGCTGCCGAACCGGCGGCTAATAACACCGTTTTTTCGTAATTGCTTAATTTGAAAAACTTTGCTGTATTGGAACCAATAGCGGCACCGGTAACTACAATAGGTGCTTCTAACCCCGACGAACCACCAAATCCTACCGTTAACGAACTGCTAATTAGGTGTGCATAAGCATTATCGTGGGGAATATTACCTTTGTTTTTCTTGATATTCAATAATACATTACCTATGCCCTTTTGCATACTGTCGCGGTTCACCAGGTGCTGATAAACTACCGTTAGTAATATCCCTATTGCAGGTAAAAGTAAAAAGCTGTAATGGTAAGGAACCCGTAAAGCAATGTTCCGGCTTAATTCTTCCATCAGCTGCACCATGTACTTGAGGGCAACGGCGGCAAGTCCGCCTATAAAGCCTACCAGTACGCTGCAATAAATCAAAAAATTACGTTGCGAGGTTTGCCGGGAACGCCAATGGTTAATATGAACTAACAGTACTTTAAACATAGTGTAGAGCTGATGTAAAGCAAAGTAACGATTTTTACTGCCGTAAGCCGTATATTTGACCATGATTTCTGAGCAAAGATATGATCAGCGGGGGGTATCGGCCTCTAAAGATGATGTACACAAGGCTATCAAAAATATTGACAAAGGCCTGTACCCCAAAGCATTCTGCAAAATTATACCCGATATTTTAAGTAACGACCCCCTGTATTGCAATATTATGCATGCCGATGGAGCGGGTACAAAGTCGTCACTGGCTTATGTGTACTGGAAGCAAACCGGCGATATTTCGGTTTGGCGCGGCATAGCACAAGATGCGATTATCATGAACCTGGACGACCTGCTTTGCGTGGGCGCAACCGATAATATCCTGCTATCATCTACCATTGGCCGTAATAAGAACCTCATACCCGGCGAAGTGATTGCCGCCATTATTAACGGCACCGAAGAAATTTTAGAAGAGCTCCGTGGCTACGGCATAGGCATATATTCTACCGGTGGAGAAACTGCCGATGTGGGCGACCTGGTACGTACCATTATTGTAGATTCGACCGTTACGTGCCGTTTGAAGCGTGAGGATGTGATATCGAACCACCGCATACAAGCCGGCAATGTCATCGTGGGTTTAGCCTCTTACGGACAAGCCACTTACGAAAAGGAATACAACGGCGGTATGGGCTCTAACGGATTAACCTCCGCCCGCCACGATGTATTTAACAAAACCATTGCTCAACAATACCCCGAAAGCTTTGACCAGGCCGTACCCGAAAGCCTGGTATTTTCGGGCAGTAAAAACCTCACCGACCTTGTTGATATTGGTAACGGCCAAACCATAACCGCAGGTAAACTGGTACTATCGCCCACCCGCACTTATGCACCGGTTATTAAAACCATGCTCGATCAATATCGCGGCCAGATTGATGGCATGGTACATTGCAGCGGCGGCGCACAAACCAAGGTGCTGCACTTTGTAGATGACGTGCATGTGATTAAAGACAACCTGTTCCAGGTGCCTCCCCTGTTTAAATTGATCCAACAGGAATCGGGCACCAGCTGGCAGGAAATGTACAAAGTATTTAACATGGGCCACCGTATGGAACTATACGTGCCCGAAAGCATAGCGCAAGACCTCATCAGCATCTCGCAAAGCTTCGGCATTAAGGCGCAGATTATAGGCCGCGTGGAAAGCGCCGAACAAAAGCAGGTAACGGTAAGATCTGAGTTTGGGAAGTTTGTGTATAATTAACATATAGATCTTTTAGCATTTTTATATAAAAGCAAAATGCCCTGCTCAAAATTGAGCAGGGCATTTTTTTATGAGGCTTTTTAATTAAGTTTAGAAACCTGAGCCTATAGCAAAACCACGAACCTTTTTAGGGAACTCTAAGCCCGGAGTAGCGACACCTGATATAATACTTACGTTGTATAAGCGGGTTGTGGTGCCTACCGTAAACAATGCTATACCATTACCTGTAGCTACTGGAACAGCAGGGGCGGTTGGATTAGTAGTAGTACCAGCTATACCAATATCAAAACCGTTAACGGCATCAACATCAACACCCAAGGCACCTACAGAGGTAAGTATGCCTGTAGCTGCATCCTGGCGGTAAACCCTATCAGTAGCAGCATCAATACTAAATAATACAGTATTAGTAGTACCTGCAAAATTGTTAGAATAAGCCGATGCAGACACGGCAGGTGTACCTGTACCTGTTGAAAAAGTAACATTAGGGCTTGCAGTCACAGTTCCTAAGTTAGGATCTGCAACTAAATTTTGACCTGTGTTGCTCACAATCCTTATACGATCTGCACTCGGATTAAAATCAAACCCAAATGATGTACCAGCCAAGGCTGTAGTAAACGGCACTGTTCCTACAGCTGTTGCCGCACCTGTACCCAGGTTAATAGTGTATAAACGGCTTGTACTGCCTAAGGCATACAACTGACCATTAAATGGACGGAAATCTATACCTAATACATTTTCACCTGCCTGTAAACCGGTTATTGGTTTGGTTACCGCTGTAGATGGGCTTGAAGTGTTAAAATAGTATAAGGCGTTGGCTTCATCAACAGCGTAAGCAACTGGTGCTGTTGGTATGGCAATACCTATTATAGATGTACCAATAATACCATTGTTACCTGTTGTACTGTTGGGTATGGCAATAAGGCCTAATTCGGTAGCGGCACCGGTCTCCACATTAATTTGGTATAATGTTGTACCTGCTACCGCAAGCGCAACACCGCTTGGGTCAATATCAAAACCACCGTTTACAGTAGCCGCTACTGCTGGAATACCAGTTACACCAACTTCAACCAAAGTACCGTTATTAGGTGGCTCTTGGCGGTAAAGTTTACGGTTAACCAAATCCAGATCGTACAAAACTGTAGATGTTGCACCTGATATATTATTGGTGTATGCGGCTCCAGAAACCACACCTGCCGGGGTACCACCACTCAAATTACCGTCTACTGCAGCAACTGTTGCATCTTCTGGGTTCACCCTTAAGTTTTGACCAGTTGTAGTTACTATACGAATACGGTCTACCGTTGGGTTAAAATCAAATCCCGCAACTGTACCGCTTAACAACGTAGAAAATTGACCGCCTACAAGTCTTGCAGTGGTGCTTGTAGCCGTAACAGATGCCGGTATAGGTATCTGGTACAAACGGCTGGTGTTACCTAAGCCATATAACTGGCCGGTTGCCGGGCGGTAATCAATAGCTACAATACTTTCGCCAACTTGCAAACCATTTATGGTAATGGCCGCACTGGACGCTGCGCTTACATTGCTGGCACTATATCTAATTAGCTGACTTTGTATTGTAGTGGCTGCATTATTGGCAGTACCAACAACTGCTGTTGAATTGGTTAATGCCACAAAGGCTATACCTGGCTTGCTAACAGCCGGGTTTAAGGGCGAAAAATCATCCTTACAAGCACTAAATGTGCCTGTAATTAATAGTAATGCACCCATTACCAAGGATTTTGTTCTATTTATATGAATTGTCATAAATTTATTTTTAGTGGTGATAAGCTTTTTAAAACAACTTTGAATCCTGCAAATTACCAGTTTTTTGCTATTAGTTAAAAAGGTATCTTAAACCAATCTGCATGCTGTAAGTAGAGTTAAAACTAACGTTGTCGCGGAAAAACGTGGTATTGGTTGGTGTTAAACCGTCAAATCTTAAATTGAAAGTTGGTCTTGTAGCCGAACCCGGTACTAAGGAAGTAGCGTTAACCGGCGCTAAAATACTCGACTGAACAACTGATCTTTGAATACCCCAGTTTTTATTTAAAAGGTTACCAAAATTTTGTACAGTTAATTCAAATTGCAAGGTATTACGTTTTTTGCCAATGTTGGTAAATACATCCTGCAAAATTTTAATATCGAATAAGTTAACCCATGGAGCTACACCACCGGCACGTTCAGCATATTTCCCTTTACGTGATAACAGGTAAGAATCCTGCTCTATAAAGCGAAAGAATAAATCACTCTGTTGCTGAGCACTATAAGTTGTAGTTACACCGTTAACCGTTGTGGTAAACGGAACAAAAGTAATTTCGCTCGGGTCTTTTGGTACGTAAATTAAATCTGCCTGGGCACCATCACGGTTAAAGTCGGTAGAATAAGTGTAAGAAATACGACCATTGTTTTGACCTTCATAGAAAAGGGAAATGGTAGTACCTAATTTTTTAAGGTATTCTTTGCGGTAAGTAATGTTACCTACAACGCGGTTCGGCAATACAAAACTTGAGTAGCCCATTTCAGGATTATTACTTCCATTTACAGAAGTAGTACCTTGCCATGAACCTGAAGGCTGATCGCCGTTACCATCAAACAAAGTTTTTGCCTCGCTTCTGATATAGGCTATTGAGGCCGACAATCCTTTGCTGAGTTGTTTTTCTAACTTACCTAAAATTGACCAGTAATAACCTTTTGAAGCGTTATCAAGCACATAGGTATTAAATGGTTGCTGTGTACCTGTTGATGCACTAGTGTAAGCTTTACCTGATGCATCTAATCTATTAATAAATTTATCTGCTGTAGCATTTGGATAGAATAACCTGTTGTCTGGATACCCTGAAACATTTAAAGGTGTTGGGTCAACCAAGTTAGGGTTTCTGAACAATACGGTCCTGAAATCGCGGTTATATAAGCCCTCTAATGTACCGGTGAAACCATAAGGCAATCTAAAGTCAGCAGCTAAGTTGGCTTTGAATGTTTGCGGTGCCTTAATGTCAGGAGATATAATAGATATGGCACTTGGTATAGATGTACCAGCTGCAGGTGGTGTAGCTGGCAAATAGAAGTTGGGATCTGGATTGAACACACGTGAAAGCGGGCTGGTAGTTGGAAGCGTGGCACTTATATTTTGCTCAATCTGTGTAAACTGAACCAAACCAGCGTCACCAACCTGGCTAATGATCCAAACGTTTGGTATACCACCCGATACTATACTGGCACTACCGCGTATCTGGAAGGTCCTGTCTCCTTTAACATCATAGTTAAAACCAAAACGTGGAGAAAACAACAACGCCTTTTTAGGAAGCGCACCGGTATTAATGGTCTCCCCATTCTTAAATTGCAGGGCTGCAATTAGGGGATGGGTTAGCAGGTCTTGCTTATAGGTATAATAGTTTAACCTTCCGCCAAAGGTTAAACGTAACTTATCGGTTACGTTATAATCATCCTGCGCGTATATGGAATATTGCGCATTTTTAAAGGTAGGGAAAGCTTGAGAAAAATCAGGGTTTAAAGAATATGTTTTTGAATATGATAGCGGTTGCGCACCATTTTTAAAATCGTCAAAGCTATTAAATATGTAATAACTAGTACCAAAACGTTGGAAACCATTGATTACCGAAGTAAACTCGGCCTGTGCACCAGCTAATAAGTTGTGGCGGCCTTCGGTCCATTGTACATAATCAACCACCGATGTGCTTTTCACATCGCGCAGGTTACCAAAAGTAAACGGCTCGTAACCAAATGAAGTAAACGGACGACCGTCTCTTAGTATATCAACAAACGGAAAAATAGCACTTTCTGAACTTCTTGGCTCATTTTGTTTGTTGTAGGTAAACCTTAAGGTATTTGCAAATTTACTGGCAAACAACGATGAGTTTAACTCGGCAGATAGGGAATAAAAATTATAATCTGTAAAGTAGTTCGAGTTTTGAAATGCCAGGGCGTTATTATCTCCACGGTTACCAGTAACAGGATACACCGGGGCAACCAACGGGCTTGTAGATGTACTTACAAAAGAAGGCGTTTTACTTTCTAACTGACTGTAACGTACATTGAACCTATTTTTATCGTTAATATTCCAATCTAAACGACCAACAATGTTTAAACGCTCGCTATCAAAGTTGTAACCATCATAAGCACCGGTCTCATAACCGTAAGTAGTACGCAAGTAATTGCTGATGTCATCCAGTTCGGCTCGGCTGGGTCTTCTAACGTTTGGAGACGAAGGAAAAGGATTTTCCGGAGTTGAAGCAAATACGGTAGAACCTGCTCTCTGTTGCTTCTCTGACTCCACATTAGCAAAAAAGAATAATTTATTCTTAATGATTGGTCCGCCTAAACGGAAACCATAAGTATTAGACTTTTGTGCAGCAGGAACCAGTTCTGCATAATTTCTAACTTTGGTACCCAGGTAATTTTCATCCCTGTAATAAGTATAGGCCGAACCTGAGAACTCGTTAGTACCTGAACGGGTATTGGCGTTTATGGCCGCGCCAATAACGTTATTCTGTCTAACGTCTACCGGGTTAACGCTTACCGATATCTCATCTAAAGCATCTAAAGGTATAGGGTTACCGTTACCTGGCAGGTTGGTACCAATACCAAAAGCGTTGTTAAAGTTACCACCATCAATAGTGATATTGTTTTGACGGAAGTTACCACCGCCAATAGACGAACCGTTGGATTGTGGTGTTAAACGCGTAATATCGTTGATAGTACGGTTAATAGTTGGCAAAGTGTTAATGTCGCGGGTGCTTAAGTTGGTAACCGAACCCGAACGATCTGAGTTTAATACAGAACGGGTGTTACCGGTAACTGTAACCGCGTTAAGCGCTGTACCACTTTGCAATAAAGTTGCATTTATAACAAACGGCTCACCTAATTTAAGGTACACATCAGTAGCTTTTTGAGCCTCGTAACCTAAATAAGTAATTTCAATTAAGTAAGGACCACCAGGACGCATGTTCTGGATGGTATAACGCCCGTCGGCCCGGGTTGAGGTTGCGTACACTGTTCCGCTAGGAACGAATGTTGCCTTAACCGTTGCACCTATTAAATTTTCTTTTGAATCTTTAACGGTACCTGTTAAACTACTGGTGGTTACCTGTGCAAAGGTTACCGCCGTAGTAAACAAGAAAAGTAACGCGAGAAGTAAATTTTTCTTCATGCTTTTTGTTTTTGTTTAATGAACGTTTTAAGTTTTAAAATTCCCTGCAAATATATATAATGGCTTCAGTTTCAATGTTAAGTTAGTGTTAATAAATGTTATAAAATTTTCACATATTGTAAATAATTTGTTGGTATGCTTAATAAACACCTACCTCTTACGCACTTTTATTAAATAATGTGCAATAAAAATCGCGTTTTGTCCAAATATTTGCCCAAATTTTTAAGCTTTATTCATTAAAATATTCACCTGCATATCATATTCGTCATCAGGGGCTATTTCAGGCATTTAACATGCTTTATTGTATCATCCTTTTTATTTAGCTTTGACGCTGAACTGATAAAAAAAATATAATGAACTACGATGTAATTGTTATAGGATCTGGTCCTGGTGGTTATGTAGCTGCTATACGCGCTTCACAGCTGGGTTTAAAAACAGCCATCATTGAAAAAGAATCGCTGGGTGGCATTTGCCTTAACTGGGGTTGTATTCCTACTAAGGCATTGTTAAAGAGTGCCCAGGTGTTTGAATATATTAACCACGCCGCCGATTACGGTATTAACGTAGAAATAAAAGGTGAGCCCGATTTTGAAGCCGTTATTAAGCGCAGCCGCGGCGTAGCCGATGGCATGAGCAAAGGCGTTCAGTTTTTAATGAAAAAAAACAAGATTGATGTGATTATGGGTTATGGCAAGCTGAAAGGTAAAGGAGCGGTTGAAGTGAAAACTGCCGATGATGCCGTAACTGAGCATACCGCCAAACATATTATTTTAGCTACAGGTGGCCGCTCACGCGAGTTGCCAAACTTACCACAGGATGGTAAAAAGGTTATTGGCTACCGCCAGGCCATGGTATTGCCTAAACAACCTAAATCAATAGTAGTTGTAGGCTCGGGCGCTATAGGCATTGAGTTTGCTTACTTTTATAATGCCATGGGTACTAAGGTAACCGTGGTAGAGTTCTTAGATAATATTGTGCCCTTGGAAGATGAAGAAGTATCGAAGCAATTAGGCCGTATTTTAAAGAAACAAGGTATCAATATCATGACCAGTTCTACCGTAGAATCGGTTGATAGCAGCGGCGACTTATGTAAAGTAAGCGTTAAAACTGCTAAAGGCGTAGAAGTTCTGGAAGCCGAGATCGTGCTTTCGGCCGTAGGTGTTACCACCAACCTGGAAGGTATTGGCCTGGAAGAAGCCGGTGTTAAGTTTGATAAAGGTAAAGTACTGGTTGATGAGTATTATAAAACCAACGTTGATGGCATTTACGCTATTGGTGATATAGTTAAAGGACAAGCCCTGGCTCACGTAGCTTCTGCCGAAGGTATCCTTTGCGTTGAAAAAATTGCCGGTTTACATGTTGAGCCTATTAATTATAACAATATACCGGGCTGTACTTATTGCTCACCAGAAGTTGCTTCGGTAGGTTATACCGAAAAAGCAGCTAAAGAAGCAGGCTACGAAGTTAAGGTAGGCCGTTTCCCATTCTCGGCATCGGGCAAGGCTAGTGCTGCCGGTGCAAAAGACGGTTTTGTAAAGGTAATTTTTGATGCCAAGTATGGCGAGTTTTTAGGTGCTCACATGGTAGGTTATAATGTAACCGAACTGATTGCCGAAGTGGTAACTGCCCGTAAGTTGGAAGCTACCGGTCATGAGATCATTAAATCTATCCACCCGCACCCCACCATGAGCGAAGCTGTGATGGAAGCCGCTGCTGATGCATACGGCGAGGTGATACATTTGTAGCCCCCCAGCCCCCCTAAAGGGGGAGTTTTTTAAAACTTAAAGATAATTAAGATTCACAGCCCTTCGGATTTAATAATCAGAAGGGCTTTTATATTTATGGTATGACTGCAAATAATCAAACTTCTGCTCCCCCTTTAGGGGGCCGGGGGGCTAATCTATTTACCATCAACACCGGCTTATTTAAACTCGACGGTGGTGCTATGTTTGGCGTGGTGCCCAAAACCATCTGGAGCAAAACCAACCCGGCCAATGAACAAAACCTTTGTACGCTGGCTATGCGGTGTTTGCTGGTACAGGATGATGACCGGCTCATCTTGATAGATACGGGCATCGGCAATAAACTAAGTGAAAAAGTTTTGCCATACTACCACTTGTATGGCGATGATACGCTGGATAGTTCACTTGCCCAGCATGGCTTTAGCCGGGCCGATATTACCGATGTGTTTCTGACCCATTTGCATATAGATCACGTAGGCGGAGCTGTCATCAAAGAAGGCAATCAACTCCTCCCCGCTTTCCCTAATGCCACCTACTGGACCAATGAGCAACACTGGCAATGGGCAACCGTTAATCCAAACGACCGCGAAAAAGCGTCCTTTCTGAAAGAAAACTTCATGCCGTTAAAAGAGAGTGGCAAACTGAAGTTTTTAGAAGTTAAAGACGGAATACAATTTTCTACTAACATACAGGTGCAGTTTGTAAACGGCCACACCAAAGCCATGATGCTGCCATTGTTGCAGTATAAAGGTTGTAAGCTGTTTTATGTGGCCGATTTAGTGCCCACTACCGGCCACCTGCCTGTACCCTATGTGGCAGCTTACGATATGTTCCCACTCCAAGCAATGAATGAAAAACGTACTTACCTGCAACAAGCTTTAAATGAGGAATATATTTTGTATTTTGAGCATGATGCAATGATCGAATGCTGTACTTTAATGCAGACCGATAAGGGCATACGCGTAAAAGATGTATTTAAATTGACAGATATTTAACTCAAATACAGCTACTTGGTACGATTGCTGTGGTACAATTATCAACATTGAACGTGAGAATACAATTTTAACAATTATTATGTGATTGTGAAATTCTATTGTAAAATTAGCAACAATTTTATACCTTTGCACGTTCAATTCTAAATCAAGAATCGAGGTAATAAAGTAAATGAGACAACTCAAAATAACCCAATCCATTACCAATCGTGAATCGCAATCGTTAGATAAGTATTTACACGAAATTGGTAAGGTTGACCTGATAACTGCCGAAGAAGAAGTAATATTAGCCCAAAAAATACGCGAGGGTGACCAGGCCGCGTTAGAACGTTTAACCAAAACCAACTTGCGTTTTGTGGTATCGGTTGCTAAACAATATCAAAATCAAGGCCTTACCCTGGGCGATTTAATTAACGAAGGTAACTTAGGTTTAATTAAAGCGGCCAAACGTTTTGACGAAACTAAAGGTTTCAAGTTCATTTCTTACGCCGTTTGGTGGATCCGCCAATCTATTTTACAAGCCATTGCCGAGCAATCGCGTATTGTACGTTTACCCTTAAACCAGGTAGGTTCTTTAAGTAAGATCAGTAAAGCATTTTCTAAATTAGAACAGGAATACGAGCGCGAACCATCGCCCGAAGAACTGGCAGATATATTAGAGACTACCGTTGATAAAATTTCGGACACGTTAAGCAACTCGGGTCGCCATGTATCTATGGATGCACCGTTTGTACAAGGTGAAGAAAATACGCTTTTAGATGTACTGGAAAACCAGGAGCCAAATACCGACTCTATCTTAATCAACGAGTCCTTATCTGAAGAAATTAAACGCTCACTTTCAACCTTAACCGAGCGTGAGCGCGAGATCATTGTATTGTTCTTTGGTTTAGGTTCTAATCACCCTCTTTCGTTAGAAGAAATTGGTGAAAAATTTAATTTAACCCGCGAGCGTGTACGTCAAATTAAAGATAAAGCTTTACAGCGTTTGCGTCATACATCACGTAGCAAGATCTTAAAATCATACTTAGGTTAATCGCCTGATATTTATTACAAAGCCTTCCCGGCACATCGGGAAGGCTTTGTTGTTGATATAGGTTATGAAACCAGCCTATTATGAGCAGCTTACCGCCGCCCAGGCCGTAGCTTATCAACAGGAATTAAGGCAAATGATAAAATAATGCTTCGTAAGAGATCTGTGATCGAAACAGTCAATGATGAATTAAAGAATATGTGCCAGGTAGAATACTCCAGGCCTTCATTGGTGCGTTTGTAAACTCTTGATATAGGTACATCATACTGTTATTAATCAAGAGTATAGTTCATAATTAAACACCAGGAAATATTCTACAAAAAATTCCCTGGTGTACATCTTTTCCCCTACTTATCCTCCACCTCAAAAAAATCAAAATCAGCAAACCCCTTTTTTACCGGAGCCAGATTAGGATTTACACAGGCAATTCCCATTTTTGCGCCAACCCAACGGCCTTGCTTAATTTTTAAACGCTGAGGAATTTCTGTAAAGTCTTTTCCGTTTAAACTATAACTGTACGAGCAAGTTTGATCCGCATAGATATGGCATTTTAACCAAACCTGGTTTTGTTTAACATCTACACCAAACAGCTCTTTAGGTACAAAGCCTTCGCTTTTATAGCCACTTTCAACTAATGATAAACGTAGCTGATTTTTAATCTGGCGCAAGCATAAAAAGGTATAATACTGGCCAAAAACTGTGAGTCCGGCCATTTCATTTTCCTCTGAAGGATTAAAAACCAGTTTTGTTGTACAAGTTTGTTCTGGTGCAGAAACCTTTTGCAAAAGCAAATTGCCCGCATACCATAAATTACCCAACTCTGTAGGTGAATTATCAGCAAATAAACGTATATAACCAGGCTTTGCCGACAATGAATACCAGGCCGGATTGGGATTAGCCTGCCACTGCCATTGCAAACCGAGTTTGGCAGAGTTAAAATCATCAGAAGTTTGCGGCTTAGCTACAGGGTATATTTTGCCTACATTGGGCTTTTTAAACGTTTTTACCGGAATTCCACAACCATTACCGTCGTCATCTATACCAATTACAGGCCAATTGTTTGACAGCCACTTGCCTGGTTGCAGGTGAGCGATCCTGCCGAATGCGCCTCGATCCTGAAAATGGATAAACCACCATTCTCCTGTTTGGGTATCTACAAAACCGCCTTGATGAGGCCCGTTAACATCGGTATTACCCTGATCTAAAACCTTTTTACTTTCGTAAGGGCCGTAAATATTTTTTGATCTTAAAACGGTTTGCCAGCCAGTTGACACACCACCAGCGGGAGCAAAAATATAGTAGTAGCCGTTCCGTTTCATCAGTTTTAAGCCTTCTAATGTTGGGTTTTCTACTTTGTTTTGATACACAATTACACCATTATCCAACAGCTTTGTACCGTCTGCACTCATTTTATGAATTATCACCGGACCACCTGCCAGTTTGGAATGAGCTAAATAAGCGTTTCCGTCTTCATCCCAAAACGGACAAGGATCTTCCCATTGCGCAATGTCTGCAACATGAAAAAATTCCCAGGGCTCTGCGGGATTGGTAGTGCGTGCCATAAACAAACCTTCATCTGGCGAGCATACATACACATAAAACATCCCTTTATGATACCGGATAGACGGAGCCCACGAACCTTTTCCATGCTTTGGTTTATTATACCAGGAGAAAGGAAGTTTTTGGTACACATGATTAATGATCTTCCAGTTTACCAAATCTTTGGAATGTAAAATAGGAATACCCGGAAATGCCGTAAAACTGGATGCAACCATATAATAATCATCCTTTACACGGATTACATCTGGATCCGAATAATCGGCGAATAAAATGGGGTTTGTATAAGTACCGTTGTTATCTTGAGCTTTGGATATGGTTAAAAGTGTAACAACAATTAATGTAAGCAATAATTTTAGTTTCATTTGAGAATAGATATGAGATATAGACCTGAGTTCAATCAATATGTTAAGAAAAATAGCGAGTAAAAGTGTATATTTTAATTATCTGAAGGCCAAATATTTTAACAAAACCCAATGATTACCTACAATAAAGCTACTGAAATTTTCTGTATAACTGATGAATGTGCAAGAACTTTGAAGAAACCACAAAAAGTTTCATTTAGGTAAACCCTTTAAGCGTACTCTAAAATGGCAACCAGCGAGGTGATGAGGCGAATACGGAAATGACCCCCAACTTTCTATTTTTTAATTCGCTTGTAACTAATAACTACTTTTGAGCGTCATAACCACAACACATCACTATTAAATGCGCGGAGTTGGTTTACTGATCTTACTGTTAACAGCGCTGCTGAATGCCAAAGCTGCGCCTAAACCACGTTTGATTTTTCACACCACTAAGCCAACCGCCCTCAGCCCTCCCGAACCTATTTTCCCTAAAGGCCTTAATACACTGGTTATTCCTATAAAAAGAGCTGGAAATTTGATCATTATTGAGGCTCAGGTAGATTCGGTAGCAGGTAACTTTGTGTTAGATACCGGGGCACCCTACCTGGTTTTAAACGCCACCTATTTCAGGAACATGCCCAATTACAGCGACCAGGAAGCTAACGGCGTTAATGGTAATTCGGCAGGTACCTTTCGCACCGAAGTTAAAAACTTTTCGTTAGGGCTCGATTTGAGCTTTAAAAGATTGACCGCCGATGTTGCCGATCTTTCGGCCATAGAAAACAGTAAGCACATCAAGATATTAGGGTTGCTGGGTACGCAAATTTTCAGAAAGCTGGCCATAACGGTAGACCACTTTCATAATGTGTTATATATACATAAGCTGGATTCAAAAGGTGAGATACCCGCTGGCGAGCGTATTTTTAATAACCCGGAAATGACCACACCGTTCAAATACATGAATGATGTTATTTTTTTACAAGGAAGCATCAATCAAAAAAACTTATGGTTTGCTTTTGATACCGGCGCCGAATGTAACCTGCTATCGGCCGATGCACCAAAAAACGTAATGAGTGTAATGAAAAACATCAACACATCAACCGTAATTGGTGTAGGTGGCGCAGGCAAAAATCAGTTGGTGTATGCTAATTTTAAAGAACTGTTTATTGGTAATTACCGCTTTTTAAATAACCGGGTATTGATCACCAACCTCGATCACCTGGGCCGTGCTTATGGCAATAGTATGGATGCGGTATTAGGTTACGACTTTTTTGCGAGGGGCATATTTACCATAAACTTCGTGAAAAAAGAATTTGAAATGTACATTTACAGGCATTGAGATGAAACAGCTGAAACATTATATATTGATGCTTTTTGTGCTTTGCTGTTTAATTACGGTTGCGGCCATACATCCGGCTGCTCGTTTGGTTACTGGCAGCAGAAACCAGGCTGCTGGCACACCAGGCTACCCGGGCGAACGGCTGTATGGCGTAAATAATTTTTCAAAGATCACCGTACGTGAACTTTCATCGGGCTATACACGTTTCTTTTTCCCTGGCAATACCAACGCCCGGCGGGTACAATTATCGGGTAGTTTTAACAGCTGGACCACCCAAAAAGGCATCATGACCAAAACCGACAGCGGCTGGGTAGCCGATATAAAGTTGGAGCCCGGCCCCTATGCTTACAAATACATTGTAAACGGTCGTTGGATGCGCGATGTCTCTAATAATTTAAAAGAAGAAGACGGCTTCGATAATTACAATTCCATTTACTACCGCTACAACTATACATTCAGGCTTGCCGGTAATAGCAATGCACATCGGGTGGTAGTAGCAGGCAATTTTAACAAATGGAATGCCAACGAATTAATTATGACCTTTAACGGCAAGGGCTGGGAAAAATCAATTTACCTGCATGAGGGCACTCACCTCTACCGTTTTATGGTTGATGGCCGTTGGATTACCGACCCGGCTAACAAAAATATATCGAACAGTGAAAAAGCGCCAAGCTCGGTTTTAGCATTAGGCGAAAACTTAACATTTAAGCTGAATGGTTATACCAATGCCCGGAACGTTTGCCTGGCCGGTAACTTTAACAACTGGAAACCCAATGCGCTCTATTTGAAAAAAACAGCTAACGGCTGGGTATTACCTTATGTATTACCTGCCGGTAATTACCTGTATAAATTTGTGGTAGATGGCCAATGGATAGTTGATCCGGCTAACCCGCATACCATAATAACCGACGAAACAAATTCTTTCATAGCATGTAAACCCAACTACACTTTTATACTTAAAGGATATGATAACGCCAGGCAAGTATGCCTCTCGGGCGATGTGAATAACTGGAACGAGCGAGGCTATACCATGCAGCACCTGGGTAACGAGTGGCGCATCAATATGCATTTAAAACCGGGTAAATACCGCTATAAGTTTATTGTAGACGGCAATTGGATATTAGACCCCGGCAATAAGCAATGGGAGCAAAACGAATTTAATACCGGCAACTCAGTTTTGTGGATGGATAACTAAACCCGTTGGCTACGTTTACCTCATGCTATTTCCTTCCTGCAATACTAATTCTGTATAAAAGGAGTTTGTATGTCTTAACCTTTATCCTCCATGCAAAACCTGCGCATTTTAGTATGGCAATTTTATAAACCTTTTTTGTATTACAACCTGTTTTTTACATGCTTCGGCGCGTTCCTTTTATTTGGAAAAACGGCAGCATTCATCCTGGCATTGGCAGCTAAAATGGTAAGCTACGGCGGCATGATTTTTTACCAACATTTCTTTAACAAGCAGCAGTACTTTTATTACCGTAATGCGGGTAGGCCGGTTAGGCAAATGTACGTTTATACCCTCACCCCCGATTTTTTCATCTTCCTGATATTAAGCTTTCTTATAATCACCTTAAAGCAATATGGCATATGCTGAAGGTAGATAGTGTTTACCTGGAGTTTGACAGCAGAAAGGTGCTACAGGACATTTATATAGACAGCACCGCAGGGAAGGTAACAGGTTTACTTGGCAGAAATGGCTGCGGAAAATCCAGCTTATTAAAAATTATTTTCGGAACGCTGCAACCTGCACATCAATACATCAGCATAAACGGTCAGCACGTTTCAAAAGGATACTTAAAAAACAAAATAGCTTACCTGCCTCAGCATAACTACCTGCCCGGGCATTTGAGCATCAGGCAGTCGGCCCAAATGCTGGTAGATGAACAGGCCTGGGAAGAATTCACCTCGCACGATGTGTACAGCCGGTTTGAAAAGATGAAACCCGGTGAGCTATCGGGCGGTGAATTACGCAAACTGGAAACATTAATGATCTTGTACAGTAAAGCTACCTACATTCTCCTCGATGAGCCATTTACCCATATATCTCCCTTACAGGTCGAAGAAATTAAGGCTATTATACGCAAAAGATGCGCAGTGAAAGGATTTATTGTAACCGATCATCAGTACCGCAATATTTTAGAGATTAGCGATAAGCTGGTGTTGCTGCAAAATGGCGCAACAAAAATAATTAATGATGCTAACGAATTAGTAGCATACGGTTATCTTAGCAATATCTAATTCATATACTCATGACCATCCCTATTTACCAGGCCGATGCATTTACCAATCAGTTATTTGGTGGCAATCCTGCGGCTGTTTGTCCGCTTACAGAATGGCTGCCCGATGAACTCATGCAACATATAGCAGCCGAAAACAACCTGGCCGAAACCGCTAACTTCGTAAAAACAGATGAAGGCTTTCACCTCCGCTGGTTTACGCCCGAACTGGAGATAGACCTTTGCGGCCATGCTACGCTGGCAACGGCACATATTATTTTTACCGAATTAGGTTTTATTGGTGACGCCATCCATTTCAGTACCGAAAAAGCCGGAACGCTTATCGTCACTCAAAACGGGGACCGTTATACGCTCGACTTCCCATCACGCCCGCCCTACCCAACCGAAATGCCCGACGGACTACTGGAAGGGCTTAACTACAAAACACCTACATCGGTTATGCGCTCTCGCGATTACTTTTTAGTGTACGATGATGAGCAGGACATTGTAGATATGCAGCCTAACCATTACGCTTTATCTAAAATAAACGCCATAGGAATTATAGTAACGGCACCGGGCAAAAATGTTGATTTTGTATCCCGTTTTTTTGCCCCCGCCTGCGGCGTTCCCGAAGACCCGGTTACCGGTTCGGCACATTGTAATTTAATACCTTACTGGGCCGAAAAGTTGGGTAAAACCCAATTGCACGCCTACCAGCTATCGACGCGTAAAGGTGAGCTATGGTGCGAGCACAAAGGCGACCGTGTACTCATGAGCGGCCAGGCGGTTACTTACTTAAAGGGGGAAATTTATATTTAAGCGATACATAACCCAGGATTTGTATATTTGGTATATGATACGGACTTTGGTAAAGCCTGACAAGCAAAGCATTTCTATAATATTACCTGAAAATTTTATAGGTAAGCAGGTGGAAGTTATTGCTTTTACAGTAGATGAAGCTACGTCTGTTCCTGAAAGCCAGGCAACCTATGTGGCCAGTGAAAAAGTTTTAGCTAAGGACTGGTTAACCGCAGAAGATGATTTAGCATGGCAGGATTTGTAAAAGGCGATGTTGTAGTTATTCCTTTTCCATTTTCAGATCTGTCGGGCAGTAAAAAACGGCCGGCATTGGTATTAGCAGATCTGCCGGGCAATGATATTGTACTTTGCCAAATCACCAGTCAGCAAAGCAATGATGCATCGGCTATCTATATCACATCAACCGACTTCAAAAACGACGCGTTGCCAGTTTCATCTTACATACGTCCTACACGCATTTTACCGCTGATAAAAATATCATCATTCGTAAGGCCGGAACGGTTCAATCTTCCATTACCAGTCAGGTTTCGCAAATATTAATTAAGCTGTTGAGTTAACTATATTGAATCAACTGCCAGGTCGTTGCAATAAAAATATTTCAGACGAACAAACTTATAAGAAAATATTGCTACACATTTAGATCCGTTGGATTTACGACTCGCAATTACTATTTTCGTTCATAAATGTGTACCTATTACGGCAAGCACAATAATAATATTTTGATAGCCCCTTTAGGGGTTGGGGTATGCAGTTAACAAAGTTAGAGGTCAAGGGCTTTAAAAGCTTTGGCGATAAGATCACCATTAATTTTAACGAGGGGGTTACCGCTATTGTGGGCCCTAATGGCTGCGGTAAATCTAACGTGGTCGATTCTATTCGCTGGGTTTTAGGCGAGCAGAGCACCCGTGCCCTGCGGTCGGAGAAGATGGAGAACATCATCTTTAACGGTACCAAAAGCCGAAAACCCGCTAACCTGGCCGAAGTATCACTCACGTTCGATAATACCAAGAATGTACTGCCTACCGAATTTTCGCAGGTAACACTCACCCGCAAACTTTACCGCACCGGCGAAAGCGAATACCGCTTAAACGATGTGCAGTGCCGCCTTAAAGACATAACCGACCTTTTTTTAGATACCGGTATTGGTGCCGACTCCTACTCTATCATCGAGTTAAAAATGATAGACGAGATTATTACCAATAAGGAAGGTAGCCGACGTAATTTGTTTGAAGAAGCGTCGGGTATATCCAAATACAAGCTCCGCAAAAAACAGACATTCAATAAATTAAAAGATACGGAAGCCGATCTGGAACGCGTACAGGACTTGCTTTTCGAAATAGAAAAGAACCTGAAAACGCTGGAGAACCAGGCAAAAAAAACCGAGCGTTATTACCGTTTAAAAGATCAGTATAAATCACTCAGCATAATGCTGGCCTCGTTTCGTATTGTCTCCTTTAGCGATGCCTTGGTACGTATAGAAGAACAGGAGCAAAAACACCGGGAGCAGCGGTTGGGCATTACCACACAAATTGACACACTGGAAGCGGCTCTGCAAAAGCAAAAACTGGATAATTTAACGCAGGAAAAGAACCTTTCGCTACAACAAAAGACTACTAACGAATTCATCAGCAAAATTCGCGCTTATGAGAGCGAGAAGAAGATCAAGAACGAGCAGCTTAAATTTCAACGGGATAAGGAAGCCCGGTTGACTGAAGAACTGGAACGTGACCGCAACCAGCTGAACCACGTTTTGTATAACATTAAACGCCTTAACGAAGAAAAGCTACAGGAGGAGGAAAACCTGGATACGGTTAGCCGTAAAGTAGCCGACTTAAAACAAGCAGTTGAAGAACTTCGGCAGGAACAAACCGGTGCCCGTGCCCAACTTAACGAGGTAACCAGCATAAACAACCGCCTACAAAACCAAATTTACCAGTCCGAAAAAGACCTGGAGATATTGCGCATACAACAACAGGCCCTGGAACAGGAAGGCCAGCGCAATATGGAAGACACGGCCAGCCGCGAGGTGGAGTTATCGCACTTTAACCAGTTGGTAGCCGAGTTGGAGAATCGTACCCAAACAGCCGAGGGCGAACAACGTACCGCCATAGAGTTTGAAGCGCAGTTACAGGAACAAATTAAAGAAACAGAAGGCAGCATTAATACTCTTAAAGATAAATTAGCGCAGCAAACCCGGCAGTTAGATGCCAAACAAAACGAGTATAATTTAACCAAAAGCATGGTGGATAACCTGGAAGGTTTCCCCGAATCTATCCGGTTTTTAAAGAAGCATGCCGAGTGGGCCAAGCGCGTTATGTTGTTTAGCGACATCCTGTTTTGCAAGGAGGAATACCGCATTGCCATTGAAAATTACCTGGAGCCGCTCATGAATTACTTTGTGGTAGACGATTACGACAATGCCATTAAAGCAATCAACCTGCTTCGAAGTTCATCGAGAGGACGTGCGCAGTTCTTTATATTGAACCACTATGCCGGCTTGCCCAATGTGCCTGTTACTTCGCCTAATGCAAACTGGTTGCCAGCGCTGGAAGTAATTGAGGTTGAGCCGCGTTACCGCCCTTTGTGCAACTATTTGCTGCGCAATGTATATTTAGTGAACGATGCCGCCGAAAACGATCTGAATCCTACCCCCGTTCCGCAAGGTATTGTGTTGCTGGGCAAAACCGGAAGGTTCAGTAAATCGGTGTTTAGCATGGCGGGCGGATCGGTTGGGCTGTTTGAAGGTAAGCGGATTGGCCGGGCAAAAAACCTGGAAAACCTGGCTAAAGAAATCCGCCAAACCGAGCAGCAGATAGGCGCTTACAAAACCGAACAGGAAACGCTGCAAAGCAAATTAGCGGCGCTGAAAGCATCGGGCAAAGTAACCGAGATCCAGCAAAAGCAGCAGGAACTCAACCGCCTGCATACCGAACTGGTTACTGTGACCACCCGCCGGGAGCAGTATCAAACCTTCATTACCAACAGTCGCAACCGTAAGGAAGATATCGCGCAAAAAATCCGAACTATACAGGAAGAAGAACAAAAACTTATTCCGCAGGTGGCCGAACTCAAAACGCAAAAGCAGATACAAAGCGATTTATTATTAGATAAGCAGGAGGCCTTTAACGAGCTCAACGAGTACACCACCGTACAAAACAACGCCTTTAACCAGGAAAACATCCGCTTTCATCAGCAGCAAAATAAAGTATCGGGTTTGGTGAAAGATCTGGAGTATCGCGAATCGCAGCAATACAGCTTAGAGGTACGCCTGCAAACCAACACCAACGAAATGGAAAAGGTACAGGCCGCTTTGCTGGAAACGCTGCAGCATACCGATTTTTCGGACGATGAACTGCTGGAAATGTACACGCAGCGCGAAGAACTGGAAAAAGCCACCAAAGCCGCCGAACAGGATTATTACACTTCACGCGGACAGATTAACGAAACTGAAAATGAGATAACCCAGCTGCGCCGCCAAAAAGACCAGGCCGATGTGATAGAAAACGAACTGAAAGACAAACGCACCAATTTAAAGTTAGAACTGAACGCGTTGAAGGAACGCCTTTCGGTAGAGTTTAACATTGATATACAGGATTTGATGGAGACTGAGATACCAGCCGAAGAGAATGAAGCTGACCTGCGTGACCGTACCGAAAAGCTAAAAAAACAACTGGACGATTTTGGAGCCATTAACCCCATGGCTTTAGAGGCATTTAAGGAAATGAATGAGCGGTACGACTTTATTCAAAGCCAGAAAAAAGATTTGATGGAGGCAAAAGCTTCCCTCCTTTCTACCATACAGGAGATTGACGATACAGCTAAAGAGAAGTTTATGTCGGCATTTACAATGGTACGCGAAAACTTCATTAAGGTATTCCGCTCGCTGTTTAATGAAGAAGATTCCTGCGACCTGATCCTGAACGATCCCGACCGCCCGCTGGAATCGGATATTGATATTATTGCAAAACCTAAGGGTAAACGGCCGCTGTCTATCAATCAGCTTTCGGGCGGCGAAAAAACACTGACGGCTACGGCTATATTATTTTCACTTTACCTGTTAAAACCGGCACCTTTCTGTATTTTCGACGAGGTAGATGCTCCGTTGGATGACACCAATATTGATAAGTTCAACAATATCATTCGTAAGTTTTCTTCTAGTTCGCAGTTCATTATTGTATCGCACAATAAAAGAACCATAGCCAGTACCGATGTGGTTTACGGCGTAACCATGGTAGAGCAAGGCATATCGCGCGTGGTGCCGGTAGATTTGCGCCAACTGACCGACTAATTTTGGGAGTCATAATCAGCTATCAAAACGTATTCTATAATTAGTTGTTAAACAACAAACATAATTATCATGGCAACATTTTCAGAAATAATAAATTCTGCTCAACCAGTACTTGTTGATTTTTCGGCCGAGTGGTGCGGCCCGTGTAAAATGATGGCTCCTATCTTAAAACAGGTTAAGGACAACATGGGCGAAAAGGTGAAGATCGTTAAAATTGATATTGATAAAAACCCATCAGTAGCCGAAGCTTATCGCATACAAGGTGTACCTACGCTTATCCTTTTTAAGAATGGCGAAAATAAGTGGAGACAAAGCGGAGTGCTACAAGCCAGCCAAATACAGCAGGTAATTGAGCAGCATTTGTAAATCTCGCTTAAGCGTTAAGGATTGAAGCGGATACCGGCCTGTGGCTAAGGCCTGTGCAGTATGAGCGGAAAGCCTGACCCGGAGGGAAACGCCCCAAATATTAATTGTATTGGCTATCCGTTGCCTACCATATTAAGGTAAAAACAAAACTTTACTGTACCCTATGAAAGCCCATGGTGCGCCCTATAAATTTAAAATGCCAGTAGCCGGTTACCTTGAGTGTTCCTTCGAGTGTTAAGGATGCGGATGAGTTCCACTTTTTACCGGATTGGGCATCATAGATCATCCCATTCTCCCAGCTATTGGTTTTAGGTTTATAGGTTAAATCTTCCAGCACGTTCATGCCAATAAGTTTGCGCGAGCGTAAGTTGACATCAGGGTTTTTAATATCGGTACGGGTTTCCATTGGTTTGCCGGGTTCGTCCGAGTCGTCGAACCAAAGCAGTTTTGCCTTGTAAGCCTCGCCATCCTTAAAAACCTGCACTATACAATTCTTTTTATCCGACCGCCATTTGCCACAAATCCTGTCGCTTGGTTGTATAGTAATTTGCGATGCATCAATGGAAATGCATACTAAAATAAGCAATAAAATACTGAGCGTGAATTTCTTAAACATAGCAATTATTGCTTTTTACAAGTTAAGAAATAACCTTCAGAATTTTACAATTGTTTTACAATAAATAATTAAACAATAAACATTTGTTAGAACTATGAACAGGACAATGAGCAATATTAATAACGCGATACATAACCATCGTCGGGGTCTATACCGGCATCTCTTCGCATTTCTACCGCATCCTGTACTGCTTTGGGGAGCTTGGATAACAAGTTGTACCCCGTAGCTTTTTCAATATCGCGAACGGTGCATAGGTAGTTGGTCCAGTTGGGTTTAACCGCATTATTGTTGGGTGTTATTACGGCTATTACCCTGGTAGTGGCATCTACCCTGTGCAAATCATTATTGCCGTTAGGCAACACCACAACCACCTTCCATATATAAGCAGGAACAGTGATGCGCCCGCTATCAATGGTGGTGTGAAAGCCACGGGTGCCATAACCGCCGCTGCCGTAGCTACCCATCATTACATAAACCTCATTACCCTTGTTCACCAGCATGCGTTCATAGCCCTCCAGGTTACCCCAGGTATGCTGATTGTTGGCGGGTGCCTGCGGTATCATATTGGTCATTAAAAAAGTTGCTGAGTTGGCTTTTAACGAATTGGAACGATCGGCAGATGGGCAGTTATGCCCGCGCTCGAAACCGCTTCCCTGGTAGCTGGTATTTTGCACATGATACCAGTTGCGCGGAAGCGCATCGTCGGCCCTGAAATCGTTTACCCGCTTAATATCGCCCAACCATTCCTCACCCACATACCAGCTCACCCAATTAGGGCCGCCCCTGCTGCGGTTGTAGCTTAGCGTATAGTATGGCTGTGTAATTAAGTAATTATCGGGCATGCGGGTGCTGGTAACGGCGTTACTTGGATTACCTAAAAGCAGGTTACCGTTATCGCCCACAACGGGTGTATCAGTGGTTGGTGATGTGCTTTTTCGGTCAATAGCGGGCACATGGTCATCAAAACTGTAAACTGTAAAATCATCAATATTAATGCGGTTACCACCGCCCGAGGTTTTGCACAGTTCGAAACGTATAGTACCCTGGTGGTTAATAATGAAGGTTACTGTTTGCAAATGGTGCTCGTTAGTCACCATATCGGCCCCGGCCTGGGTGTATGTTTTACCTCCATCAACGGATATTTTTAGCTGCCAGCCCAAGGTTTTGTTACGGGCATAAGCAGCATGTTTTACCGTTACTTTAGATGCGCCATTTACATCGAACTCCATACGCAGCATGCCTTTGTTGCGCATTCGTACCGAGTGCCGGCCTGCCCGGGCATCTTTATCGGTACTGGCTATCAACGCATCATCAAGGTACCAGGTACCGCTATTGAGCGTTACTTTTGCAGGGTCGTAACTATTTTTAACAC
The DNA here is from genome assembly GCF_042679325.1 of Mucilaginibacter terrae. Classification (GTDB taxonomy): domain Bacteria; phylum Bacteroidota; class Bacteroidia; order Sphingobacteriales; family Sphingobacteriaceae; genus Mucilaginibacter; species Mucilaginibacter terrae. Next base: position 32,957 of record NZ_JBHTMJ010000006.1, read on the forward strand.
CTGCTTCAAAGGTTTCTTTTATAATGGGCGAAACACCTTTATTGATGACGGTATTGTTACCTTGCTGCTTGCTGTTATCGCAAGCGGATAGCAGCACGAGTGCTATAAAGATAATATTATATATAATACTTTGCTTCATGTAAATTAATTAAATACCTAAAGCATAAAGTGTTAAATTACTATTATTGCAAGGAGTTAATGAACGCTTGCGGTTGCTACGTTGCTATCGCTCCTCGCAATAACATAATAATTCAGAACTCAAGACTCTGTACTCTCGCCTCAGATTTTATCCAGTTCGCTTTTTACAAAAGCGGCGAGCTCTTTTACATAACCCGCGCTGAAATCAAATTTAACGCCGGCCGTTTCGTAAATTTCTTTGATGGTTTTGGTATAACCCAGTTTCAGGGCATCCAGGTATTGTTGCAGTCCTTTTTCAGGATTTTCTTTATAGTTTTTCCAAACGGCAATAGCGCCTAACTGGGCCATGCCATATTCAATATAGTAAAACGGCACTTCAAATATATGCAATTGCTTTTGCCATAGGTTGGCTTCGGCTTCAGGGTGTTCGCTCCAGTCAATAAAACCGGCACCAAAACGCTCGTATATCTGTATCCAGGCATCGGTACGCTGGGCATCGGTATGGTCGGGGTTGGTGTATAACCAGTGTTGAAACTGATCGACCACGGCTACCCAGGGCAGGGTTTTCAACACATCTATTAATTGATCACGCTTGGCACGTTTCAGCTCTTCTTCATTGTCGAAATAAACATCCCAATTATCCATAGAAATTAACTCCATAGACATTGATGCCAGTTCGGCCACTTCGCTCGGGCAATGTTTAAAATCGTTCAGTTCAAGGTCGGCAGTGAGGAAAGTATGTACCGCGTGGCCCCCTTCGTGCACCATGGTGGTGAGGTCGCGGAATGTATTGGCCGAGTTCATAAAAATGAATGGCGCACCGGTTTCGGCCAGTGGGTAATTATAACCACCTGGAGCCTTTCCCTTGCGGCTCTCCACATCGAACAACCCGTTGGCCTTCATGAGTTCTAAACGCTCGCCCAAGTAAGGGCTAATGCGGTTAAAACAATCGATAGACTTGTTTACCAGGTCGGCACCATCGGTAAAAGGTTTTAAAGCAGGCTTTCCGGTGATGTCTACATCCATATCCCAGGACTTCAAAGAATTCAAACCCAAAGCTTCCTGACGCTTGTGTGCCTGCTCGCGCAAAATGGGCACTATCTCGGTTTCTATAGCTTCATGAAAAGCATAGCAATCCTGAGGGGTATAATCAAACCGGCCCAATGCCTGGAACATGTAATCCCGGAAGTTTTCGAAACCGGCATTCAGCGATAGTTTATGACGCAGCACCAGTAACAAGTCGAACAGTTCGTTCAGTGGCTTACGGTCTTGCAAACGGCGGGCAGTTATCTTTTCCCAAACCTCCTGCCTTTTGCTGCGATCGGTATCTTTCATTAAAGCACCGGCCTGTTCCAGCGTAAACTCCTTATCGTTTATTAATACCGACATGGCACCGGTGATGCTCTGGTACTTTTGCTGCTCTACCTGGATCTCCGTTTGTACCGGGATATTCTCCTCCCTGAATAGTTCTAAAGCTTTTTTAACACCACGCAAGTATATAAAGTATTTATCGTGGTCAAGATTGCTAAAATATTCACTATCAACTAATTTCTCATTAAGCTGATTATTGAACGGCGCAATTTTAGGTTCTATCTCGGTAGCAAAATATTGAAAGTTGACTAATAGTTCTTCGCTGGCCGTATCGCAGGTCATGCGGATGTAACGCCAGGCAAAATCTTCTTCCAGGGCTGCTTCCAGTTCGCTGCGGTCGCGCAGCCAATACTCCAGTTCTTCAACTGAATTAATAACGCGGGTACTCAGTTCCTGGTAAAACGGCTCCAGGGTTTCCCACTTAATTTCCAATTGAGCGGGTATGTATTTTCTTTCTTTTACAGGTATCATAGTTTAAAAATATGCAGATGTGCAAATGTGCAGAAAATTGTTTGAACCTGAATTTACAGAATATGTCGGAATCAGAATTTACAGTACTTTAGGGTTAGCTGAATTTTGAAAGAGTAGTCATCATTCTGTCAATTCATCAATTCAGCGAATTAGGATCAGGCTTTAAATAAGGTTTGTGATAAGTGCTTAATTCCATCGGCATAAGAAACAGGTTGCACGCCGAATGCCTTTTCAAACTTTGTGGAATTAAATATATAGTGGTGGTTGTACTGGTAATACATTTCAACTGCGCCTCCAGTCACCTTATCAAACAAACCCAGGAGTTGCAGCATCAGTTTGTTTACCTTCATATATTTAGGTTGAACATTAAATACGCTTGCTGCTAAGTTCATAAACTCAGTACCGGTTAAAGGTGGAGCTGTAGGCAGATGCCAGATCTGGTTATCCGTCTCCGGGCTTTGCCCTAACAGGTACATAGCGCGGCCAGCATCGGGTATGTATGTAAAGCTATGCTTAGTGTTAGGTTTACCCAGCCACATGGCTGTTTCGCCTTTGGAATATTTACTTAAAACCATTTTATCCACAAAGCTGTTTAAGCTTTCGGAACCATAAAAATCGGCGGCACGAGCTATGGTAGCCTGTAAGTTACCAGCCTTTACCTCATCCATTAATTGAGTTGACACTTTTGCCCTCACCTCTCCTTTTGCACTTATTGGATTGTATGGCGTTGTCTCTAACATGGGCCCGTCAACCAAACCGTACATGTACACATTATCGAAAAATATAAGCCGGGCGTTGTTTTCTTTAGCGGCATTGATCACGTTTTGCATAATAACCGGCCACTGCTGCTTCCATACGTCCTTATCGTAAATCAAACCCGCGCACAGGTAAATCACTGTCGAACCTTTAGTGGCTGCTATAACTTCAGCCGCTTGCAAGAGATCGGCCTTGTGCCATTGAACTTTAGGGTTGGTTATGTTAACCGGCCGGCGACTAAGCAGGCGAATATTTTGATTGGCTTGAATCAATTGGGCGGTAAGAGCGTTGGCAACCGGTCCACCGGCTCCTAATATAGTATGCATAGTTTTGTTTATTTGTTGAAACAAAACTATGCTAAACCCTAACGTTAAAACGTTAACAAAAGATAAGAAAAACGACTATTTATTTAACCGGTTCGAAAATACGTTTGCGGATGCGCGAAAGCGATACCGGCGTTATGCCCAGGTAATTAGCCAGGTAGTGCTGCGGTATGCGTTGCAACAAAGGCGAATTGCAATTTAAAAGCGTAGCATAACGCTCTTCGGGGGTTTGGGTAACGAAGGATTGCACCCGTTCTTCATAACAGCAAATTAAATACTCCGCAATGAGCCTGCCGAAGCGTTCCATTTTGTAAGCCGTTACCGGGTTATCTAAAAGTTGCTTTACAGCTTTATTGGAGAATGTAATGAGCAGAGTATCTTCTAAAACCTGTATGGATGCCTGGCTGGGTTCCTGCCTCAAAAAACTTTTATAAGAACTAACGAATTCGGCATCTAAACAAAAATAGTTAGTTATCTCTTCACCATTTTTAACAAAATAATAACGTGCCGATCCGGCGATAATCAAGCCTACCTCTTTGCAAATTTCACCAGCGCAGGTAAAGTACTCTTTCTTTTTAAGCGTTTTAAGGCGCAAATACTGTTTAAAGACGTTCCATTCTTCATCGTTAAAAACCACCAGCTTATTGAGGTACTCACGGTAAAAAAGAAGATGCTTCTCTATTTGCGTATCCATAACCTATCTATTAAAAAAAAGGCAGCAAAAACCACACTGGCAATACCGTTGGTGGTCATAAATGCAAAATTAACACGGCTCAAATCGGTAGGCTTAACTAAGCGATGCTGATATACCAACATGCTGCAATAAACGGCTATGCCAATGTAATAAGGAATGCCAAAGCCGCCCGGTGTAATAACCGCAGGAAGTATGACAAACACGGCCGAAAGCACATGCAATAAGGTAGATAAGGCTAAGGCTTTTTCGGTACCCAACGCACTGGGAATGGAATGCAGCTTTTCGTTACGGTCAAAGTCTTCGTCTTGCAGGGCATATATAATATCGAAACCACTTACCCAGCAAACCACCGCCAGCGAAAAGAGCACCGGCAACATGGCAAACTCTCCTGCTACAACCAGGTAGGCCCCTATAGGAGCTAACGAAAGCCCCAGCCCCAATACCAGGTGACATAACGCCGTAAAACGCTTGGTAGCACTATAACCCAGTACTACCAGCAAGGCCACCGGCGAAAGGTAAAACACCAGCAGGTTAATAAACCAGGTAGTGCCAATAAATAACAGGCAGTTAGCGATAGTGAACGTTAACGCCGCACTTGGTGAAATTCTTCCGGCGGGAATATCACGCACCTTGGTGCGTGGGTTTTTAGCATCGATGTCTCTATCCAGATACCGGTTAAACGCCATGGCCGAGTTACGGGCAAATACCATACATAGCAGCATTAGCACCAATTTACTCCACTCAAATGAATGACTGGTGGTAGTTACTGCCAAAAAGAAGCCGATAAAAGCAAACGGCATGGCAAATATGGTATGCGAAAAAGTAACTAAGGAAAAGTATTTTTTCATTTTTATTATCAATTTGATTCGCCTCCTGATAGGGGCAAGTTCCACTACCAATTCTTCACAAAAGCCTTGTTTACACTATCAATGAAGCCAAGCACATCATCCCGACCCAGTTTATTTTCGGCAGAAGTTACAAAGCATTGTGGTACTTCCTCAAAGGTTTCTCCTAAAGCTTTTTTAAACAGGGCCACATTTTGGTCTGTTTTTAAGCCCGATTGCTTATCGGCTTTAGTAAATACCAGCACAAATGATAATCCTTTTTCGCCAAGCCAATTGCAAAAGGCAAGGTCTATTTTTTGAGGCTCGTGCCTACCATCTATCAGTACGAATACACATTGCAGGCTTTCACGTTTATCCAGGTAGGTACGTATAAACTTATCCCAATCCTCTTTTTTACTTTTAGAGATCCGTGCGTAGCCATAACCGGGTAAATCAACCAAATACCATTCTTCGTTGATGTAAAAATGGTTAATCAATTGGGTTTTCCCGGGCGTTTGAGAAGTTTTGGCCAGGCCTTTTTTGTTCACCAGCATGTTGATCAATGAAGATTTACCCACATTAGATCGGCCGATGAAAGCGTATTCGGGCTTTTCGGGTGGCGGGAGTTTAGAAATTTGCGTGTTACTGCAAATAAATTCAGCAGATTTGACAATCATGGTACAAAGGTAACTGTTGTATCCTGTAAATTTGATGTTTAAACATATATTATTATGGATGATTACCAAATACCTGTGCAAACCCGTATAGGTCACGTGCATTTAAAAGTAAGCAATCTGCAACGCTCCATTGATTTTTATTGCGGCTTACTGGGTTTTGAATTGATGATGAAGTACGGTAGCCAGGCGGCCTTTATATCGGCCGGAGGTTACCATCACCATATTGGTTTAAATACCTGGCATAGCTTAGGTTCGGGTCCTGCTCCCGAGCAGTATCCGGGTTTATACCATACCGCAATATTGTACCCGCAGCGTAAAGACCTGGCCGCCATTTTTCAACGCCTGATTGATGAAAAATACCAGCAAATTACCGGCGCATCAAACCATGGCGTATCGGAAGCCATATACCTGAACGACCCCGATATGAACGGCGTTGAACTGTACTGGGACCGCCCTAAAGACCAATGGCCCCAAGACGAAGCGGGCGAACTAACCATGTTTACCCAGCGGTTAGATGTGGAAGATTTACTGGCAGAGTTAAAATAATTAAATAAAGTTAAAGTTGATATAATTTATTCAAATACTTCTTTAACAGTAACTTAATTTACTATTATTACTTTAAGTGATGACTTGAAAAGCTATTTAATAGGGCATGTAACTGCAAACAGTGATTAATTTTTTAAGAATTTAAAATAGTTTAAGGGTTTACACATGCTTTTAATTTTCATGCTAAAACTTCAGACAGGCAGTTTGCTTTAGATATGAACCAGGAATGCAGCTTACCTAAATAAGGGGACAGATAGCCCTGCCGAAAGTACCGTATAGGTTCTCAAAAATACTTCTCTACTTTTAACCCGTAGGTAAGCAACAGGTTTTCGCTTTGGGTGCGCGATATTTTATTGTACGACAGGTTACTGTTGAGATTTAACCAGTTGCTAATTTTAAAACCCAGGCCAAATGTCGAACGCAGTATATAATCGCCCTTGCGGTTTAAAGAATTTTGCAGAAAGTTGCCGCTATCTAAGGTAATGAGGTTACCGATCACAAAGTGAAGTTGCACCCGGAAGGAATTGCGGTACGTGTTGTACACCTCGCGGGTGGTATCGTTGGTGTTAATATCACTCAGGTCGTACAAAATACCGTTGCTTACATTAAGGTAAGCATTGGGGCGGTCATAAATACTATAGGCAATACCACCACCTGCCAGCAGTTGCTTGTTTATTTTGAGCGAGTAGCTGGTGTTATAGTTCACCAATCCCCAATAATAAGCATGCGGTATGGCTTTATACAAGTTAAAATCGATAGATGAAGAAAAATCATTATTGGTAAGATCACCATTGAATTTACCGTAAACCCAGCTATTAGTAGCGTTAAAGGCAACGCTTTTCTTTTTCACCTCAAAGCGCAGTCCGTTATTAAGCAGGTAAGCATTACCATCGCGTGCGCGGTTCACCGAGCCGGTTGAATTGTAGATGACGTGGTAATTTGTGGTATCATTAAACTGGGCCCGGGCGGTGTAGGCGGTTTGTAAAAAGAGCAGAATAATTAAGCATTTATACATACGCGGTAGTTTGTTTGCCTTATACCCGACAACCCAACAGCCGGTATTGTTTGTGGTTTTAATGTGGAAATGGCTTCGCCCCTACCCTATGATCTAATATGATATAACGTTAAATATTTGTTAGTCTGAGCTTGTCAAAGACTTGTACGGCTTTCTAAGTCCTCCGCCCTCGCCCGGCTCCAGCCGAGTGAGCACTATGAAGCTACCTCCGGCCGCCATCGACCATTAACGACAAAAGTACAGAGTGTCGGCCGGAGGCCGTTCAATATTTGCCACTCGGCTGGAGCCGAGCGGCAACTGCTTTGCAATTTTACCCTAACATCAGCAGATCCTCATCATCGGTCAAACTCAGCTGAATATTTTCACTGCCGGCTATGCCTTCAATAGAACCCTGAATGTGTACGGCGCTCAGCAATACTTTTTCCAGTTGCTTCTCGCGTACCTTCCACATTTTTTCCATGGCTTCACGTTCGCGGTGTATGGACATGCGCATACTGGTAAATCCTTCGCGCAGGGCTTTCCACTGCTCTTTAAACTCGTTACTCATCAGGTAATCATACAGCAAGTGCATTTTGTCACCCTTACCTTCCTGCGCCTTTAAAATGGCCGAGGTTTTCATTACACTTTCGCGCAAAACGTACGATACCGCCTTAACCTCGGTAAACGAGCAAATCCATACCCCATCCTTTTCGCCAAAGCAGTCCATATCTTTAGGGTAGCATTGAGTTACAATTACGGCCACATCGGCACCGGTATGGCGCATGTCTTTTTTAAGCTTCTCTATCCAGTCTATCCCAAAATCTTTAGTGCGTTTGCTTTCGTAAATAATTTTGCCGCATTCCTGCCCAAATTGGTTGCGCACGGTTTGCACACAATCGGCCCCGCGGATGCCCTTGCCTACCTCGTTCACCATATCGAATGGGAAATAGCTGCGCAACTGCTCTTCCAGTATCAGTTCCTGCACTTCGCCTTGCAATTGCATAGAACCCTGCTCGGCCTTACGCTTCATTTCATCGGCCAGTTTCTTTTGATCGTCCAGTTGTTTTTCCAGCTCGCGTACCTTAAACTGGTACTCGGTATCGCGCATCGAAAACTTTTCGGCTTCCTGCTTGCGAATCTGCTCGGCCAGGGCCTCGCGCTGTTCCTGCAATTTGCGCTGGGTTACCAGCTCCAGTTCTTCTTCGCGTTGTTTGAGGTTTTGTTCTTTCTGTAAAAACTCCAGCTCTTTTTGTCGGGAAGTACGCAGTTTTTCGTCCGATTCCTTCACCGAATTTTCGAGCATCCGCATTTGGTTCTCTACATCTGCTTGTATAGACCGGCGCAAACTTTCTTCCATGCTCTGCTGCAACTCGCGTTTCTCCTCATTTAAACGAACCTCGAACTGGTGTTGCTGCTGACGTTGTTTAGTAGCAAATTCTTCTTCTTTCTTCCTAAACTCATCTTCCTTTTGCTGGGTATATTGCTGCATTTGCTTGCGCAGCTGCTTTTTATATTCTTCGGTCATCACTTCCTCAATAGGAAAGCTGTGACTACAATTAGGACATTTTACTTCGGTTGCCATACATCAATTACCTTAAAGGTGAGTTAAAGGTAGCGGTAATTTTGATAAAAATATTAGTAAAAATTAAATTGACTTGCCGCAACTATTATTAGTACAGCTTTTAATAGAATAGTTATTTTAGCAGCGTATGAAATTGGGCCTATTTGCTTTATTACTTATTATTAGTAACGTTTATTGCCGGGCTCAAACTGGCTTTAGTTGTCAGCAGGCTATAAACTTAACTCAGTTAAGTAATTTTTGCTCAAACGCAAACCAGTATTCTAACACCGATTTAAGCCAGAATGGCCAAACCTGGTTCAAATTTACCGCTACCAAAACCGATGTTAATATCACTGTAAAAGGCAATAAGGCCGATAGTCTTTTTATACCGGTGCTAACCCTCTCTCAAGACTGCCTGGGCGGGTCAATCGTTGGATCTCTTAATACTATAGACAATATAAGCACTTACTATAAAGGTGGTTTAACCGTTAGCTCAACCTATTACATCAAAGTAAATGATGCCAACGGAAACAAGGGTTCTTTTCAGCTTTGTATCAATAATTTCAGTTCGCCTGTACAGGCCGGGCAAGATTGTTCAACAGCCTTATACCTATGTAACAATTCCACTTTCCGGCAAAATGTAGTGAGTGGTGCCGGCATCAGCAACAACGAAAGTGCGGGCACTTGTATGGGTGGTACCGAATCGAACTCGGTTTGGTATAAATGGCGTGCAGCCACCAGCGGCCCATTGGTGTTTACCATTACCCCCGATAAAACTACTGATGATATTGATTTTGTATTATACGATCTGGGTACTTCGGATAATTGCGCCAACGCCAATGCGGCTAACGTTTTACGCTGCGCGGCGGGCCACGGCGTTGATAACAGCTCCTGCCCAAACGAGCCGCTGTATTATAAAACCGGGCTTTCATTTACCGAGACGGACGTTAGCGAACAATCGGGTTGCGGCAGCGGGCAAAATGGCATGTTACGCTACCTTGATATGCAGGAAGGCCACTACTACGCGTTATTAATCAACAATTTTACCAGCATTAACGCCGGCCTCACTTTAAGTTTTGCCGACCAGAACGGCGTTGGCGGTACCAGTACCTTTGCCAGCCCTGATGCTGATATTGAAGTTTCACTGGCCGATTCGTGCTTGGCTAACCGTACTTATTATGTAAAGAACAACAGCGCCAATTACACTGATTTAAAATGGGATTTTGGCAGTGGCGCGCAACTTATTGATGTGGATGCCACCGGAAAATACACCGTATATTATTCCAGCCCTGGTATTAAGAACATTACCCTAACGGCCACAAACGATATAGGTTGCAGTGCCCTTACTACAAAACCTTTAGACGTTCCTGTGGTAATACTGCCCGAAAAGCCGGTTATAGTTATTAACCAAAATAACTTTTGCATAGGTGATGTTATGGAACTTAGTGTAACCGAACAACCCGGTATAAATTATAGGTGGACCGGTCCTGATAATTATTCAGCAACATCAGCTAAGGTAAGCATCCCTGTTACCAGCATGTTACAGGCCGGAACCTATAATGTAACCGCTTATTTAGATTATTGTCCGGGCGAAACATCCAGTATTGAGGTAACCGGGATCTATAATAAACCGGTCGCTACGTTTACTACCGATCCAAAAATGGGTACTAAACTGGATCTCCCGGTTAGTATAACCTTCAATAACCGATCGTTATATGCCGACCGCTACCTGTGGGACTTTGGGGACGGCTCCACCTCAACGCTTGAGAACCCGGTACATCAATATACCAAGCCTGGTTCATACTACATCAGGCTTTTTGCATTTAATAACTTTTGTTCGTCTTTTACGGTACAGGGGCAGTATGTAGTAGATGCCGAAAACATCATTTTCATCCCTAACACATTTACTCCCAATGCCGATGGTGTAAACGATTTATTTGGTGTAAGTATTTCTAATATTAACACTTACCAGCTAATTATATATACGCGCTGGGGCCAGCAGGTTTTCCAATCACGTGATCCACTTAAAAAATGGGACGGCACCTATGGCAACAATCAAATGCCAACAGGCACTTATTATTATATACTTACCGCAACGGGCCTAAAAGGTAATTACATTAAAAACTCAGGATTTGTAACGTTAATACGCTGATGAGCCATTACATGGTAATGCCAGCCATTTTTTATTTATTAAAAATTTGTAATATATCTTTTAAATATACATCTAATATAAAACTTCAATTAGTTATGCAAAACCACGAAATTGACTACCGCATTTTTGGCGAAGAGATGCAATATGTAGAAGTTGAGCTCGACCCGAGTGAAACCGCCGTTGCCGAAAGTGGCGCGTTTATGATGATGGACGACGGCATACAAATGCAAACCATTTTTGGCGACGGCAGCGATCAGCAGGGCGGCGGCGGACTGATGGGTAAACTCTTTAGTGCGGGCAAACGCCTGCTTACCGGCGAAAGTTTGTTTATGACCGCCTTTACCAATGTAGGCCACGGCAAACGCCGCGTGAGTTTCGCATCCCCTTACCCGGGTAAAATTATCCCGTTAAATTTAATGACCTTAGGTAATTCGGTTATTTGCCAAAAAGATGCCTTTTTGTGCGCGGCTAAGGGTGTGGCTATTAACATTGAATTTCAGCGCAGGCTGGGTACCGGTTTATTTGGTGGTGAGGGCTTTATTATGCAGCGCCTGCAGGGCGATGGCATGGCCTTTATGCACGCCGGCGGACATGTATTTGAACGCAACCTGCAAGCCGGCGAAATGATTAAGATTGATACCGGTTGCCTGGTAGGCTATACCTCGGGCGTACAGTTTGATATTGAATACATAGGCGGCATCCGCAATAAAGTGTTTGGCGGTGAAGGTGTATTTTTTGCCACCCTGCGCGGACCGGGCAAAGTATGGATACAAACCCTGCCGGTAAGCCGCTTAGCCAGCCGTATTTTAAGTTTTGCCGCACCCGGTGGAAGGCGCGAAGAAGGCAGTATTTTAGGCGGCCTTGGCAATTTGCTGGACGGGGACGGGAGATAGGTTTTGAGTCAGAGGAGTCTTTGGTCGGAGAGTCCGAAGTAAATAAGAAGTCCGAAGTTTTCAGTCCAAAGTCGGTATAACTTCAGGGTAAAAACTTCGGACTTTCCCGACCAAGGACTTCTGACTTAAAACTAAAGACTTATCGACTTAAGACTTTAGACTCCCTCCTCAACTCCTGCTTCAGTTCCTGAATATTTTGCTGGGCCTGGCGGTTTTCGAGGTAGAAGTAAATGGCGCAGCCTAAAAATATCTTACCTAAAATAAACACCGCAGCAAAAACATATTTCCAGTTTTTATGGATGCGCATGTGGGTACTTTCCGACTCCACATGAATATATTGATTCTCTTTATTTTCACGCTCCCGGTATTGTCTTTTCTGTCGATCTCCAATTTCTAACGGGTTATTGGGGATAGTGGCTATTTCATTAAATTCGGTTTCAATGCGGTTCCACATATTTGGTGGCGGCGGTACGGCAATGCTACGGGCCAGCTCTTCCAGATCTGTTTCCAGTTCGGTTATAGCTTCCTGCACTTGCGCATAGTTATTTTTCATACGCAACACCTCTTGCTCTTCACCTGCCGATGCCGATCCCATTACGTAAGCCTCCAGTACGCCGCTTTCAATAAATTCTTTAACGTTTCTGTTCATTTCTAATAATGATCAAAGCTTCCCTTAATAATTGCCTGATGTGCTCCTGGGTTTTGTTCAACTCGGTTGCCAGCATATCCAAATTTTTTTGCTGGTAATGTATGCCGCAAAAAACCTGCTGCTGCTCAGCGCTCATTAACCCGGTGTATTTGTTGGCAGCCGCGGTCCAGCTATCACTACCGTTTTCCTTGGTAACTGCCGGTTTATGATGGCTGCAAATCACATTTCTGGTTAGTCGCTGCAACTTTAACCAGGGATTATCGGCATAAACGTACTCTCCAACTTTAGCCTGCACCTGTTTAAATACTTCAATTAAACACTGCTCGGCCAGGTTGGCGTCTTTCAATACTTCAGTAATATAGCCTAATAACAAGCTTCCATAACGCTGGTATAAAGCGTATGTTGCATTATAGTTGTTAACGGTACTTTGAGGTTGGTTAAATTTAAGGTCCACAGTAATGGCTTACAATAACTTTGTTACAAATATAGCATCAACTGCAGTTGAAAAAAGTGCTTTATTAATTATGTTTTAATTTTATGCGCAATTTTTGAAAATAAATTATTTATTCGTTACCCGGTAACATAGCGTAATCCTTATTTATTTAAAGAAATGCTTAAACGCCGAGGTCGGGAGTCGGGAGTCGGGAGTCGGGAGTCGGGAGTCGGGAGTCGGGAGTCGGGAGTCGGGAGTCGGGAGTCGGGAGTCGGGAGTCGGGAGTCGGGAGTCGGGAGTCGGGAGTCGGGAGTCGGGAGTCTCAAAAGCACATCCTTGGATGTACTTTTGAGACTCTTTGTTTTCATGTTATTGCGAGCGATAGCCACGTGGCAATGACATGTTTTTTTATAATCTGCCGGCGAATGGATCCAGCCAAGTGGCAACTATTAACCGGCCTTTGGCCAACTGTATTTACTCGCGCAACTAATTGTCTGTATAATCAGCTAAAACAAATTTTTTGTTGATAGATAACGGCTTCAAATAATCAATTAAGGCATACTTGTGGTAAAATCCAACCATAACTGCAATCTTTTTCCGGGGGTACATTTTAATATATTTTAAAATATTTTTAGTCATTATTTTGTTACGTAATTCCCAGAAATCAGCATTTTCTTTTGCAAAGCTGTACCAACTTTTCAAGTATTGGTTATAATGTATAATTTCTGTTTCGCGTTTATACAGCAAAGTTTGCCGTAAGGATGCTGCTTGCATACATAGCGCTGAATTGATGTCTTTCAATTTCATGTGGCTGAAATTGTTTAGTATCTGATTAGCACTATATAGAGCATTTACAATAAACCAAGTCGTATCATTTAGTAGATTTTTCTTATACATACTATCTATTAAATTACCCATTTTAATTTCGTTGGAAAAGGTATTATGTTCTTTGTAAAACTTATTTCGATAGTCTATGTCAAAACCTCTAATTGCAGTTTGTGGATGTTGTTGTATGTAAAACTGTGCGGTTTGGCCTTCCAAAGAATTAGCCATCTGCTGTTTAGTCAATTTAATATTTCCTTTATCGTCAATGAGCGATGTATCCCATTCCATCAAAATAATATCAGGTTTAAAAGCCTCAAGCACCTTTATTAAGGAATCTTGTGTTATGTACTTTGTTGGATTGTGTACCGTTGCAATTATACGCAGACGTGTTTGAGCATGAGCTAAAATTGTAAGTGAACAAAAAATAAAGCAAAATGTAACTCTTCTTTTCATCGTTTTAAGATATTTTCTATTAGACACAATAAAGACAAAAAGTGTGACAAATTTCAAGATTAATTTGAAGGTTATTGATGTTTTTGTTCGGTGTTATCACCGTACTACTTTTGTAAAAATTGTTTATTAATACCAACTATTTGCTCAAAGTGTGAGATTATTGAAAGCGACAATATGTAAACCGCACACGTTTAGATTCAAATTTTCGTCATAAAAACCAACTACCCGCTTTTCTTCCTTAACACCTTCTATTTTTGACCCATATTATAACGAAAACATGATAACCAACGATCGCATAGCCCAATTAAAGCACCAAATAGAACCTTTAAGGGCACAACTCATTCAGCATCCGTTGTACCGCCAAATGCAAACACTGGAAGACCTGACCAACTTTATGGAGCATCATGCCTTTGCCGTGTGGGATTTCATGTCGTTGTTGAAAACGTTGCAGCAAAAACTAACCTGTACCAAGGTGCCGTGGATGCCGGTGGGCAGTGCCAATACCCGTTACTTAATTAACGAGATAGTGACCGGTGAGGAAAGCGATGTGGACGAGCAGGGTAACCGTACCAGCCATTTTGAGCTATACTTGCGTGCCATGCAGCAAGCGGGCAGCAGTGCTCAAGCTATAAATGCCTTATTTAATAAATTGCAAAGCGGTAAGCCTATTGAGGAAGCATTAAGTGTTGCCGACATACCTGTAGCGGCACGTAATTTTGTGCAGCATACCTTTGAGGTAATAGATACCAACCAGGCGCACATACAGGCAGCCGTATTCACTTTCGGTCGCGAAGACCTGATACCCGGTATGTTTATCAGCATGGTTAAAGAGATCAGCAGTCAGTTTCCGGGCAAGGTAGATCTGCTGTTGTATTACCTGGAGCGCCATATTGAGGTAGACGGCGACCATCACTCCCACCTGGCTTACCAGATGACCGCCGAACTTTGCGGTACTGATGATATTAAATGGCAGGAAGCCACAAAGGCCGTAGAAGCTTCCCTACAGGCACGTATAGCTTTATGGGATGGCATATCGGCAGTTATCAGCATACCGGTAAACGGGTAGCTCCTGATATTAATAAAAGAGAAGGCCGTTAAAACTTTGGAATAACCCCTTTAATTACGTAGTGGTTAGCGCCCAAAAACTTTACCTGCTGCAGCTTATCGATCAGGTATAACGAATCGGGGTAGTAAGTAAGGTGTTCTGAAGTTTTATACAACAGGTTTTGAGTAAAATTATCTACCCGGATCTTTTTCACCTTACCATTAACCGTTTGTACCACCATGCGGCGGGTTATTAAATGCGGATCGGTAGCGGTATAAACCACCGAATCGCCCTGATTCAGTGTTTTGTAGCTATCTCTCCAGGCCGGCTTATTAATGTCCGACGCGGCGAACAGGCTTAGCTCCTGCCCCCAGTTGTTAACCTTTATTTGCTTGGTTTGCGGGGCACTTTCATTATGCCATACCGTTTTGCTGACCACAACATGGTTCTTAATTAAACGGGCCGAATCGGCGTTCACAAAACTTTTGAGGTCGAAATAACGCTTAGCGCCGTTCACTTGTACATCTGGCCGGCAAGCTGCCAGCACAGATATACAGATCATGATGCTAAATATCAGCTTAATGCTGTTGAAAAAAGTTTTACACCAATACATCACCCGTCATCACTTCAGGTATTTGCACACCTAATATACTTAAAATGGTTGGCGCTATATCGCCCAGTTTACCGTCGTTAATGTGCTGAATATCTTTATCAATCAAAATACATGGCACCAGGTTAGTGGTGTGTGCCGTGTTTGCCGAACCATCCTCATTGATCATGTAATCGGCGTTACCATGATCGGCAATGATGATGAATGAGTAGCCGTTTTGCAATCCGGTTTCCACCAGGGTTTTCACACAGGCATCAACCGTTTCGGCAGCTTTAACCACAGCATTAAATACACCGGTATGGCCCACCATATCGGTATTGGCAAAGTTGAGGCAAATAAAATCGGCCCAGCCGCTGTGCAGTTCGGGCAGTATGGCATCACGGATACCTTCGGCGCTCATTTCGGGCTGCAGATCGTAAGTAGCCACTTTAGGCGATGGCACCATCAGGCGTTTTTCGTTGCTAAACTCACGCTCACGTCCACCTGAAAAGAAAAAAGTAACATGCGGGTACTTTTCCGTTTCGGCAATGCGGATCTGGTTTTTACCGGCGTTCTGTAAAACTTCGCCCAGGGTGTTGCTCAAATCATCTTTAGTGAAGATCACCTGTACGTTATTAAACGTTTCATCATACGTGGTCATGGTAATATACCGCAGGTTGAGCGCGTGCATATTTTGCTCCGGGAAGTCTTTCTGACACAAAGCCTGGGTAATTTCGCGGCCACGGTCGGTACGGAAGTTAAAGCAAATCACCACATCACCATCTTTAATAGTAGCAATAGGGTTGCCGTCAACATCGGTGCGAATAATAGGCTGTATAAATTCATCGGTTACGCCATCGGCATACGATTCTTTAATAGCTTCTACCATGTTCATGGCAGGTCGGCCGGTGCCGTTCACCAGCAGATCGTAAGCCAGTTTAACACGCTCCCAGCGGTTATCGCGGTCCATGGCGTAATAACGGCCAATGGCAGAGGCCAGTTTAACCGGCTGCTGGCTTATGGCAATTTCCAGGTCGGTAATGTAACCAATACCCGAATTAGGGTCGGTATCACGGCCATCTAAAAAGGCATGAATAAATATTTTTTCCAAACCAAAACCTACGGCTGCGTCGCACAGGCCTTTCAGGTGTTTGGTATGTGAGTGTACGCCCCCGTCAGATACTAAGCCTATCAGGTGTACATCTTTATCGTTTTGCTTAGCGTATTCAAAAGCTTCCTTAACCACATTAATATTAGGAAACTCATTATCGTCTACCGCTTTGTTAATACGGCCCAGTTCCTGGTAAACTACACGGCCAGCGCCTAAGTTCATGTGGCCCACTTCCGAGTTGCCCATTTGCCCTTCGGGTAAACCTACAGCAGTGCCCGAGGTTACCAGTTTGGAGTTAGGGTACTTTTGGAGCATCTCATCAAAAAACGGGGTATTGGCCATATATATGGCGTTCGATTCGTCCTGACGGCCGTATCCCCAGCCATCTAATATTAATAAGGCAACTTTTTTATTTTCCACAGGGCAAATATAGTTGATTAGTTGATTGGTGGGAAGTTGAATTGTGAGTAGTTGAATAGTTATTTACCGGTTGCTGTTAACCACATAAGCAGTTAACTACTTAACCAATCAACTCACTCAACCACTCAACTAATCATAAATTCGAAAAACTAAATCCTAACTAATTGTTTTACTTTTGAAACGTAAATACTTACTATTTTGGATAAAGAACTTGTTGATGCTTTTATTGAGCGGGCCATGGCCGAGGATGTAGGCGATGGCGATCATACCTCGTTAGCTACTATTCCCGAAGGTACTATGGGCAAAGCCCGCCTGTTGGTTAAAGATACCGGCATACTGGCCGGCGTTGAACTGGCCGTGGAAATCTTTCGCATGGTTAGCCCCGATCTTAAAGTGGATGTTTTAATACAAGACGGCGCATGGGTTAAACCTAAAGATATAGCCTTTACCGTAGAAGGCAGCGTGCATTGCATATTACGCGCCGAGCGTTTGGTGTTGAACTGTATGCAGCGCATGAGCGGCATTGCCACCAAAGCGCGCCGTATAACCGATATGCTGAAAGGCACCAATACCAAAGTACTCGATACCCGCAAAACCACGCCCGGCTTCCGTTACCTCGAAAAATGGGCCGTACAAATTGGCGGCGGTGTAAACCACCGGTTTGGATTGTACGATATGATCTTGATTAAGGACAACCATGTAGATTACTCAGGCGGTGTGCGTGAAGCTATCTATAATACGCACGAATATTTAAAAGCCGAAAACAAAAAGCTGCCAATTGAAATTGAAGTACGCAACCAGGAAGAGCTTGACCAGGTTTTGGAAACCGGCGGTATCGACCGCATTTTGTTAGATAATTTTAAGATCCCCGATCTAAAAAATGCGGTAAATATTATATCGGGTAGGTATGCTACTGAGGCATCGGGAGGTATTACCGAAGACAATATACAGGATTATGCCGCCTGCGGTGTGGACTATATATCGGTAGGCGCGTTAACCCATTCGGTAAAAAGTTTGGACCTGAGTTTAAAAGCCGTTAAGCAATAAAAACCTTGATATTGCATTCATTTAGTATTATTGTGGCAAAATGATAACTATCTACTCTGTTTTAGTGCTTATACTGGCCTACTTGTTTGGCTCTATTCCTACCGCAGTATGGATAGGTCAAGCTTTTTATGGGATAGATGTGAGGGAATACGGCAGCGGTAACGCCGGTGCTACTAATACGTTTAGAGTACTGGGCAAAAAGGCCGGCATACCCGTTATGCTAATGGATATACTAAAGGGATGGACGGCCACCAACCTAGCTTATTTTTTGAGCGTTACTACCACCGGTGGGCACCAATCGGCAGCCTTTATTAACTATGAGCTGGCTTTAGGTATTGCCGCGGTAATGGGCCATTTGTTCCCGGTTTTTGCAGGTTTTAGAGGCGGCAAAGGTGTGGCTACACTTTTTGGAATGGTTTTAGCTGTTAACCTGCATGCCGCCTTACTTTGCGTGCTGGTTTTTATTATTGTTTTGCTGTTAACCAAATACGTATCGCTCAGCTCCATATTGGGCGGCTTTACCTATTCTATAGGCGTAACTTTTATATTTCCGATGTATATTAAATCGGTTATTATATATAGTATGTGTATATGTGTGCTTATTTTGGTAACCCATCAAAAAAATATTGAACGTTTGCTCAAAGGCAAGGAGTCGAAAGTAAACCTGTTTAAAAAAAAATTAGCCTAAAACATCTATCTTATGAAAATTTCAAAACTTATCCTGGCGTTAACAACCGCCGTTGTATTTTACTCGTGCTCTACGGTACCGTTAACCGGCCGTAAACAATTTTTAGCCGTTGGCGATGCCCAGGTTAACGAATCGGCTGCGGCAAGTTACAAGCAACTCCTGTCCGACCCTAAAACCAAAGTAATTAGCAGCAGTGCCGATGCCCAGCGTGTTAAGCGTGTAGGCAATCAACTGGCATCGGCTATTCAACGTTACCTAAGCCAAAACGGTTATGGCGACCAATACAACTTTCAATGGGAATTTAACCTGATTGAAAGCAACGAAGTAAACGCCTGGTGTATGCCCGGCGGTAAAGTAGCTGTGTACAGCGGCATTTTGCCTATTACTAAAGACGATGCCGGTTTAGCTACCGTTATGGGTCACGAAATTGGTCATGCTATTGCCAAGCACTCCGCCGAACGTATTTCACAGGAATACGTAGCGCAGGGTTTGGGCGCCGCGGTTGGTGTGGCTTCAAATAGCTCACAATCAGGTTTATTAAAAATAACGAATGCCTTGTATGGTACCGGCAGTCAACTGGCGCTGTTACATTATGGTCGTGGCCAGGAAACCGAAGCCGATCGCTTAGGTTTAACCTTTATGGCTATGGCCGGTTATGATCCAAACGCCGCTGTTGGTTTTTGGCAACGTATGGCTGCTAAAAGCGGCGGTGCGGCACCACCAGAGTTTTTAAGTACTCACCCGTCAGATGCCACCCGGATCCGCGAAATTCAAAACCGCATACCCGAGGCGATGAAATATTATAAGAAATAATAAAAGAAGCCCCTCCCGGGGAGGGTTAGGGAGGGGCTACGTACATGATTTATGCCTAAAATCAAATTTCTGCAAGCCGAATGGCGCGATCTGTTAATGATCAATTACGAGGTAGACCCTGAAGTGCTCAAGCCCTACCTACCTGCCTATACCGAACTTGACCTTTGGCAAGGCAAGGCGTTGGTGAGTATGGTAGGCTTTATGTTTTTAAACACCAAAGTGCTGGGGGTGAAATGGCCGTTTCATGTAAACTTTGAAGAAGTAAACCTGCGCTTTTACGTGCGTTACTTTAACGGAAAGGAATGGAAACGCGGTGCTGTTTTTATCAGCGAAATTGTACCAAAATTAATAATACCGCTTGTTGCCAATAACCTTTATAACGAACACTACAAAGCCCTGCCCATGAGGCACTCGGTAAAGTTATTGCCAAACCAGCAATCTGAATATTTATACGAGTGGAAATACAATGGCTGGTGGAACAAACTGGGTGCTACGGTAAGTGATGCATACACCCCTATGCAAACAGGTAGCGCCGAACAATTTATATTTGAGCATTACTGGGGGTATAATTCTATTAATGCCAGCACTACTTTAGAGTATGCTGTAGAACACCCTTCGTGGGAAATAGCACTGGTTACCAATCCCGTTTTTGAAGCCGAAGTGGGCATGCTCTATGGTAAAACATTGGAGCCGTACTTAAAGCAACCTTTTTCAGCATTTTTTGCCAAAGGATCTGCCGTGGCGGTTAGGGTAGCGCAGAAGATTAGGAAAGGTAGTGATTAGTGTTTGAGAGTTTCTTAATTATCCTAAATTTCATGTTATTACCAGCAATAGCATGGCAATAACATTGCTACCGCTCCTCGCAATAACAGGTTATTTAGTAAACTCAGAAAAGTAAGATTATTTTATAATTTACCTGTGCCCCAACACTGTAGCCAGTTTTTCTTTGCAAACCTCTAACAAAGACGAAATATCACTTCGACTGGGATTGCCATCCAGCACACGTTCAAAATCGCCTATGGCGGCTTTAAGAGCGGTTGCTGCGCGGGCTTTGTCAAACGATGCGGTTTGCATTTTCAGCGTCGCGTAATCTTTGTAATTAATACCCCGGTTCTGGTAATAGCTGTCTTCCGCTTTAATTAATATAGCTTTGGTAAGGTCGGCAATGGCTCCCAGCAGGCATTTCTCCTTTTCGTTAGCCGGTATCTGCAAATCTTTCGCCATGTTACTTTTAGCCTTCGATCTAAAAAAATACGCAGCCTGATCGGTTGGATTGATAGCCAGCACTTTGGTGTAAGCCGTTATAGATTTTTTATAGTTTTCGCTGTGAAAATAAGAATAACCCAGCATCCACAATGCATTAGTGTTATTGGTGTCAACCACACACGCTTTCTCCAGCTGGCGTACGGCAGTTTTAAAGTCCTTGTCCATTAACGCCTGGTAACCTAATTTAAGGTAGGCGTTTTGGGCCGAACTTTCTAAAGTGGATACAATAAGAAAGGACAATATGACCGACAGTCTCATTATTAAAATATGCTAAACCAATTCACATACATATAACTGGTATGTATGTTATTTATTGTAGGATAATAAGTAATATAAATTTAATACAGCAATTTGTACACTCCCAAGTAAATCAATCTTAAAATTTCAGTCCCCTTTTGATAGGGGAGAGCTACACTAAACGTTGGCAGGAGTGTATTACAGGGCAGTATGTCAACCAAAACCTGTAAAAGGTGTACAAGTCCCTCCACCCTGCTTA
Organism: Mucilaginibacter terrae; assembly: GCF_042679325.1. GTDB lineage: Bacteria > Bacteroidota > Bacteroidia > Sphingobacteriales > Sphingobacteriaceae > Mucilaginibacter > Mucilaginibacter terrae. Next base: position 54,192 of record NZ_JBHTMJ010000006.1, read on the forward strand.
AAAGAGGAAACACCCAGCTTTTAAAAGCATTTTCCCTGGGTATGCTTCACCCTACTTTCACCTGAATGAGTTGGCAATAATAATAAATCAATTACAATTAACTATGCAAAAATTACTTCTTTGGGAGTTTATTGTACTATAATGGTAAATTGTCACATCGCCACACATTGGCATATCAATTGAACAACTACCTTATTAGCGCATAAAAGCGTATTTTTGTTATACTGTCAACAGCCGATATTAGTACAGGCTGACAACATGACGTTTTTTACTACTATAATTAGAAAGGTACTTGATGAGTTTCGATCCATTTGATTTTAAAAATACATTACCCATTATAAACGAGGATTCAGAATTCTTCCCGCTGATGTCAACAGAGGACGAAGAAGAAATGAATAATGAGCAAGTACCTGAATTTTTATCCATACTTCCCTTACGCAATACCGTACTATTCCCCGGTGTGGTTATACCCATAACCGTAGGCCGCGATAAATCTATCAAACTCATACGCGATGCCAACAAAGGCGACCGTATTGTGGGTGTTGTTGCCCAGCGCGAAATAAACGCTGAAGACCCCGAATTTAGCCAGTTGCATAATGTAGGTACCACAGCATTGATTATTAAAATGCTGCAAATGCCCGATGGTAACACCACGGTTATTTTACAAGGCAAAAAGCGTTTCATTCTTAAAGAAGAGATACAGAACGAACCTTATTTAAAGGCCACTATTGAGCCTTTTAAAGAAGTTACCTTTAAAGAAGATAAAGAATTTAAAGCCATGGTATCGTCGGTTAAAGACATGGCCATGAGCATTGTACAGCTATCGCCCAACATACCCAGCGAGGCAGGCATTGCTATCCGTAATATTGAAAGCACTTCTTTTTTGATCAACTTCATTGCATCCAACATGAATGCTGATATGGAGGCCAAGCAGTTGCTGTTGGAAACGCCCAGCCTGCGCGACCGTGCCCGTATCGTTTTAGAGCATTTGACCACCGATTTGCAAATGCTGGAGCTTAAAAACCAGATCCAAACCAAAGTACGAACCGATTTAGACAAGCAGCAGCGCGATTACTTTTTAAACCAGCAGCTAAAAACCATACAGGAAGAATTGGGTGGTTCATCGCCCGATCTGGAAATCGAAAACCTCCGTACCCGTTCGCTCAAAAAGAAATGGTCGAAAGAGGTAAGCACCCATTTTCATAAAGAACTGGAAAAATTACAACGCATTAACCCTGCCGCGGCCGATTACTCGGTACAGATGAATTACCTGGAACTTTTGCTCGATTTGCCCTGGAACGAGTTCACCAAAGATAACTTCGACCTGAAACGCGCCCAAAAGGTTTTAGATAAAGACCATTTTGGAATGGACAAGGTTAAACGCCGTATTATTGAGTACTTGGCTGTATTAAAGCTGAAGCACAACATGAAGGCGCCCATACTATGCCTGGTTGGCCCTCCGGGAGTAGGTAAAACCTCGTTGGGTAAATCTATTGCAAAAGCCCTGGGCCGTAAATATGTACGCATGGCTTTAGGCGGCGTGCGCGATGAGGCCGAGATACGCGGTCACCGTAAAACTTACATCGGCGCTATGCCGGGCCGTATTGTGCAATCTATTAAAAAAGCCGGTGCTGCCAACCCGGTGTTTATTTTAGATGAGATAGATAAGGTAGGTAACGATTTCCGCGGCGACCCATCATCGGCCCTGCTGGAAGTTTTAGACCCTGAACAAAACAGTACCTTTTATGACCATTACGTAGAGCTGGATTTTGACCTGAGCAACGTGATGTTTATTGCCACTGCCAACTCGCTAAGTACCATACAACCCGCCCTGCTGGATAGGATGGAGATTATAGAAGTGAACGGTTATACCATTGAAGAGAAAATTGAGATAGCCAAACAGCACCTGCTGCCTAAACAACGCGAAGCGCATGGCGTAAAAACCAAAGACGTGGTTATTAAAAACGACGTAATGGAAAAGGTGATAGAAGATTACACCCGCGAATCGGGCGTACGTGGTTTAGAAAAACAAGTGGGCTCTGTAGTGCGGGGCATTGCCAAAAGTATTGCTATGGAAGAGCCTTACACCCCTGTAGTAAGTAAAAAAGATGTAGAGCGCTTTTTAGGAGCACCTATTTACGATAAAGACCTGTACGAAAACAATGAGGTTGCCGGTGTGGTTACCGGCCTGGCCTGGACCCAGGTAGGCGGCGATATTTTGTTTATTGAGGCCAGTTTAAGTCCGGGTAAAGGTCGTTTAACCTTAACCGGCAGCCTGGGCGATGTGATGAAGGAATCGGCCACTATTGCCCTGGCTTACCTGCGGGCGCATGCCGGTTATTTTAATATAGACCAGAAGCTGTTTGAGCAGTGGGATATTCACGTACACGTACCGGCTGGCGCTACCCCTAAGGATGGGCCATCGGCTGGTATTACCATGCTTACGGCTTTAACATCGGCATTTACGCAGCGCAAGGTAAAACCACACTTAGCCATGACAGGCGAAATTACCCTCCGCGGCCGTGTGTTGCCGGTTGGTGGTATTAAAGAAAAGATCTTAGCCGCCAAACGAGCCAATATCAAGCAGATCATTTTGTGCCAAAGCAACCAAAAAGACATCCTCGAAATTAAGGAAGACTATATTAAAGACCTCGAGTTTCATTACGTAAAAGAAATGCGTGAGGTAATTGATTTGGCCTTATTACAGGAAAAAGTGAATGAGCCTTTGAATCTTACCGTTAAGGAAGACCAAAAGCCTCATTTAAATTATGCTGATTAATCCTTATAGCCTGTACGCGTTTTAGTATTGGAAACGCTTCAGCAAATCATATTTATTATTCAAAAGCCGGCATGTGCCCGGCTTTTGTTGTTATAAACTTCAAACAACTGCTATGAGGAAAAAATATAATTATAGTAGCATATTGCTATCAAAGTTACTTGTAATTAAGTATCTTGGATTCAAATTTTGAACCTTAATGAAAACCTTTATCAACCTCACATGGGTAACCCTATTAATGTTATTGCTAAACCAAGCCAGTGCGCAAACATCCGACGGTAAAACAGATTCTACATTATTCAAACGTGTGCAAAATGTTTATGTAGAACTTGGAGGCCCCGGCTTGCTTTTTTCCGCTAATTACGATACCCGCTTTCAAAACCGTCAGGATGGTATAGGCGGGCGTGTCGGCTTGGGTTTATTTGCCACCGGTGGATTTTCCCTGACTACCGTTCCTGTTCAGTTGAACTATTTACTGGGTAAAAAGGGTAAATATTTTGAAATAGGCCTGGGTGGTACGTTTGTAAAAGCAAACAACAATAACGATAACGACAATGATGACTTTTTTGATTTTAACGAATCTACTACCATAGGCACCATGACTTTCGCCTATCGGTATCAACCGGTAAACGGTGGTTTTAATTTCAGAGGCGGGTTAAATACACTTTTTAACAGCTCAAATTTTGTCCCTTTTTATGGTGTTAGCTTTGGCTATACATTTTAATATATAAAGATCTGTATTCTGTAACAAAAGCCCCGTTATACCGGGGCTTTTGTTATTTTAGCATCTGCTTACTAATTAATTGCATGAAATTTAAAGGATTTACCATAGCCCTGCTTTTATCTGTTGCTGCAACTCAGTTATTAGCTCAAAACCGTACCCAAGAATTTGGCTTCCAGTCGGATAACGATTCGTTTTTAGCACAAGGGTCAGATCGTTATTACACCAACGGCCTGTTTGTATTTTACCGTAGGGGTATGGATTTTAAAAACCCCAAACTGGCTAATAAAGTGTTAGGATTTGAAATAGGGCAGAAAATTTTTAATCCCATATCAGGCAGTGTGCCTGATGCTACTTACGTTGACCGTCCGTTTGCAGGATACCTGTACATCGGCGCTAATATCAATTACCTTTTCCGTAACGAAAGCAACTTTAAGTTCAGCCTGCAAACCGGTGTTATTGGTCCATCGGCCTTGGGTAGGCAGGTACAAATAGCCATTCATAAAACCTTTGGCTTTTACCAGCTTAACGGCTGGCAATACCAAATTAAAAACAACTTTCAGGTGAATGCGTCGGCAGAATATAACCGCTTATTGTTCAGGCAATCGTGGGTTGATTTAACAGCAACCGCTTATGCAAATGGGGGCACTGGCTTTACCGGGGCTGGCATTGGACCTTTGCTGCGTTTAGGTAATTATAACCTGCTCTTTAATTCGGTGAGTACCCAAAGTACCGCTACCCGCAACAGCATTGCTCCCATGCATGCCAAAGAGATCTTTTTACATTACAAACCCCAGTTTAACTATATTGCCTACGATGCTACCGTAAAAGGAAAACTGGGTAACCAGGAACTCGAACCCGGCAGCCTGGAAATTACCAGCGATCCAAAGTCTTTAACCTTTAGTCACCAGGTTGGGGTATCATACGCCGGCCCCCGCTGGATCTTTGATGCCACTGCCACCTTCGTTACCAAAGAAGTAAAAACGCAAACTTTCAACACCCACCAGTGGGGATCGGTGAGTGTGGTGTACCGCTTTAATGGGTACAAGCCAAAAATGTAATTTTTTGTAATTATTTGCGGAAATATGTAATTTTTTGAAAGAATATGAACTTTTATGAAGCGAAAATTAGCCAATAATAGGCTAATCCTCGCTTTTACCACCCTGCCGCATCTGCTTCTTAACCGACTGCATCCGCTTTTGGTCTAACCGTTTGGCCTTAACACCTTTGCTTACTTTGGTAGCCCGGCGAGCCTTTGGCTTATGTAGTGCCTGGGTAAGCAGGCTCACGAGTTTGTCCATCGCCCGCTCCTTGTTCAGGAACTGGCTCCGCTCCTCTTCGCTAATCACCTGCAAGTGGCCGTCCTTGTTCAATCTATTTTGCAACTTATTTATAATCAGCAATTTATCTTCATCAGTAAACAAACCCGACCGCTGAATATTGAACAACAGTTCTACCTTGGTTGACACCTTATTTACGTTTTGCCCTCCTTTACCCCCGCTTCGTGAAGTTTTGTAGATCACTTCTTTTTGAAGGTCGGCCTTATTAAAATCCATTATTCAAAGCTAACTTTAATCCTGCGACCCTCAAAATTTAACGCAAATTTGTACCTTAGCGGCACGATGAGCAAAAACATTGTAGTGGCTATTGATGGTTATTCATCATGCGGAAAAAGCACTTTAGCCAAAGCATTAGCCAAAAACCTTCATTTCATTTACGTTGATAGCGGCGCCATGTACCGCGCCGTAACGCTCTATTTTTTAAGGAATAACGTTGATTTAAATAACCCCGAGCAAGTTTCGGAGGCCCTTAAAAATATTCATCTCAACTTCCATTCTCGCGATTATCAAACGCATATTACCCTGAATGATGAAGAGGTTTCTGACGAGATCCGCTTAATGCCCGTATCGCAAAACGTGAGCCCTGTATCGGCCATACGGGAAGTTCGTAAGGAAATGGTGGCCCAGCAGCAACGGATGGGCAAATCTAAAAATATTATTATGGATGGCAGGGATATTGGCACGGCCGTATTCCCTAATGCGCAGGTAAAACTGTTTATGACCGCCGATCCGCATGTACGTGCCCAACGCCGTTATAAAGAACTGCAAGTTACTAACCCTGATGTTACTTTAGAAGAGATATTTGAGAACATTGCACACCGCGATTATTCGGATACCACCCGTAAAGAAAGCCCGTTGATGCGGGCCGAAGATGCCATTATTTTGGATAACACTAACATTACCCCTGAGGAGCAATTAGCCTTTGCATTAGAAAAAGTCAAACCTTTTATTAAGAGCTAACAGCATCTGTTTCAGGCTCAAACTTGAGGGCCTCCACACCAAAACGCTTTAAAAAGTCAACGCCTTCGTCGCTGGGCAGACCTTTGTATTCAGCGTAGGAATGCTGGTAATATACCTTGGTTATACCGGCCGAAAAGATAAGCCTTGCACAAGGCAAACATGGCGACAGCGTGGTGTACATGGTCGCTCCTTCTAACCGGGCCCCATTCTTTACCGCATAAAGTATCGTATTTTCTTCGGCGTGTAAAGCTAACGAACAGCTGCCCCTGGCATCGCGCGGACAGCCGTTTTCGGGCCATTCTATATCACAATTATGGGTACCTGCAGGCGGTCCGTTATAACCTACTGATATAATGCGGGTATCCTTAGTAAGTACCGCGCCAACCTGTGCTTTAACGCAGTGCGAACGCCTGGCAAAATCATTGGCCAGGTTCATAAATATCTGATCGAAAGAAAGTTTACTCATACCCCTTTTAATGGCCGCCGCCAGCTTCCACATGATCAAGGTCGATGCCTTGCTTTCTTAATTCACCGCTTACCTTCCAGGCAAAAAACGCCAGGTAAGCAAAGCCCAGTACCGGTACAATGTACGACAGGTGAATACCGCTGGTATCGGCCAAAATACCCTGTACAGGCGGAATAATTGCGCCACCAAGAATCATCATAATTAAAAAGGCCGAACCCTGACTGGTATATTTACCTAAACCGGTTATGGATAAAGCAAAAATGGAAGGCCACATAATAGAACAACATAAACCACCGCTAATGAAAGCGAAGGTGGATACGATACCAGTTGTAAATAAGCCTATCAGCATAAAAGCAATACCTAATATACCAAATACGGTAAGCGTACGGGCCGGTTTTTGCTTCCCCAAAAAGAAAGCGATTACCATCACTACAATACATATAGCATAAGGAAATAAATGACTGATTTTAGCACCGGTTAAATAGTTTACAAACAATACAACGCCAAATGCCACAAACGGCATTATAACCGTTAAAATATATTTGGTTGATGTTTTTAAATTGAAAGCTCCCACTGCACCAGCCCAGCGACCAATCATCAAGCTACCCCAATATAAAGAAATAAAAGGTGCTATAGATTTTTCAGAGTAACCGCCAAACTCAGGCAGTTTAAGCAGCGCTCCCATGTTACTTTGAATAGTAACCTCGGTACCTACATAGGTAAAAATAGCCAGCATACCGTAAATTAGCTGTGGGTATTGCATAGCACCCCAGCCCCTGTTATCTTTTTGTGCCGATAATAACGACCCAATAAGCGTAATTAAAATAATGGCTAAAGAAGCATATACAAAATAAGCTTTTGACAATCCGGTATAATTACTTAACGGGCTGGCAGCTAATATCAAGCAAAAAGCAACAAAAATAACACCCAGCGGTAAATTAGCTTTATGACTTTGCTCTATCTTTTCATCGCTGGTTACTTTAGGCAGGTTTGATATGTAGAAAAATGCCGCTACTGCTATAAACAAGCCCGCTAAGGCGTAGTAAAGATTATTAACCGATGCTATATCAACCTTAACGTTACTAGTTTCCTTAGCGGTGCCAAATAGCATCACACCTACTATAACGGGTCCCATTAAGCCACCAAAGTTATTAACGGCACCTGCAAAGTTCAAGCGGTTTGCACCTGTTTCGGGCGTTCCTAAAGCTATAACAAACGGGTTAGCAGCTGTTTGCTGCAAGGAAAATCCAATGGCTATCACAAAGAATGCAGCAAGGATAAATCCAAAAGCACCTGAGCCAATGGCCGGAACCATGCCTAAAGCGCCTACTGCCGAAATAACCAAACCAAGGATGATCCCGTTTTTGTAACCCAGTTTATTTAAAATATCTACCCGGCTGGCTTGCGATGCGAAGTACAATATCAACGAGCCAATGAAATATCCACCGTAAAAGGTAAAATCTATCAACTGCGATTCGAACTGAGTTAAACTAAAATGCTCCTTGCAAAAAGGAATAAATATGCCGTTTGAGGCGGCCAAAAATCCCCAGAAAAAGAAAACTGTAATTAAAGTATAAAGGGCTGAGCCGTAATTTTTTGACGTAGTATCTTGCATATTAAGCGGTTGTTAACTGGCATTTAAGTCTACTAACATAAATCAATTTTTGTGATTTTTAGTCATACTTTTACAACTAATTCGTCAACATTATTAACTTTTTTTGTTTAACAGATATGTTGCATATTCGTGAAAGGTTAATTTACCTGTAAAATGTTTGAAGCTATTATTTCAGGAATTGGTATCGGGCTTGTGCTCACGTTTTTAACCGGTCCTGTATTTTTCTCTTTAATTAAAACCAGCATCGAAAGAGGCTTCAGGGCCGGGTCGGCGCTGGCACTGGGTGTGGTTTGCAGCGATGTGGTATTTGTTGGCGCCATCATATTCGGCTCCCAATTTTTTGACGTGCCCGATAAAGTTAAATTTTGGCTGGGCGTTTTTGGTAGCATTATCCTGCTCCTGATAGGTATTTATTACATTTCTAAAAAGGCCGAAGTAAGCTACAATGCGCACACACCGCCAACTGTTAACCGTGCCGGTTACTTTTTTAAAGGATTTTTAATGTGCATTTTTAATCCTACCCTGCTCTTTCATTGGATAACCGTTATTGGAACGGCCAGTACGGTATATCACGAAGGTGTGGCCAACCGAAAGTTAAAAATTGCGGTGATGTTTCTTACTATTTTACTGGTTCAGTTTGGCATGGACCTGGTTAAGGCATTTTATGCCAATAAACTACGCGACCGTATTTCAGTGAAACTGGTACACCGCTTAAACTATGTGGCTGGTGCCGCCCTTATTATAGCCGCATTTGTCATCTTCGACAGGCTGGTAACCCATTATATATTTTCGCCGATAACAACAAGTTGAGTTTTGTGTTATATAACCAGATGTTATGCAATAAACACAGCAGGCATTATGGTTTCATTAAACATATAACCGTGAAAAAGCAATTATTAATCCTAACTTTCATACTCTCGCTATTCGCCGAATTTACTTATGCGCAGGGCAAAGAAAGTCTTAAAATAAGCTGGCCGGGTGAGTATAAATGGAAAGTTGGGGCAGATCAGCAGGTAAAAAACTCCCGCATGATAGAGCTCATTCCAAGCAATGAAACATTAAAGAACTGGACTATTATCGGCACTATGCTCTCTATGCAGGGCGTTAAAAACGTACCCATGAATACGGCCGTTAAAATGACGTTCGATAAGATGAAGGCTAATTCGCCCAAAGCAAGACTGGTAATTATTGAACGCGATGACGCAGCCAAAAACCCGTGGATCATTTTCAAAATAGAATCTCCTTATTTTAATAACAGCAAAACGCCCGAATCTCAGATGTATTACATTATACAGGGCAACGCCAGCCTGTACAGCAACTTTGTAGCCGTTAAGCAAGATCACCTGGGACCGCTTTTTGTAGAAAAGTGGGCCAGGATCTTCAAAAATAGTTCGCTCGTTTATAACTAATATCTCAACAAAAAAGCCTCGTTAGCATAACTAACGGGGCTTATATTTTATAGATATTGAGGAGCTTTAACTACTCTCCACTTATCAACCTACGCGTAAGCACGAATGTTTTTCCCTTCCATCCAGTTGGCAAAGGCTTTATTTACTACCTTATTACCACCAGGGGTTGGGTAATCGCCGCTGAAGTACCAATCGCCCAAATGGTTGGGGCAGGCAATATGCAGGTTATCTAATGTTTGATAAATCACCTGAATTTCGGCATTAGTGCCCTTGGGCGTAATAATCTGGGCAATACGGTCCGAGATCTGCTGATCGGTGAAAGGCTCATAAATGGCTTTAACATAATTTGATACCTCTTCTTTAGGCAAAGCCATACTGGCACTTGCCTTTTGATAAGCCTCCAGTAAAATATCCTCCTGTCCGGTTTCCTTCAACAAGCTCACTGCCGCTTCAAAAGCTACAAACTCACCCATCCGCGACATGTCGATACCGTAACAATCAGGGTAACGGATTTGCGGGGCAGATGATACCACCACGATCTTTTTAGGGCCAAGCCTGTCTAATATTTTCAGGATACTTTGTTTCAATGTAGTTCCGCGTACAATCGAATCATCCAGCACTACCAAGGTGTCGGCCCCATTTTTAATTAATCCATAAGTGGTATCATATACGTGCGCAACCATTTCGCTTCGGTCGGCATCCTGGGTTATAAACGTACGAAGCTTCACATCCTTAATGGCAATTTTCTCTACCCTTGGGGCTAAACTCAAAACCTCACTTAGTTCCTCATCGGTAATTTTGTCGTCGCGGTTAAGCAGGCGTTCACGCTGGTATTGTTTAACATACTTATTTATTCCTTCTACCATACCATAAAAAGCAATTTCGGCAGTGTTTGGAATGTATGAAAATACCGTATTCGTAATGTCGTTATCAACGGCCTCTAATATTTGAGGGCATAACAGGCGGCCTAATTGCTTACGCTCGCGGTAAATGGCGGCATCGCTGCCACGCGAGAAATAAATGCGTTCGAAAGAACAAGCTTTTTTCTCTTTAGGCTCGCTAAATTGCTGCTCGCTCACATGCCCGTCTTTTTTGATGATAAGGGCATGGCCTGGTCTAACTTCTCTTATTTTTTCAAACGGAATATTGAAAGCCGTTTGTATGGCCGGGCGCTCGGAAGTAGCTACCACAATTTCGTCATCATAATAGTAATAAGCCGGCCGGATTCCCGCCGGATCACGCATGATAAACGCATCTCCATGACCGAATATCCCTGCTATGGTGTAGCCCCCATCCCAGCTCTTAGCCGATTTTTTCAAGATTTTGGCTACGTCCATATTATCGGCTATCATTTTGGTGATCTCTATATTATCGTCGCTGCCTTCACGCTTAAACTGATCAAATAATCCCTGCACTTCACTATCCAGGAAATGGCCTATTTTTTCGAGCACGGTAACCGTATCCGCTTTTTCTTTAGGATGCTGGCCCAATTCGTAAAGCTGCTCTAAAAGCTCCTCTACATTAGTCATATTAAAATTACCAGCTATAACCAGGTTACGGGTCATCCAGTTGTTTTGACGCAGAAAGGGGTGGCAGCTTTCAATACTGTTTTTGCCGTGTGTACCGTAACGCAGATGCCCTAATAATACTTCACCGGTAAAACTGATATTTTCTTTCAGCCATTCCGTATCCTTCATTTTTTCGGGATACTCTTTCTCCACATCCGCAAACTTCTTTTGAATGTACTCAAAAATGTCGGCCACAGCATTGCTGGCCATTGACCGATGACGGCTGATATATCGCTTACCCGGAGCTATATCCAGTTTAATGGTGGCAACGCCCGCACCATCCTGGCCACGGTTATGCTGTTTTTCCATTAACAGATATAGCTTGTTTAAGCCATAAAGTGCCGTACCATATTTTTGCTGATAGTATGAGAGAGGTTTTAAAAGGCGGATAAAAGCCACGCCGCATTCATGCTTAATCTGATCGCTCATGATTTGAAATGAAGCCACAAAAGTAAGATTTTTTCTGTCTACTTAGTAGGAATAATTGTCATTATAAAGCATTTAAATTCCCGGTACGCAATTATTAATCTAACCTTACTTTAACAGCGCGATCATGCTGTTTAAATAAAGTTAGCCAGCAAATTTGGCAGTATTCCTATCAAAAGTGTGAAGATGGATATAATAACGATCATGATCAGCAGTTTTTTGTTTGCCGGATAATAACCTGAATCTTCTTCGGCCTTTTTCAAGAATAAATACAAGGGTATTTTAATATAATAGAACAACGCCACTACCGTAGTTACAGCGCCGGTAACCAACAAGGTCAGGAATAAGATATTGTGCCCGTTTTGATATGCCGAATACACCGACGAGAACACCAGCACCTTGGCATTGAACCCCGCCGATACCGGGATACCTGTTAACGAAATAAGCAGCAGCACAAAACACACCGATGCCACCGGGTATTGCGCTCCCAAGCCTTTAAGGTTATGCAAGGTATGCGCCTTCATGGTGTTGGCAAAATAGCTGGCCAGGGCCAAAACGCCAATATTGGCAACCGCGTAAACTGCAAGATAAAAGCTTAACGCATTTATACCCTGTTGGGTAAAGGTTGCAATGGACATAAGCGCAAAACCGGTATGCCCAATACTGGAATAGGCCAGCATGCGTTTGATGTTTTGCTGCCATATTGCAGCAAAATTACCAGCTATCATAGTAACTATGCCGGCTATAGAAACAATCCATACAAAATCTAACCTGTTCCATACAGGATTGGAAATAAATGGGGTTAAAAAGGTAATCAACAATCCAAAACCTGCAATTTTAGGCAGGGTAGACAGGTAGGCCGTTACCGGTGTGCTGGCCCCCTGGTAAACATCGGGCACCCAAAAGTGAAGGGGTACAAACGATAGCTTAAAAGCGATACCCGCCAGTATCAATACAACCGATAAGGCAACCATCATGCCGTTGGCTTGCTGCAAATTGGGTATGGTTTGTGGGGCGAAAAGATCGATAGTGCCGCTTAGCCCGTAAAATAGCGACATGCCATATAGCATTACCGCCGATGATGCCATACCAAACAATACATACTTCAGGGCAGCCTCGGCACTAAAGCCGCTTTCGGTGCGGTAAGCCACTAATAGGTACGAAGCAATGGAAACCATTTCAACCGATAAAAATATCGTTAAAAAGGTAGATGACATCAGCATTAAATGCAATCCCAAAACTGAGGCTATCATAATAGTATAAGCATCACCCAATCCTTTGGTATGCGCTTTTAACTGATCGTCCCACGGAAAATATAGCAGCAATATAAATGCTAATGCATCAATAGTAACTTTCAGCACAATATTGCTATGGTACAGTATAAGGTTATTGTTAAACAACGAAAGCACATCCTGCTTTACCTGCAGGTCCTGCCCCATATCGGCGGCTAAAACCAACAACATACCCGCACAGGCCAGCATACGACAGGCGTCACCACGGTCTTTACGGTAAATGAGATCTACAGCCAGTATCAGCAGAAACAATACCATAAGGCATAACTCTGGCCGAAACAGTTGCAGGCTGCTAAGCACATCATTGAGCTGCTGATGGATATATGGCAAAAACTGCTGCATATTAACGAGCCATCTGTTTAGTAAATTCAACCAGAGCCAGTACCGAGTCATTAATTTTGCTAAACACCAGCGAAGGCATTACGCCCAACACTAAAGCCAGCACGGCCAGCGGGAATAAGGCCAGCTTTTCCCGAACGGCCAAACCGGTTAAGGCTTGTTTCCAGGCATCGCCGCCTTTTAATAATTCTTTGCCGAAGAACATACGCTGTAAGGTCCACAAAAAGTATGCGGCACTCAGCAATATACCCACCGAACCGCAAACGGCCATCCAGTGAGGTATCAGGGTTGATTTAAAAGCACCTGTCAATGTAAAAGCTTCGGCGATAAAGGCTGAAAAGCCGGGCAAGCCTAAAGATGCAAAGAAAGCGATCATTACATAAGTAGTGTATTGCGGATTCACAGTTGCCAGTCCGCGGAAGTTGTAAATATCCCTATCGTGTACGCGAGTGTAAACCACCCCTACCAAAAAAAACAGCATCGACGATAAAAAGCCGTGACTGATCATCTGCATCATGGCGCCACTAACCCCTTCGGCTGTTTGTGAGGCTAAGCCCAACAACACAAAACCCATGTGCGATACCGAGGAATAAGCGATTAAACGTTTCAGATCGCGCTGGGCCAGGGCATTTAACGCACCGTATAATATCGACACTACACCCAATAATCCTAACCAAAAGGCTCCTGATATAGCCACTTCGGGGAAAATACCCATGCAAATACGGATGATACCATAACCGCCTACTTTTAGCAGTACTCCGGCCAGTATGATCGACACCGGCGTAGGCGCTTCCACGTGCGCGTCGGGTAGCCAGGTATGCAAGGGCACTACAGGAACCTTAATAGCAAAGGCCACAAATAACACCACAAAACCAAGCACACGTGCCGAGATACCAAATAAAGTTTGATGCCCCAATACCGAAAACACCGAACCTTGCTGGTAATTGGCGGGGTTCATCATTTGTATGATATTGAAGGTATGATTACCTGTAGCCGGATCGGTGACCGACAGGTATAAACCTACCATAATGAGCAGCATGAAAACAGAACCGAACAGCGTGTATAAGAAGAATTTAATAGCCGCATACTCACGCCGTACCCCGCCCCACATACCAATGAGAAAGTAAAGTGGCAAGAGCATTAACTCATAAAAGAGATAAAACAGGAAGAAATCCAGCGCGCAAAACACGCCAGCCACGGCCATATCCAGCATCAGGAACAATACAAAGAAGCCTTTCAAGTTGCTTTTGATTTCCCATGATGCCAGCACGGCAATCACCATTACTACGGCCGTCATTACCAGCAACAGTACCGATATACCGTCGATACCCACAAAGTAATCGATCTGCATTTTACCCGCGCTGCCCAAATCCAGACTAATCCATGGTGCTTTTTGAACGAACTGAAACTGGCTTTCCTGGTTAATGCCGCCATAAGCTGCACCTGTTTTAAAGTTGCAATACAGGAAAATACTTAACCCTAACTGTATGAGCGTAGCTGCTAAAGTGATATACTTAAAACTTTGCTTTAAAGAAGAAGGCAGCGCCAAAATGAGCAGCCCAAACAAGGCAGGAATAAATATTAATAGGGTTAATATATTCATCAGGTTCAGATCAATAATTTAATAATAAACACGGCCAGCACTATGGCCAGCATGCTAAACAAATAGTACTGCACACGCCCGCTTTGAAAGCCACGGAAAAAATCACCCATGAGTTTAACCAGTTGGGTTATTAGTAGCAAAGTGCCATCCACAATATAGCGGTCGGTCCATGCGGCAAGGCCCGATAGCAAGATTAGTGTAAGTTGCAGCAAATGTAAAAAACCATCCACTATAATACGGTCCAACCAAAACAGGGCATTGCTCAGCAGCAGTACAGCTTTAACAATAACCTGCCGATAAAAAGTATCGATATACCAATGGTGATACGAAAGCCGGAACAGAAAATTGGTTTGCGAAAACACCAGTTTGCTTTGCTGAATGTAAACAGCAAATGCCCAATAAACTATAAATACGCTGGCGATATTAATTCCTGCAGGTATTATGGTATGGTAGATGCTTTCCCGCGCTAAGTAATCTGTAGGTACAAATCCCTTATGCAGCCAGGCATGTTCATACAACAGCGGATGCAAAGAGAATAGCGGGAACAGGCAGCACAGCGATAAAAAGATCAGCGGAATACGAAAAGCCCAGCTCCCATCGCTAATGTGCAGGTGAATATTGGGTAAAACCTCTTTCAGCTTAAACTCGCCGAAGAATACTTTAAAAATTAAACGGGCTACATAAAATGCGGTAAGGCAACTGGTCAATAAAATACTGACAGGTATAATTTTGTACCAGGCACCTTTACCATCGGCCCATTCAAAAGCCTGGATGAGGATGCTATCTTTAGATAAATACCCCGATGTTAAAGGCAACCCAACCAATGCCAGGCAGCCAATAACAGTTGCTATAAAGGTAAGCGGCATTTTTTTGCGCAAGCCTCCCATGTACAATATATTCTGCGGATCAATGTCCAGTTGGTGCTCATCTTTAATATGCTGCATTTCGTGAATAATTACACCAGCACATAAAAATAGCAAGCACTTGAAAAACGCGTGCGTAGCCAAATGAAACAACGATGAAGCATAGGCGTTGATCCCCATAGCCATAATCATATACCCCAGTTGCGATATGGTAGAATATGCCAAGATGCGCTTCAAATCATTTTGCGTAAGGGCAATGGTCGCCGCCAAAAAAGCCGTAAAGCATCCTATAATAGCTAAGGTATTCAGCTCGTAAACGTTGAACATAGGATACACCCTGCCCAACAAAAACACACCCGCCGCAACCATAGTAGCTGCGTGGATTAAGGCAGATACCGAAGTTGGTCCCTCCATGGCATCGGGCAGCCAGGTATGTAATGGGAACTGCGCCGATTTAGCTGCCACCGCTAAGAATATGCCCACGAAAGCTACGTATTGCCAAACTTCAGGCATTTGCCCGGCAGGACTAATCCACACACCATTTTGTATAACCGACCGGTACACCAAACCATTATCGCCAAATAACTGAACCAGATCGAACGTATGGAACTGGGCAAACAAGATAATGATAGCCGAAAGCAGACCAATATCCCCTATCCTGTTCATGATGAACGCCTTTTTGTTAGCTTGTACGGCGCTATCTTTCGTAAACCAAAAACCTATGAGCAGGTACGATGAAAAACCCACCAGTTCCCAAAAAGCATACAACAAAACCAGGCTATCAATCACTACCAATGCCAGCATGCTAAAGCAAAAGAAACTGAGGTAAGTAAAGTAGCGGTTTTGCTCAGCCGTTTTAATGTAGGCAGTAGAATATACATGCACCGGCAAGGCGATCACCGTAACCAGCAGCAACATAAATACCGAAAGGTTATTCAACAACATCCCTGCGTAAACCGGCGTAGCGCCAATGGTAAACCACAATTGCTGGACATGGATCAGTGATTTATTCCAAACCTCAGCAAAAACCATAGCGGCCAGTACAACACTTACCAATATAGCCCCGGCTGATATAAAACCTGATATTTTACCGCTTTTACCTAGTAGCAATAAATTAATTATCGACGCAATAAGCGGCAACACCACGGCAGCAAGGGCGTAGTTTATAGTTGAAGCGTTATGTAAAAGCGTATAGGTCAATTTAATCTTTTAACTGGTTAACTTTCCCCGGATCAATTGTTCTATAACGGCGGTACACATTAAGCACAATAGCTAAAGCAACCGCTGTTGAGGCAGCAGCTAATATAATGGCAAACAGGGCAAATGTTTGTCCGCTATTTTTTAACTGGTCGAACTTGCCAAACGCCACTAAGTTTAAAATAGCCGCGTTTAGCATTAATTCAATGCCAATCAGTATTTGAATAGCATTCTTCTTCGACAGGATAATGTACAGCCCGATGCTAAACAAACCCGCGCTCACCAGCAGGTAATGGGTAAGGGTGATCATCATGTTGCTACTTCCTCCTTACGCGATAAGTGTGCCGCCCCTACCAAGGCCATCAGTAATAAAATAGAGATCACTTCAAAAGGCAACAGGTAATTGGTCATGAGGTTTACGCCCAGGTTGTTGATAGTTATCGTTTGAGGGGTTATCACATTATGCGAGGCAACCGCTTGCTTTAACCAACCGGCATCATCAACATTTGCCTTAATAAAAACATTGGCCAGCACTATAAAAAACAGCGAAGCCAGCAACAAGGCAGGCAAGTTATTTACGGAAAGTAAGCGGTTGTTCTGCTGTTGTAAACCTTCCAATGCCTCACGGCCTGAGAGCATAAAGGCGAACAGGATGAGCACTAAAATGCCGCCTACATAAACCACCACCTGGGTTACAGCCACAAAATCGGCCAGGCAAAGCACGTACAGGCCGGCCAATGCAAACAGGGTTACAAAGAACATAAACACCGAACGCACCAGGTTTTTACTGGCGGCCACAAATAAAGCCGAACCCAGCACAATGGCTGCCATAAGGTAGAACATTACCGTAACCAACATTATGCGCCGCCCTCCTTTGCTTTCATGGCAGCTTGTTTGGCGGCCATTTTTTCGGCTGCCTGTACCTCAAACTCCTGTTTTTTTTCGGCAATCAATTCGGGGCTCATGTCGGAAAAGCTGTAGGTTAAATCACCTATTTCGTACACGCTGCGGTCATACTGATTGGTCATCACTATACACTCGGTTGGGCATACTACCGTACATAAACCGCAATAAAGGCACTTGGCCATATCTATGTCGAATTTCTCGGCGTATAATCTTTTGGTCGACCCGTCCGAGGTTTGTCCGATAGCCTGTGTAGCCTTAATGGATACAATATCGATACAATCAACCGGACAAATCTTGGCGCAAAGATCGCACACAATACAATCGTCAATCTCCACCTCCAATTGGTAACGGCCTACTTCTGGAATAGGTAACTGTTGTTTGGGATATTGAATGGTATTGGTACCTTCATCTATCTGCTTAAAATAATTGTCGGATTTTACCGAAGTTATGGCACGCTTATGCTTACCAGCAAACATATGATGCAGCGTAAGCCCCAGGCCTTTCCAGGCGGTAACAAATGCGTTATATGTATTTTTAATTAACAACGATCAGAATTTTATTTATTTGTCTGAATCTGAATTTACAGAATTTATGAATTAACAGAATGCTTATACTGTACATCTAATTTCACTGACTCTTGACTCTTGACTCTTGACTCTTGACTCTTGACTCTTGACTCTTGACTACATTACCCACAACCGCCATATCCCCGATATTAACATACAACCAAATGCCAATGGCGTAAGCACTTTCCAGCACAGGTCCATGAGCTGATCAACGCGCAAGCGTGGCAAGGTCCAGCGTATCCATATTTGTACTCCTACCAAAATCAACGATTTGGTAAAAGTCCAGAAAATGCCCCAGGCCATGCCGGTTGTCCAGTCGGCCAGTTTTAAGCTGCCCATATTGGGGAGTATAGTATTCCACCCACCTAAAAATAACACCACGGCAATCATCGATACCAGGAACATCATCGAATACTCAGCTAAAAATACAAAGCCAAAATTCATCCCGGTAAACTCGGTATGAAAACCCGCAACGAGTTCCGATTCGGCTTCGGGAATATCGAACGGCGCCCGGTTACTTTCGGCCAGCGAAGATATGAAGTAGATGACAAAAGCCACCAGTAAATGCGGTGCCTTAAAAACATTCCAGCTGAGTAAACCACCTGAATGCGTTACCTCCCAAATGCCTAAAAACTTCACTTTCTCGGTCGATAATATACCTTGCTGCATTACAATCTCCTGCAAATCGAGCGTTTGGGCGATCATCACCACCGAAATTAAAGCAAAACCTGCCGGAATTTCGTAAGAGATGATCTGTGCTGCCGAACGCATAGCACCTAAAATGGAGTACTTGTTATTCGACCCCCAACCGGCCATTAAAATACCCAATGTTTCAACTGATACAATAGCGAATACATAATAAAGGCCTATATTAATTTTAGATGGAATGAGGTTAGGCCCCCAGGGCAGACAGGCAAAACCCATGTAAACCGATACGAAAATAATCACCGGTGCCAATATAAACAACACCTTATCGGCAGCTTTGGGTATAATAGATTCCTTTTGAAGGAGCTTTAAAGCATCGGCCAGGGTTTGCAGTAAACCGAACTTGCCGGTTTCGGTTGGGCCAAGCCTATCCTGTATAAAAGCAGATACTTTGCGTTCGGCATATACACCAAACAAAGCAAAGAGGGCCGCAAAAGCGAACAGGCCAATAGCTACGATAATATGGGTAATATAAAAACTCAAATACAACGTTTTATACACTAAACCGCAAACTTAGGGAATTAGTTGATTAGTTGAATGGTAAAGCCGTTGATTTGTTTGTATTGTGGTTCGGGGTTCGGGGTTCGGGGTTCGGGGTTCGGGGTTCGGGGTTCGGGGTTCGGGGTTCGGGGTTCGGGGTTCGGGGTTCGGGGTTCTTAGGGAAATTTGAATCGAAGGTGTTTGTTTGGAAAGAGTTTTATCTTCTGCCCTTTCATGGGAGAGGTGCGGCTGGAAAGTGTGTTTCGGGAGAGGTTTGTGAACATTATATAATCCACAGGTTAAACCCCTCCCCAAGGAGGGATAAAGTCCTTTAACAGCCGTAACTCAACCACTTAGCTACTCACTAATCAACCACTGACCAACTTATTTCATGGCAACATAAGATGACATTACTTCAGCATTAAAAAACAGTGACGCATGCTGGTCGAAATCGGCCGTATCATCGGTAGTGGTGAAAAACTGGCGGTTGCCGCCTTTGGTTAGATCTTGTTCTATTTCGGTATGACGTTGCAGATAGTCAGATAAGCTATCGGCTACAATATCGCCCTGGGCTACTACATTAATATGGGGTGGCAAGTAGGCTTTGATTTTATCTTGAAGCAGCGGATAGTGTGTACAGGCCAATAATAAGGTATCGATGTTGGCTGATTGCGCCATAATTTGATCCAAATATTGTTTTACATAGTAATCCGATCCTGGTTTATCGTACTCGCCGTTTTCTATAAGCGGCACCCAAAGCGGACAGGCCTGCTGGTGTACGGTAACCTCAGGAAAAAATTTATTGATTTCGATAGCGTAGGATTGAGATTGTACCGTTCCCTTGGTGCCTAATACACCAATTTCATGGGTTTGGGTGTAATTGCCAATTACTTCGGCCGTTGGCCTGATCACTCCCAGCACGCGCCTATCAGCATACCTACTGTTGGGCATATCTTGCTGTTGAATGGTGCGCAAGGCTTTGGCCGATGCCGTGTTACAAGCTAATATTACTAACGGGCAGCCCTGGTTAAACATCCATTGCACGCACTCCCAGGTGTATTGGTGAATGGTTTTAAACGAGCGGTTACCATACGGCGCGCGCGTATTATCGCCAAAATACAGATAATCGTACCCAGGCAACTTTTCTGCTATAGATCTGAAAACTGTTAACCCGCCTATACCCGAATCAAAAACACCTATTGGTTTGGTAACTTGCATTGTCCAAAAATAAAAAAAAGCGTGTCGCAATGCGGCACGCTTTTTTATCATTAAAAAATGTTTACTACTTTAAACCTAATTTCAGTTTTACTGAAGGTAAAAGGTCGTCACCTGCAGGCGATACGATCAATTCTGTTTGACCTGAATCGATCACATAAGCATATCCTTTTTCTTTAGCAACGGCGGTAACAGCAGCACGGGCTTTATCACCTAATGGTTTATAAAGCTCAGAGCTTTTAGCTTGCACTTGTTGTTGAGCAGTATTCTGGAAATCTTGAATCCGCTTGTTGATGTCTGCTAACTCTGTTTCTGTAGCTGTACGAGTTGCATCAGTCATGGTGGCACTGTTTTTTTGATAAGCTGCTCCTTTAGTTTGCAGCTCGGTGCTCATGGTTTGCAATTGGTCCATGAATGTTTTCTGGTAAGCCTGCAGTTGTGTTTGTACCGGTTTAAGCTCAGGCATTGCTTCTATTAACTGGTTAAAATTAATGTGCCCAATTTTAGTTTGCGCTTTAGCAAATCCCGCCGTCAGTAACATAAAACCTGC
Organism: Mucilaginibacter terrae; assembly: GCF_042679325.1. GTDB lineage: Bacteria > Bacteroidota > Bacteroidia > Sphingobacteriales > Sphingobacteriaceae > Mucilaginibacter > Mucilaginibacter terrae. Next base: position 75,189 of record NZ_JBHTMJ010000006.1, read on the forward strand.
AACCAAAGCAACTTTAAATAATCTTTTCATTTGTTCTTTTTCTTCTGTGTTTAATCGTGTGCTATTTTAATCAAAATTTTTTACTTCGCAAAAGCCCCTGGTTTTAAACCTAAACGGGTAACTACCACATCGCTCTTATTGTAACGTGGATTGGCATACAGCATCATTACTTCGCTATTCTTGTCAAATACCATATCCAGGTTTTCGCCTTCGGCTACTGCTTGTATAGCTTTAGACACTCTTTCCTGAATAGGTTTAACCAGGCTGCTGCTTCTTTGTGCCAATTCGCCATCCGGGCCAAATTTAGACCGCTGAAAGTCTTTCGCGGCTTTCTCTTTATCTACAATTTCGGCCTCCCGACGCTTCTTCATATCGGCGGTCATTAAAACCTGATCGGCCTGGTATGATTTGTATAAACGGTCTATTTCCTGAAAACGACCGTCCACTTCTTTTTGCCACTGGTCTGACAAGGCTGCCAATTGCTTTTGCGAAGATGCATATTCGGGCACGTGTCTCAAAATATAATCCGAATCTACATAAGCAAAACGCTGCGCCCATGCGCTTGCCGCACATATCAACGTAAATGTTAAGGTAATAAATATTTTTTTCATGCTATTATTTTTAATTAAATCCGCCGCTCATGCTTTGTGCAATAGAGAAGTGGAACTGACCTTTATTTGCATCCCTGATACCCGGAATTTTATCGAAGCCATAACCATAATCCAAACCAAGCAAGCCAAATATAGGCAAGAAAATCCTGGCGCCAACACCCACCGAACGACGGATATTAAACGGATTATAATCGCGGAAATTGTTCCAGGTATTACCACCTTCGGCAAAGGTTAACAGGAATATAGTGGCCGACTGGCTGGCAATAACCGGGTAACGCAATTCCATGGTAAACTTATTATAAATAGGGCTACCCGGGTTGTTATCGGCCGTATAATTACTACCCACAGGTATTAGCGAGAAGTTTTGATAACCACGTAAACCAACAATTTCGCTACCCTGTAAAAACTGATAAGTAGCCATACCATCACCACCTAATTTGAAACGCTCGAACGGTGATTGGCCAACCAGCTTATTGTAGCTTCCTAAGAAACCAAAACGGGTTTGCGACATTAACACCAGTTTCCCGGCAATGCGTTGAAACCATTGCGCATCAAATTTCCATTTATGATATTCCACAAAACGGTAACGCTCCTCGGGGGTGGCAATACGGTAATTAGTATTGTTAAACAACGAGTAGGGCGGTGTAACCTGTAATGTGAACTTGATGTTTGAACCACTGGTTGGGTATATAGGCGCATCAACCGAGTTGCGGCTAAACTCCTGCGTTAATTTAATGTTGTATGATGTACCCGTTTGGAACAGGTATCCCGAAAACCTGTCGAGCGTATAATGATCGAAGTTTAAGGAGTAGTTTAGCTGGAAGTAGTTATCGGGCCAGTTTAAGCGCTTACCTAAAGTAACACCTACACCGTTAATGCGTAAAAAGTTGTACCGGCTATCGGTTTTGGCATAAAACTGGCCGGTTGAGCTCAACTGCGTGTAAGCCGATAAACTGAAATAGATAGGTTTTTTACCCCCCAGCCACGGTTCAGAAAAGGTGAATGAAAAGTTTTGATAGTTACGGCCGTTAGCCTGACCACGTAAGCTCAGTTTTTGACCATCGCCTTTAGGCAGCGGTTTGTAAGCTTTACCGTTGAACAGGTTTTTTACCGAGAAGTTGTTAAACGTTAAACCCAGTGTACCCACCAATTGTCCACCACCAAAACCACCCGAAAGCTCAATTTGATCCGAAGGTTTTTCAACCACGTTGTAAATAATATCCACCGTACCATCCTGTGGGTTAATGTTGGTTGGCTTAGGATCAATTTTTTGCTCATCGAAATTACCCAGTTGAGTAATTTGACGGGTACTGCGCACAATTGCCGCTTTTGAAAACTTTTGGCCGGGTTTGGTAGCCAACTCACGCAATACTACCTTATCGTTAGTTACATCGTTACCTTTAACCATTACACGGTTAATGGTGTATTGCGCACCTTCATAAATACGGATGTTCAGGTCTATGGTATCGTTATAAATACGTGTTTGTACGGCCTCGGAGTTGAAGGTCAGGTATCCATCGTCCAGGTAAAGCGAGTTGATGTCCTGTCCATCAGGACCACCACCGTTAAGCCGCTTGCTCAATTCCTCTTCACTAAAAACATCTCCTTTTTTTATACGCAATATTTTTTCGAGGCCCGATGCCGGGTAACGGGCGTTACCAGCCCAGGTAATATTACCAAAGTAATACTTGTGGCCTTCATACACCTTTATTTTTACGTTTACCGCATCATCGTTATGGCGCCAAACAGAATCGCTTATAATTTCGGCATCGCGGTAACCTTTACCCTGCATGGTCTCAATCAGCGTTTGCTTGTCTTCGTCATAAGCATCCTGCTTAAACTTTTTAGAACCGAATACATTATAGAACTTTCGTTCGCGGGTTTTCTTTAAATATTTTTTAAGCTTTGAGCTGCTAAAAGCTTCGTTACCTTCAAAAATTACTTTATTAATTTTTACCTTTTGCTTTTTATCGATACCCACATTCAGGATAACGCTGTTGGAATCGGCCGGGTCCTTTTGCTGTTTAATATCTACCGTGGTATTCAGGTAGCCTTTTTCGTTAAAGTGCTTTTTAATAATGGCTGTGGTGGTGCTTAACAGGTTTTCGTTTACAATTTTACCTGTTTTATCGTTCAGCTTTTTTTGAATGTCTTCAATCTCGCCTTTACGGATACCGTTTAAACGAAGACGCGATAAGCGCGGCCGCTCGGTTACATATAGTTCGAGGTAAACTGTATCGAGGTTTATTTTGGTGATGTTCAGCTGTACATCATCAAACAAACCCTGCGACCACATATTTTTCAACACATTGGCCGATGCCTCACCCGGCAAATTAATACGGTCGCCTTTGCTGATCTTGGCAATTTGTATCAATACATCTTTATCGAGGTATTTTGTACCGGCAACAGTTATATCACCAATTATATAATCCTTTGGATTAAGGTAACTTAAGCTATCGGAAGGGATAGTTGATTTACTCAGCCGGCTGCCGCCAATTTGGGCAAATGCCGCTGTGCTTATCACAGAAAAAAGAATAGCAAAAAAGAATTTATTCATCCGAATATTTTGGCGCTAAAGTAATTTAAACGTTTGTTAAAATTTGTTAAAAGAAAATTTAGTTTACCTGTTCACTGGTCATTCCAAAGCGACGTTCACGCTTCTGATAATCTAAAATAGCCTCGTAAAAGTCTTCGCGCCTAAAATCGGGCCAAAGCTTATCGGTAAAATAAAGCTCGGCATAAGCAATTTGCCATAACAGGTAGTTGCTGATGCGAAATTCTCCGCTGGTCCTGATGAGCAGTTCAGGATCGGGCAGGTTATGCGTATATAAATTTTGTGCAAATACGTCTTCAGTAATATCTTCAGTATTTAACGTTCCGGCCTTCACCTGCTCGGCTATACCTTTGGCTGCCTGCATTAACTCACGGCGCGAGCTATAACTTAAAGCCAAAGTTAATACCAGGCCTGTATTAGCCGATGTTTTTTCGATAGCCCCTGTTAATTCTTTATAGCACTTGCCGGGCAGTTGAGCAAGATCGCCTATGGCATTAAGCTTAACGTTATTTTTCATTAACTGCTTAATTTCTTTATTAATGGTACTCACCAACAGTTCCATAATAGCGGTAACTTCAAAACTTGGTCGGTTCCAGTTCTCGGCCGAAAAAGTGTACAGGGTTAAATACTTAATACCTAACTCACCTGCGCCCTCAACCACATCGCGCACCGAAAGTACCCCGTTGTGATGACCGAATACCCGTAATTTGCCTTTACCCTTAGCCCAACGGCCGTTACCATCCATAATAATAGCTACATGCTGCGGAAGCCGTAATAAGTCGATCTGATCTTTATACCCCATAATTACTGAAGCTTACAGCCCTTGGGTGTAATAAGCAAGTTAAATAACCTGTTGTTATACAAGCCCTGCACGTAACGTTATTGCTTTGAGTTATCACTTAATTAATTAAAAAATGTGTTTTAGGCGAGTATATATGTCGCCGAAACTCAATTTTTTTCAGGGTACAAAGGTAAAACTATAGTTTGATTTTTTTATTAATCAAAAAAACAAAAAGAAAATGTGTTTGTAAGCAACAGGCCGTGTTTTTAACGCTTTTTAACAAAAAAGCAGCTTTGCACTGGCAAAGCTGCTTCATACTTTATAGTGATACTCTGTTTAATAAATCGCCTTGGCTTTAAGCAGGTCAACATCCTGGGGTGTTATATCAACCACCGCATAGATATTGGTTTTAGTAATATTTAACTCGTCGAGGGTATCAACCAAATTGCCGTATATGGAGTGGTCGCTTGGTTTAACCAGTACAATGGCCTCTTTGCCTGTATTGGCTATAATTTCGGCTTTAGCTTCAATAAGTGCCTTACGCAGGCTATTTTTACTGTAAGTGAGCGTTTGCGGCAATTTTGATAAGCCTTTATACATTAATAACTGGTTGTTGTTGCCCAAACATAAAGTGACTGTGCGCTTGGCGCTAACATCCGTTGTTGCAGGACCTTTATCGGGCATGGCCAGATCCATAGCTTTGGGTTTGGATAGAGTGGTGGTCAGCATAAAAAAAGTAACCAGCAGAAAAGCCAGATCAACCATGGCGGTAAGGTCTACCCGCATGCTTTTGGGTTGACGTGCTTTTTTTCCATCATTTTTTTCGGGAGAAGAATTTAGCTCAGCCATAACAATAAAATTTAAAGGTTAAATAATTGACAATTAGTTATTAAACGAATATAATTAATTATTTGTTCCTATTGAAATGGTTATTATTGACGTAATACACCGATTTCATTTTTCTTCATTAAACCGCATTATTTCTTCATAAAACCTCAAAATTCTTCCTATTTATAGAAAATGCTGATAATACTTAGTTCAATAAAATATTTTCAACTTTTAATAGACACTATTGCATCCTCATGGTGAAAATATCAGACTCGGATATTACTTATAATAACACTTCTGCCCCAAAAAGGTATAGGAGATACCTACGCTGAAAAACATATAGGTGTCGTGCTTACGGCCATCGCCTCTTTGGGTGCCGGGGGTACCGATGTTAATGCCACCTGTACGCTCGCCCGATCGGTCGGATAATGCATAGCCTATAGGGTCGGTAAAGGAACTGGGCGATGCATAAAGCCCGCTTACATCATCGAGCCGGTCGGTGTAGGCGGTGCGGTAACCAGCATCGGCCGTAAGGCTCAACTTACCCCAAATGTTGTATTTTACACCTGCCCCAAAAGGTATGGCAATGGCACTACCTTTATAAGGTTGCCGGGTACGCTCAGTGTTGAGCGAGCGCAGATCGTAAGTTTGATTGTTATAGTTGGCTTGCGGAGTATAATTAACAAAGGCTACTCCTGCATATATGAAAGGGGTGAAACTGTTGTAGCCGCTGCCGGGCAGGTATTCCATAAAGTTAAGCTCCCCTACCATGGCAATTTCATAAAAGGGTGTAAAAAAGCTGAGGTTACGGTCGCGTTGCTGCTGGTATTTGGAGGTACTGTCGGCACCTTCTATCTGCGCTTTGCTGATGCTGGCCTTAATAGTGGCATAACCGTTAAAATTATACCGTACCAACAAACCGGCCATAATGCCGCTCACCTGTAATGGATTGCGCTGGTTTAAATCGCCCTGATAGCCTGCCGCCCCGGCTTGCATGCCAACCTCCCATTTCTGGGCTTGTGCCTGCGTTGCCAGTAAAACAAGCAGCATCAAAGTAATTAACCGGAACATGCTATAAATTTAATAATTGCGGGCATCTAATCCCCACAATAGTTTGGTACGCAGGGTATCGAGGTAGCTTTCGTTATTGAGCCTGATGAGGTTCAGATTAAAGCCGGCCTGGCGTATCTCGAATTTCATGTTGGTATCAATTACCGCCGTACGCGAATCGCACGAGATCAGATAATTGGCGCTACGGGTTTCCACCTCGAAAGTTAGGGTACAGGTATCGGGCAGTACAATTGGCCGCACGTTTAAGTTATGGGGCGATATAGGTGTAACTACAATGGTATCCGATTGCGGATAGATAATTGGACCGCCGCAGCTTAACGAATAAGCAGTTGAACCCGTAGCGGTTGATATGATGATACCATCGCCCCAGTAAGTATTTAAAAACTCACCGTTAAGGTAGGCATGCATGGTAATCATTGCCGAATCATCGCGCTTATGGATGGTAATATCGTTCAGCGCGAAATTATCCTTGCCAAAAATTTCGGCCTCCGAAACGATGCTGATCAGTTCGCGTTCATCCAAAGTAAATTGCTGATTGACCACCGCATGTATAGCGGCCGAAACATCGTTTTTGTTAACGCTGGCCAAAAAGCCCAGGCGACCAAAGTTAATGCCTATAACCGGTATGCCACTATCGCGGATGAGGCTTACCATATCCAGCAGGGTACCATCGCCGCCAAGGGTTATTACCACATCAATAAAACCGGCAAAGGGCTGATTAGCATCCAGTATTTTATACTGTACGTTATTAATTTGGCCTTGCAGCGAGGTGTGGAGCTGGTGATGGATAAACACCTCAACCGGGTGTTGTGCAAGGGCATCGAATACCTGCTGTATAAAAGGTAGTACCGTATCGTTAAATTGCCTGCCGTAAACTGCTATCTTCATTATTTATATGTTCAGGTAATTCATGAACGACTCATACCTGTTCAGTGAATCATCATTGCCATGATTATGGTTAAAGGTGGCTTTAACATCGTACCCGTACCTCAAAAACGCCGCGTTAATAGACGATATATCTTGTTTGTTTAATTTTAAGGTTACTTCCAGCCTGGTAGAATCAGTAAACGGCCGCACGTATGAACTCAGGATCTGCGCATTATCCGACTCTACTATTTGAGCCATTTGCGACATGGAATTTTCCTTGTTGCTAATTTCGAGCACGATAACACCACCTGGCTGCGCTATGGCCGTAATTTCGGCAAAGTAGGCGTTCATGGCATTCAGGCTCACTACGCCCGTATAATTTTTAGCAGCATCCAATACGGGCACCAGGGTTAGCTGATGTTCGTAAAACATACGTACCACATCATACACATGCTGCTCCTGGTAAACAAAGGTGTTCACATGCAGGTGGGGCAGCGAACTTACCGGCAGGTTATGATCAGGCTCTGTAATATCGTTTTCGGTGAGTAGCCCTATAAATTGATGGTCGTTTACAACAGGGAGGTGCCGCACCCGATACTCCACCATACGGTCTATAGCCTGTTGAATGGTATCGGTAGTGGTAACCGGAGGTATGGTATCGGCAGCTAACTCTATTGTAAGCATACTTTTTAAACTTTTAATTTAACATGATCTAAAAACTCGTTGAGCAGTTTGTTAAACGCTTTGGGCTGTTCCATCATTGGGGCGTGGCCGCATTCGTCTATCCAATATAATTTCGAATCGGGTAGCAGTTGATTAAATTCTACAGCAACCTCGGGCGGTGTAATTTTATCATTCTTTCCCCATATTAACCCTACGGGGATCCTTATTTTATGCAGATCTTTAGCCATATTATGCCTGATGGCCGACTTGGCCATAGCCAATATACGTATTACTTTTGAACGGTCGTTAATCATGATAAAAACTTCGTCTACCAGGTCTTTGGTGGCCGTTGCCGGATCGTAAAAGGTATATTCCACCTTTTCCTTAACAAACTCATAGTTCTCGCGTTTGGGGAACGAACCGCCAAAGGCGTTTTCGTACAAGCCCGAACTGCCGGTAAGTACCAGCGTTTTAATTCGCTCGGGGTGTGCCAGTGTGTATATTAAGCCAACATGCCCGCCTAAAGAATTACCAATCAGCGTAATGTTATGCAGGTCTTTATGTTTAATAAAACGGTGAACATGTTTACTTAACGTTTTTACACCAGTGGTTAATATAGGCAGATCATAGATTGGCAATATGGGTATAATAACCCTGTAATTGTCTTTAAAACCGTCTATTACTTCTTCCCAGTTGCTTAAAGCACCCATGAGGCCGTGCAACAGCAGCAGAACTTCGCCCTGGCCTTCATCAATGTATATAAATCCTTTTTCTTCTTTAAGCACAAATTTCATATCGGGATGTAAAAAGCTATAATTGTAGTTAACAGCTGTTTATACCATTTTTAATAACGGTATATAAACGGCATAATTTCTTGATAAAATTAGGTTTTTGAAGCAGACTTGCAATAATTAATAATTAATTATGCCAGCAATTGTTTTACTACCTCCGATATGGTTTTACCATCGGCCTTACCGGCCAGCTCTTTATTGGCGGTACCCATAACCTTGCCCATATCTTTAACCGAGGTTGCCCCTACCCTGCTAATAAGCTCTTTTAAATAAACTTCCACATCCTCACGGCTCATTTGTTGCGGCAGGTAAGCTTCTATAAACTCCTGTTCTTCCTTTTCTATCTGGTACAGATCGGGGCGGTTTTGTGCCTGGTAAATATCGGCCGATTCCTTGCGTTGTTTCACCAGCTTTTGCAATACCTTAATCTCGGCCTCTTCACTAATTTCTTCCGAGGCGCCTTTTTCGGTTTTAGCCAGCAGTAACGCCGATTTTACCGAGCGCAAGGCCCGCAATTTATCGGCCTGTTTAGCCAACATGGCTTGTTTAATATCCTGGTCTATTTTGGTTATGAGTGACATTATTTTTGGTTATGGAGTTGTTGTGTTGTTAGTAATTGGGGTGTTTGTTGTTGGTTATTGAGTTGTTAAGTTATTGGTTGTTGTTGCTGAATTACTTAATAACCCAAAAACATAATAACTACATAAGAACCTAATAACTCAATAACCAAACAACCTATCCCCTAAATATCATACTTCCCGTTGCTTGTGCGGCTGGCATGAGCACCAGGTCGTTTATGTTTACGTGTGCAGGGCGCGAGGCTACATACCAAATGGTATCGGCCACATCCTGCGCGCTGAGTGGGGTAAAACCTTCGTACACTTTTTTAGCACGGTCTTTATCGCCTTTAAAGCGCACTTCCGAAAACTCAGTTTCCACCGCGCCGGGGTGTACTGCCGTTACTTTAATGCCGTGCGGTAACAGATCCATACGCATTCCTTTATTCAGCGCGTCAACCGCGGCTTTGGTGGCGCAGTACACATTGCCATTAGGGTAAACATCTTTACCGGCAATAGAACCCAGGTTAATGATGTGGCCAAAACCGTTTGTAATCATCCAATTGGCCACCAGCTTGCTTACGTATAACAGTCCTTTAATATTGGTATCTATCATGGTGTCCCAATCGGCAAAGCTACCGTTTTGTATAGGTTCCAGTCCCTGGCTCAAGCCGGCGTTGTTCACCAGTACATCCACCAGTTTCATTTCGGCGGGCAAGCTCTCTAAGTGATGGGTTACCTGCTCCTGCTTCCGAATATCGAACGCGGCAACGGCAATGCGCACATTATAAGTAGTATTGAGTTGTTGCGCCAGTTGATTCAGCCTGTCCTCGCGGCGGCCGGTGAGTATGAGATCGTAACCTTCGCGGGCAAAGGTGTGGGCACAGGCCTCGCCAATTCCGGCGGTAGCCCCTGTTATTAAAGCAATTTTAGCCATAGTTATTTAACTAAGCTGGCGAAATTATGTTTTTTTAGATAAAATGAAGAGACAAAAGAACAGAAGCAGGGAACAAGAGGTAATAAACAAGTAAGATTACGGTTTGGTGATGATGAGTATAGTTGATAATTGAACTTAATTGTAATGCTGAACTTGTTTTAGCACCCCGCTTGCTCAATATACATTTGATAGGTATGCATGTTTACCCTTTGGCCGGGATGCCAATATTCATCGGCACCCCGGTGGTTGTAACTTCTGTAAATTCTAAAATTCAGTAAATTCAGATTCAGACACATTACTCAAAATGCAAACTGAACATAATGCTATGCAAAAACAGCTTACTGATGGGAGTGGCCAGCGGAACATTATTACCGGCCAGTATATTGCCGAACGAATTGCCCACCTTAATTTCGGGCGACATTTTAAAGAACTCGAAATAAATATCGCAGCCAAAGCCGGCTTCGTACGAGGCAAAGCCACGCTTGTTCAGGATCTTTTGCTGCAACGGTGCTTCATTTTCATCGATCTTGCCTTTACTTACGGCCACAGAATATTTTACGCCACCCAATATATAGGCCCTGATGTTATTGATCCGGTCGCTCCTGAGCTTGAGCAGTAGCGGCACGTCAACAGAGGTGGTTTGGATCTGGCGGTTGAGGTTATCGGAGGTTTTCTCGAACGTATAATTCAGCTCCCTATCGGCAAAAACTAACGCGGGCGTGGTGCGGGCTTCCAAATGTTCGGTCAACCGGTAACGGGTGATAAAACCCACAGTAAAACCCGGCGAACTACGCGAAGTAATACTGGTAAGCGGACTGGTTATATTATTGCCGGTCTCTGGGTCAATAATAGCATTGCGCCAGGTGGGCTGCTTAACAATCTTATAATCTTGTATAATGTATTGAAAACTAAAACCAAAGCTCAGATCGTTTTGGTCGGCACCGCCCCCCCATGCCTGAGCCCTAACCCATTGGGTTAGCAGCAATGCCGTAAAAAAAATTATGGCTTTTTTAAAGATCATGTTTTACTTAATACCGGTATATATAGAACAAATGCCAAAAGTAAGCGGACGGTTTTTGGTGCTTTTAAAACCTACTTTATTCATTAGGGCTACAAAGTCTTTACCATCGGGGAAGGCGGCTACCGACTCGGGCAGGTAAGAGTAAGCACGGGCATCTTTAGAAAACAGCTTACCAATTCCCGGTGTTATGTATTTAAAATAAAAATTATATAACTGCTTAACCGGAAACCCTTTAGGTTTAGAAAATTCGAGTACAACGGCTTTACCACCCGGCTTTAATACACGAAACATATCGGCCAGGCCATTTTCCAGGTTTTCAAAGTTTCGTACACCGTAAGCCACCGTAAGGGCATCAAACTCATTATCGGCAAAGGGCAGTTTCTCCGAATCGCCCAGACGTACTTCAAACTTATCATTTAAATTACGTTTTAATATCTTTTCATCTGCAATTTTTAACATCCCTGCCGATATATCTACCCCGATAATTTTTTCGGGCTTTAGTATAGTCAGGGCTTCAAAGGCAAAATCTCCGGTACCGGTGGCTACATCCAGTATGCGTTTAGGCTTCAGCGCTTTCAGCTCGTTTATAGCTATTTTACGCCAAATAATATCAATACCCAGCGATAAGAAATGGTTTAAAAAATCGTAGGTTTTCGATATATTGTTAAACATATCGGCCACTTGTTCTTTTTTGGTTGTATGCTGGTTTTGGTAAGGTGTAACTGTTTTATTCATCAGGCTGTAAAGATAATGTTTTTGTTGTTAAGCAAATGAAAGGTTATGAGGCGAGAAGAGCGTATATCTGTATTTAATGTTAGTATTTATACTTGAATATGACTTAATGCAATTTTATGCATCCGCAAACAATTATCCGACTATGCGGGTTTATTTAATTTAAAGCTAACAAAGACCATGATAAACGAAAATACCGACCAAACCGGCGACCTTTTTGAAGAAAATGATGCCGATAACACCAACACAAGCAGTGATGAGTTAAAAGGATCGAACACGGAAAAAGACCCGGATGACTGGACCACAGGCGATGAGCCCATGACGGGTGCCCAACAATCTTATTTGAAAACCCTGTCAGACGAGGCTAAGGAAACCTTTGATGAAACCCTAACCAAAGCCGAAGCATCGAAGAAAATAGATGAACTGCAGCACAAAACAGGAAGAGGGCTTTCCTAAAGGGAGTATTAAAAACTGCAAACTGTAATCTTCGGTTATAGTGAGAAGTCTTTTTTTAAAGTGGTTAGTTTAAAAAACTTACTGCTTTAGAAAGATTTCTCATTATTACTACAACGTATTTTCAACTGCCAGTGTAAATTATTCCTCGTTTTATATACCAGCATAATTTAAAACCGATATTCATCGTAAAATATTGTGGTGCTAACCCGGCTTTGCAAATTGATATTTACCCAGCAAGCAATTGGCATAGGCAAAGGTTATAATCATACTTGCTATATCATTACTGATAGCTTCAGATAAAAAGGCATTGTTGTACAGATTAGCATGGCCATTGAGTTCAGTTAATTCCTGAACTTTAACAGCCCTAAAACACATTGCCCAACCGTTAAAATTGCGTTCGGCAATTTTGCCTTCTATACCTCAATAATAATTTTATTACTCCAATATCCTTTTGCAGTTTCACAGGTTTTGTCAAAGGTTTGACCATTGCCTTAATTTAGCTGCATTAAAGTCAAAACATCCAGTAAGCTATAACACTATATAAGGTTGCAGTAATTGATATTGATTTTACAATTACTATTAGGCAGCTAAAGGTAACTTTTCGCACATTAAGTTAATAAGTTGGCGCATATCAAATGGCTTTTGCAAAATACCGTCTGGCGGACTTTGCTGGTTATAACAGTCTTTTAAATCATCTAATGCTGAGCACATTACTACAGATATATCCTGCATTTGAACAGATTGTTTAATTTGACGGCACAGGTCGCGGCCATCACCGTCGGGCAGTTGAACATCTAAAATGATCAGGTTTGGCTGATAGGCATTTATTTGCTCCATTAAGCCTTCGGCGTGATTATAGGTTTCTACCTGGTATCCTTCGTTGTCCAAAATATGACTGATCAGCGTTAACATAAATTCATTGTCGTCTACTACTAAAACCCTGTTTTCCATATCTACAATTATTAAGTGCAAAAAACATTAAACAAAGAGCATGCCGGTAATCAACCCGCGTTTGATATATACTTAAGAGATTTAATTAAGTTTTCCACATCGCCTTACCGGCTATAATTTATGTTTGATATTAAATTTATACTTTAGCTTTAATGGATACCCCACTGCAAATGATAATTAACAATGTGAGCAAACACATTGTACTCACTTCTGCCGAAAAGGACATTTTTACCGGCATGCTGCAAGCTAAAAACTTGAAACGCAAACAGCCCTGGATTTCTACAGGTGATGTTTGCAGGCATTCGGCATTTGTAACCGCGGGTTGTTTACGTGGCTATACGGTTGATAGTAATGGATTTGAACATGTGTTGAGCTTTGCCCCTACCGATTGGTGGATGGCCGATATGTACAGCCTGCTTACCCACCAGCCCGGTAACCTTAACATAGAAGCTTTAGAGGATACCGAAATGCTGCTACTACCTAAAACCAGCCAGGAAGAACTTTATAAACTGGTGCCCAAATTTGAGCGTGTGTTTCGCATACTGGCCGAAAAATCATTAGTGGCCTATCAAATACGATTAATAGATAACCTGAGCCTGCCCGCCGCCGAGCGGTATGCCCGCTTTTGCCGCCGATACCCTACCCTTATTTACCAATTGCCCCAAAAACAGATCGCCTCGTACATTGGTGTTACACCCGAGTTTTTCAGTAAAATGAGGAAGGGGATGTAGGGGATTATTAGTTAAATGGGATAACCTCATAACTGATTTTTTTAAATACCGGAAACAATTTTTATTTAAGCAACTCGCGCTCAGTGTAAAAATGAACCATCGATCTACCCAAATAATTAAACAGCTCGAAAAAAGGAAAGGCGGCTACTATTACCTTATTATAGAGGCCGATATAGTTAACGTATTTGAAAAAAAACGGCATACGAGGCTCATTTGCACCATTGATGATCAATTAACTTACAGCTGTGGCTTAAACCATTTAGGTGATGGAAACTTTTTCATCATCCTATCGGGTAAAAACTTTAAAAAGCTTAACAAACAATTGGGTGACCCCATTACCTATGAAATTAAAGAGGATCCGAACCCTTTAGGCATAGAAATACCTGAAGTTTTGGAAGCATTTTTGACCCAGGATGAAGAAGCGCAAAGTATTTTTAATAACCTCACCGACGGCAAAAAGCGGAGTATTATTCATACCATAAACAAAATTAAAGACATTGATAAACAAGTGCAAAGCATTTGGAAGTTTATGTACGAGGCTACCAAGTCAAGAAAAAAGTAATGTAGCTTTCAGCATAAGATACACGCTTATTGTGAATTCTTAACACCAATTAAACACTGATTTAATAGTGCATATTGACATTTTTTTGCCTAAAACATTAATTAGTTACAAAATGTAAAATATGGCAGGTTTAAATGTCTTGTCTCATATATTTAATACCTATGTAATAACCACATAATCAATATATTATGTTACAATAAACATTTTTTAAATACTTTTGGTAAACAATTTACAATACAGCGATAAAATAGTAGTTTTTTCAAGCAATTATTAGCTAAAAATAATTCATTTTTGCGCAAACAAAAAAGCACTAATAAAGAATGCAAAGCTACCAGGAATTTCTGGACCTGAGCGTGGGTTTCCCACAAGAAGGTTTCGAAATTATAGATGACGAATTATACTTTAACGATTTGAACCTGATGGAGATGATTGAAACGTATGGTACCCCGCTACGGTTTACCTATGTGCCCATGATTTCCAAAAAAATACAGCAGGCTAAGCTGATGTTTCAGCAGGCAATTATTAAAAATAACTACCGGGGCAGTTATAAATACTGCTATTGTACCAAAAGTTCGCACTTTAAGCATGTTGTTGAAGAGGCTTTAAGGAACGGGATCCACCTTGAAACCTCATCGGCCTTTGATATGCCCATGATTGACGCGCTTGAGAAAAAAGGCGTACTGAGCAAAGATATTACCGTGATATGCAACGGTTTTAAAACCTACCAGTACAAGCAGTACATTGTTGACATGCTGCACGACGGCTTTACCAACATTATCCCGGTGCTGGATAACAAGGAGGAATTTAATATTTATGATGACGAGATTGAAATGGATACGCCTTGTAATTTGGGTATCCGTATCGCATCTGAAGAGCAACCCGATTCGCAATTTTATACCTCACGTTTAGGCATCCGAATAGAAGATGTGATTGATCTTTATTACAATAAGATCGAAAAAAATCCAAATTTCCGCGTTAAGTTGCTGCATTTCTTTATAAACTCCGGCATTTCAGATACGCCATACTATTGGAACGAGTTAGAGCGATATGTAACGCTGTACTGTAAGTTCAAAAAAATAAATCCCGAACTGGATACCCTTGATATTGGTGGTGGTATGCCGTTTAAAGATTCGCTGGTATTTGATTTTGATTACGAGTACATGATTAACGAAATTGTGAGCCGGATCAAAGAAATTTGCGCTGAACACGATGTGGAAGAACCGGATATTATTACCGAATTTGGTAAATATACCTGTGCCGAAGCGTCGGGGATTTTGTACAAGGTACTGGGCCGAAAGCAACAAAACGACCGCGAAAAATGGCTCATGCTGGATGGCTCGTTTATAACCAACCTGCCCGATGTTTGGGCGCTGAACCAGAAATATATTTTACTGCCTATAAATAACTGGGACTCGGAATATGAGCGGGTTAACTTAGGCGGCATTACGTGCGACGGTCAGGATTATTACAACCAGGAGGCGCACATGAATAGTGTGTATATGCCTAAAACGCGTAAAATACAGTACCTGGGCTTTTTCCATACGGGCGCTTACCAGGAAGTACTGAGCGGCTATGGTGGCATACACCACTGCCTGCTACCATCGCCTAAGCACGTACTCATTCGCCGCAACCGCGATGAAACCTTTAACTTTGAGGTGTTTGGCGAAGAGCAGAATAGTAAACAGGTTTTAAAAATTTTAGGTTATACTACCTAAATCAAATTACCCGGCCCTCAAAAAAGAGGGCTTTTTTTGTTAACCATTTTTGAAACAAATGAGTTAAATTAGCATTGCTGAATATGATATATACTTATGCTATGTACAACCTGAAAACATGCCTGTTATTTGCTGCCATATTTATTGGTGCCTGTACTCACCCTACCCGGCAAAAAAATGCCGACCAGCAATCGGCCGAGCAAAAAGACACGATATATACCTATAAAAAAGCAACTAAAAACGGCATTGGAAAGCTATATAAAGGCAGGGAAATTGCACAGGTAATGGGCTTTAGTGGTGCCGGTTGGCTGGAACGTGATACCCGCAACCAGGAAGAGAATGTAGAACTTGCCGTTACCAACCTGCCTGTAGATAAGAAAAGCGTTGTGGCCGATATTGGTGCCGGAACCGGGTTTTATACCTTTCGGATTGCGCCTAAGGTAAGCAAGGTATTGGCTATTGAACTGGAAGATGAAGCGCTGGATTACCTCAAACAACGCGGTAAAATTTTAAAACAAAGCAATGTGGATGTGGTGAAGGGATCTGAAAAAGCACCTGCACTACCCGACAACAGCATTGACCTGGCTCTTATGGTTGATGTTTACCACGAATTGGAATACCCGCACGAATACCTGCAAGCCCTTTACAAAGCTCTAAAACCCGGCGGTAAAATTGTACTGATAGAATACAAGGGTGAAGATCCTGAAATACCTATTAAAGACTTGCACAAAACTACCATTTCGCAAATTAGCAAAGAAGTTACCGCCAATGGTTTTGTTTATATAGAAGACAAAGCAGGCTTACCTATGCAGCATTTTTTAATTTATAAAAAGAAATAAAAATCTATTTTACATATCAATGCAATCTGTAATACCGAGGGAGAATATGTAAGATGCAATTTGTGCTTTAGAGAGCACACTGGCATTGAGCATGGGGTGGTATATTACACGTCAGTTTATATGCCTGATCACAATCTGTGAAAGATGTGTACACCCTCCACCCGTCTCCAAAGTAAAATTACACCCGCCCCTAATTTTAAAACTGATATAACTTTCTGTAATCTTAATATCCCTATTTCTTCGCCCCTTTTTTTAATTCACTTTCCGATTTCAGCACTTTGGTTCCGTTATCCTGTTTAATTTCATAAGCAGGTTCGTTTTTATTGGCCTTACGTTTTATAGTAGAACCTTTGCTTTTTATTTGAGCATCTTCAGTGTGCTTCTTTTCAACCTTTCCTTCAGCTTCTGATTTGCCCCACTCCCAGTGTACGGTGTCTCCTTTTTTCATAATTGATGATGTTTCTTAAATAATAGCAAAACACAGGCCAAGCCAAACAGCCAAGTAAGGCGTATATAATAAATGCAGTTGCTATTTATTATTTGTAAGCTCCAGTTCGTCCAAAGTACCTTTGGAATTTTTAACATTGGTCAACTCTACTCTTTTTTCTTTGATCTCTGCCGCCAGTGCCGCATCATTTGTTTTAGGCATAGTGTAGTGTTTGCCGTTTAAGGTAAAGCTAACCGGATGCACATCTAATCGCAATCCAAGACTTTGCAGGTCAGGATTCTTGATTGGGTATTTTAAAGCATTCCACTTTTGAGGATCACTTTCTTTAGGTTCTCTTAGTAATAGGTGATCTTCAATTGCTTCACCATGCTGCCAAATGCGGTTCCCATCCCCGCGTGTGCTTATTATTCCTACAACAGGTTCCGGCTTTCCTTTTTTGTAAACTTCGTAAGATATTGCTAACTCTCCGCTTAAAGGCTGCTTACCGATATAGGCGTAACTTACATCTAATGAAGGGATACTATCATTAAAAAAGTCCACTTTATCTATACTCAAGTAATCTATCTTAAATAATGATGACATGCTTTTTCGGACATTCACATCAGCAGTTTTCCGCTTTTCTAAACTGTCTATTTCGTGTGAAAGTTTGTCTGCCTCTTTTTTGTTATAATCCTGAAGGATCTCTTCGGCTTTATCCACCACCGAAGAATAAGTGCGACCATCAATCATTTTCAACACTATACTATCGAAAGATTTATTCTGATATTTATTGGGTTCTACAAACTTTAAGCGCATACACTCACCTGCAATTACTCGCAGCGCCTTTTCGAGTGTTACCTTTTCATCTTTGGATAAGTTAGCTTCTATCTTTTTCCTGGATGCTTCATAATCCTTTTCGGAGTGTCCGTTAAGTTTTTCGCCACATCCATAAAGGGTGATAATAAGGAGCATGAACAAATAAAACGTGACAGATCTTTTCATAACGCAGGTTTAACCATGTAAGCAGTGGCAAACGCTTTTTGTTTGAAAAAGTGGTGATGGTCTCTCTAAAAAGAAGAGATTTCGGAGAAGTATAATTACTTGGCTGGCTTAATTACCGTTAAGGTATCTACAATGGGCGTTGCTAAACCATCGGCGCCAAAAAACTTGAGGTAATAAGTGCCGCTCCTGGTAGGTTTAAATTTGAACACTTTAGAGCGTTTAATTTCTTTACCCGTACAATCTTCCAGTCTATTGGTAACGGTAAACAATTTAATGTTGGTAGTATCGCTTAGCGTATCAGTTTTAAAACTGCTGAACTTTTCGCAGTCACCGTTATAAGGCCATGCAATGTTGAAGGTTACCTCCTGGTTAACGTTAGCTGTAGTTGGTCCGTTAACACTGGCAATAGCTGCCTGCTTTACGCTAATAAAATTATCAGGATTAACTATATCCGCCATCTCCGACTTCGTACACGAAGCAGCAAATAACATCAAAAAAACAGCTAATACAGATAAAAGTTTATTCATTGCGGTTGAGGCATTATGGTTATAACAACACCAGTTTCAGATAATTATACGATTAAGTTTAAAATAGGTTATAGTATTATTGTAAATCTACTGGTTAGTTGTTAAAATAACAACAATTTTGGGTAAAACTTATAATTGTATTTATAAAGTTGCACAAGGCAACAAAAGCCGGTATTTTGGGTACCGGCTTTTGTTGTTTACATTTATAAAATCCTCCCTCCCGGGCAATGTGATTAAGTTAAGGTTTCATGCCCCTTAGGGGATACCTTTTTATAGGGATTTGATATAACTTAATTATTTGCGCCGCAGGTGCTACCCTACATAACCACTCATGGGTAACCTCTACGAGGTATAAACAGAACGCTTATCTGTGTTGTTATAAACAGGTAGCTCCTACGGAGCATTCTCAATCTTCCTCAAATTAATGACTTTAACATCACAAGGAAGAAATCCAGGGAAGATTAAGAGGGGCTACTACTTCATTGAGTCCACAAAATCATCAAATAAATAACGGCTATCATGCGGGCCGGGAGATGATTCGGGGTGATATTGTACCGAGAAAGCTTTTTTGTCTTTCACACGGATCCCTTCTATCGATTGGTCGTTTAGGTTAATGTGCGTAATTTCCACTTTTTCCGATGCACGAACCGCATCCTGTACCACACCAAAACCGTGGTTTTGTGAGGTAACCTCGCAATGATCTTTCACAATATTTTTTACCGGGTGGTTTAAACCGCGGTGACCGTTAAACATTTTTTTAGTGGGAATATCGTTAGCCAAAGCCAGCAACTGGTGACCTAAACAAATACCGAACATCGGTTTATTGGCAGCTAAAATATCTTTTACGGTATCAATGGCGTAAGGCATAGCCGATGGATCGCCGGGACCGTTGGAGATAAAGTAACCGTTTGGTTTAAAATCGGCTTCCATTTCCTCGAACGAGGTTTTGGCCGGGTAAACTTTGGCGTAAACATCGCGGTCGTGAAAGTTGCGCAAGATGTTTTTCTTCACACCCAAATCCAGCACCGCAACACGGTAGGTAGCATCTTCATTACCAAATGTGTAGGTTTCGGTTGTTGATACTTGTGATGACAGTTCCAGCCCATCCATCGATGGAACAGAAGCAAGCCTGGCCTTTAATTCTTCTACATCTAAGATCTCCGAAGAAATAATGGCATTCATAGCACCCTTATCGCGGATATGGCGCACCAACTGGCGGGTATCAATATCTGATATGCAGCTGATATTTTGCTCCTGAAAATAATCCTGTATTGATTCATCAGCCTGTTTGCGGCTGTAAGCAATATTATAATTCTTACATACTAAACCGGCAATTTGAATTTTGCCCGACTCGGTTTCTTCATTACTGATACCGTAGTTACCAATATGCGCATTGGTGGTTACCATTATTTGCCCAAAGTAAGATGGATCGGTAAAAATTTCCTGGTAGCCCGTCATACCGGTGTTAAAGCATATTTCGCCGGTGGTAGTACCTATTTTTCCGGCTGCTTTACCATGAAAAACGGTACCGTCTGCCAGTAACAAAATAGCTGGTAACTTGGTGTAATTGGTCATTTTACAAAAAAATTAAATGGATGGAAAATAAGCCGGTTGGCCTGGTGTGCAGCTCCGTGAAAGCAGTAAGTATGCAGCATGATTGGCGCTTCTGTATTCACGCTGCAAAAATAGGTTATTTTTATATAGAAGTCAAGAGTACAGAGTCAAGAATATAGACAACTATTTATTAGTTTTGCGTATTGTCTGTATCCGGATTCTTGACTTCATACTCTTGATTCTTGATTTTATACTCTTGATTCTCTTACACCATGTCTGTAAATAAAGAAATAAAACGCGTTACCACACATAACCTGCAGGCCATGAAAAGCAAGGGCGAAAAAATTGCCATGCTTACCGCATACGATTACACCATGGCCAAAATTGTGGATGATGCCGGTATAGATATTATCCTCGTGGGCGATTCGGCCTCTAACGTAATGGCCGGCCATGAAACTACGCTGCCCATCACGCTCGATCAGATGATCTACCATGCTTCGTCGGTTGTGCGGGCGGCTACCAGGGCTTTAGTGGTAGTTGATCTTCCTTTCGGCTCCTACCAGGGCAACTCCAAGGAGGCATTGAGTTCGGCCATTCGTATTATGAAAGAATCGGGCGCGCATGCAGTAAAGCTGGAAGGCGGCGTAGAGATTGCAGAATCTATAAGCCGGATATTAACCGCGGGCATCCCGGTAATGGGGCATCTGGGTTTAACGCCCCAATCTATTTATAAATTTGGAACTTATACCGTACGTGCCAAGGAAGAGGCTGAAGCTCAAAAACTACGTGAAGATGCTTTAAAGCTGGAAGAATTAGGTTGTTTTGGTGTGGTATTGGAAAAAATACCTGCCGAACTGGCCAAAAAAGTAAGTGCCAGTTTACATGTGCCAACCATTGGTATAGGCGCCGGTCAGCATTGCGATGGACAGGTGCTGGTGATACATGATATGCTGGGACTGAATAAAGGTTTTCGTCCACGTTTTTTACGCCAGTATGCCAACCTTTACGAGGTTATGAACGAGGCCATTCAACATTACGTAAGTGATGTTAAGGCCAACGATTTCCCGAACGAAACGGAGCAGTATTAAGCTGCATTATTAGTTGGTTTAGTATTATCCCTTTTAGGAGATTTGGGGTTTAACTGTCAAATTTGTCCAGCAGCTTCAATAGCGTTTCAAAATCTTTGGGATAAGGCGCGTGAATGGTAACTTCTTGAGTCTCGTTTACCTTAAAGGTAACTTCGTAAGCATGCAGGGCAAAGCGTTTCATAATAGGCAGTTCTTCCTGATCTTTGCCCAAGTGATATTTGCGTTTTAACTGCGAAAGTAAAACAGGCTTCCCTTTATACATTTCATCACCTGCAATAGAGGCCCTTTGCGTAGCCAGGTGAATACGGATCTGGTGCATACGGCCGGTTACCGGGCGGCACTCTACCAAGGTATAATGCTTATAATATTTTAACGATTGAAACCAGGTTTCGGCACGTTTACCTTCCTGACGGCTGATAGATACCGTATTTTTACCGGTGTTTAAAATAGGCAGGTCTACTTGCAGTTCGTCAAATACATGGGTTCCCTCAATAACGGCATGATACACCTTTTTAACTTTACGATGCTCAAACTGCATCGATACCAAACGGTAAGCTTCAGGATTTTTTGCAATGATCAAAGCACCGGAGGTTTCCTTATCCAACCGGTGACAAATTTGCGCGTCTTCCACGTAGTTTTTAGCCAGCCTTAACATACTAATCTCACTGCTGCCGTCGCCACGCTCATCGAGCGAACTAATAAAGGCGGGCTTATTAACCACCATTAGGTTATCGTCTTCGTATATAATAAGGTCGGTAAACTTCGGAATTTTCATATTTAACAAATAGGGTGCAAAAATACGCTTATTATGCTAAAAGCTACCTTATCAAATTATTTAAGAAGGGAAATCGCTTTTAAAATGGGGAGTGGGGTGCGGTTCACCTCTCAAAAAAGGTGGGGGTATCTTTCTTTTACAGGCTATGTTCAACGTATAATTGATCTACAACACAACCCGTTTACGTTCAATTCAGCCCTACCCTTCTCAACACGGGAATAAAACTTAAAACTATTTCCATGGTAATATAAGCTCATACTGCCGTTTATTCAAAGCAAAACAATTACAAACAAAAGTCGGTTAATAGAGTAACAAGCAATTTTTTAGTCTCTTCAACATTAATTTATAGTCATGAGTAAAGCTGCCAAACCATTAAAAACAAAGGAAGAAAACTTGTTTGATAAAGCAAAAGGTGTTATGGGCGATCTTTGGAATATAACCACAGATACAGCCGATGAAATAAAAGATAACGTTAAAGAAAATATTGAAGACATCAAAGAAAAGATGACCTCCAAAAAAGCTAAGCCAGTTAAAAAAGCATCAACAGCAAAAGCGAAGGTGAGCCATCAAAGTTCCCCGGCAAAAAAAGCGAGTTTAACAAAAACAGCACTAACAGCCACAAAAAGAGTGATTGCTAAAAAGGCGTCGGTTTCGGCTTCTAAGGCCAAAAAGAAATTGGCTGCGGGTAAGTAATTAATAGCATGCAAAATACGTTATGGCGAGTTATTGACCAATAGCTACAAAACAGGTAAACACGCTACTATACCCTACACGGATGCAATGATAACGAAGAATTTAATAATAAACTGTAGTAGCAGTAGATGAGAATAAGGCGCCGTGCTCAAGGAGTACAACGCCTTATAATACTTTGGCATATAAAGCCCTCCCTACAGGCGAGAGATTAAGAAGGTTTTAATTGGTGTATTCAAATTTATAACCTACCCCTTTAACGGTAGATACATACATTTCGCCCAATTTTTCGCGCAATTTACGAATGTGTACGTCAATAGTACGGTTAGTAACCACAACCGAATCTTCCCAAATATTTTTCAGGATCACCTCGCGGGTATATACCTTGCCTGGCTTAGAAGCCAGCAAGTACAATAATTCAAATTCCTTTTTAGCTAATACTACCTTAGCCCCGTTCTGGTAAACCAGGTAACTTTCCCGGTCAATTACCAAATCTCCAACTTCCAGTTTATTATCTGATACCTCATCGGTACCGGTATTGCGGCGAAGTATAGCATTTATACGGCTTACCAGGGCACGCGGCTTAATAGGCTTAGCTATATAATCATCGGCACCAACGTTAAAACCGGCAATTTCAGAGTATTCTTCGCTACGGGCGGTTAAAAATACCATAAAAGTATTTTTAAACTCGGGCATGGTACGCATAATACGACAAGCCTCTATACCATCCATTTTGGGCATCATTATGTCCAGAACAATCAAGTCGGGCAGTACCTTTTTAGCCTCGGCAACTGCTTCCTGTCCGTTATGCGCTAAATGTACCTGGTAGCCTTCTTTTTTCAGGTTATATTCTATTAACTCTAAAATATCAGGCTCGTCATCAACAATTAGTATTTTTTGTTTTGCAGTTGTGCTCATCAGGTCGAATTTTGGGATAAAGGTAACAGCAATACAAAAGCAAATGGTTAAACCATTGTTAATAAATTGTTAAGACTTAATATAGATTTAAAGTTTAGCGAAGGTTTTGTTTAAAAAGTCTTCCAGATCTTTGCCCGTAATATTTTTAGCAACTATATTTCCCTGAGGATCAATAATAAAATTAGATGGTATGGCTTCGATATGGTATAGCTTTTCGGTAGCACCTTCAAATTTTTTCAGGTTAGATGCATGTTGCCATGTTAATTTATCTGCATCAACGGCCTGCTGCCAGGCACTTTTATCATCATCTAAAGAGATGCCCAATATGTTCAGGCCTTTATCACTATACTGGTTGTATAGCTTAACCACATTAGGGTTTTCCTGGCGGCAAGGCGCACACCACGATGCCCAGAAATCGAGCATAACATATTTACCTTTATAATCGGTTAATTTAATTGGTTTACCATTTATACCGGTAATAGTAAACGCAGGCGCCTTGTGCCCTACCGATAGTGGTTTGGCCAGTTCCATTTGTTGTTTAAAGCGTTGTACGGTAACATTATCTTTAAACTCGTCTTTAATATCATCGGCGTAAGCCACTAATTGAGTTTCGTATTTAAAAGGCTCCAGGGTTTGCGCAGCATAAAAAGCGGCTAACGTTTTTTTATTTTTGTTAATAAACGTAAGTGTTTCCTTACTGCCGTCTTCAATATTTTTAATGAAACCCGGCTGGTAAATTTTCAGTAACGAATCCTGGTTTTTGGTGCTTTGCGATTTTAATTGAAACTCATTTACCAATTTGGCGTTCTTTTCGCCATAGGTGTTACTTATTTTTACAAACTCCTGCAACCTTTCCGATTCGTTCGATCCGCTGATCTTGTACTGGTGTGCAGCATCTTTAAGGTCGGTTTCAAAAGTAATATTTTCGCCGTTTTGGGCAATAAAATCAAAAATGGCACCGTTTACATCCTTGCCTATTTGTAATTTAAACAGGTTAACACTGGCAGCCTGATTTTTAAATGTAAACTTACCGTCCACAATTTCAACCGAATCTATCTTGCTTACCTGGTTGCTATCGGCCCGTAACAGGAAAACCTTGGATGCCTTTTCGGCGTTTTTAATAATTCCTTCCACCTTGAAGGCCGAATTATCTTTACAAGAATACATGCCCAGGGTTATTAGGGCTAAACTATAGATGATGAAATGATTTTTCATTTATATTGAAGTGCTTTAATTAATAACTGATTGGTTTTCTGCGGATCGATTTTACCTTTCGAGCGTTTCATGATCTCGCCCATAAACAAACCTAATACGCCTTTTTTTCCTTTTTGGTATTCAACTACCTTATCGGGGTATTTATTTAACGCTTCCTGTATAAAGCCGTCCAGTTCATTGCCGTCCTCGCTAATCAGCAAATTCAACTCGCCCGCTATCTGTTCGGCTGTTTTACCAGTATCTTTTAACAGTTCAGGAAATATTTTGTGTGCGGCAACCGTGTTGTTCACCTTTCCGGTATCAACTAACTGAATTAACCCGGCTAATTGCCTGGGCGATAACGGCAATTCATCCATAGTTTGATGGTGTTCGTTGAGGTACGATTTCACCGTGCCCATTAACCAATGCACCGCCGATTTATAATTACCAGTTTGCGCTATCAACTGCTCAAAATACATTACCAGTTCATGATCGGCCGTTATAACCGAGGCGTCATACGGTGAAAGTCCAAGCTGATGGATATACTTTTCATACAATTCTTCGGGCAGTGCGGGCATGCTCTGGCGTATGCTTTCCAGGTATTCATCACTCAATTGCAGCGGTTGCAAATCGGGTTCGGGGAAATAACGGTAATCATTAGCCATTTCCTTACTGCGCAATACCGATGTTTCGCCGGTATCGGCATTAAAGTTCAGGGTGTTCTGATCGATGTGGCCGCCGGCTTCTATAATTGCCACCTGGCGTAAAAACTCATGCTCAATAGCCCGCTGCACATTACGGATGGAGTTTAGATTTTTTACTTCGCAGCGGTTACCTAAAGTGGTAGCCCCTTTTAAACGGATAGAAATATTGGCATCGCAGCGCATACTGCCTTCTTCCATATTGCCATCGCAAATACCTAAATAACGCACCAGCTTGCGCATTTCGGTGAGGTATAAACCGGCTTCTTCGGCGCTGTGCATATCGGGTTCGGATACAATTTCCAGCAGCGGTACACCGGCGCGGTTCAAATCAATGAGCGAATACGTATCGCTTTGGTCGTGCATGCTTTTGCCGGCATCTTCTTCCATGTGAATATGATGGATAGCGAGCGTTTTGATATTGCCATCAGCCAGCTTAACGGTTATATAACCACCCTTTGTAATGGGCAGTTGATCCTGGCTAATTTGGTATCCTTTTGGCAAATCGGCGTAAAAATAATTCTTACGGGCAAAATTATTATACTGATTAATAAGGCCGTGCGTTGCAAAACCTAATTTTACGGCGTACTCTACCACTTTTTTATTTAAAAAAGGCAAGGTACCAGGATGCCCTAAAGATACCATACTGATATGCTCATTAGGCCCCGCGCCAAACTGCGCCGAGTCGGGCGCGAAGATCTTGCTTTGCGTTGATAACTGCGCATGCACCTCCAGGCCTACTACCAGCTCATATTTCCCGCTTGCTTCGGTGTTATTATTAATCATTATCCAAACAGGATAGCTATACCTACCCTAACAGGGCAAATATATATTTATTCATTTGTTATTGGCTAAAAACCGCATAAAGTTTGGTTTTTATGCCCTATATGTTCATATAATATGGTTATGCACCTAAAGCGATTTATTGTTTTAACTTATAGTAAAAAAATGGTATTGACTATATCCGCGCTGGCTTAGCTCAAAGTGGGCATATTTACATTATTAAGTAATTACAAAATCCAAAACATCTTCACATTCGCATATTCGCACATCTTCAATCTGCACATCTGCTTAAAATTCCAGCAGCACCCCGCCCATTAAAGGAAGCGTGACAGGCAACCCTTTTTTAATGTTGGGCGTTATAAATACAGTTCCGCTCAGCAGATCTACAAAACTGACTTCGCCGCTTAAATTAAACGCTGCAAGCAAATCATCAGGCAATTTCAACAACAGCGGCTGGTTTTGCCTGTTGAAGTTTACGGCAACCAATACACGCTGCTCACCGGTATAACGCAGGTAAATATACAAGCGTTGGTTAAAACCCTGACTATGCTCATTAGCCATCATCAGCTCATAAAATTTCCCTTCGGCAATGGCGACATTTTTGCGCGATACATTGAGTAAACGGCTATAAAAAAAGCGTAACACCTGCTGGCTCTCGCTTAGCCCACCACCATCATAAGCACCGCCGTTCAGCCATTTCTGATGCTCGGGCACACCGTAATAATCAAATATGGTAGTACGGCCATCGGCACCGCTAAATCCTTCGGCTGCAACGGCAGGCTCCCCTACCTCTTGCCCAAAGTAGATCATCACCGGTCCGCTTGCCAGGGTTGTCGTTATAATCATACCCGGTACGGCCAGCCAGGCATCGCCCGCGAAGTATTCCGATGCTATGCGCTGCTCATCGTGGTTTTCCATAAAGCGCAGCATGCGCTCGTCAAAGCCCCGGCAATCGTGGTTCCAAACGCGGTTTATTTCCCAGGTACTGGCACCGGGCTCGTTGCGGGTAAGGCGTTTAATGGCGTCATACAAGCCTACCTTATCGTACAAATAATCGAAATGGCCTTTAAATAAATAATTGCTATACTCTCCGGTTTGATAAGCTTCGCCAATGAAAATAAGATCAGGATAGTGTTGTTTCATTCGGGGTATGAGCCACGCCCAAAACTCCTGGGGTACGTATTCCACCATATCGCACCGAAAACCATCCACTCCCTTTTTAGCCCAGTAGCACAGTATATCCAGCATTTTTTGCCAAACCGGGGGTATGGGGTCAAAGTGCATCTCATAACCATGACTATAATCTGCCCCGTAATTCAACTTAATGGTCTCAAACCAGTTGTTAATGCTTGGACTTGCGGTAAAAACATCATCGCCCGTGCCTTTAGCCGGACTTTCTACGTAAGACGCATTTTTCAATTCTCCAACAAAGTTTTCCCCACCAGGTACATATCCCTGCGGCACCACAAAATCCTGACCGGGGATATAATAAAAATCATTTTTAGGGCTGAAAGCTTGCGTCACGTCATCATCTTCACCAAAATCGTGCACACCATTGGGCTTAACATCCGAATTATAGGTACGCGCAACATGGTTAGGCACAAAGTCGATGATCACTTTCAGCCCTTCTTGCTGCGTGCGCAACACCAACGCTTCAAACTCGGCCATTCGGTTAGGCACATCAACGGCCAGGTCTGGGTCTACATCGTAATAGTCCTTAATGGCATAGGGCGAACCGGCACGGCCTTTCACTACGGCTGGGGCATCGGGCTTAATGCCGTATGCGGAGTAATTGGTCATGGTGGCGTGTTCAATTATGCCGGTGTACCAAATGTGGGTAAAGCCCACGGCCTTAATTTCGGTAATGGCTTTTTCGGTAATATCGTTAAACTTACCGCTGCCGTTCTCCTCCATAGCGCCGTAAAATTTATTGGTGGTGTTGGCATTGCCAAACAAGCGCGGCAATAGCTGGTATATAACGAGTTTATGGTTTGATGCTGACATAGTGTTCTACCGGCAATAATAACCGTTTTTTAGCTAAACCCCAGCTTTAAGTTTCAGTTTTGGTAATGCATTAATACACGCTAATAACCAGTTCTACAACCAATGCCAAAACAACGTAACTTGCGCTAAATGCCTTTAGTAAAAACAAATACTATAAATTGGTTCTTGTACAACGCTGGGCTATCAGCATTAATGCATAATACCGTTACATTCGTTCACCCCTACATGAAAATTTTTAAAGCGCTGCTCTCTATAACCCTTACCTTAGTGCTATTATGGGCTTTACAAACACAATTTGGCCCCATACCTCCTATTGGTAAGTTTTTAAACCCGGGTACCGGATTTTGGCAAAATGCCGAAAGCAAGAATTTGAAAGCTCAGGAAGAATTAAAGCTGGATGGCTTACGCGAACAGGTGATCATAAAATACGACGACAACCACATCCCACACATTTTCGCCAAAAATGAGCATGATTTGTATTATGCGCAGGGCTATGTTACGGCTACCGACCGGCTTTGGCAAATGGATATTCAAACCCGAAGCGCCGCCGGGAGGTTGGCCGAGGTAATTGGTCCGCAGGTGCTGGAAGTTGACCGGTATCACCGCCGTATGGGTATGGTTTATGGTGCCGAAAACACCTTACGCGGCATGATGAAAGACCCGCAGATCCGTATAGCGGTACAAGCTTATACCGATGGCATTAACCAATACATTAAAAACTTAGACGTACGCAGTTACCCAATCGAATACAAACTCCTGAATTACAAACCTGAGCTTTGGAAGCCTTTAAACTGTGCCCTGCTGCTCAAATTAATGTCGGAAACGCTTGCCGGAGGATCGGACGATATGGAAATGACCGCAACGCTCAACAAGTTTGGCGCTGCCGTTACCAACGAACTTTTTCCCGATCAGCCTTTTCAGAAAGAACCTATTATACCGGCCGGTACTACATGGAATTTTAAGCCATTACCGGTGCCCAAGCCATCGCCAAGTTTTAAAGCCCAGATGATGGGCAGTAATAAACCTACCTCTAAATTAGAGGGCATAGGCAGTAACAACTGGGCTGTATCGGGCAATAAAACGGCTTCTGGCTATCCTATTTTAGCTAACGACCCACACCTGCATTTAACGTTCCCTTCTATTTGGTACCAGGTACAGCTTACCGCGCCGGGTGTAAATGTTTATGGTGTATCGTTACCCGGTTCGCCCAATGTAATTATTGGTTATAACGAAAAAATAAGCTGGGGCGTTACCAATGTAGATGCCGATGTGCTGGACTGGTACCATATTAAATTTAAAGATGCCAATAAAAACGAGTACTGGCATAACAACCGCTGGAATAAAACCACCCGCCGTACCGAGGTTATTAAAGTGAAAGGGCAGCCCGATGTTACCGAGCAGGTGATATACACACACATTGGTCCGGTAGTTTATGAAGACAGCACCAAAAAAGTAAGAAACTACCCCGCAAATGTACCCACTGGTACGGCCCTGCGCTGGATAGCCCACGATGAATCGGACGATTTGAAAACCTTTTACCTGCTTAACCGAAGCAAAAATTACAATGATTACCGCAAGGCTTTAACCTACTATACCGCACCGGCGCAAAACTTCATTTTCGCCAGCTCCCAAAACGATATTGCCATTACGCCTAATGGTAAGATTCCGCTTAAATACAAAGAGCAGGGCAAATTTATTTTAGACGGTACCGATCCGGCTAACGATTGGCAAGGCTGGATACCTGCCGACCAAAACCCAACGGTTAAAAACCCCGCACGAGGCTACGTAAGTTCGGCCAACCAGGAAAGCACCGATAATACTTATCCTTATTACATTAACTGGCAATTTGGCCCCTACCAGCGTGGCACACGGATCAACAACCGATTGGCAGCTATGAACAAAATTACTGTAGACAGCATGCGCCTGTTGCAAACCGATAATTATAGCATCAGCGCCCGAGATATTCTACCAACGCTGATAAAGTATATTGATCCGACTAAATTAGACGACAATCAACTGCTTGCGCTTAAGCTATTAAAACAATGGGACCTGCGGTACGATGCTAATTCGGAAGGAGCTACCCTCTTTAATGATTGGTGGTTGAAAATTTATGACATGATATGGAAGGATGACTTTGGTAATCCCAACGGCTTACGCTGGCCAACGCGCGATAAAACTGTTCAGCTTATTTTACAGCAGCCTAACTCTAAATGGTTCGATATTAAAAGGACGCCATCTGTAGAAACCTGCGCCGATATTGTAAACAGTACCTTCACAGTAGCTGTAGATGAACTGACCGGCAAATACGGCAAACCGGGCAAGGCCTGGGAATGGGGAACTACACGGCCTACCGAAATTGAGCATCTGGCCAGCATTGCAGGTTTCGGGTCGGGAAAATTTGTTTCGGGTGGATCAGGCGGGGTTATCAATGCTATATCGGGCGGTAACGGACCATCGTGGCGCATGGTGGTTGAAATGGGTCCGCAGGTAAAAGGTTACGGCCTTTACCCCGGCGGACAATCGGGCAACCCGGGCAGTTTTTACTACACCAATATGCTGCAAACCTGGAAAGACGGTAAATTGAACGAACTGCTATTTTTAAAATCTGCAGGTGAAAGTTCGGGCCGGATTAAGAGCAGTTTAACCTTAAATAAATAACGTATGAACCGGAATTTTCATGAATTAAAGAATTTGCAGAATTACCTTATACGATATGAGTTAATCATTAACCAAATTCGACATTGAACATTCGAATTTCGAAATTAAAAAACATCATGCTTTTCTTAATCATCTTTATTGCCACCTTAGCTACCAGTTACGTACTACCCTGGTGGGCTATGGCCGTTATAGCTTTTGGTGCATCTTTATATGCCGGAACCCGGACTACAGCCACATTCTGGTCGGGTTTTGCAGCCGTGTTCTTAGTTTATACTATTATAGCCTTATTGAAGAGTGCACCAAACGACCACTTGTTAGCTAATAGGGTAGCTGTGTTATTTCATTTACCCAACTGGATATTTCTGCTGGCGGTTACCGCAACCATAGGCGGATTAGTCGGCGGAGCTTCTGCTTTATCGGGCCTATACGTGAGGAGAGTGTTTATTAATGATGATGCACAAAAAAAGGCATCCTAAAACTAAGATGCCTTTCAATAAATTTCGATTACAATTACAAACCCTTCAAAGCAGTTTTTAAAGCCAAAACGGGTGTTGATGTACTTTTTCCGGTTTCAAATATTTGTTGGGAGGTAGTACCCGCTCCGTAGAAGGTGGCGTTAGCCGATTTATCGATAGACAAGTTAGAGCCATTGATACTAATACCAGCGAACAAGCCACGGCTTCGGGAGTAGGAATATACTTCGGCTTCCAGCGTATGGTCGGTGCTGGCTGTTGAGCTGCGGCCAACCGGACCGGCAGCAGCAGATATATCACCGCCAATGGTAAAGTCGCCGTTTTTAACTTTGGTTAACACGCCTTTGTGTTTAAATACCAACACCAGGTCAACCGATTGTACCCCGATCTGAAAACCGAAACTACCGCCCGTAAGTGTAATAAATACGGGGTTGCTCCAGCTGCCATCGGCCAGTTTGACGGTGGCTAAACCTTTACCGCGTTTACCGCCCACCCCAAAGCTGGCGTTAATCATTTTAGGGATCACCACAATACCTTCGCTCTCTTTCAACAGATCCTGCGGAATGCTCTCATCCGAGTTGGCAAAAGTGGTTAATACCTTAGTAGAATTCTGGATCCGTTCGGTTTCTTTGCCTGCTTTTTGAAACGAGGCCAATACCAGCACCGCACTCAATAATACAGGTACCGATAACATTTTTAATATTTTCATAGTAGTAGTTTTTGTTTTGAACAGTGTTGATTGCCGTTGCTAATTAAACCACAACCGGGCTTCAAAGTTTAACTGGAATGCGGTTATGATTGTTGAATGACTGTAATCAATACTGGTTATATAACGCTTAAAACCTAAGCCTTGTTATATTTGCCCCATGCAAAAGCCGCAACAGCAGCAAGTATTCTCTATTGAAACCGAACAGCAGTTTACCGATATGGCCTTGCAGGCATTCCGCTACCAGGCGCAGCATTGTGCGGTTTATCAGCAGTTTATCAGTGGTTTAAATATAGATGCGGCGAGCATAACCCAACTTACAGACATTCCTTTTTTACCTATCGAGTTTTTCAAGAACCACCAAGTTTTAAGCAGTTTAGATGCACCGGAAGTTACCTTTACCAGTTCGGGCACTACCGGGATGATCCCCAGTAGCCATTTGGTTACCGAGGTAAGCTGGTACCAGCAAAGTTTTCGCCGTGCATTTGACATATTTTATGGTGATATTAAACATTATTGCGTTTTAGCGCTGCTACCTGCTTACCTGGAACGCGCGGGATCGTCGTTAGTGTACATGGCCAACGACCTGATCAAGCAATCGGCCCACCTCCATAGCGGCTTCTACCTGTACAACCATGAGGAATTTCATCAGCAATTAATTAAACAGCAACAGGCCGGCACACCTACCCTGTTGATTGGCGTTACCTTTGCCCTGCTCAATTTTGTGGAGCAGCACGCCATCAACTTCCCTCAACTTATAGTGATGGAAACCGGCGGCATGAAAGGTCGCCGTAAAGAAATGATCCGCGAAGAACTGCACGATATTTTATGCAAGGGATTTGGCGTTAATGCTATCCATTCCGAGTATGGCATGACGGAACTACTTTCGCAGGCTTACTCTAACGGACAAGGCATTTTTAACTGCCCGCCTTGGATGCGCATCCAAACCCGCGATACCAACGACCCTATCAGCCCTGTTGGTTACGGCAAAATGGGTGGTGTAAATATTATAGATCTGGCCAATATCAACTCCTGCTCCTTTTTAGCTACGCAGGATCTGGGAAAGGTTTATGCAGACAACAGCTTTGAAATTTTAGGGCGGTTTGATGCTTCGGATATCAGGGGGTGTAATTTGCTGATAGCGTAGAGCCCCTCCCAAACCCTCCCCGGGAGGAGCCCCCTCTAAATCTCCCCCGGGAGGGGAGACTTTAAAAAAAGATAGGATTTAAAGCCCTCCCTTTTGGGGAGGGTTTGGGAGGGGTGTTATTTATTATTACTTTTACAACAAGATATTCAATCTGTATATGATCGAAAAATTTTTAAACGACCAGCAAGACCCTAAAGCGGTTGAAAAGGTGTACTCACGCTTAATTGAGTTATTACCCCCTGGCGAAGACACTTTATATATTGCCGTGCAAAAAAAGCCGGTGGTAAACTTACTTCCCGATTGTATAGTAGTGACCAACCGTCGTGTGCTTTTCTTTAGTGCTACCAACCTTGGGTTTTCTATCACCTTTGTTGATTTTATTTGGAAAGACATTGCCGATGTGAACATGAAGGAAGAGATCATTGGGGCAGTATTCACCATTAAAACCACCAAAGGTGCCGAAATGAGTGTAGATTACCTGCCTAAAATTCAGGCGCGTAAGCTTTACCAGTTTTCGCAGGAATGCCGCGAAAACGAGCGCAAGCGTGAGGAATTGCAAAAGATCCAGCAAACGCTTCCACCACCGCCTGCTCCCGTTGAAAAACCCGTAGAGCAATTGTTTGCACCAAGGCCCGCCCCGGTTGAAGCCCCTGCCCCGCCACCACCAGCCCCCGAGCCGGTAGTAGAACAAAAACCCGATGAACTGACCGAAAAGCTTAAAAAACTAAAAATGCTTTTTGATAACGGCCTGATATCGCAGGAAGAATATAACCAAAAGAAACTCGAACTACTAAGTGAACTGTAGTCGGTATGCGTAACATAAAAAATCCTCCGTCATGTGAATGAGGGAGGATTTTTGCGTTTAAGGCGAGGAGGAAGCGCTTGATTAACTATTCTATTAACTGACTTAAAAAACTAATTTTTCACTTCACTCCTCGCCTCAAACTTGTTATTTCATATTTAACTGCCAAACTTCTCCGTCATGCCGATGAATATCGGCACCCCACTTGCTAAGTAGCCAGCCTCCTAATTGGTTACGCGTTCACCTCTCTAATGGGATGCCGATATTCATTGGCATGACGAGATATTGCATGAGCATAGAATTCTCTCTTAAAAATTAAACGCCACCTTCATCGTCATCATTCTGCCGGGCAGGGTATAAACACTGTTAGTAAAATTATTAGCTGTTAGCAAAGGTGAACTGTAGGTTTTGGTATCGAACAAATTGAGCACGTTCAGCTCAATGTCCGTTTTCATTTTATTAAACTTATAACGGGCCGAAAAATCGGCGAAGGAATAATTCAAATCGTCCCGAAGACTTTGATTGGTGTAGTAATGATCGCCCGAAAGTTTCAGGAACAAATTATTGAGCGGATTATAATTGATAGCGCCCTGGTGCTGCAACTGGGTAACTACCGCGCTGCCCGATCCCGCTATCGGCGTTCTACTGGTAGTACGGGCGGCATTCAGTCGGTAGCTAATGTTTAAATTATCGGTGATCTTGGTTTCTATACTGCCGTTTAGCCCTGTGGTTATGGTATTATAAGGCAAAAGATCGCCGTTAATGAACTGGTTGAGTTTGCTATTTTGCCAGGTAACGCCCATGCCAAAGGTGGTGTGCAAACTATATACGTATTTGCTTGTGCTGCCTGCTAAATTCAGCATATTCAAGTTGTTGGCATACGGCAATACAATTTGCCGCTGAAAATTATCAGTTAAAACCGATGAGGTAATATTGTTCAGATCTACGTGACTATAGCTGGCGTTCACACCCCAAAAAAACATTTTAATAGCTTTACGATAGTTGTAACCCAACGAGGCCGTTTGGGTTTTGCGTTCGCTCAGGTTGGCATTGTTGGCGTTCAGCGTGCGGTAATTGGTCAAAATATCACCCTGGTATGCCTGGTTTATATCGCCAATGTCATTCTTGAAATTATACCCCATAGTGATATATTGCTCTGCTGTGGTATTGTACCGGGCCTGTATAGATGGATCGAAGTATAAACGGGTAAGCGATTTATCCAGCGCGTATAACGGGTCCGAAAAGCTGATTTGCTGTAAATTTACAGGCAACCTCATATTCAGCTTAAATTGATCGCCGGGCATATCAAACGCCGCTTCAGTATATATCTTGGATTTATACCAGTCGAGGTTATTGGCCGATGTACCCGTGGCAGCCACCACGCTACCATCACTTTGCACTACTGTTAAAGCCGAAACCAAATTTTGCGATTGCAGGCTGAATCCTGCCCTGTACGATTGGGTGATCTTGCTACCCGCATGCTTATATGACAAGTAATTATTAGTAAACCAGGTGGGAATATTAGCTGTTTGCACCAACTGCGCGTAAGGCTGGTTCTGGTTAAATACATCCTGGTTAATTCCCGGTAACAAGCCACGATTTTCGGGATTATTAATGCGGTTAACGTACGAGTAAGCTTCATACACATT
The DNA here is from genome assembly GCF_042679325.1 of Mucilaginibacter terrae. Lineage (GTDB taxonomy): Bacteria > Bacteroidota > Bacteroidia > Sphingobacteriales > Sphingobacteriaceae > Mucilaginibacter > Mucilaginibacter terrae. Next base: position 110,954 of record NZ_JBHTMJ010000006.1, read on the forward strand.
GCCCGCTTTGCCTGTTTTCATGATGTTAAACTCGTTAGAAAAATCGAGCCTGGTGTTCTTCAGCACCTGGTTTGAACCTATGCCGTTGGTATTTAAACCCGAGTAAGATGCATTGTGCTCATAATCGGTAAGGAGGGTATTATTGAGGTAATAGTTCAATTTGTTGATGTTAAGCGTAGCCTGGGCATGTAACAGATCGGGTCGGCGGCGGTTGTCCTGCAGTTCGGTATAGCGTATGGTGTCGCCCGGTAAATAAGTTTCGCGCAGCTTTACATAGTTTTGCAATTGCCTATCGTGCAGGTACGATAAGTTACCTTTTACCTGTACATCTTTTTGAAGGTTGACCAGGTTGTTCAAATTTACTAACCCCGACTGGTTAAACATATACCTGTTGGTTGGCAAGTTGGGATTACCCGCCGCACCCAGCGAAAGCAAATCAGCCGGTTTATTATTGTCGAGCCTGCTCAGGTAACTGCTCAAGTTGTGCGATAGCAGATCGTTTTGCACATCAACACCCGTATTGTTACCCTTTATGTAATTGATAGCTTTGTATTTATCTTTAAACATCATGGCGTTAATGTTGCCGTCGTATTTACCGGGTAAACCGCCGCCTACGTTGCCCTGCCCTACCAGCTGCATTTTAGCGTTATCTTTCAGGGTAATGTTGAGGGCTACGTCGTCGCTTACCACCTTATCGCGCAGCATTTTAATAGGCTGATGGTTTTCCATTACCTGTACCTTATCTACCGCGCTGCTGGGTATGGTGCTGGTGGCAATGTTATATTTATCATCCAGCAGGTTATCACCGCCAATGTAAAAGTTGGATATGGCTTTACCGTTGTACTTTATCTTACCATTGGCATCCATTTCTACGCCTGGTAACTTCCTGATTACGTCGCCTATAACCCTATCCTGCGGACTCACAAAGTCGGACACGCTATAGTTCAGTGTATCCCCTTTTACACTCAGGCGCGGGGTTTTATTTTTAACCGTAACGGCCTGTAACTGGTTGGTAGCCGAACCCAAAACAAAGTTATACACGCCCAATAGATCGGTTACTGCTTTACTTTGCTTTTTAAACCCAACCGAGCTTATTTCTATGCTCAATGCTTTTTTATCGGCATCGGCAGGTATGGTAATGCTGTAGTTACCCTTATTATCGCTTGCGGTAAAGGCTACAATAAGCTTGCCGGTGGTTATTAATTTGGCGTTGGCGTAAGGCACCGCCTTACCCGCGCTATCGGTAATTGTACCTTTTAATGTTTGCGCAATTCCTTCTTTCGACGTAAACAAGGCACATATACCAATTACAATGGCTATGGCTACCTGCTTCATTTCTTTTCGGGCAGTTCAATAGGATTATTGATAACGGTTTGCGCTGTAGGGCTTACCTGGCGCATAGTTACAGTTGGCGAGCCCGCACCACCGGCACCACCTCCACCGGAAAACCGCACCGAACCGCCCATTTGTGCCTGCATGGCTGCCATTTGCGATTGCGCAAAAGCCTGCGGATCTTTTTCGGCAATCTTTTTAAGTTCAGCCAGTTCTTTAGCCGTGGTTTTAATACCATTCTTTGGCAGCGCTATCAGGTTAGGGTCCTGGCTACCATTATCCGAACTTGACGACATCACGATAGTTCGCCCTCCCATACCCGTAGGTGCATTATTAGCCGGAGCAGGTACCTGATTTGGGTCTACTTTTTCTAAACCATCGAAGGCAAATACAACTTCCTTTTTACTGTCATAAGCTTCTACAATTAGCCCCGGTAAACCGTTTAATTTCCACGGACCGGCACGGTATGGCAAATCGGCACAAAACCAGGCCGTGTAATCGCGTCCTTTAAAACGGGTGGTGGCCTTTTGGCATTGCAAGCCTTTAAAAGTAGCCGTATCAGCACTTATTTTCCAGTTCAGCACCGGCATAGCCTCTTCAACAATATAATTATTGAACATACGCTCCTTGCTAAAAAACTTCTTCTCGTTAGGGAATTGAAAATATTCTACGTTAGGGCCTAATGGCGCTCCTGCCGGTGGCATGTTAATATTACCTGTACCCGAACTAAGCTGGGCCATTAAATTTTTGCGCATTTGATCATCGCGCTGCTTGCGGTCGTAGCTTTTGTACCAACTGGCATTACGGCCAATCAACAACATCATGTTTTCGTTCAGGGGCTTGTCCTTATTTAGCGTATCGCGCACATGAGTAAATTTATAGTGTACTATAGCTTGTGCGGTATCAGCCTGTTGGGCTTTGGCAAACGCTGTAATCAACAGCAACAAAATTGTGAAATAAGGTTTAGGTGTCATATTAAATTTGGTAACTGTTAACTAAGGTTACGGCATTGCGCTGTAACAACTATCTGAAAACAAATATAACTAATTATTTAGTTTTACAACTAAAAACTTAGTCAGTTAACATTTTTTAACATTTGTGATGAAATAACGGAGAGTACAAAAGTGACAGTTATTAGGAGATCAGGCGCTCGTCAAAGCTAAATACCTGCTTATCCATCATTTTAACTTTACTTATTAAATGGTGAGCAGGGTTAAGCAGGTAATTAAACTCTTCTTTCACCACAGCCGATGGTACTTTAAGCAACAAGTGAGCGCTTTGCTGCAAAAAAGCATCGCCCATAGTTTTCAATATAGATGGTTCGGGGTATTCCTGCCAATTAGAAGGCAAAGTGTTAATATCCAGTTCCTCCACATCTTCGGGAACCTGGAACACAGCCTGGCAAAAATCGTTGGGGATTAAAGCGGGAGGCAAGTGTACCAACACTTCGAGCACAGCCAGCGCACGGCTCGAAGCCAGGTAAACCATGGGCTTACCAATGTTGTTCCAACGGCCGCCATACAGGCGGGAGCCCGTACCGCTCAAGTCGTTAATATAAATACACTTCGAAATGCGGTATAACAGCATCAGACAAAAACACCATGCTCAATGCGGCCTAACTCCCGTAAAACCAAATCGAAGCCTATGGAGGTATCTAATAAGGATACCGGGGTATCGCCCTTAAAAACATGGCCGGGCGTTTTCATCCATATTTTAAATTTATCCATAGAACCAAAAACTTCCTGACCGCGGGTGTATAGGCGGGCCAGTTCTACGGCCTTTTCGGCATACTCGGTTTTAAGCACGGCATCGTCTTCGTAGCGTTGCAGGGTGCGCTCGCTCATGTGCATAATACCGGCTAACTCTTGCAGGGTTAACGATATTTTTAGAGCCAGCGCGGTAAGCACCTTTTTAGGCAGCCCCTGGCGAGCCAGTTTAATGACATCAAATTCGGAAGATGCCTTGACCGGATTGATACCAGTAAGCAAATGATAAAATGAGGTTACACTATCAGTGGTTATATAAGCAGCCATTGGTTCATGAACCTCATTTTGAACGATATGTTTTTTACTTTGCGACATTTATCCAAAAATATAGCATTAATGTCGTAAATGCAAATTATTCGGCAATAATCAGGAAATAATTCTTCTTTCCTTTTTGTACTACTAAAAACTTATTATTAATCAGGTTCTCCGCATTGTAAACGTCATCCACCGAGGCGATCTTGGTTTTATTGATAGCAGATCCCCCACCCTGTATCATTTTTTTAGCTTCGCCTTTAGATGCGAACACCGCGGTTTGTGTAGCAAGCAGATCCAACACATTAACACCGGCCTGTAAATCAGCGAGGCTTACTTTGTAATTAGGTACGCCTTCAAATATGCCCAGCACTTCGTCATCGGTCAGTTCACTTAAAAATTCGATGCCGGTGTTACCGAACAAGAAATCGGACGATTGGATAGCTTTATTATAAGCCGCCTCACCGTGTACCCGTATGGTAATATCTTTAGCCAGCGTTTTTTGCAAGCTGCGCTGATGCGGTGCGGCATCATGCTCAGCTTCCATCACTTCAATGGCTTCTTTATCAAACAAAGTAAAAATGCGGATGAACTTCTTAACATCCTCATCGGTAGCATTCAGCCAAAACTGGTAAAATTTGTAGGGTGAAGTTTTCTGCGGATCGAGCCAGATGTTGCCACCTTCCGATTTACCGAACTTGGAACCATCGGCCTTTTTAATAAGCTGCGTGGTTAATGCATAAGCCTCTCCCGCATCTTTACGGCGAATGAGCTCAGTACCGGTAACAATGTTACCCCATTGGTCGCTGCCTCCCATTTGTATTACGCAGTTCTTGTTTTTCCACAAGTAGTAAAAATCGTACCCCTGTATCAGCTGGTAGCTGAATTCGGTGAACGACATGCCGCTATCGCCGCTTAAACGGCTTTTAACCGAATCTTTGGCCATCATATAATTTACGGTGAGGTGCTTGCCCACGTCGCGTATAAAGTGCAGGAACGAGAACTCCTTAAACCAGTCGTAATTGTTAACGATTTCGGCACTGTTTGCACCGCTGTTAAAGTCCAGGAACTTTTCCAGCTGACCTTGAATACCTTTCAGGTTCAATGCCAAGGCTTCTTCGGAAAGCAAACTACGCTCAGCCGATTTGCCCGACGGATCGCCCACCATACCGGTAGCGCCACCCACTAACGCGTATGGCTTGTGACCGGCGCGCTGAAAATGGATCAGGGTCATGATAGTAGCCAGGCTGCCTACGTGCAGCGAATCGGCCGTTGGGTCGAAACCAATATAACCCGATGCCATGCCTTTATTCAGCAACTCTTCGGTTCCGGGCATAATATCGTGCAACATGCCTCGCCAGCGTAATTCTTCAACAAAACTCATTATAGTACATTATTTTAAGGTTGGCAAAGATAGCAGATTACCGCAAAAGTCACCCTGCTATATAAAGCTGAATGCCTATCCTGCTAAAACTATCTTCCCTAAATGAAGTTATAAGGGTAAATATTAAAAATATGAATAGTTTTTTCAAAGCTTTAATTGCAGGATGGGGCGCTAAGAAATTAGGTGGTGGTTGCCTGTCTACCATTGTAATTTTTGTGGTAATTTACACCCTGTTAGGAAAATGCGGTAATGATACCCGCGCCAACATTAAAGTTGTGAAACCAACATCGGTAAAAGTACAGCCGGTAAAAAGTATTCATGCACTTGTAAAGTAGTTTAACGTAGGCGACAAAAATTTCTTTATCTGCAATTTAACCTGTATTTTGCAGTGCATCATTATGAATTTTTTGTCGCATTACTACTTTGACCGTTACACGCCTAACTGCTACCACGTGCTGGGTACTGTTATGCCCGATCTGCTGAAGAATGCCGATAAGAGCATTATTTTACATCCGCAACAGCAGCACTACCCCAGCGGTTCTTTACACCAACTATATAACGGCTGGCAAAAGCATTTACTGGTAGACCGTCATTTCCACAACTCTGAATTTTTCAAGACCCATTCGCATCAACTCAAGCTGCAGTTAAGGCCAGCTATAGAAGGTTCGCCGGTGAAGCCTTTTTTTTTAGGCCACATTGCTATTGAATTGATACTGGATAATTTGCTACTGACCACCAACCAGGTTAATGCGGATGATTTCTACGCACATTTAAGTTCTTGCGATGATACCGTAATCAGCATGTTTCTGACTATTAGCGATATGAAAGACCCTTCCCTTTTTACCCGATATTTTGAGAACTTTAAACGCAATAAATACCTGCATAGCTATGCGCAAACGGAGCAGGTAGCCTACGCCCTCAAACGCATTTGCATGCGCATTTGGCCCAACCCTTTTACGCCCGAACAAGAAGCTGCCATGAACGAGGTCATAGTTAGTTATCGCCAAAGTATAGAAACCAGCTTTATGGAGATATTTGGGGAGATCAGTCCGTTAGTTGTTAGTTGTTAGTTGTTAGTTGTTAGTTGTTAGTTGTTAGTTGGAATGTTCAATGCAGAGTTTTGTTTGGAATTTTTCCAATCCCTCCTTAGGGAGGGGTGCGGCTGGCTTGCGCGGTGGCAGGGAGGGGTTACGCTACATATCGCTTCAACAAACCCCTCCCTACCCTCCCCTGGGAGGAATTAAAGCACCACTATTCTTTTCTTACCGACTAACGAACTCTCCCGACTTCAAAACTCTTAACTCGCCACATCAACTACCAGCGGTTGCTCTCTTTGAATCTTCCTGGCAGCCGAACGTTTAAACAAAATTCCAAATACAATGGCCGTTGCAATACCCGCCAGGCCTTGTATAAACAGTATAACCCGTGGGCCGGCATAATGCCCGCTCAATCCTACTATAAAACTACCCAAAGGCTGCATGCCTAAAAACGCCATCACATAATAACTGATCACCCGGCCACGCATTTCGTCGCTTACGGTGGTTTGTACAAAGGTGTTAGTACCTGCAATTTGCATCATGGCTCCGGCTCCGGCCGGGGCTATAAAGCATAGCGCCAGCCATAAGCTGTTACACCAGGCAAAAATGGCCAGCCCGGCGCTGAACATGGTGCAGGCTATAATAACTATGCGTTTTATGTTGCCCGTATTTTTCAAACTGGCCATATAAATGGCACCCATTAACGAACCCAAGCCCGATACACTGTTCAGCAAACTATAAGTACCCGCATTGCCATGAAAAACATCTTTGGCAAAAACAGGCATCAGCGTGCTGTAAGGCATCACAAAAAAACTGGTACAGGCCATTAGTAAAATCACCAGTTTAATATCTTCGGCCTGTTGCAGGTAAGCATAGCCCTGCTTTAAACCTGTCCATACGCTTTCGGTTGTTTTCTTGACCTCCATGGCTGGCAGCTTCATCAATAAAAGAGATGCCAATACCGCTATAAAGCTCAATGCGTTTAGTAAAAAACATATCCCGGTACCAACCGTAGTCAGCAAGATACCTGCAACAGCCGGGCCCAGCATGCGGGCCAAATTAACCATGGATGAATTGAGCGCGATGGCATTTTGCAGATCGCTTTTATCATCAATTAACCTGATCATGAGCGATTGCCGGGATGGCGTATCGAACGCGTTAATGATACCCAGCATAATACTCAGCCCAATTATAGCCGGCATACTATATATATGTAATAATACCAGCGCGGCCATTATACTGGCCTGTACCATAGCCGCTATTTGCGTGGTGAGCAGTATCCGGTATTTATTATGCCTGTCGGATATGGTTCCGCCGTAAGGCGATAAAATGAGCGTAGGGATTTGTCCGGCGAAATTAACCACGCCCAGCATAATAGCCGAATGTGTTGTAGTATAAACCAGCCAGTTTATGGCAATACGCTCCATCCAGGTGCCAATCAATGAAACGGACTGTCCAATAAAATAAAGCCGGTAATTGGGGTAACGAAGCGAACGAAAAGTAGTAGTTAAAGCAAGCATTTTTGAATATGCAGATGTGCGAATGAAATAAGTATATTATACAAACCGCTAGCAAGGCAGTTTTATTTTACTGTAAATAATCGATGTCTGGGTAAATTTTATCGTGTTAGTGTTCATTTATGCTCAGCATTTGCACATCTGCATACCTACACATCTGCACATTTATCAACATCTGCTTCAAAATCAGCCTATAACATTACATTTTATTTTTATTTAAGAAATATTTATCCCTACCTTTGCAGTCCCAATTAATTGGGAAAAGGAGACAAATTATTTAATGGCAAAAAAACAAGAAGCAGAAAAAGAATTACAGTCAAAAGAGGCTGAACTGGGTACAGTTCCAGCTTTTGCAGAAAAAGAAAGCATTGAGTCAGAAGCTGATTCAATTTCTATTGATGAGATCAAATCTAAGATCTTAGCTCAACCAACCGATTTCGATTGGGATGCTGATGAGAAAAAATTTGGTAACTACAGCGATTCGGACCGCGAAAAATTAGAGCAAATGTACGATGGTACGTTCAGTTCAATTAACCAGGGCGAGATTATTACCGGTACTGTAGTAAACATCAACAACAAAGACGTGGTATTAAACATCGGTTTTAAATCTGATGGTATGGTATCATTATCTGAATTCCGTGATACACCAGATCTGAAAATCGGTGACACTGTTGACGTGTTTGTAGAATCACAGGAAGATGCTAACGGTCAGTTGGTACTTTCGCGCAAACGCGCTAAAACACAAAAATCATGGGAGCGCATTAACGATGCATTGACTAACGATGAAATCATCACCGGTTTTGTGAAGAGCAGAACTAAAGGTGGTTTAATTGTAGATATAATGGGCGTAGAAGCCTTCTTACCTGGTTCACAGATCGATATCAAGCCAATTCGCGATTACGATGTGTACGTAGGTAAAACTATGGAGTTTAAAGTTGTTAAAATCAACCATGAGTTTAAAAACGTAGTGGTATCGCACAAAGTGCTGATTGAAGACGATTTAGAAAACCAAAAAATTGAAATTGTTGCACGCCTTGAAAAAGGTCAGGTATTGGAAGGTACCGTTAAAAACATTACCGATTTCGGTGTATTCATCGATTTGGGTGGCGTTGACGGCTTACTGCACATTACCGATATATCTTGGGGTCGTATCGAGCATCCACGTGAAGTATTGGCATTGGATCAAAAGATCAACGTTGTTGTTCTGGACTTTGATGACGAGAAAAAACGTATTGCTTTAGGCTTAAAACAATTAACTCCTCACCCTTGGCAAAGCCTGGATGAAAACATCCAGATTGGCTCACAGGTGAAAGGTAAAATTGTTACCGTTGCTGATTACGGCGCATTCCTTGAAATCACCCCTGGTGTTGAAGGTTTGATCCACGTATCAGAAATGTCGTGGTCACAAAACCTGCGTAACCCTCAGGAATTCCTGAAAGTTGGCGACGAAGTTGAAGCTCAGGTTTTAACTTTAGACCGCGAAGAACGCAAAATGAGCTTAGGTATTAAGCAATTAACTCCTGATCCATGGCAAAATGCTGGCGAACGCTACGCTGTAGGTACTCAGCACGTTGCTACCGTTAAAAACATGACCAACTTTGGTGTGTTTGTTGAACTGGAAGATGGTATTGATGGTTTAATTCACATCTCTGACCTTTCATGGTCTAAAAAAGTTAATCACCCTAACGAGTTTACCAAGGTAGGCGAGAAACTGAATGTGGTTGTTTTAGAACTGGATGTTGATAACCGCAAACTGAGCTTAGGTCACAAACAACTGGAAGAAAACCCTTGGGATACTTTTGAAACTATTTTCACTGTAGATTCTGTTCATGAAGGTACCGTGTTAAAAGTAACTGATAAAGGTGCTGTTGTAGCATTACCTTACGGTGTTGAAGGCTTTGCGCCAACCAAACACCTGGTTACAGAAGACGGTAAAACTTTAAAAGCTGAAGAAACTGCCGACTTTAAGATCATTGAGTTTGGTAAAGACAACAAACGTATCGTTATCTCTCACTCTCGTATTTGGGAAGACCTGCGTTCGGAAGCAAGAGTTCAGGACTTTGAAAACCGCAAAAAAGAAGCTAAGGCTTCTAACAACGCGGTGAAGAAAGTTAAAGAATCAGTTGAGAAATCAACCCTTGGAGATTTGAGCGTACTTGCCCAATTAAAGGAGCAAATGGAAGGTGCAGAAAACAAAGCACGCACTAATAACGATGATTCGAAATAATCATTAAACAATACTCTTTTTAAAGCCTTGTGTATCAATACACAAGGCTTTTTTGTGAGTTTTTTATCAGAATCACTGTATCATTGTATTGCTAAATTACGTATTGTAAAGAAACAATTAAAGCGTATAACCGTAATAGTGTTATACCGATTATATCTAATATAAACTATGTTATCAAGGGAAGAACAACTTTTTAATCCTCTGACCAAAAAATCATTTACTTTTTTGCGCAGTACTAAAGATACCGATGGAGAATATGTGCGAATTAAATGTATAGCCGACATTGAGAGTAGCCGTAAAAACGGCTTCGTTCACATCCATCCTGCACAAACAGAAATTATTACCGTAACATCGGGCAGTATGATGACCATTGTTAATGGTAAGAAAATACGTTATAATGCCGGTGAAATGCTGGTAATTAAGCCAGGGGATGCCCACCAATGGTGGAATGCCAGCAGCAGAGAACAATTACATTTAATTACAGAAGTACGCCCTGCATTACAAACTGAGCAGCTTTATAAAGCCGCTTGCGCACTGGCCCAGGCACGGCATGCAGAGGCGCACGACGCACCCGATCTCTTACATTTAGCCGTTATGCTCGATCATTACGCCGACCATTATGTAATTGCCGGACGCTGGACCTTGGTCAAAAAAGCAGGCTTTAAAATATTAGCCGCTATAGGCCGCCTTAAAGGTTATACCCCCGACTGGAATTACAAACTGCTCCCCGAATCGGCGAGGTAAAAATAGTTGATGCGTGGCTTTCGTCACGCATTTTTTATTGAATAGTGTTTTATAATTGCGCGCAAAACAAGGGGTGAATAATTTGTCCGCTCAACTTTGGCAACTGTGTTGAGCAGTTTCCTGAAAGTTTTTATACCTTTGCCCAAACCTACTGAAACGATGCAAAACCTGACGTTGCTTGATGGTAAAAAATTCCAGATCACCATACAGCGCCTTTGTCGGCAGTTAATTGAAAATCATAACGATTTTTCGGAAGCCATATTAATAGGCATACAACCAAGGGGTATTTACCTGGCCCGCCGTGTGGCCGACGAACTACACAAAATTTTAGGCAAACCTGTATTACAGGGCGATTTGGATATTACCTTTTACCGCGATGATTTTCGCCGCCGTGAGGGCCCGCTGGTGCCAAACCAAACCCGTATAGACTTTATAATTGAAGGTAAAAATATCATTTTAATGGATGACGTACTGTGGACAGGCCGCACCATACGCGCCGCTATGGATGCCATGCTGGCTTTCGGTCGCCCGGCTAAGGTAGAACTGCTTACCCTGGTAGACCGTCGCTATTCGCGCCACATACCGGTTACCGCTAACTATACCGGCATCGAGGTAGATTCCATCGCTTCTCAAAAGGTTGTAGTAAGCTGGAAAGAAACCGATGGGGAAGATAAGATAGTTTTGCTATCTGAGATTAAGTAAAGAAATTTCGAATGTTAAATATTGACCAAATGACATTAATATCGAATAACGAATTTTCAATATTGAATTTAGAACTTAAGAATCATTAATTGTGAAATACGATTTAGAAGAACGGTTAATTGATTTTGCTGTATCTATTTCAAAGATAATAGAGTACTTGCCTGCAAGCCGTATTGGAAATTACTTAGCAGGCCAACTTGTACGCTCAGGCTGTTCTCCCGCATTAAATTATGGGCGAAGCTCAAACGGCAGAATCCAGAGCCGACTTTATACATAAAATGAAGATAATACTTAAAGAACTGAGAGAGTCACTTGTGTCATTAAAGTTGATTGAGAGACGAGAGCTATATGATCTAACAGTTATTACACAAGCCAAAGATGAATGTAACCAGCTTATTTCCATTTTTGTCAAGAGCATTGAAACAGCAAAAAAGAACAGTTTAAAACCATCATGATTTTTTTCTTTTCAATTCATTATTCAAAATTTAGCATTCATTATTCGATATTTATTCAATGGGCCTCAGCACACGACATTTATTAGGAATAAAAGACTTAAATCCACAAGATATTCAGTTGATTTTTGAAACGGCCGATACTTTCAAAGCCGTAATTAACCGCCCTATTAAAAAGGTTCCCTCCCTGCGCGATGTAACCATTGCCAATATTTTTTTTGAAAATTCTACTCGCACCCGCCTGTCTTTTGAACTGGCCGAACGCCGCCTATCGGCCGATACCCTGAACTTTGCTGCCTCATCTTCATCGGTTAGTAAAGGTGAAACCCTGATTGATACCGTAAATAACATTTTGGCCATGAAAGTGGATATGGTGGTGATGCGCCACCCTTATGCCGGTGCCGGAGTATTCTTATCCAAACACGTAAAGGCACAAATAGTAAACGCCGGTGATGGCGCGCACGAGCATCCTACGCAGGCTTTGCTTGATGCCTTTTCTATCCGGGAAAAATTAGGTGATGTAGCCGGTAAAAAAGTGGTAATTGTGGGCGATGTATTGCACTCGCGCGTAGCACTTTCTAACATACTATGCTTAAAACAATTGGGGGCCGAAGTAATGGTATGCGGTCCAACTACGTTGATACCTAAATACATCACCTCTTTGGGTGTTAAGGTTGAACACAACCTGGTTAAAGCCTTAAACTGGTGCGATGTAGCCAATATGCTACGCATTCAGTTAGAGCGCCAGGACATTAAATACTTTCCATCGTTACGGGAGTACACCATGATGTTTGGCCTCAATAAACAAATATTAGATAACCTGGATAAAGAGATCATCATTATGCATCCGGGCCCTATTAACCGAGGTGTGGAAATTACCAGCGACGTAGCCGATAGCAAGCAATCTATTATATTAGACCAGGTGGAGAACGGGGTAGCCGTACGTATGGCCGTATTGTATTTGCTGGCCGGACAAAATTAAACCCTACTTATGGAATTCAGACTACACCACGACTATATACTTAAAATAGAACCCGAAAAAGAGAAGCCCAGTAAGGTAAGGCTCATTGTAAAGCAATTGGGTAAAGAGCTGGTGTGCCGTAAGGAAGGTATTGCTGCGTTGCTGGATTTTTTGTACGGCGGCGATGGTCGTTTGTTTAAAGGCCGCTTACAAATCAGCAAAACCAAAACTTCGGTGAGCCTTTATATTAATGGTGATATTATAGGCTCTATTGAAGCAAAGGCTTTCCAGGACGGGCTGAATAAACTGTAATTGAGCGAATATCGGGCTATTTAGTTCAGCAACTTAGCTTCATACTAACAACAAGCTTAAAATAAGAAGGCGACCATCTTGGCCGCCTTCTTGTTTTAATAGCAATTACTTCACCTCAAAAATATCGCCCTTATTCCATTCGGGTTTTGCAGTATTGTTAGCTACCAGGTAACCTATTAAAAAATTAAGGCGGGCGTACTTGGCACCGGCATCAAAATCAAACATGCCGTTAATATCATCCTGTGGTTTGTGGTAGTATTTTGCACGCCATTTACCTACCAGTTCGTTGAGGTTGTTCTTGCCATCGGGGGTACGGCTACCGTATTTAATGTGCAAGGCTGGTATGCCCTGCTTTACAAAGCTATACTGATCGCTTCTTACAAAACGATTTTCTTTAGGTTCAGGGTCGGGTTCAACGATCAAGTCAAGGTAGGCGGCGGCTTCATCCACCACTTTAGCCAGTGAGGAATGCTCGGCACCTAAAGCCGTAACCGATAGCAATGGCGCTATAATAGTGGGCATATCGGTATTTACATCGGCCACTATGCTTTTAACCGGCACGGGTGGGTGTACCGCAAAATACCCCGAACCCAGTTCGCCCAGTTCTTCGCCGGTAACGGCTGCAAACAATATGGAGCGTTTAGGTTTCACCTTCACCTGCGAATAGATATTGGCAATTTGCAACAAACTCGAAACACCCGATGCATTGTCATGCGCACCATTGTAAAGCGAATCGCCTTCAACCGGCCTACCGATGCCCAAATGATCCAAGTGGGCACTGTGTACTACGTACTCGTTCTTCAACAAGGCATCACTGCCGGTAACTTTGCCCACTACATTAAAACTGTTTACATCTTGGTGGGTACTTTGGTAATTACTCTTAATGGTACATTCCAGGTCTTTTGATTGTGGCGTACCTGTTTTTAAGCTGGCCAAAACTTTAGCCAGATCCATTTCGGCATCGGCCAGTAACTGTGTAGTTTTAGCATAGTTTAAAGTAGCCACCATTTTAATTTGGGTACTAAAGAAACTGCCCGATACCGCTACCTTGCCTTTATCGTCAATAACACTATAAAGTGGCCGGTTTAAGTTCGATATAAACCTGCGGGAAGAATCTATGGTAGCAAAAACAACGGCTACGGCACCATGAGCGGCCGCGTTTTTCTGGATGGTAACCTGGTCCATGCTATGGGAGGCTTCCGATGATGGAAAACCTGTTGGTGCCCCGCGAATAATCATTACCGCTTTGCCTTTTACATCCAAACCTGCATAATCATCATATTTTTGACCGGCGTTGGTAATGCCATAACCTGCAAATACAAGCGGCGCGTTTACACTGCCCATTGTTTCGGCCGGACTGGGCGATATGGTTACCTCGGTACCGTAAGCTAAGATATTGCCTCCACCACCGTTCACTAAACTCACTTGCGCGTTTGGCGAAATAAATGCTTTACGCAGCTTAACCTGCTGCAACCAACTCCCCTTTTCGCCGGCAGGTTGTACACCATAACCTTTCAGCTGACTAATTACATAATCGGCCGCTTGTTTAAAACCTTCGGTGCCGGGCATTCTACCTTGAAGCTTATCATCTGCAAGGTAAGTAATATCGGTTTTCAACTGGGTAGCACTGGCCTGTTGCATTGCCATTGCTATAGAACTATCTATAATTGCTTTTTGTGCATGCAATTGCCCGGTTAGCAGCAAAACAGCCAAAACAAACGTTAACAAGTATTTATTACTGATCATAAAATAATTTGTGTGGTTAAAAATAACGTTTTTTAACTTTAATACAATATTCACAATTGTTGAATGATGATGGCAAATAAAATGTATAAATAATGGTTGACACATCAACCATTATTTATACATTTGCGTTGTGGAAAAATGCGATTTGAAAAGAGATTTATTGTTGTTCAAGATTTTTAATATTCATAAGATTATCTGTAACAAATCAAACAAATCATTCTCTAATGAAGGGCTGAATATACAGGTTGAACAAATTCCGGTGGTTATGGTAATTTTTTATAACGGCCCAAAATCGCAACAAGAAATTGCACACGAACTGCTACGCGATAAATCATCTGTGCTACGTACGGTTGGCTCATTAGTTACTGCGGGTTACCTGGTTGTTGAGCCCGATACTTTTGATAAAAGGAAAAAGTGTGTGAACCTTACCCCCAAAGGTTTGCATCTATGTAAAAGGCTTGCAGAAGAAATTGGTATGGTCGATAATATCATGTTCTCCAATTTGTCGGTAGCCGAAAAGCTAATTCTTACCGAATTATTAGATAAATGTACCGATCATATAAATAATTTGTCTGAAAATAATTTTACTAATAGTTGATACATCAACATTAAATACAACATAATTAAATTAATAATAATTACCTTTAACAATATCAGCATCATCACAATTGCATGAAAATGAATAAATTATATTTAACAGCTGTTTTACTTAGCCTTTTTGCCGGCAAAAGTATAGCCCAGGTTGTTCCGCCCGCCGGGCAAACCTACAACTTTACCCTGCAGGATTGTATCAATTATGCTTACGAGCATCAAGACACGGTTATTAATGCCAAGCTGGATATTAAAAGTGCCGACTACCGGGTTAAGGAAATTATTGGTGGCGGTTTGCCACAAATTACAGGTGGTGCTACCTTTCAGGATTATTTGAAGGTTCCAACATCGTTATTACCGGGCGAATTTTTTAATGCTCCAGGCACCTTTGTACCGGTTAAGTTTGGTGTAAAATACCAATCAAACTTAACGTTGGATGTTGATCAGATTATTTTTGACGGGAGCTACATCGTAGGTTTAAAGGCACGCAACACTTTTAAAGAGCTTTCTCAACGTAATTACACCCGCAGTAAAATTGAAGCCAACGTTAACGTAACTAAGGCCTATTACCAGGTACTGGTGAGCAACGAACAGATCAAATTGCTGGATGCCAACTTAGCACAGCTTAAACAACAGCTCGATCAAACTACGGCTCAAAACAAGCAAGGCTTTGTAGAGAAAATTGATGTAGACCGTTTGAATTATCAATATAACGATCTGCAAACCCGCCGCGAAAACGTGGTGCGTTTACTGGTATTGAACTACCAGCTTTTAAAATTTCAGATGGGTATGCCCATTGCTGAAAACTTAACTTTAAGAGATAAATTAATAGACGTTAAACTGGAAGAAAACACCGCTGATTTAAATACCGATACCACGTTTTACAAAAACCGTGTTGAATACGGCTTATTTGAAACCCAGGTAAGGCTAAACGATTTTGACGTTAAACGCAGTAAGGCAGCATTTTTACCTTCACTTAACGCATTTGGTAATTTCACCTCCTCTTACCAAAATAATGGTTTTGCTAATTTATACAGCATGAACTTTCCTGCGAGCTACATAGGTTTACGTTTAAACGTCCCCATTTTTAATGGCTGGCAACGT
The DNA here is from genome assembly GCF_042679325.1 of Mucilaginibacter terrae. Taxonomy (GTDB): domain Bacteria; phylum Bacteroidota; class Bacteroidia; order Sphingobacteriales; family Sphingobacteriaceae; genus Mucilaginibacter; species Mucilaginibacter terrae. The sequence goes on from NZ_JBHTMJ010000006.1 coordinate 127,081, forward strand.
ACCAACCAGCTAAGGCAAGTTCAAATTACAGCACAAAAATCTAAAAATGATTTATACCGTTTAAAAGATGCCCTGAACCTACAAGCCAACCGTGCCCGCATTACCTTTTTTAACGGCCTGCAAACTTTAAATAGCCAGCGCCGTAACCAGGATTTGGCCAAAGAAGTACTGCGGGTTACCAAAATTAAGTATCAGCAGGGCGTAGGCTCCAGCATTGAGGTTACCCAGGCACAAACCGCGCTCGAAGATGCCGACAATAAATATATCCAGGGCTTATATGACGCCTTGGTTAGTAAAGTTGACCTCGAAAAAGCATACGGACGCATTCAATAAAAATCTAAACCTATTATAGAAACAACCAACATGAAAAAACTGATATACATCCCCGTCCTGTTACTGCTGGCAGCTTGCAGCAACAAGCCAAAAGATAAGAACGCCGAACTGGCCGACCTTAAAAAACAACAGGCCGAAATCAACTCAAAAATTACCGCGCTGGAAGCACAGGTAGGCAGCAAAGAAACCAAGGTAACCGAAGTAAGCGTAATTACTTTACAACCGGGTAGCTTTGTGAACTATGTACAAATTCAAGGTAAGGTTGATGCCGAAGATAACGTAGTGGCCTATCCGCAGGTTCCGGGTACTATTATAGCCATTAACGCCAAGGTTGGTCAGCGGGTTAGCCGCGGCCAGGTATTAGCACAGTTAGATAACAGCGTAGCCAGACAGAACATTGCCCAGGCCGAATCGCAGGTTTCACTGAACCGTACGCTATTCCAACGCCAAAAAGCGTTGTGGGATCAAAAAATTGGTACAGAAGTTCAGTATTTGCAGGCGCAAACCACTTTGCAAAGCAGCGAAAAACAGCTGTCTTCGTTACGCCAGCAAGCTAATCAATCGCGCATTGTATCGCCAATTAGTGGCACTATCGATCAAATGGACCTGAAGCTTGGCCAGGTTGCCCAGCCGGGTACCACAGGTATCCGCATTGTAAATGCCGATAAGCTGAAAGTTAAAGCCGATGTACCGGAATCATACGTAAGCAGTGTAAATACCGGCAACGTAGTAAAAATTGTAGTGCCCGATGCACAGGACTCGGTTACCACTAAGGTGACATTCGCCGCTAAAGCCATTGATCCGGTTTCGCGCAGCTTCGCAGTAGAGGTTAAATTACCTGTAACTAAATCTATCCGCCCTAACATGACCGCTATTTTAAAGATAGCCGACTACTCCAAATCGGCGGCTATTGTGGTGCCGGTAAAAGCTATTCAACGTTCGGAAGACGGTGATTACGTTTTTGTGAACGATGGCGGCACTGCCAAAAAGGTAACTGTTAAGGCCGGAAAAACTTACGGTGGTCAAACCGAAATAACATCGGGCCTTAAAGCGGGCGACCAGCTGGTTACCGAAGGCGTTAGCGATATTGAAGACGGTGACAAAATAAAGGTTGCTCAATAAGCCAATGTTTAAAAAGCTAATTGTCATCTCGAACGAGAGTAAGAGATCTTGTTACTACCTGCTATAATTAACAAGATTTCTCGTTAACACTCGAAATGACAGTTTCTTAATGACAGCTTATAAAGTATATTAATTAACATTCCCTGATCTGTATTATATATGAAAGATCTCAAGAAAGAATTTGGCCCCTCAAGTTGGGCTATAGATAATAAAACGGCAATTTATGTGCTTATATTCCTGATCACCGTATTGGGTTTGATCAGCTACAATAACCTGCCGAAAGAAAATTTCCCCGATATTGCCGTACCCAAGATCTTTGTTACTACGCAGTTCATCGGCCAATCGCCTCAAAACGTGGAGAATCTGGTGACCAGGCAAATCGAAAAGAAGTTAAAATCGCTTAAAGGCCTAAAAAAGGTAACCTCTAACTCGGTACAAAACGTATCGATCATCACGGCCGAATTTAACGCCAACATTAAGGTTAAAGATGCCAAGATAGATGTGCAGGATGCTATTGATAAGGCTAAGGATGATCTGCCCCAAAACGATGATAACTTTAAAGAGCCAACAGTATCTGATATCAACGTAGCTGATCTGCCTATCCTTTACGTCAATCTTTCGGGCGATTATGACCTGAAAAAGCTAAAAGAATACGCCGACCTGTTAAAAGATGAAATAGAGGGGTATAAAGAGATCTCTAAGGTTGACGAGATCGGTGCCTTAACACCCGAAATCCAGGTGAATGTCGATCTGAACAAGATGACCGCTGCCCAGATCACCTTTGATGATATAACACGCGCCATTGGCTCCGAAAACATTTTGGCATCGGTGGGTACTATTAAAACCGACGGTGTTCGTCGCAGTATAGATATTAAGCAGGATTTCCAGAATGCCGACCAAGTTGCCGCTATGGTGATACGTAACCCTAAAGGCCAGGCGGTTTATTTAAGGGATATTGCCGAGGTTAAAGATTCATTTTTGGAGCAGGAAAGTTATGCCCGTTTAAAAACACCTGCTAACCCTAACTTTAAAAACGTTATTACCCTCAATGTAAGTAAACGTACGGGAGAAAATTTAATCGAGGCTTCGGATAAAATCAACGCGCTGATCGCCGAGAAAAAGTCGACCGTATTTCCTAAAGGCTTGAACATTACCGTAACCGGCGACCAGTCGGACAAAACCCGTACTACCCTGAATGACCTGATCAACACCATTATTATCGGTTTTATATTAGTAACCGTTATCCTGATGTTTTTTATGGGTACCACCAACGCCATATTTGTGGCTTTATCGGTGCCCTTGTCCTGCTTTATTGCGTTTTTGATACTTCCATGGATTGGGTTTACACTGAACATGATCGTACTGTTCTCGTTCCTGCTTGCCCTGGGTATTGTGGTGGATGATGCTATTGTAGTGATTGAGAATACCCACCGTATTTTTGATAACGGAAAAGTACCTATTAAGGAAGCCGCTAAAATGGCTGCCGGCGAGGTGTTCTTACCGGTATTTTCGGGCACCATGACCACCCTTGCTCCTTTTGTGCCTTTAGCTTTCTGGAACAGTATTATTGGTGAGTTCATGTTCTTTTTACCCATTACGCTCATTATAACCTTATTAGCGTCGTTGGTGGTAGCTTATATCATGAACCCGGTTTTCGCGGTTGATTTTATGAAGCCGCATCATGAGGGTGAACACGAACATCCTAAGTTTGACAAAAGCACCCGTAGCACAACACTTATTTTAGGAGCAATTGCTATACTACTTTATGTATTTGTTGCCTTAGGTAGTATAACACTATTGCTTCCTAATTTAGTAGTAATAATGCTTGTGTTGTACCTAATTAATCACTTCTTCCTGTTAAAAATCATAGACAGGTTCCAGAATAATGCATGGCCCAAATTCCAAAAATGGTATGCCAAATGGCTCGAGCGCGCGGTTAAACGCCCGCTTACCATTTTGGCAGGTACCTTTGTATTGTTTGTTATCGCTTTGGTTATTAATAGCATATTAGGTAAAACACCTGAGTTTTTCCCTTCGGGCGATCCAAATTTTGCATACGTGTATATTACCATGCCTATTGGTACCGACCAGGCCACTACTAACGAGGTGACCAAAAAGGTAGAGCAACGCGTTGCCCAGGTAGTTGAACCCGATAAAGAGGTGGTATCTTCTATTATATCGAACGTAACCAAGAGCGTTACCGATCCGCAGGATGAAGACCAGGGCGATTACCAGAATAAAGGTAAAGTAACGGTTGCTTTTGTAGAATTTGGTGAGCGTAACGGTGCCGATACCAAAGCCATTTTAGCTAAAATCCGTAAAGAGATTCAGGGCATTATTCCGGGTGTAAAGATAGCGGTAGCGCAGGAAAGCAGCGGTCCGCCGGTACAAAAAGATATTAGTATTGAACTGATTGGTGATAACCTGGACTCGCTGGTAAAAACAGGCGACCGTTTAAAAACTTACCTGGCTAAACAAAACATTGCTGGTATAGAAAACTTAACGCCCGATGTAGAGAGCGACAAACCGGTAATTGTATTCGATGTTGACCGTGAAAGAGCCAACCGCGAAGGCATTAGTTCAGGACAGATCACCCAAAACCTGGTTACCGCTATATTAGGCTTAAAAGCAGCCGATTTCAGAAACACGAAGGAAGACGATTACCAGATTAAAGTAAGGGCGCTACCCGAACAACGTGGTAATATTGATGAGCTCCGTAACTTGAAAATAACCTACCGCGATCTGGCCACAGGTGGTGCTATACGTCAGGTACCTATTTCGGCCTTTACCGATGTGCGTTATACCAACACGTACAGTAATATTAAACGCAAGCAACAGCGCAGGGTATTAACCTTAGGCTCTAACGTGATAAAACCGTTTAATGCCAACGAAGTTAACGCCAGTATTTTGCAAGCCATCAAAAGCTTTAAAAAGCCCGATAACATCATCATCCGTCAGGGTGGTGGTCAGGAAGACCAAATGGAAGCTATGAACTTTCTGTTAGGCGCCTTAGCTACGTCGTTTGGTTTGATCCTGGTTATCCTGATGATCCAGTTTAATTCGATAGGTAAAACGCTGATTATCATCAGCGAGATCTTCTTCAGTATCATCGGGGTGCTGCTGGGTATCAGTATCTTCGGAATGACGATGTCTATCGTTATGACAGGTATAGGTATCATAGCCCTTGCCGGTGTGGTAGTGCGAAACGGAATCCTACTGGTAGAGTTTACCGATATGCTGATAGAGCAAGGCGCAAACCCGCACGATGCGGTGGTTGAAGCCGGCCATACCCGTATGACGCCGGTATTGTTAACCGCAACCGCGGCCATCTTAGGCTTAATACCTTTAGCCGTTGGTTTCAATATCGATTTTGTGGGCTTGTTTACAAACTTTGATCCACACATTCACTTTGGTGGCGATAACGTGGCCTTTTGGGGACCGTTAGCCTGGACCATGATCTTCGGGTTAGGTTTCGCTACGGTAATTACGCTGATTTTGGTTCCGTGTATGTACCTCATCCGTATCAACCTTAAAAAACGGTTATTCAAAACCAAAGACGCAGACACAGAAGTAAAGCTTTTGGAAGCAGAAGCAACTCACTAAAATAGTGATCTTATTAATACCAAAGCCGCATTATGTTATAGTGCGGCTTTTTTGTTGTCGTCTGAACCGGAATTTTCTGAATTGGTCTGAACTGAAATTTAAAGAATTTATGGAATGGGCAGAATTTATAAAATAAGGTTAAAGCTTTCATCTGCACATCCTACATTTGCATATCCTCACATTTACAACTGCTGCTTTTTAAAACCGGCATACTGCTGCTGATAAGCCTGGCTTACCGAAGGCATATATTTAAACTCCTGTAAAGTGCCACTTAATTTCAGCAAGTTAATTACTACTTTAGGAGCTTCTCCGGCAGGCAGGTTCAACATATCGGCCACCTCATTACCTAATAAAAACCGCATGAGCTGTATAGTATCGGTATTACCAAAGGGTACCGGCAGTTTTAAGCTGGTAAAATAATTCATCAAAGCACGGGTAAGCGCTTGCCCCTCTTCGCTTGGGCGAAACTGGTGCTTACTTATCGCCTGTTCAAGTTCAATGGCCTGTTTACCGTCATCGGGTAATAAATTTCGCTCAATACCCGACAGGGAGCCAATTACATTCCATAAATGCATAAAAGCTTGTTGATCGGCATAAGTAACGGCCACATCCAGCTTACGCAAACCACGTATCACCACCAAACTAAACGACAAGTTGGTACCCGCCATATCCTCTTGATTTACGGGCTGTCCCCAAGCCATACTATCCCATTTACCACTTTGCAAAGTATAGTAACGCGCGGCAGCATGTATTAACCTTACCTTTAAAATACTGGCAAAGCCCTTTCCACCGGGCTCAAAAGCGTTAGGAGCCATTACCTCCCATACAAAGTCGCCGGTTTCCTGCAAACGTTTGGCCGTATCGTTACGCATGCGCTCACTAAGGTATAGCACCCGTACTCCATCGGCACCTGCATAAGTGTACGGCAGCGATAACAAGCCCAGCATATTCATAATGAGGCTGGCATGACGCGCAAAAAAAGCCGCACCTTGCTGCAATTGTTTACTGTTTGCCCACGCGGGGAGTTGCCTTGCATTGGCAAACAGTGGTTCATTACGGTATAAATCAGGCAGCTGCTCAAGTTGTGCATTACTGGTTAGCTTAGTCAGGTAGTCCCGCAAAACTAATTTCTTTACAACATCTGCAAAAGTTCGGTTTACCAAATCATTGGCCATGGCATCGGTTACCTGCCGCCTGGCTGTCAAAAATTGGGTATTATAAGGCACTATAGTTTCAGTATTCATAAGCTGCATCCGTTTGCCGGGTACTAATTATATAAAGCTAAAATAAACTCCTTAGTTTTCAGCACAACTTAACTATTTAAACACTTTTTTCGCTCATTACAATCAAGCGTTTTCTAAAATGCCAAAACCATAAGCCGATAAATAAGTTATAGTAAAACTTAATAAATGAGCTTGTTAGGTTTATAGTAATTAACTTTTTGCTAATTAAAACAATTTTATGGCCGAATTAAACGTACAACCTAAAAAACGGACTCCCTGGTGGGTATGGATCATACTGCTGATAGTGGCTTTAGCCTTGCTCTATATATTTTTAGGTGGCGGCAAAAGCCTGACTGGTAAAAACGAACCGATAGTAACAGATTCAACGATGGTGGATAGCACGATCACTAAAACCACCACATTGGATAGTGTTACCGTTGATACTACGGAAGCAGATACTACAAGATAATTAAGTTTCAAGCATATATAAATATTGTACTGATATGGCCTTAGAAGAAAATGATTTAGAATATAGCCGCCTGGAAGAACTAAGCGGCAGCGATTTTGAGATAGCCGATGGTCAGCCCGATATTAAGGGCTGGGACGTAAAAAATGAATTGGGCGAAAACATTGGCGATGTGCAAGAACTTCTATTCAATCCGCAAAGCCGCAAGGTGCGCTACATTATTGTAGATACCGATGCCAACGACCTACGCCTGGAAGCCCGTAAGATTCTCATCCCTATTGGCGCTGCCGAAATTCATGCTGATGATGATTACATAGTTGTTCCGCAGGTTACCGTGAATCATTTGGAGCAGTTGCCACATTACGAAAAAGATGCCTTAACAGCCGAGCATGAACAGCACATCCGTACCACGTTTTCCAGTTTGGGCGCTGCAGGTATGGGCATGGGTGCCATTGGCTCTACCCCTACCGAAGACTTTTACGAGCACGAGCAGTTCAACGCCAACCGTTTTTACGACCGCAGAAGGCAGGAAACCGATCCTAAAAGGTTGCTGCCCGAAGAAGGTACACCTGATGCGGAAGAGGGTAAGGATATATTTTAGAAAATTGCGTTTGTAAAAGCTATAAATGAAGCCATCATTCTGAACTCGTTAAAGACCTGACACAGCTTACAAGCCTTCAACAAGCTCAGACTGACAGGTGATAATTATGTACTATAATAGAAAAGCGCTTATCCGTTACCCGATAAGCGCTTTTCTTATTCAAATACAGGTTACTTTACTTGATGCTAAAAGGCAAAAAGAAACCAAACGTAATATTACGACCGGGGTTATAAACGCCCAACGCAGTGTTGGTTTGGTCTAACCTGCCCGGTTTCAAACGGCTTAGTGCATCGTAATAACGCTTATTAGTAAGGTTATATCCCGATACATAGATTTTAAGCGGCTGTGCTCCTAATTTAACCGTAGTTCCAATACCTGCATTTAACAAGGTGTACGATGCCGTTGCTGTTTCAAACGTAGCATCTATACGGCTTTGTTTAAAATAGTTGTCGATACCCACATAAGCGTAAAAAGCGTTCAACCCTTTAATTTTCGGCTCAAAGCGCAGGGTGTTGTGCAGTGTACCTGCCGGTATAAAAGCCAGCGGACGGTTCAACGTGGTGTTTTGCGCATGGGTATAACCAAACGTATTTTCCAAATGAATATATGATACCGGATGCAATGTTAAACTGGCTTCGGCACCATATAAATTGGCATTTACCTGGCCATAACGGTACACCGGATACTCTACCAGTGCTTCATCGGGCACTTCAATAGTTTCATTACCGGTATTAGAGGCATAAATAAAGTTATGTACGTAGTTTTCATACACACCCAGGCTACCGGTTACCATACCCGAACCAAATTCCAAAGTAGCATCGGCCTGGTAACTTCTTTCGGGGCTTAAATTAGGGTTGCCAATTTCATATCTAAAAGTTCCTTCATGCACCCCGTTCGATCCTAACTCGGCCGGATTAGGTGCGCGGAAAGCCGATCCGGCATTGGCCTTAAAGTTTAGGTTATCGTTAAACACGTGGGTATAACCCAATGCACCGCTAATGCTGCTGAAATCATTTTTAAAGCCGGGAAACTTTTCTTCGCCTTCTTCAAAAAGCTGCTTACCGTTATTTTTAATATAATCGTAACGTAAACCCGCGCTCACCGTGTTGGTGCCGTAAGTTTTCTTAATGAAACCAAACGCACCTGCGGCGTAAGCGTTATATTCGGGAATCAGCTTTTCATCGGCCTTATTTAAACTATGGCCAAGGCTTCCGCTTAAACCTATAACCGGCTCCAAGCCGTTTTTTGCAGGTAAAGCGTACTTGGCGTCTAAAGAGTAAGTGTTTAAATCGAAGAATAAGGCAGGGTCGCTGCTGTCTTCCAGTTCACGGCGTTGATTTTTCTGGTAGCCCAGGTCAACTTTTAAAGACCCCTCACCTAATACAAAGTTATTGTTCAACGCTATTTTATAATGGCGAATGTCCTGACGCGGAAAATCCAGCGTACGCGAATGCTCGGTGGTGTACAATTCATCTACCGATTCGGGGTCGTAAAAACCAACATTGTTTTTATAGTAGGAAAAGTTTAAATGCGAATAACCCCAGCTTTTGTTTAAACCCAACATAGCGCTTGCATTGGTATTACTATAGCCACTGTTAGGGAAATAACCATTGGCTGTTTTATACGAATAAGCGTTTTGATAAGAACCGCGTCCACGCCATACAAAACCGCTTTCGTTACCGGTTAGCATTAATGAAGTACCGCTTAAACCGTTATTGGTAGAATAGTTAGATAATACTTCACCTTTGATCATTCCAGATGCAGGAGCAAGCGGTTCAACTAAGTTGATGACACCACCAATAGCATCTGAGCCATATTGCAAGGATGCCGCGCCACGTAGCACTTCTACCCTATCGGCCTGGTACTGGTCAATTTCAATGCCGTGTTCATCGCCCCATTGCTGACCTTGTTGCTTTACACCATCGCTCAGGGTAACCACCCGGTTGTAACCCAGGCCACGGATAACCGGCTTGCTGATGCCCGGACCCGTAGTGATTTGGCTTACACCCGGCACTTGTTTAGCCAGGGCATCTATGAGGTTGGTATAGCTGCCTTGCAAATCTTCTTTATGAACCACCGCGGCCGATGTGCTGTTGTATTTACTGGTTGCCGTAACCAGCGTACCGGTCACCACTACTTCGCGGGTTTCGATCATGCTGGGCACCAGGGCAAAATTCAATGCCGAAGGCGACGACAAATCGACGGTTTTAACCAGCGAACTGTAGCCCAAGTACTTTACTTCTACCACATAACGGCCACGGGCCGGCAGGTTAGCAAAGTTAAACTGCCCATTGGCATCGGTGCTGGTACTTATTTTTAATTGGGGAATGGTAACGGTAGCCCCTATAATAGGCTCGTTGGTTTTGGCATCGGTTACTTTGCCGGTGAATGCCGCTACGGTAGCCGCATAGATAAACGCAGGTAATATAAACAGCAATAAGCTGCCTAAAAATTTTAATTTCATGATAATAGAGATAGCTGAACTAATAATTTTTTGAAATACAGTAAAACAGCGGCTGTATAATAACCACTGGTGTAAATAAGAAAATTATAATGCAGGCGGGCCTCTGTTACCCGAAAGCAGTAACTCAATGCTCTGATATATTGCGGTATAAGCTACTGGCGTATAAGAGCTGCTAACCGACCAAAATTGAAACTGGCTCTGCTGTAAAAGCAACTGTATATGCCCATGCTGTGTACAAATGGGACAGTTATCTTCAGAAATTTTGGATTTATCTTTTTGGCCGTAATGCCTGGCATGCTGAGTATCCGTTTTATGGGTATGCGCAAAAACGATCAACTGCCCTGTAACAAAGGTTAACAGGAGCAGCAGTGAGATCAATATTTTTGCGGCGCGGTTCTTCAAAACAATTAGTACAAATATATATTTTAAGCGTATTGGTTAACAGTTTATTTACCATATATCATTTTTATTACACAAATACATGCAGAAGTTGTTATTAATTAAATTTTTGTTAAGCAAATCATCAAACCTATTGGTTGTAATGGTGTATTAATAATCTATGCCGGCATCTAAAACCCCTATTTATACCGCCCTTGGGGCAAACCTGCTTATTGCCATTACCAAACTGGTAGCAGCAGTGTTTACCGGTAGTTCGGCCATGGTATCAGAAGGTATTCATTCGTTGGTAGATACCAGCAATGAAGTGCTGCTCTTACTGGGTATCAGCAAAAGCCAGAAACCTGCCGATGAGCAGCGGCCCTTTGGTTATGGAAGAGAGCTTTATTTTTGGTCGTTTGTGGTGTCGCTATTGTTTTTTGCATTGGGCGGCGGCTTTTCCATTTACGAGGGAATTGAACATTTGATGCATCCTGAAGAAGTACGAAATCCTATAATTAACTATATTGTGCTGGGCATTGCCTTTATTTTCGATGGTATTAGCTTTATTACTGCTATTAAAGAATTTAAAAGGCAGCGCGGCGATACCCCTTTTTGGAAAGCTGTGCACGATAGTAAAGACCCATCAACCTTTGTAGTGCTGTTTGAAGATGCTGCCGATGTGATAGGAATCCTAATAGCCTTTACCGGTATTTTGCTGGGCCAGTTGCTGGATAATCCTTATATTGATGGTATAGCTTCGGTATTGATAGGTTTACTGCTAACCGCCGTTGCTATATTGTTGGTTCGTGAAAGCCGTAGCTTACTGATGGGCGAAACCCCTGAAGCAGAAGAATTGCAGGCTGTTTTACAAATAGCCGAAAGCGATCCGCTGGTAAACAAGGTTACCCAACACCTCTCAACCTACCTGGCTCCCGAAGAGGTAATCATCGTCTTTAAAATTAATTTTATCCGCGAAGCTGGTAATATGCAGATCACCGATACTATTGAGAATATTCGTAATAAAATTCAGATTACCTATCCGCATTACAAACAGGTATTTGTGGAGCCGGTAAGCCCCTCCTAAACGGCGTAGCCCTCATGAGTGCCTAATAAATACAGACACTTACGAATAATCCTCCCCGGGAGGGAGGACTTCTAATTAAATTACCACAGCATATAATGTTATAACTCCCTCCATCCCGGGGAGGGCCGGGGAGAGGCTTTTTTCTCCAACTCCTCTGCCATTTGCTGTTGCAGCTTTAAGGCTTCGGCGCGGGCTGCTTCGGCAAAGTCTTCTCCGTTGCTGGCATAGATAATAGAACGGGAAGCGTTAACCAGTAAGCCGCATTCGGGGGTCATACCATACTTACATACTTCTTCCAGGCTACCGCCTTGTGCGCCAACACCGGGTACTAATAAAAAATTATCGGGCGCATGTTTGCGGATGTTGGCAAACTCGGCACCTTTGGTGGCACCTATCACGTACATCATACGATCAGGGCCCGCCAAAGTATTGCATTTGTTAATTACGGCTTCATGCAGCAAACCTTCGTTAGTTTGCAGGTATTGAAAATCCTGGCTCCCTACCGATGAGGTTAGCGCCAGAATGATCACCCACTTATCCTCATAAGCTAAATAAGGCGTAATGCTATCGTGCCCCATGTAAGGGGTAATCGTAATCGCATCGAAACCCATACCTGTGGAGGCTTCATCAAAAAAGGCGCGGGCATAACGGTCGCTGGTGTTGCCAATATCGCCACGCTTGGCGTCTATAATGCTTAAACAATCTTTGGGCAGGTATTTGTAAGTACTGATCAGGCTTTGTAAACCTCTAATACCGTAGCTTTCATAAAAGGCAGCATTGGGTTTATAAGCCACGCATAAGTCTTTAGTGGCATCAATAATGCGTTTATTAAACTCAAAAATAGGATCGGGATAGTTGTTATGCAAAAAAGCGGGTATCTTTTCCAGGTCGGTATCTAAACCAACGCACAAGAATGATTTTTTAAGCCTGATCTGTTCTATTAATTGCTGACGTGATAGCATAAGGAAAGAAGTAAAGGATATTCAAGGGGCAAAAAAACTAAATTTCATTGGAAGTGTTATCCTTGTGTAACTATTTTTTAAAATAATTGTTGATTCTAAAATATTTAGTTACTATTGTATCGTTTCCAAAACAAATTTTTCTTGCACTAAAGAAAAGTTGTAAAATTCCCACGTTGCTTATAAAATAATAAATTATTTTTTTCAAGGTGCCATTACAGCAGCAAGTTTAATTTTCTATACATTAAATAATCCCTTTTTGAATTATAATTCCTCTCATGCCTGATAAACTCGAATTGAATGACAAATTAGTGTCCGAATTGCGTCAAATGGCTAAAGATCTGGGTATTACCGAAGCAGATGAACTGCGTAAGGCCCAGCTCGTTACGCGCATAGTTGAGCAAGAAAAACTGATTGAAACCGCCCGGGCACAGCAATCTGTTCTGCAAGACAACTACAATGATAACCAGGCACCCCAAGCTCAAACAGCCAATGCCGAAAGCGACGATGCCGATAACGACGACAAACCACGCAAACGCACCCGTGTTGTAAAAGCCAAGGTTCCGGCAGGTAAAACGCAGGTACACGATGTACCCCGTACCGATCTGTTTGCCGCACCTGAGCCTATAGTACAAGCCGAAACCCAGCAAGCCGGTACCCCTAACGATGTGCAGGCCGTTGAATCGGTTAAGGATAACGCCTCAACTGCACCGGCAGCTGCCGAGCAAAACAACGAGGTTCGTGCGCCAAAATTTGAGCGCCGCCCTATGGCTAACCCACGCGAAGGACGTGAAGGTACTAACGTACGTGAACCACGCGAACGCGAACAACGTGATACCCGTGAGCCACGTGAAAATAATAACCAGCAACGCGAAACCAACAATGGCCGCGAGCGCGACGGCAACCGCGAAAACAGCGTTCAGCAACAAACCAAAAGCAACCAGGAAGCCATTAACATGGACTTTGATAACGTTATTGTTAACGAAGGTGTGTTAGAGATAATGCCCGATGGTTACGGCTTTTTGCGCTCGTCCGACTATAATTACCTGACCTCGCCCGATGATATTTACGTATCACAATCGCAAATTAAGCTATTCGGCTTAAAAACCGGCGATACCGTGCGAGGCAGCATCCGCCCTCCAAAGGAAGGCGAAAAATATTTTCCTTTGGTACGTGTTGAAGCCATTAACGGCCGCATACCTGCCGAAGTGCGCGACCGTGTTCCTTTCGATCACTTAACGCCGCTGTTCCCATCCGAAAAAATGAACCTGTTTACCGATGCGAACAATTATTCTACCCGTATTATGGACCTGTTTTCGCCTATTGGTAAAGGTCAGCGTGGTTTAATTGTAGCCCAGCCAAAAACAGGTAAAACCATGTTGTTAAAGGATGTGGCCAACGCCATAGCCAAAAACCACCCCGAAGTGTACCTCATTATTCTACTGATTGACGAGCGCCCCGAGGAGGTTACTGATATGGCCCGCAGCGTACGCGCCGAGGTGGTATCCTCAACATTTGATGAACCGGCCGAGCGTCACGTAAAAATTGCCAACATTGTACTCGAAAAAGCCAAACGTATGGTAGAGTGCGGTCATGATGTGGTTATTTTGTTAGACTCCATCACCCGTTTAGCCCGTGCTTATAATACCGTTGCCCCGGCATCAGGTAAAATATTATCGGGTGGTGTGGATGCTAACGCATTGCACAAACCTAAGCGCTTTTTTGGTGCGGCCCGTAATATAGAAGATGGCGGTTCGTTAACCATTATTGCTACAGCCTTAACCGAAACCGGCTCTAAAATGGATGAGGTGATCTTTGAAGAGTTTAAAGGTACCGGTAATATGGAGCTGCAGTTGGATCGTAAACTGTCTAACAAACGGATTTTCCCTGCTATTGATATTACCGCATCGAGCACTCGTAGGGATGACCTGTTGTTAGACCGCGATACCCTGCAACGCATCTGGATTTTGCGTAATCATTTGGCCGATATGAACTCTATCGAATCGATGGAATTCATGCAGTCACAGATCAGAGGTACCCGCAGCAACGAAGAGTTTTTGGTTTCGATGAACTCGTAGTATAAAGCGAATAAGCTAAAAAAATGTCATCTCGAACGTTAGTGAGAGATCTTGTTCAATATGCAAAGTAGGCAACCTACTTAGTCTAACAAGATTTCTCGTTATCACTCGAAATGACATTTTTTGTCATCTCGAACGTTAGTGAGAGATCTTGTTCAATATGCAAAGTAGGCAACCTACTTAGTCTAACAAGATTTCTCGTTATCACTCGAAATGACATTTTTTGTTTAGAGATTGCTTCCACCCCCGCCACATTAAAATCAGGTTAAGATTTTTCTTACTTTATAGAAGCTTAAAAATTATTGGCTATCTTGACCCCCGAAATGAGGAAACGCGTTAAGAAACATGTACCCAACGCCATAACCTGTGCCAACCTATTTAGTGGATGTGTAGGAATTGTTTTTGTTGCCTTTCAGGATAATCTGGAATATGCAGCCTATTGTATATTCTTAGCCGCAATCTTCGACTTTTTCGACGGACTGGCGTCCCGTGTTTTGCAAGCTTATTCGTTAATAGGTAAAGATTTGGATTCATTGGCCGATGTAGTAAGCTTTGGCGTGCTACCCGCTTTTATTATGTACCGCCTGTTTTTGCAGGCACCTCAAATAGAGAACGTTAGTATTGTCTTAAACTTCATTGCTTTCCTCATCCCGGTATTTTCGGCATTACGGCTGGCTAAATTTAATAATGACGAACGCCAAACCGATAGTTTTATAGGCCTCCCTACCCCGGCTAACGCCATTTTAATAGGCTCATTCCCACTAATTATCAAAGAGCAATACGGCTTTTTTAACGCTTTCGTATTAAACCCTTTTTTCTTGGCATTTTTTGTAGCCATCATGTGTATGCTGCTCGTGGTCGAACTTCCGTTAATGTCATTCAAATTTAAGAACCGCGATGTACATAGAAATTTTTATCGGTATTTATTGCTGCTGTTTTCGGCAATTCTGATATTGTTTTTTAAATTTGCTGCCGTTCCGGCGATCGTCATCATGTATATCGCTTTATCCATTATTCAACTCAGATTTGCCAAATAATATGAAATTCCTGGCCGAAATAGATGTAATGCCCAAAAAAGAAATTCTTGACCCACAAGGTAAAGCCGTAACCGGCAGTATGAAAAACCTGGGCCTGGCCGAAATTCTGAACGTGCGCATTGGCAAACACATTACCTTAGAAATTGAAGCTGAGAATGAAGCTATAGCATCGGCCAAAACTGAGGAAGCCTGCAAAAACCTGCTGGCTAACTTAATTATGGAGAGCTATACTTTCAAGGTAATTCCTGCATAATTTCTTCTTTTCTTCTTGAAATTAATTTGCCGTTTACAGGCTTGAATGAAGCTGACATCTCTACGTATATTTTAGCTTTAATAAAGATTTTATCTTTTAATATAGCTGCTTATGCGTTAGATTAGTGTTATGGCAGTAAATGACGCGCTGCCTGTTAAACAAAACCGTAGCTGTAAACATATTTTCGTTATTTTGAGATAATTATGGATCAACCTGCACAACCTAAACGTGAGGCTGCTTTAGGCTTTATCTTCATTACTTTACTCATCGACATTACCGGCTTTGGTATAGTTATACCGGTGTTCCCCAAATTAATAGAACACCTGTTACATACTAACGATCTGAGTGTTGCGGCCCGTTACGGCGGCTGGCTTACCTTCGCCTACTCGGTAATGCAATTTTTGTTTGCCCCTGTGCTGGGTAACCTGAGCGATAAATATGGCCGAAGGCCGGTTTTGTTGGGTTCACTTTTAGGTTTTGGTATCGATTATATCTTCCTTGCATTTGCGCCCAGCATCTGGTGGTTGTTTGTAGGCCGTATTATAGCCGGTATTACCGGTGCCAGTTTTACCACGGCATCAGCCTATATAGCCGATGTAAGTACGCCCGAAAAACGGGCACAAAACTTTGGTATTATTGGTGCCGCCTTTGGCCTGGGCTTTATTATCGGCCCTGTATTAGGTGGTATTTTAGGTCATGTTGATGTGAAGCTGCCATTTTTAGCTGCCGCAGGTTTAGCCTTGCTCAATGCGGCTTACGGTTACTTTATACTGCCCGAATCATTAGCGAAAGAAAATCGCCGTCCGTTTGAATGGAAACGTGCCAACCCCATAGGCGCATTAACGCAATTGAAAAAGTATCCGGCCATAAGCGGACTAATTGCCTCGCTCATCCTCATTTACGTTGCAGCGCATGCCGTACAAAGCACCTGGACTTACTTTACCATGGAACGCTTTAAGTGGAACGAGTCATTAGTGGGTTATTCCTTAGGCTTCGTGGGATTATTATCGGGTTTGGTGCAGGGCTTACTCATTCGCATTACCATTCCTAAGCTTGGACAAAAAAAGAGTATAGCCATTGGCTTGCTGCTATACAGCGTAGGCTTGTTCCTGTTCTCCATTGCCAACCAAAGCTGGATGATGTTCGCTATTTTAATACCTTATTGCCTGGGCGGCATAGCCGGACCAGCCTTACAGGGATTGATCAGTAACCAGATACCACCTAATGAACAGGGCGAACTGCAAGGCGGCTTAACCAGTTTAATGAGTGTAACTTCCATTATTGGTCCGCCGTTAATGACCACTCTGTTTGCCTGGTTTACCGGCAAAAATGCACCTGTACAGTTTCCTGGGGCGCCGTTTTTAATGGGTGCTATATTAATGCTGGTGAGCACCTTGCTGGCTGTGCGTAGTTTTAGGCGGGCACGGGTGGTGGAAGCAACAGCTTAATGTAAATACCGCTAATCTTAAAAACAATTTGGCGTTAATGCCTTTTAACAGGTGTTATTATTGAACTATAATGAGCGATTCTACCAAGCCTAAGCGCCACGCCGCACTGGGTTTCATATTTGTTACTGTATTTGTTGATGTGCTCGGGCTGGGCGTAATCATACCGGTATTACCTAAACTGCTCGAAACCTTAGGGCACGTAGATATTAGTACCGCAGGGCAATTAAGCGGTTATTTGACGTTTACATACGCGCTCATGCAGTTCATTTTTTCCTCAGTATTGGGAAACCTGAGTGACCGGTATGGCCGCAGACCAGTGTTGTTAACCTCCTTAGTGGGCTTTGGTATTGATTACGCCTTTATGGCTTTTGCACCCAGTATATTCTGGCTGTTTGTTGGCCGCGCCATTGCCGGTATTGCTGGGGCAGCTACCACCACAGCCACAGCTTATATTGCCGATGTAAGCACGGGCGAAAACAGGGCTGCCAATTTTGGTTTAATTGGTGCGGCCACCGGTTTAGGCTTTATTGTGGGAATAGCTTTAGGTGGCTATTTAGGTGCTGTTGGTTTAAAGATCCCATTTTTAGCTGCTGCCGGTTTAGCTTTATTAAATGCCTTTTATGGCTATTTTGTATTACCCGAATCGTTAGCGCCCGAAAACCGCCGTGCTTTTGACTGGAGCCGGGCTAACCCGGTTGGGTCATTAAAGCGCCTGGGCATGTACCCAGCTATTGCGGGCTTAGTGAGTGCTTTTACGCTGGTGTACATTGCTGCCAAGGCAGTAGAAACGGTGCTCGCGTTCTATCTCATTGAAAAATTTAAGTGGAGCATGACCAGCATCAGCAGCCTGGGTATTTTCATAGGTGTACTGCTTATTGGCATACAAGGCGGGCTAATCCGTATTATTATACCTAAGTTAGGGCAAGACCGAAGCATTGTAACAGGCCTACTGTTTTATGCCATTGGTTTGGTGCTCATCGCCTTTGCCAGCAAAGGTTGGATGATGTACTTGTTTATGATCCCCTATTGTTTAGGCGGAATATCTGGTCCGGCCCTTCAAGGTTTAATTACCAGTAAGGTGGAAGCTAACGAACAGGGCGAATTACAAGGCAGTTTGAATAGTTTGCTGAGTATTACTACCGTAATCGGTCCACTGTTAATGAGCAGTTTGTTCGCGCATTTTACTAATCCTAAAGCATCCTCTATATACTTTCCGGGCGCGCCATATTTGTTGGGAGCTATATTGATGCTGATTAGTACGTTTATTGCGGTTAGGAATTTTAAAAGGTCTTAGTTGTCTGAACCGGCATTTTCAGAATTCGAGAATTTAGAGAATTTCTATCGGCCGATTGGTGGCGAACACTAACGCTAAATTACGGCGGCCCGAGGCCGCTGAATAGTTGCCACTTGGCTGGAGCCAAGCGGCGGCAGTTAGATTGAAGCTAAGCTGCGGCATAATCTTTAAGCCCTCCCTCCCGGGGAGGGTTTGGGAGGGGCTTCTATTTAATCCAACTCCGTAACCCCACCCGATATCACAAACTTCATCATATCGGCGGCGCTTTTGTTGAGGTGTTTTACCTTATCGGCAGGAACAATAACCACCTGACCGGCAAAGGAATAAGAGTATGGAAAATACACGGCTACTTCGCCGGGAAGACCTAATGCCGTCAAATCTTTTTGTGTAAGGAAACCGATCTTTTTTAATCCGGCAGAACCTACTTCTACAATAACGGGTTCATTAAATTTCTTGTCTTCACCTACAAAGGCTTCAGTAAAATCTTTAATGGAAGAGTACAGGAACTTGAACAGCGGGATCCGGTTCACCCAGCGGCTTAACCAGTTTTTAATGGGATCGGTTATTACGTTGGTCACCAGTACACCGGCAATCATAATTAAAACCAGTACCGTTAAAATACCCAGTCCCGGAATATAGATACCCTTACCCGTTTTGGGATTTATCCAAAGTACATCACTCAAGTTCAGGGCGTTATCCAATTTAGAAACCGCCCAGTAAATCAGGAAAATAGCCAGCCCAAGGGGGACTACAACAAGCATCCCTTTGATAAAGTAATTAAATAACGCGCGGGCCAACCTGTTCATATCCTGTTGCAATTTTACTCATAAAAATACACTCTTTTTACCCGCTGCGAAATATTGGTTAATATTTCGTACGGGATGGTGCCTATTTGCTTTGCCAGGTCCTCAATAGTTTGCTGCTCGTTGAATACGATAACCTCATCGCCTTCTTTTACCTCTACTGCGCTTACATCAATCATGCACATGTCCATAGCAACATTGCCTACCGTGGGTACCAGCACGCCTTTCACTAACATTTTACCCACGCCGTTACCAAACGCACGTAAATAGCCATCGGCATAGCCTATACGTACCGTGGCTATGCGGCCATCTTTTAATAAACTACCATTACGGTTATAGCCAATAGTATCGCCGGCTATAATGTGTTTAACCTGCGAAATGCTGGTTTTAAGCATTGCTATGGGCTGTAAACCGTTCAAATGATCGGGCACGGCAGCATCTATGCCGTACAAACCTATGCCTAAACGCACCATATCCAATTGCGCGTTGGGCCAGCGTATAATAGCCGATGTATTGGAGATGTGTTTGATCACCGTATAACCTAACGCCTGTTCTACCTGCTCAAAAGCTTGTTTAAACTGCGTGATCTGTTTAAGGGTAAAGGCATCGTGCGCCTCATTATCGCTGGCCACCAAATGCGAAAAAACAGATTGTACTTTAATATAAGAATTTACCATCAACATATCACACAAGGTATCCAGTTCAAATTCTTCAAATCCTAAACGGTGCATACCGGTATCAATTTTCAAATGCACCGGGTACTGGCTTACCTGATTTTGCTGGGCGTATCTTACAAATTTATCCAGCAAAGCAAAGCTATAAATTTCGGGTTCGAGGTTAAACTCCATTAACTTATCAAAGGCCGATGGTTCGGGGTTGAGCACCATAATGGGCAGCATGATTCCGGCCTGGCGGAGAGCTACACCTTCATCAATATAGGCAACGGCCAAATAATCAACCTTATTATATTGTAATATATTAGCTACCTCAAAGGTGCCGCTTCCATATGAAAACGCTTTCACCATAGCCATGAGTTTAACGCCCGGCTGCAGCTTGGATTTGTAAAAGTTCAAATTCCCCAATAAAGCATTGAGGTTGATCTCCAGCATGGTCTCGTGTGCCTTTTGCGCTAAAGCCCGGCTAATCCGCTCAAACTCAAAACTACGCGAGCCTTTAATTAGGATAGCTTCGTTGTTAAAGTTAATCTCCTGACGGTGCCGCAGCATATCTGCTGTATGATTGTAAAAGTAGGTTTGCTGAATACCGGCAAACAGTTCCTGATTTTGGTACAATGCCTCTCCCACCCCAATAAATTTATCTATCCGCTTGTTCTTCACCATATCGGCTACCTGCCGGTAAAGTTCCTGCGGTGGCAGGCCCGATTGAAATATATCGGACAAAATGAGCGTTTTTATTTTATGCTGATTTTGCTGCTGCAAAAAGTTCAGCGCAATTTCGAGCGAACGGATATCGGAATTGTACGAATCGTCTATCACCGAACAATCGTTAATACCGGTCTTCATTTCCAGGCGCATGCTTACGGCGCTCAGGTGTTCCAGCCGCTCGTCTACCTCTTCGGCACTGTAACCTAAAGCCAGCAGGGTTGCCCAGCACACTATGGCGTTCTCCACCGATGCTTCATCCAAAAACGGGATCAGGCATTCCACCTCATTACCTTTATACATGGCCCGCAGGTAAAAGCGTTTGGAGATCACCGTTTCGCTGAACACATACAGGTCGGCCTCCTTAAAGTTAAAGCTCCAGGTAAAGGTGGTAATGGCAGGCAGGTCGGCCTTGTATTCCAGCAACTGATCATAGTTATGGATCAGCAGCTCTGTTTTTTTAAACAGCTTTAGCTTTTCCTGCATTTTTTGTCGCCTGCTTTCAAAACCTTCGTCGTGCGCCGAGCCAATATGCGTAAGCACGCCAATAGTAGGCTGAATTATAGCTTCCAATGCATCCATTTCGTTTACAGTAGAAATCCCCGCTTCAAATATCCCCAGGTCGTTATCTTCCTGTATTTGCCAAACCGATAGCGGCACCCCTATTTGAGAGTTATAACTTTTAGAATTACGTACAATGTTTTTATCGCCGGCCAGCAACTGGTATAACCACTCCTTTACAATGGTTTTGCCGTTGCTGCCCGTAATGCCTATCACCGGCAAATTAAACCGGCTGCGGTGGTATGCCGCCAGTGTTTGCAGTGCTTTCAACACATCGTCCACTATTAAAAAGTTGGCGGCAGGGTAATCGGCAGTGGGTTGGGTTTGTACCACAAAGTTACGCACGCCATGGTTGTAAGCTTCAGCAATAAACTCGTGACCATCGCGCCTACCCGTTAATGCAAAGTACAAGCTTTCCACCGGGTTGCTGATTTGCCTACTATCTGTAAGCAAAATACTGATGTTGTTTTCCCTGACGATGGTTGCGGTGGCGGCAATAATTTGCTGCACCTGGAGTATAGAATACTGGCTGCTCAACATGATTTACGAAGGTAACTATTTATGTTAAGAGAAGAATTTTTGGTAAATTTGATTTGCATGGATGAGCCGAAAAAGAAGAGAATAACCGACGAAAAAACCGCACTGACCAAAGCCGAACATTTTTGCGCCTACCAGGAACGCTCACAGCAAGAAGTACGCCATAAACTATACGATTTAGGCATGTACCCCACCGGAGTGGAAAGTGTGATCAGCCAGCTCATTACCGGTAATTTTTTAAATGAAGAGCGCTTTGCCCGCGCCTATGTACAAGGCAAATTTAAACTTAAAGCTTGGGGGCGTATTAAAATAAAACAGGGTTTAAAGCTGAAAAAAGTACCCGATAAATTGATAAGTAAAGCTCTGCAAACCATTGACGGCGAAGATTATTTACGCGCTTTGCAGAAAGTTATAGACAAAAAACAAGCGCAAATAACCGAAAAAGACCCTTTTAAACGCCGTTACAAGCTTATACAGTACGCCATGAGCCGTGGATATGAGAGCGATTTAATAAATGATGTTTTGAAAGACAGTGAGTTATATTAAAGTTAAAAACTTTTAAAAATAATTATTTGCAGAATACGGTTTAGTCCCTATATTTGCATCACCAAAAACGTAAGGGATTATTTACGAATAATAACTTACCAAAAATGCGAAAGTAGCTCAGTTGGTAGAGCACGACCTTGCCAAGGTCGGGGTCGCGAGTTCGAATCTCGTCTTTCGCTCAAATCCCTTTTGAATATCAGGAGGGATTTATTTTTAAGGTTTATCGTTATGTGGTGTGCGGGCGGACGCCTGCCTCTTCTCCCGCATAACGATTACCTGACAAAATAAACCACGCACAGGTGGTGAAACTGACAGACGCGTCCCGATTCATACGGGATTACCTCAAAAGTTTTAAACTGTAGCAAATGGACCATGCTCAGATGGTGGAACTGGTAGACACGCAGGACTTAAAATCCTGTTCCCGTAAACGGAGTGCGGGTTCGATTCCCGCTCTGAGTACAAAAGCTCCTCTTTAAAAAGAGGAGCTTTTGTTGGATCAAGCATAATTCTTGGGGGATATGGTAAAATTTATTTGTTTTGCAATTTAGAAACGAAT
>NZ_JBHTMJ010000007.1:0-17250 GCF_042679325.1 Mucilaginibacter terrae
AACCTGGGTCGGCTGAAGCCGGGGTGGCCTTGGTCGTGTCTTGAGCCTGGGCTAAGTATGCAGTGCATAAAAGAGCGGTAGTAAGTAATATATTTTTCATGTTTAAAAAAGAAAGCCCCTCCCAAACCCTCCCCGGGAGGGAAGGCTTTCAGGAGCATATTGTTTATTTATGTTTGTGTTAACTTAATCCCCCTCCCACCCGGGGAGAGCTGGGGTAGGGCTTATTTTAGCGCATCCAGTGCAATGTTCAGCTTCAGCACATTTACGCCCGATGGGCCAAACATGCCCATTAAAGGTTTGTGTGTATGAGTTGAAACTAACTCGGCAACTTGTTTTTGGTCGAGTTTACGCACGGCTGCTACTCTTTTTATTTGAATATTGGCTGCTTCAATAGAAATGTCCGGGTCTAAACCACTACCCGATGCGCTAACCAGATCGGCCGGTATATTACTTTTTTTAATGCCGGGGTTGTATTTCAGCAGCGTATCTATACGGCTTTGTACATCCTTCAAATAATCGGGATTGCTGGGGCCTTTGTTAGAGCCCGCAGAACCGGCGGCATTATAGCCAGCCGCCGATGGACGAGTCCAGAAATACTGTGTTTGATCGAACTTTTGACCGATGAGCGCATAACCCACCACCTTGCCGTTGACCATTAACTTTTCACCATCGCCCTGGCCTTTTGACAGTTTACCGGCGAAGGTGATGATTACAGGATATATTACACATAATAGTACGGTAAGTACGAGTGTTAGTCTTAATGACTGTGTTAAATTTTTCATGATGATTAGCAGCCCCTCCCAAACCCTCTCCGGGAGGGAGGGCTTTTGAAAAGACTTTTGTTTTAGTGTTATTTTATTATTTTACTTTGTTATACCGAGCCTGTCAAGGCATTCGCCGCATGGTTAAGTCTTCGACAGGCTCAGACTGACAGGTTAACGTGTTGCAGATTCTGAAGCCCTCCCTCCCGGGGAAGGTTTGGGAGGGGCTATTAAACCATTAACCCCACCACCAGATCAATCAGCTTAATACCAATAAACGGGGCTACTACACCACCTACCCCATACAGCAACAAATTGCGGCGCAACAATGCGGTAGCACCTATAGGTTTGTACTCTACTCCTTTTAAAGCCAATGGTATAAGCATAGGGATAATAATGGCATTAAATATTACTGCCGATAAGATTGCGCTTTCGGGACTGTGCAGGCGCATAATATTAATGCTTTGCAAAGCTGGGATAGATGCGATGAACAAGGCAGGTACAATAGCAAAATACTTGGCTACGTCATTAGCAATAGAGAATGTAGTTAACGTACCGCGTGTAATGAGCAATTGCTTACCTATCTCTACAATTTCGATGAGCTTAGTTGGGTCATTATCCAAATCCACCATATTACCTGCTTCCTTTGCGGCCTGTGTACCGCTGTTCATGGCCACGCCTACATCGGCCTGGGCCAGTGCTGGTGCATCGTTGGTACCATCGCCCATCATAGCTACCAGTTTACCGGCGGCCTGCTCCAGTTTAATATAGTTCATTTTATCTTCGGGTTTTGCCTCGGCAATAAAATCGTCTACACCGGCTTTTTCGGCAATATATTTAGCAGTCAGCGGGTTATCGCCGGTTACCATTACCGTTTTTACGCCCATTTTACGCAGGCGCTCAAAGCGTTCGGCAATGCCTGGTTTAATAATATCCTGCAGTTCTACCGTACCTAATACCTCTTCGTTTTGGGTTACTACCAGCGGTGTACCACCGTTTGAGGCAATAGCTTCCACTCTTTCTTTAACGGCAGCCTGCACGGTATGGCCGGCATTAAGCGCCATTTTGCGCATCGAATCATAAGCACCTTTACGTACACGCAAGCCATCAGGAGTATCCATACCGCTCGATCTGGTTTCGGCCGTAAATTTAATAAATGTAGAACCCTGAGGCGCCTGAAGCGATACGCGGTTATTGCCATGCTGGGCCAGCTCAATAATAGATTTACCTTCGGGGGTTTCATCGGCAAGGGAAGCCAGTACGCAAGCCTTAACCAAATCTTCGGGAGATACTCCGGGTGCAGGCCAAAACTGGGTGGCTTTACGGTTACCAATAGTAATGGTACCGGTTTTATCCAGTAGCAACACATCAATATCACCGGCTGTTTCAACCGCTTTACCACTTTTGGTAATTACATTCGCACGCAGCGCTCTATCCATACCGGCAATACCAATGGCCGATAGCAAGCCACCTATTGTAGTAGGTATTAAACATACAAACAGAGAGATTAACGCGGCAACGGTAATAGGCGTGTTGGCATAATCGGCAAAGGGTTTAAGGGTGATACATACAATAATGAACACCAGGGTAAAGCTTGCCAGTAAAATAGTTAAGGCAATTTCGTTAGGCGTTTTTTGACGTGATGCACCTTCAACCAAAGCGATCATCTTGTCCAAAAAACTTTCGCCCGGCTGGGTGGTCACCATTACCTTTATACGGTCTGATAGTACTTTGGTACCACCTGTTACCGATGATTTATCACCACCCGATTCGCGAATCACCGGGGCCGATTCTCCCGTAATGGCCGATTCGTCAATGGTAGCCAAACCTTCAATGATCTCGCCATCGGTAGGTATGGTATCGCCCGATTCGCACACAAATACATCGCCTTTTT
The DNA here is from genome assembly GCF_042679325.1 of Mucilaginibacter terrae. GTDB lineage: Bacteria > Bacteroidota > Bacteroidia > Sphingobacteriales > Sphingobacteriaceae > Mucilaginibacter > Mucilaginibacter terrae. The sequence continues at coordinate 2,656 of NZ_JBHTMJ010000007.1, forward strand.
TTAACTGGTTTGACGATACCACCGTAATATTGCCCTGGGCATCAATTACATTGGCGGGTGTATCTTCGCGGGTTTTGCGCAAGCTATCGGCCTGTGCCTTGCCACGTGCTTCGGCAATGGCCTCGGCAAAGTTGGCAAACAATAAAGTAGCCAGTAAAATAAAGAAAATGGTGAAGTTGTAGGCAAACGTGCCCTGATCGTTGTGGGTTAAGCTGTAAAAGGTTACATAAAGCATTACCACCGTGCCAATTTCCACGGTAAACATTACCGGGTTGCGCATCATTACTTTAGGGTTCAGCTTAATAAACGACTGTTTAACAGCTGACTGTACTAAAGCCGGTTCAAATAATTTATTAGATTGATTTTTCATCTTAAAGAGAGCTCTTCCCAACACTCCCCGGGAGGGAGGGCAATTAAAAGCTTGTATTTTAATGAGTTTTATTTTAAAAGTCTCCCCTCCCGGGGGAGATTTAAGGGGGCTTATTTAATTAAGGTAAAATATTCTGCAATAGGGCCAAGGACCAATGCAGGAAAGTACGACAAAGCGTTAAGCACCAGGATAACGGCAAATGTCATAATACTAAAAGTTACCGTATCAACACGCAGGGTACCGGCACTTTCGGGTATATATTTCTTTTGAGCCAGTAAACCCGCAATGGCTATAGGGCCGAATATTGGCAGGAAACGACCCAGTATTAATACGATACCTGTACTTACGTTCCAGAAGATGTTATTATCGCCCAGGCCTTCAAATCCCGATCCGTTATTGGCATTAGCCGATGTAAACTCGTACAGCATTTCTGAAAAACCATGATAGCCGGGGTTGTTTAACCAATTGGCCGGCTTAACAGCCCAATCGGCAGCACCATGCGCTACAAATACATAACTAGCTAAGGCGGTACCTGCCATTATAAGAAAAGGGCTTAGCAAGGTAATAAGGGCCGCTATTTTAATTTCGCGCGCTTCAACCTTGTGTCCTAAAAACTCGGGCGTACGGCCTACCATTAAACCCGATATAAATACCGCTATAATCAGATATATAAAATAGTTAAGGATACCTACACCGCAACCTCCAAAGAAACCGTTAATCATCATGGCCAGTAATTCCCAGGCACCGGTAAGGGCTGTAGTACTGTCATGCATACCATTTACCGAGCCGGTAGATGTTACAGTAGTTAAGGTGCTCCAGTAAGCCGTAGCAGCAGGGCCAAAACGTACTTCTTTGCCCTCCATGGATCCGGTGGGCTGTGCAATACCCATTTTAGCGATAGCCGGGTTGCCACCTGTTTCACCGATGATACTGGGTATCATGAGCATGAAAACACCCGCCATCATTACAGCGAATATAACCCAGCCCAATTTTTTACGGCGTATAAAAAAGCCGAATGCCAGTATCATAGCTACCGGAATAATGAACTGTGATATAATCTCGACCATATTGGTGAGGTAGTTGGGGTTTTCGAGCGGATGCGAGGAGTTAACACCGAAGTAACCGCCACCATTGGTACCCAGGTGCTTAATGGCTATCATTTGTGCGGCCGGGCCGCGCGATACGTTAACGGTATCGCCCTGCATGGATATAAACTGATCTTTACCGGCGTAGCTGGCTGGCGTACCGTTAAAAGTAAGTATTAATGCTACCACAACAGCAAGGGGCAGCAATAAACGGGTAATGGCTTTTACAAAGAAGTTCCAGAAGTTACCCAGATCGGTGGTGGTTTTGTCGCGAAAGGCTTTAAATAAAGCTACCGCAGCCGCTATACCTGTTGCCGCACTGGTAAAGTGTAAAAACATAAATATGAAATGCTGGGTTAGGTACGTGGCCCCGCTTTCGCCCGAGTAATGTTGCAGGTTACAGTTTACCACAAAGCTTATAATGGTATTGAAAGCCAGATCGGCGGTCATACCGGGGTTACCATCGGGGTTTAGGAGTAACTTGTCTTGATAAAGTAATACAAAAAAGCCGTAAACCAGCCATAATACGTTAATAGCCATCATGGCTTTTAAAAACTGTTTCCAGTTCATGGGCTCGTTAGGGTTAATGCCTGATAGTTTAAAAAGGCCCGTTTCAAGCGGCTTCATAAAATCCGTCCATACGCGCTCGCCGGCAAACATTTTAGCCAGGTACTTACCCAGCGGAATGGCGATAACAAGCGTGATGACAAAGGAAGCAATGATGCCTAAAAATTCAGTGTTCATTGTGTAAGAGGATTAAAATTTTTCGGGTTTAAGCAGTACATACACCATGTATGCAAAAACTGCCAGAGAGATAATAAATAGTGCTAACATAGTTTTCAGATTTTTTCGAACCAGTCGATAGATTTAAAGATGATCCAGCACAAAATGAGCAGGATTACAAACAACAGTATAGTAAGCATAGTATATGTTTTTATGCTTATAGCCAAAGGCAGTGCCATATTTACAAATTAGTTAATAAGTTGCTGATCTTCAGCTAACTGAATTAAAAATTAGTGTTTTATTTATGGTATAAAAAAGTTAAACCCTTCCATTTTGGTAGGGTATGTTTTCATTATGGAAAGGAGAATTGATGTGACAGGCTATTGTGTTTACACTTTATGCCATTGCTGCATCTGCATAGCGGAGTTGCAGGTGGCTACGCTCTTTGCTATCATATTCTATAAATAACTTCCGTTCCATACTAAATTTGTTAGTATAAATTCAATTGCTTAATTTCAGGGCCTATGTAAGGGCCATATCTTATCTGTATAAATTACATGCCTACCAAACCCACTTTAAACCCGGAGCAAACACAGGCTTTCAAGTCTATTAAGAAATTTTTAGAGCACCCTAACGTAAATACGTTTGTATTGAAAGGATATGCCGGTACCGGTAAAACATTTTTGATGCAACACCTGGGCAAGTGGCTGGAAGAAAACGAGAAGACTTTCCGCATGCTGGCTACCACCGGCCGGGCAGCAACCGTTTTACGTGGCAAAACCGGCTTCACCGCAAAAACCGTACACAGCGAATTATATAATTTCAGCAAGGTGGAAGGTGTTGAGGACGAAGGCGGCCCCGATTATACCGGCATACAACCAGTGAACAAGAACGGGCAAACTTTTATGCAGTTCCTCACCCGCATACCCGATAATGAAGACGATAAGGTGGTGTACATTGTGGATGAAGCGTCGATGTTATCAGGGCAATTAACATCGGAAAGCATGTTCGCTACATTTGGTTCGGGGGTTTTGTTAGACGACCTGTTTGAGGTTGCGGGCAAAAACAAGATCATATTTGTAGGCGACCCCTGCCAGTTGCCGCCTGTGAAGCAGAATTTTAGTCCCGCGCTGGATTTGGAATGGCTGCTGCAAAAACAAAGAGATGCCATTACCTTTACCCTGCAAACTATTGAACGTACCGATTTGGGCAACGATATTTTAAAACTGGCACAATCGGTAAGGGAAATGAGCCAGCAACCCGATATTGGCCGGTTCCCCAAATTACCGGCCAGTAATTTAAACAATGTAAAACTTTATACATCTGAAAAAGAACTATTTAAAGCCTACCAGGAACGTTACCGCCAAAAGGGCACCAACGGCACACTGGCTATTGCCCGCAGCAATAAAACAGTACAAAACATTAATAAGGCTATGCGCCGCGATCTGTTTGGTTCGGCCGATTTACCCCTGCAGCGTGGCGATATACTGCTGGTTACCCAAAACAATTATACCGTACCGCTTACCAACGGCGATTTTGTGACCATAGCCGAACTGGGTGAGTTTATTGCCAAAGCTAACCTGCGGTTTCAAAAGGTAAAGGTTAAAGCCGTAGCTTCCGAATTGGAATACCACATCCTGCTTTCATTAGATGCATTGCATAACATTAAAGGCAATTTAACCGATGATGAACAAAGCTTTTTAATGATAGATTTTAACAAGCGGATGCAGAACAAGAACATTAAACCCAATGGCGAAATCTACAAAAAGAAGATGCTGGAAGATGAATACTTAAACTGCCTGCGTACTACTTACGGTTACGCCGTTACCTGCCACAAAGCCCAGGGCGGCGAGTGGAACGATGTGTTCCTTTTTCTGGATAAAAGCATGTACGGCATGAAACACCCGGAACTTTGCAAATGGTGGTACACCTCTATTACCCGCGCCAAGCAGGAATTAAATTTGGTGAAAGATTGGTGGATAGTGTAAACTTTTAGTGGACTTAACTTCAATTAGTGCTGATGAACTTACTTCCTCTCCTCTTGGCCTGAAGGGCCAGTTAGTTATTTACTGATAATGATTTTTTTTAAGGTGTGAATGATTGCTCTCGCAATTTTGTCTTAGTTACAAAAGCAACCAAAAAGACAAGGCAAAAAAATGCGTCCCCACTCAAACCCTACGCATGGCCCGCTTTTTTGCCCTCCCCTCGCTACTTTTTCTAACGGGCTCTCCTGACTAACCGATTCCTACTAATACTCCAGGTACTTAGTTACCCTGATACCGATATGGCTGTAGTTATCGTACAAACCGGGTTCGTGGTTAATAAGGTGTACTTCAATAGGGCCGTATTCCAAATAAATTTCTTCGTAGGCGCCTTTAAACAGGATCTCCTTAATGCTCCAGTCTAAGTTTTTGGCACTGCTTTCGGGGATGATCCACTCGGGGTAAATTACCACCTGCTCTTTTACAGCTTTAACACGCAAGGCGCGCGCCTCCTCGCGAATGAAGATGTTGCAGTTAGAAAGCAAGCGGGCCGTGTACAGGTTTTCGGGAGAATTGTATAACTTTTTGGGTGAACCGGTTTCCAGCACGCCACCGTCTTTAATTACTACCAGTTCATCGGCCATGGAAAGTACCTCAGCCGGGTCATGCGATACGATGATGACTGTTAAGCCGGTCTCTTTAACAATACGGCGAATGTCTTGCTGCAAGCCGTCTCTAAAGGTGGTATCAACCTGGTTAAAGGGTTCATCCAGCAAGAGTACCTGCGGGCGTGTAATTAAGGCACGGGCAATGTCCACACGCTGCTTTTCGCCACCACTAAGGTCGGCCACGCGCTTATCGGCCAGGTGAAACATATTAAGCTGGCGCAACACCTTTTCGGGTTGCTCCCTTTTGGCTTTCATATCGGTATTGGGCATTAGTATGGCTATGTTATCCCATACTTTGGCATACAAATTCAGGTCGTCGGTATGTTGGGTTACCATTTTCATGGCATTGTGGCCGGGTATCAGCTTTTCGGCCGGCCCCCAAATACGTTCGCCCTGAAATTGAACCTGCCCTTCATCGGGCGATAACAAACCGAACAATAGTTTGAGTAAAGTGCTTTTGCCGCTGCCGCTTTCGCCAATAATACCGGTTATTTTACCGGCCTGTATAGTTAAACTAATATTGTGTACGCCGGATTGATGTTTACCGGGATATACTTTACTTACTGCAATAGCCTGCAAAAAGGGGGTATTATTTGCCATTGCGGTAAAGATACACAAGCCCCCTCTAAATCTCCCCCGGGAGGGGAGACTTATTTTAACTTCGCCTTACAAGTAGCTTACTATCAAAGAAAATGTCATTTCGAGTGATAACGAGAAATCCTGTTCGACTGTACGGGTTGCCTACTTTGTATCTTGAACAAGATCTCTTACTATCGTTCGAGATGACATAACTTTATAAGTGGTATAAAGCCCTCCCCCCCGGGGAGTGTTGGTAGAGGTACTTAAAATCCAACCATAAATCCGAACGATAAGTTATTCAGTCCTTGCTGCTGGGCGGTGTCGAACATATCGTTAAAGTAGTACTTGGCATACATGCCAAAGCCGCCGTGGCCTACGCGGGCAGTTAAGCCGTAACGTAGTTTGGTAAAGTGGTAATCGTTGTTAAACTTTTCCTTGCCGTTCTCATCGCTAATTTGCTTTACACGGCCATTATACAGTATGCCGATCATGGGTCCGCCCGAAATATGGAAACGGTCGCCGTCATCATCAACCTTGCTTCTCCAATCGAACGTTAGCGGGATACGGAAATAACTGGACGTAAAACGGTTCTTGCTGTAATTAATAGGATCGTTGGTATAACGCAGGGCATCATCGGGGCCGTCTTGCTGTATGGTAATATCCTCGCGCAGGCGGAAGTGGGTCCAATCGAAACCACCTGATACATAAATGCGGAACGAGCTGTTAAAGCGGTAACCGGCCTGAATTACGTCGAAACCCACGTTACTGCTTTTCCAGGAGCGGTAGCGTAAAAAATTGTTTTGCGGCGATAGGTTAAAACTGCCGTTATCAACCAAAGTAGCCAAACCCAAATCGAAACGGGAAAAGGTCAATCCCCATGAAAAGCCCGGTGCTTTAGAATGTTCTTTAATCGTATCGCGGCGGTTTACCGAAACCGATTGCGTGTCTTCGCCCTTACCCAGCGTAAACTTAAAGCCCTTTCTTTTGGTTTTTATAGTATCTGTTTTTACCTGAATGGTATCTCCTTTGGTATCGGTAGTAACAGATTTAGTAACGGTGGTGGTAGTAGTATTTTGGGCAAATACACCCGCAGCGGCCGCGCAAATTATGGCGGTAAACAATATGCGTTTCATGTTATATGTGATTTAAATAAAGAGCGTTTATTTGTCTTTTTTTATTTTAAGCAGCCCGAGGTTAATACCTGTAACGTTCGACTGGTCTTCGTCAGTTTCTGTGAACTCAATAAGCTTGTCTTCACGTTTATCCACCGTAGCTATTACGACATTAATCAACCCGCCTAAAGAATGAAAACCACGTCTTTTTACTTTCCTCTCCGGCTCAAGTGTTTTTTCGTTAATAGCTGCCAAAGTATTCACTGGCTTTACTACGGCTGGTTCGGTATCATTTAACGGTGTGCTCAAATTCATTTCGGGCACTACGGGTTGCATTACCGGTTTGTTTTGCACAGCGGCTAATACTGGTTTTTGTGGCTGGGTTACCGGTTCCATTACTACAGCCGGTTCAACCTGTTGTTGCTTTAACGCAGCCCTGTACTTGGCAGCTTTGCTTTGTTTTATACTGGCTACGCGGTTAAGCGTTGTTGTGCTTTGTGCCAATGGCTGCAAATCCATATTTTCTGTATTAACCTGTTCAACAACATTGGGCTGTGTTGCTTTAACAACATAGGTGGCTTTTGGTATTATATTAATACGCACAATTTGTTTAGGATGATCCTTAACCGGTTTGGTTAATAAAAACCAGGTGCCTGCCGTTAACAATACCAATACGGTTGCGGCCATGCTGAATATGGGTGCCCATGATTTTTTCTTCTGACCACCTAACTGGGCATGTATAGTATCCCACACCTGTGCTGTAGGCTCCACCTCCAATCCCCCCAGCTTCGAGCGGAATAGTTCGTCCATTTCGTTATCCTGCATATTCATATTTCTTTCCCTCCAATTGTTCAATTTTTTGTTTTAATAGAGTACGCGCCCTCGATAACTGCGATTTTGAGGCACCCTCGGTTATCCCGGCCATTTCAGCAATTTCGCGGTGCGAGTAGCCTTCTACCGCGTATAGGTTAAATACCATGCGGTAACCTGCTGGCAGCTGTTGTATAATAGCCAGCAAATCCTTAGCCTCCAAGCTGCATGCCGCTGCCCCGTTCACCGATTGCTCATAGCCACTTTCCTCAATATCCACGTGTATAATTTTGTGGTGCTTGCGGTAGTACTCTATAGATGTATGCACTATAATGCGACGCATCCATCCTTCAAAACTACCATCTCCACGGTAATCGTTTATTTTTTGAAACACCCTGATGAATCCGTTCTGCAACATATCCTCCGCTTCCATTTTATCGGTAGCGTAACGCATACACACAGCCAGCATTTTCGAAGCAAATTGTTTGTATAGCAACTCCTGCGCCTTGCGGTCGGCAGCTCTGCACTTTACAATCAGGTCTTCGGTTGAATATTTATGCTTCAGAAACATCATTTGAAAGGTAGATGATAGTTAGCGCTAAATGGTTGCATCGGTTTGTAAATATATTTAAAAAAGCCCCTCCCAAACCCTCCTCGGGAGGGAGGGCTTCAAGAAAAACTTGCTTATTATTAAAAGTCTCCCCTCCCGGGGGAGATTTAGAGGGGGCTACCTCACCTCCCGGGGAGGGTTGGAAGGGGCTACTCACCCTCTCTTACCAGCGGTTCTTCGCCGGTTATGTCAATTACGTGTTTGCCTTCATCCATTTTAAAATCCCAAACTATGGTATCGCCCGCCTCATTGCGTACATCCGAACAGGTGAAATGGTATTTTACCCTGAATTTACAGGTAAAACGGCCCGCTAAAATAGCCGGGGTAAAATTAATACGGATGATCTCGAAATCGTGTACTTCGGGCGAACCGCCATCGTTTCGATGGTACTCCTGCAAAGCCGAACACATCAGCTTATGATTGCCTTTATTCCTGAACAAATTATTCACAAAATCTTCGTTGCTCCTGTTTTCATTCAGCAGCGCAGTAAATTCGGTTTCAGAAAACGGTAGTTGTAGTTTTTCTGCCATTGGTGGTACTAATATTTTTTAAATATATTCATAAAGCACCAGTCAGGCTATTTTTTATCTTTATGCGTTATGAAAAAATTTCTGCTGGCTTTACTGCCGTGTACTTTAGCTCTCACGCAGCTTTTAGCCCAAACGCCCGAAGCCTACACCCTGCTTAAACCCGACCGCGTATTTGATGGCCGCGATATGCATACCGGCTGGTGGGTGCTCATAAAAGGTAACCATATTGAAGCGGCCAAACCAGCCACTGAATTTACCATACCCGCAGGTATAAAAATTATAGATTTAAAAGGCACCACCCTGTTGCCGGGCTTAATTGAAGGCCATTCGCACCTGTTTTTACATGCTTATAACGAAACAAGCTGGAACGACCAGGTATTGACCGAAAGCCGTGCCGAACGAACCGCCCGCGCAGTAACACATGCCCGCCAAACGCTCATGGCGGGCTTTACCAGTACCCGTGACTTGGGTACCGAAGGGGCAGGCTATGATGATGTGGGTTTGAAAGCAGCTATTAATAAAGGCCTTATACCCGGTCCGCGGATATTGAGCGCTACCCGTGCTATTGTAGCCACTGGTAGTTACGGCCCTAAAAGTACCGTAGCCGAAATGGATTTGCCGCAAGGGGCCGAAGAAGCCGATGGTACTGATGGTTTAACCCATGCTATCCGCTCGCAAATTGGGCATGGCGCCGATGTGATAAAATTATATGCTGACTACCGCTGGGGACTGGACGACAAACCTGCACCCACTTTTACCGAGGCCGAATTGAAACTGGCCGTACAAGTAGCCAACAGCAGCGGCAGGCCGGTGGTGGTACACGCCAGCACAGCCGAGGGTATGCGACGGGCAATTATGGCCGGCGTAAACACCATTGAACATGGCGACGGCGGCACACCCGAAATATTTAAACTGATGAAAGAACACAACGTAGCTCTTTGCCCTACCCTTGCCGCCGGCGAAGCTACCAGCGCCTACAAAGGTTGGAAAAAAGGCACAGACCCAGAGCCCGATCGCGTTAAGCAAAAACAAATTAGCTTTACCAACGCCCTGAAAGCCGGCGTCACTATTTGCATGGGCGGTGATGTAGGGGTATTTGCCCATGGAGATAACGCCCGCGAAATGCTGCTGATGGTAGAATACGGTATGAAACCATTGGATGTGCTGCGATCGGCAACGTCTGTAAACGCAGATGTATTTGGCTTAAAAAATTTAGGCAACATAAAGCTTGGTTACCTGGCCGATTTAGTAGTGCTTAGCGGTAACCCGGTGGAGGATATAAAAAATGTAAAGGCAGTTAAATTAGTAATGAAGGATGGTGTAATTGTAAAAGACTAAATCATTATCTCCATCAAATATATACCTGTTTTAGTTTTACAAAGAAACAAATACAGAATTGATAATGATTTACTAATTGAAGTGCAGATATTCAAAACATTAAATAAATTAAACAGCTCATTTGCAGTTACTTCATTAGTCAGTAAAGATGGAATTCCAAAAAAAGCTATCCTTGCTGTGGTGAAAGTTGAGCTTTTTATGACTATATAGATAATATTTTAGTCGGTGGCTTTACATGGCTAAATCAATTTAATGCCTTAATACAGGGGCGAGCAATTAAGCAATATTGTAACTGCTCCTGCTGCTCGCCACCGCACTATTTTCGTATTTTAAAACTATTTTTCCGGGTTTGGGTGTTCTTCTTCTTCTTCGCCGATTTCGTATTGTTTTTCCGACTCTATTCCTGCATCTACATTCAATTCAAACGATGGTGTCGAAGCGTCGTAAGCATGTTGTGCGGCCTCAAACTCGCCCGCTTCATTATTTTCGGTATCGTAAATTGGGCCTAAACCTGTATCCTGCGTATTGCGCTTTACATCTTTTTCGTTTTCTTCGCCGTTAACCGGAACTGTATTTTCTGAAGCCATAATATTTTAGTTTATATGTATTATATAAAAGCAAAAACCAGTGGCTTTGTTTGCGGAACGAGTGTTATTTCATATCCATCTTGGAGTGCTTTTGCATATCCAGCATACGGATGCTCACCCATAACGAAATGCCGATACACACCGTAAGGTACCAGTAAAACCAGGTAGCATGACCGGCATTTTTAAACAGCAGGGCTAAATATTCGGCTGTGCCGCCAAACAGGGCTACTGTAAACGCATAAGGAAAACTTACCCCCAGCGAGCGTACGTTCACCGGGAATAACTCGGCCTTTACAATTGCCGATATAGAAGTATTTAAACTTAAAATGCACAAAGCAATAATAATGAGCAAGGCCGCAAGCCAGGCCTGATGCGTGTTACCAAGCATAGTTAAAATAGGTACTGTGGTAACCAGGCCCAGCACACCATAAATAACCATAAGCCTTTTACGACCAATAAAATCGCCCAGCATACCGGCAAGCGGCTGTACCAGCATAAAGGCAAGTAAGCTTAGAGTAGTAATGAGAGTAGAATCGCGCTTACTAAAGCCGGCCGTGTTCACCAAAAACTTTTGCACGTAAGTAGAAAAAGTATAATACGATACCGTTAAGCCAATGGTAAAGCCCACAATAGTAAATATCTCCTTTTTATGTTTTTTGAGCTCTTGCCAGGTTCCGCGCTGGCTTTTAGCTGCTGTTTCGTTACTAAACGATTCGGTTTCGGTAAGGTTACGGCGCAGGTATATGGCCGATAGGGCCAATAGTGCGCCTATGGCAAAGGGTATGCGCCAGCCCCAACTGGCTAACTGTTCGGGGGTAAGCAACCATCGCTCCAGGATCATTAGTACGCTGAGTGCGGTTAATTGCCCCATGGTAGTAGTTACGTACTGAAAACTGGAGTAAAGACCACGACGGTTTGGCGGTGCAATTTCGCTCAGGTATGTAGCAGCAGTACCGTACTCACCGCCAATGCTTAAGCCCTGCAACATACGGGCCAGCACCAAAATAATGGGTGCAGCAATACCAATATGATTGTAATTTGGAACGAGTGTGATCATTAACGAACCCGCGCTCATAAGTAGTACCGAAAGCGTGAGTCCTGCTTTACGACCATTACGATCGGCGTAGGCACCCATAAGCCAGCCCCCCACCGGGCGCAGTAAAAAACCAATGGCAAATATACCAGCGGTATTTAAAAGCTGTGCGGTTTCGTTTTCTTCAGGAAAAAATGAACTGGCAAAATAAAGTGAGAACACCGAGTAGGCATACCAATCATACCATTCTACCAGGTTACCAATAGAGCCACCAATAATAGATTTGAAATGCTTGAAAGTGGTATTAGATAGTTGAACTGCTATTTTTTGCATAGGTTTTACACTCACTAAATTAACCTTTCTTTTGATATTAGCAGTATTATTGCCTTGCTGGGAAGTTTTTACACCTGAATGCCGGTATAAACATTATGCATGAACTGGTGTTGTTACATAAATATTAAGGTTATGGAAGAGCAAAAAATCATTGCCGGTAATACCGAACAGGAAATTTGGACACAGGTTGCAGCCGATATTTCTGCGGAAGAAGAACTCTTTTCCTACAATGTGCTCATTAAACATGGCGGCAAACAGATAGAACTATATATTGATATTGATTTAGGCGGCGGTTTTGAGGGCGGTTCTGAGATTACTCAGCTATCGGCACCGCTATCTGTAACACGCGATTTTAAGTTTGCCATACATGATGAAGATTTTTTAGATACTATAGGCAAGTTTTTTGGCCTGGAAGATATGAAAACCGGTTACCCCGAACTGGACGAACATGTAGTGATCAAAACCAACTCACCCGAAAAAGTACGCAACCTGTTTTCCGATGGCAGTGTACGTAATGTATTTACCACTTTGAATAATTTTGATTTCGGTATTCATAACCATACTATAGAAGAAACTGGCATTGAACAACCCTTCCTTGAATTTAACATTAATGAAGGCATTACCGATGCGGATAGTTTACGTGAGATTTACCACGCATTTTATAAAGTGCTGATTGGGCTTGAAGAGTAATAACAGATCAACCAAATATTAAGTAATAAAAACGTGAGTAAAATTTTTAATGCAGGTAATGCGTGTTCTATTTGTTATTTTTAAGCAAGTAAGGCTCAATAGCTTTTGCCCAAACGGCATAACCTTCGGCTTTCATGTGCAACTTGTCATTCAAATAAAGTTCAGGTCGTAATTTACCCTCATCAGTAAGCATTAGTGGAAAAACATCAACAAACACCGTATTTTTATCGTTAGCCACTAAAAATGTTTTTATTAAACTATTAGCTGCTTTAGCTTTAGGCATATATTTCTCGCGCGATGGGCTGGGCTTCATCCCTATGTAAATAATAGGCACGGCAGGCATTTTAGCCCTAATAAGTTGGTAAAGCCGTTTGGTTTTGTTTAAAATAGTATCAGCAGTAACGGTTTCGTTAACTATATCATTTTCGCCTACGTATAGTACAATTTGCCGGGGATTATAAGGAAAAACCATATCATTCAAATAAAAAGCAATATCATCGATCACAGCACCGCCAATACCCCGGTTCATTACTATATACCGGCCAAAAACTTCCTGCAAATTATCCCACTTGCGTATAGATGAACTGCCTATAAATACTATTGGGTGAGCAGGTGGCTGGTACAGTTTATCATAGCTTTTAATAATTTGCACATCATCCCAAAACTGGGGTTTTATTTGTGCAAATATTGTACTTATATAAGTGCATAGCATAATGGTAAGCAGTGCTTTTTTCATAAACAGGCAATTTGGTTTCAGGAATATTATGGCATTATTTACGGCTAAAATAAATATATAAACCAATTTAATTGCTATAGTACTTACAATTGTTCATCTAATAAAAATCCTTTCAGAGGCCAATTCCAAAAAAAATTAGTATGATGCGCTACCTCCACCGCTTAGCGCCTCCACCTAATTTATGCCGCCAGTTTGGCGCTTACCAGCAATTTTTTGCATACAAAGGTATGTTTATCGCGTTATTTGAAGGCTTTTAATAAGGCATTCACCCTTTTTGAACTGGATAAAAGAACAAGTTGATAACCCTGCCGAAAAAATCGCGGAAACGTTTTTATAGTAAATCTTGTTCAGGTATTTTTCATACGCATTAACCGCATGTTGGGCTATAACTCTATAAAAAATTTATTATTCCAATTATATACTGTTTCTTTCCTGATTAAAACACTTAATTTAGCAACTACTTAAAAACTAACGAGATGAGCATTGCGGTAAATGATTATTTGCTACACTTTGTGCTTTTGTTTAGCTTTACCTGTAAGACTAAGAATAATTTTTAATCGTTAATAAACTGTTAGTTAACCAGCAACATATACTATCCGATTTACAAATTTGTCCAGTTTTTTACTTATAAAAATGTAAACTATTTTTTATACCAATGTTGTAATATAAACCTTATTATGCCATGTACAAACTCTTTGTAAGCGGTTTTCCTTTAGAGATTACCGAAATAGATCTTGCCAAACTTATAGGCCCGCACGGCAATATTGCAACCATGAAAATAGTACGTGATAAAAAAACACGGATTTGCAAAGGTTATGCATTTGTAGAAATGGAAACCCTCACCGATGCGGAGAACACCGTAATAGCATTAGATGGCGTAATGATGGGTGAAAGGGCATTAACCGTTAAAATAAATGAAGAAAAACTTACTGAAACCAAAACTGCCTTTAGCAGAAAACCAAGTAATAATACTGGTGGATATAAACGACCTGAAGAACGCATAGCACAGGAAAGAGACAAAAGACCAAGACGACCGAGAGTATAAAATATTTGCGAAATTTACCTGGCAGAATTAAATAATCGAATTTTATTTCAATTTTCTCTATAAGCATGTAAATTAAAAATCCTCTCCGGCAATATAATCTTTATAGCTGTTTAAAAGCTAATTTTTACTTAAAATAAAAAATCGCTTCCCGGTTAAAACTGTTGGCATTAGTTAAGCTGTTTTTAATGGATAGCAGCTTAAATGCAAATGAGGATCCTACCATAGTAAAAATGATATCATACTACTGACTATTCTATTATAATGAGTTTATAGCGCTCATAGTACATGTAGTAAAGCATTATCCCCTTATTTATAAAACGCAAAAAACCCCGATGCATTTTGCATGCAAGGGGGTTTAAGGATA
>NZ_JBHTMJ010000008.1:0-239917 GCF_042679325.1 Mucilaginibacter terrae
GGTGGTATACCGAGCTCTGATACAAAAAACTTAATTTTGTAAACTGTCTAACTTTTTGGGGTCACACCAAATCTTGATCAGCCTCTTTTTCTTTAATTTATCGAGATACATGTAGAGAATGTTTTCTTTTAAGTGGTTTTCAAACCTCATCCTTTAGATACAGCTTTTTTACAGTTAAATTTTTATTTATGAAAGCATTTAAATTTACACTTCTTGTTTTGATTTTGGTTTGTACTTTAAGTGCTAAATCACAATTTTTAATGGATATTAATGGAAGACCTATAGTTTCAAAAAATTATGATAATATAGAAGGAGAACCTTATTATAATACAGAATGGTTACTAGGAAATGTTAAACTCGAGGATGGTACATTATATAGTAATTTGCGTCTTAAGTTTAATCAAATTGAAGATGATGTTTATTTTCAGGGAAAAGATAAAGAGGCTTTATATTTCTTGAAACCAGTTTCAGAATTTACCTTGCGTATTGTAAATGATAATAACACAAAAATTGTTTATTTTGTAAGGGGGATTAAAGGTTTACCTGATAATGCTTTCTGCCAAGTTCTTTTTAAAGGAAATACTCAATTAATTAAACGTGTTACCAAGGTTGTAATTTCTGTTAGTGAATATAATGCTGCGGTTCCGGTAAAAAAAATTGACGTTAATGAAAAGTATTATTTAATTTCTAACTCTACTTTAAGACGGATTAAACCCGACAAAAAATCTTTTATAGCCGCTTTAAGTGATAAGCAAAAGAAAATTGAAGATTACCTTAAAGTTAACAAGACTGATTTCAAAAACGATGAAGATCTGGCTAAATTGATCACTTACTACAACTCAATTTGAGAGGCTTGGTGTAAAGTAAAGGTTTGATCTGCTGGTGCTATGCTTTGGGGAATATTTTGAGAATCAACAGATAAGAATGTTTTAATTACATTCTCCGACCACTCATCCCTATTTCCATTAAAGATCAAAGTTCTGACTTTGATCTTTTTTTGTTTCAACAATTCCAACGACAAAAGCGTATGGTTAATACTGCCCAAATAATGTTTAACCACTAAAACTACTTCGGCATCAAACTTTTTTATTAAATCAATTATAAAATGAGTGTCATTTAACGGAACCATTAGGCCACCAGCACCTTCTATAATAAGTTGGTTGTTGGTTTGAGGTAAAGTGATGTTGTTTAGGTTAATGGTTATGCCGTCTAAAGCTGCCGACTTATGTGGTGAGAAGGGTTGTGTTAACCGGTAAGCTTCCGGGTGAAATTGAGACTCCTTATTAGAAATAAGCGAACGTACTTTCATCGTATCACTATTATTTAAATCGCCCGATTGTATAGGTTTCCAATAATCGGCTTTCAACTTTTCAACCAAAATGGCCGACACCACAGTTTTGCCGACATCAGTACCAATGCCCGTTACAAATAAGGGAGCTTTATTTAACATGTAAATTGATTTTTATCACATTAGTTAATTGTGTTATTTCTTCCGTGCTATTATGAGCATGCAGGCAAATTCTTAATCTTTCGGTACCTTCAGCCACAGTAGGACTCAAAATAGGCCTTACATCAAACCCTGCTTGCTGAAGGTTGCTTGCGAGATGTTTTGTAGGCTGGTTGCCACCAATTATTAAAGTTTGCACAGCACCCGAACTTTTGGATGATTGAGGTACATCCCCCATCAAACTTTTATATAATTCAATTTTGATTTGAAGTTCATCAATTATCAATTGCGATTGCGCTAATAAATGATAGCCCATTTTTATACTTGCCAGTTGGTGAATAGGGGCTGCCGTGGTATAAATAAACGATCGGGCAAAGTTAATAAGGTATTGCCGCAAATCATTGCTGCCCACAACTACGGCACCATGGCATCCTAAGGCCTTCCCAAAAGTTATAATTCTGGCGAAAACAGCGCTTTGTAATTGCAACTGGTTTACCAGGCCCTTATTAAATACCCCTAACGCATGTGCTTCATCTACTATTAAAACGGCATTATATTGCTTTACCAATTGTGCAATTGCTGTAAGTGGTGCAAAATCTCCGTCCATAGAATACACACTTTCAACCACCACGTAGCAGTTGCCATGTGCGGCTTTAAGCTTTTGCTCTAAATTGTGCAAATTATTATGTAGAAAACTATGCCGTTTGGCATGGCTTAAACGAATGCCGTCAATAATGGAAGCATGAGCCAGTTCATCGTGTATAACTGTATCGCCACGCTGCGGCAGGCTGGATAATAAGCCTAAATTGGCATCGTAACCCGAGTTAAATAATAAACATGCTTGCGCATCATGAAACCCGGCTATTAATTTTTCAAGGTCTTCGGCATAAATTGTATTACCCGCTAACAAACGTGAGCCTGTAGAACCGTTTAAAATGGTTGGATAATTCTGTAACTCTGCATTTATCATTTCTGATAACTCCAAAGAACGGGCAAAGCCCAGGTAATCATTTGAGCAAAAATCTATCAAATTATTTTGAACCTGCAATTTCCGGTAAGAACCTGCGTATTGCCTGCTCTGTAATTTTTGTTGTAAAAATTGTTGCGGGGTCAATTGATGTAATTTTCTGCTAAAATAAAAAAAGCGGCTCATCGCCGCTTCTTAAAAAATTATTTTTTGTTTGGAGGGGGAGGGTTACCACCACCTTGACCGCCGCCACCACCTTGACGGTTTCTCGCTTCAGCTTGCATTTTGTCAAATGCAGTAACTTGCTCAGCTGTAAGTAAAGCTTTGATCTTTGTATTGGTAGCTTCACGCATTGGGCGCATAGCTTGCATCCAAGCCTGTCTATCATCGCCGGCAGCGGTTCTGGCACTGTCCATTGATTTAGCTTGAGCCTGATAAATTACTAATGCTTTAGCAGCCTGATCATCGGTAAGCTTTAATGCGGTTTGCATTCTTTTTACCTGATCGGCAGGGTTGCCGCCCATTCTGCCGCCGCCACCACCACCTTGGGCAAAGCTAACCGCGCTTATTCCTAATACGAAACAGCACACCATTAAAATCTTTTTCATGTTTTTAAGTTTTGTTTAGTTTTTGATAAAGATATTGGGTAATGGTTTAATAACAAACATGTAACTTAATTGTTGCTTTGCAGCTTCGAAATGGATTTTTGCATTTCCGACATCATACTGGTTAAATTTTCTATGCTCGGCTCGGGGGTAGGCATAGGCAGGTGGGTAGATAAGTAAGCTTTGGCTTTCCAAATTTCTAAAATATCTTCACCGCTAACCTCGTAAGGGTCGTACACAGGGTTATCCGATAATAGTTTGAGTTTTTTATTGTCCCGGTATTTGTTACCTATACGCTTATACACTATGCCCTCGTTTTTTGAAAGCACTACATAGGTATCACCCGTTTTAACATCTCCCCAGTTTTCTACATACTCACCAATAATCACCGTTCCAGAAACTAAGGGCAACATGGAATCGCCTTTAATTTCAAAAGCCCGGTAAGTGCCTTGTTTAAACATAGGCAAGTAAAATTTAGGCAGCTGTGCTACATATTCCGGGTCGGCGTAACCATTCAGGTAACCGGCACTGGCTTTCACCGGCACCATTTCTATATTTTCATTATCTTCCTTATCAACAGAAATACTCAGTATACGCAGGTTGGCCGGGTTACCCTTAGGCTTCGGCGCCCATTTTTCGTTGATAGTTTCGTTAATAATATCATCTATACTGATCTCAAAATACAATGCTATTTTCTTTAGCAATTCGTACTTTGGGTCGGCACGGTCTTCCTCGTATGCACCTACTAAAGAGCGTTTAATGCCTATTTCATCGGCAAACTGCTGTTGTGTAAGACCTTTCTTTTTTCTGAGGAATTTAATATTTGTTGAAATAATTGACATAAATTTTGGAATTACTAAATTTGTTAGTAAGTTTATGCTCATAAAATTAGTAACAAATTTTCATTCAGCAAAATTTATTATCAGATGAAACACTTTATTTATATAATAACCGACAGAAACCGTACAAACCTGCATGTTGGCCTTTGTACTGATATGATGAAAACCATTCAGTTTTACTGCGATATGCCTACTTTGTTCTTTGAAAAGGCACAGCAGCTAAACCGTTTAGTATATTTTGAGGAAATGAATACCGAGGAGCAAGCTATGGACCGTTTTAAATTGATGAGCACTTTTACCCGTGCCCAAAAAGAAAAAATGATCAGATCTGTAAACCCAGACTGGATAGATCTGACCATTGGCTTAAAATTGGAAAGCAATATACGTGTGAGGCCTTATTTGCGTCCATCATTGGGCACTGCCAAACGTACTATTGCTTTTTAATGAATTTTAGCGCACCCGAATTCATGCAAAAGCGTTTACCGCCCCTATCTTCGGGTCCGTCATCAAAAACATGGCCCAAATGCAAACCGGTACTTTTTTCCACCACTTCCATTCGTTCTCCATCGGCATCGGTTATTACGGTAACTTTGTTATTGCTAACTGGTTTGGTGAAGCTCGGCCAACCTGTTCCGCTTTCAAATTTATCATCGGAGGTAAACAATACTTCACCGGTTGCAGCACTTACATAAACACCTTTTTCATGGTTATTGTAATAAGCATTATGAAAAGGGGGCTCGGTACCTTTTTCTACCATAATATGGTACTGATTAGGTGTTAATACCTTTTTCCACTCTACAGCAGGTTTACCCTTGGGTCCGGTAGCTGTTTTATTTTGTCCGTTACTATTTTCACAGCCAAATACCCCGGTTAAAGCAGTGGCTAATAATATGATCATTAACTTATTCATAATTATACAAACGGAAATATAACCCGTATAGTTTTGATGGTTATTTTATTTACAATGCCTTGTTTTTTGGTATCAAAACCTGTGTAGCTAAATGCATAACACCGTTGCTTTGTTCAATATTAAACTTACTAATAACGCTTTGTCCACCTTTTTCGTCAATCAAAACAATATTACGGTTACTATCAATACGTGCTAATAACTTACTTCCCGACAGGGTAAGCAAAACGGCTTCACCCTTACCATCCTTTATTTCCTTAGCAATTCTTTTTGCATTGTATTCACCAGAAACTATATGGTAACTCAAAATATTAATGAGCTCATACTTATGCGCAGGTTTAATTAAGGTATCCAGGCGTACACCAAATTTCGCTTTAAAGGCACTATCATTGGGTGCAAATAAGGTAAGTGGTCCACGGCTTTTTAATGTACCCACCAAACTGGAAGCCCGCAATGCTGTTAAAAAAAGTATATGACTTTTAGATTGTGTTAAATTTTCTACAAAATCCATAGCCGAATTCATGGGGGTACCCTCAACCATATTTATTTTACCTGCAGTACTTTTAGATCGTACCGAATCCTGGTAAGAAGAACCTCGTGGTGGGGCATTTTGAGCATAAACCATATTCATGAAAAAAAGCAGGCAAAGTACTGTTATTATACTTTTCATAAGTTCAAATATAACTACTAAATGGGAGCTGTGTTTGCAACTAACAAAAAAAGCGACCATTAGTCGCTTTTTTTGTTAGGATAGCTCTACCACCCTGGTGTAAAGTTTAAACCAAATACCGGCTTTTTAACATCGGTACGGTTAAACGGAAATGCGTAATAGGGTTCTAAAATTAATGCACCGAAAACGTTTACCCTTAAAGATATACCAGCACTTAAAGCTGGCACACGTTGTTTTGGGTTGTATGCAGCTACCAAAATCGGAGTTCCGTTTTCATCAACTGCCGGGTTGCCATTATTGTCCCTTGGTTGCTGAAAGCCAATAAAATCGGGGCTTTTTTGAAATTTTATCTGGTCGCCCTTATTCCAGGCCAAACCCGCATCAAAAAACAAGTTTAACTCGCTAAAAAAGAATTTTGATTTAATGGCCGAAAGTTTTTCGGGGCCGGTAAAAGGCAGTCTAATCTCAAAATTAGCTACGGCAACCCGCGAGCCCGATAGCTGATCAATCGTAAAACCATTGGTAGAAACCTGGTTGCCACTTCCATAAAAACTCTGACTTTCGTAACCTCTGATGAGGAAAGGGTAACCTATGTAATACGGATATAGCCCTGTGTCTTCACCAAAGCGCCCGAAGGTATTAAACCTGGCGGCAATGGTAACAGGCTTAACACGTAAGTATTTACGCACGTCGATTGTTGGTGAAAAGAAACGGTAGGAACCAAAGTCGTACTCAGCCTGTAAGCGGTAACGAAAACCGCTCAATGGCGATGCTATTCCAAAATAAGAATTATCACCTACTAAGGCGGCACTTACTTGTAGCAAAGTAATTGGCCTCAGAATTCCTACATTATTATACGGATCATTATTGTAGTCATTGTTAGATACCCGGTTTCGTTGAAAGTCAATATACCGTCCTACAGTATCATAATATGTGCTGTAACGGGTAACCAAATAAGAATTATGTGATATACCACCGCCAAACTCTGCCCGGGTTACTTTTGAAAACGGGTAAGCAGTAAATACCGATAGCTGATCCTGAAAAATACGGATGATATCATATCGTTCTTCAATTGCCGGGATACTTTGGTTGCCGGTATTATAAGTGCTCGGCACCACGTTGTAAGTAGCCAATTGGTAAGGAATGTGCGATAAGCCTCCACCAAAATTCCAGCGCCCTTGTTGTTTAATATAAAAAACCTGCGCACCAAAATCATAAATCTCGCCATTTACCGAAGCACCGGCATAGATTTGGTTACGTCCTAAAATATCACTGAATACGCCTTGCACACCGCTTGAAAGGCCCGCACCATAGCTGCCTGCACCAATACCAACGCCCACTCCAACACCGCTGCTGGCCAGGTAATCCAGCTTAAATTGCGGACGATAAGGGATATTTTGAATTGAATCTACCGGAATGCGCTGATACGACAGGAAGTTGTTAAGGTTAGAATTGATGAGATCTACACCCACAGCTTTAGGCGGTGGCAGCATGGCCGCATCAAAATTAGTTTCGGCACCATTAACCATTTGCGGTTTAAACTCGGATGCTTTGGCATTATACAAAGCATACTTTTGCGAACGGTAGTAGGAGTAAACCACATCGTCTTTAGCGGAAACGCTTAAAGCAGGCGAAAACTCTGTAATACCCGATATTCCGGTAAACAACTCGGTCATGCGTTCAACAGAGCCGGTAGTTTTGGTATAACGGTAGAGGTTACGGAAACCATCGCTGTTGGACAGAAAATAGATCTGCGTACCATCGGCCGAATATTGCGGGTTCATATTATTGGCCCCGTCAAAAACTTTTATATCCGTTACCTTACCGGTAGCTAAATCCAGTTCGGCCAAATTGAAGGTGATGGTATGTGTAGTAGCTACATCATAAGTTGAACGGTCGCTCGAAAAAATAATCTTCTTACCGTCTCGTGAAAAGCTGGGCTGGTAGTCGGAATACTTGTCATCGGTAAGCTGGGTAACTTTTTTGGTAGTAAAGTTGTACATGTACAAATCACTGTTACCGTTAGAGAGCGCCTGGAAAGCAACGTTATTACCATCGGGCGACCATGTTAAGTTACCAAATTGTTCGGCTTTGCCCATAGCAATATTTTGCAGCACTTTACCGCTGGGGATAGACACCACCAGCATGCGGTTACGCCCGCCACTAAAAATACTGAATGCGAACTTCTTTCCATCGGGCGACCATGCACCGGCCGATTCAATAAAGTTGAACTCGTCAATGTGCGTATTAGAGGTCTTGCTCGTGAGCCGCCGTACCACCTTTCCGGTTTGCGCATCGGCTAAAAAGAGATCGATGGAAAAAAGGTCTTTTTCGGACAGGAAAGCAATATACTTACCATCTGGGCTAACCGCGGGTGCCACATTCATTTCGCCCGAATTTTTATTATCGATAATGCGCTTACCTGTAGGAACTTGCGAAGTATCTTTTAGGTAAGGCTTGTACATATTTACAATGGAATTTTTCCAGAGATTGGATAAGGTCTTATCGTCGTAACCAAACGTGCGCCTGATGCCATATTCTAAACCAAAGCGGGCGGTATTTTTAAAGAAGGGTACTATAATGGTATCGCCATAGGTAGAGCCCAGGTACGACCAAAATGCTTCGCCGTAACGGTAAGGGAAATATTTGCCGCTTTCGGTTAAATCGCGAATGCTGGGAATGTCCTTATTTAAGTAGGCATCACGCATCCACATGGCCGTATAGGCATCTTTTTTACCCAGGGAGAGGTATTCGGCCATACCCTCTATCATCCATAAAGGCAGGTTATTTAAATTACCCAGGCTGGTTGTATCGCTTTCTAACAAAATATGGTACTGAAAAGCATGCACCAACTCATGGCCCAAAACATGCCGGGTAGTTTGGTTGGTTTCCATAATGGGCATTACCACGCGGTTCTTTAAACCTTCGGTAACACCACCTGTACCTACACTTATCTCTCCATCAATAGCGGTAGTTTGCTGAAAATCGGGATGATCGGCATATAATATGATGGGGTTAGGCCGTTTAAACGTATCACGAAAAACCTGTTGGTGCAGTGTGTACCAAAGCTCGCTTTCCTGCGCAAAACGCTTAAGCAAACTGTCGTTCTTCATGTAATAATAGATCTCGAAATGTGGGGTTTTGTAAACCTTGAATTTTAGGTTTTTATACCGCACCTTGTTCTGACCAAAATACTGGGCCTGTGTGGTTTCGCTTAGTAAACATGCACTAATAACGATAGCCAACAGGATGAAAGTTTTGTGGAGTTTACTTATAACCAAGTAAAATTTACTCATATAAATATATAAAACGTTGAGGTTAAAATTATTAATTTACGTTTACAATTTGCAATAAGTTGTTAATTATTATTAGAAGTAGTGTCTGGTGTCGGTAATATCAATCCACTATCTGCAGGTGCCAGTAAACTGTCTGTTACCGATGTGGTGTCTGCTACTATGCGCGGCGATGCGCACATGTAAGGTTTAGTAATTTTAACCCAGGGCTTAGGGAAAGGGCCATAGGTATAACCGGATTTAGGATCAGAATAAACCTTCTCCATAAATAAGCCAAAAATAGGCAGTGCCGTATGCGAACCTTCGCCGGTTGCCGAGGTGTTGAAATGCACGCTTCGGTCATCGGCACCAACCCATATACCTGTTATGAGGTCTTTAGTGATGCCCATGTACCAACCGTCTACATAGTCAGACGAGGTTCCTGTTTTACCGCCTATCTGGTTGCTGTTTTTCTCCCACAGGATAGGGTACTCCCATAAAGCCTGCGATGTGCCGCCCGGTTCTTCCATCCCGCCCCTGAACATATAAAGCATTAACCAGGCAGTTTCTTCGCTGATTACCCGGGTTGATTTTAATTCAAATTCTGCCAGCATGCTACCATTATGGTCGGTAATTTTAGTCACCAGCAAAGGGTCTATCTTTTCGCCTTTATTTAAAAAGGTACTATAGGCACGTACCATTTCATAAACCGATACGTCATTTGACCCCAATGATACCGATGGAACTGCTTTTAAGGGACTTTCGATGCCGCATTTGTGGGCATATTCCACCACTTTGTCCCAGCCAACCTTTTCGGTTATTTGAGCGGTAATGGAGTTTACGGATTTACCCATAGCCCAGCGTAACGACATTTCGCGGTATGTAAAATTGAAGTCGGCGTTGTTAGGCGACCAAACTTCCTGTTTACCGTCTTCATTGTAAGTTATGGAAACCGGCTTATCGGTAAATTTATCGCAAGGCGAGTAACCGTTATCGAGCGCGGTGAGGTAAGCAAAAGGCTTAAAGGTTGACCCCGCCTGGCGTTTAGCCTGGTTCACGTGATCGTACTTGAAATACTTGTTGTCAATACCGCCAACCCATACCTTGATCTTCCCTGATGATGGCTCTATGGTCATCATACCTGTGTTCAGGAGTTTAGCATAGTATTTTATAGAATCGATTGTGGAAAAAGTAGTATCCTGATCGCCTTTCCAGGTAAAAACCTTCATACGCTTTTGCTTTTCAAAATATGCCTGTATCTGTGCCGTATCGCCTTTGTATTTATTTTCCAGCAATTTGTATATCGGCAGGCGCTGTTCGTTCTTTAAAATGAAGTCTACAATTTCATTACCTTTCGAATCGCGCCAGGGATTTTTGCCTTTCCAAACATTGTTGAACCGCTTTTGCAGCATTTTCATTTTTTCGGAAACGGCTTCTTCTGCATATTGTTGTAATTTGGAGTCTATGGATGTATAGATTTTCAAACCGTCTTCATAAAGATCGTAATCATTGGCTTTCAACCATTTGTCCAGCCATTTTTCTACCGCACGGCGCAGGTACGAGTCACCCTGGCCTTCTTCTTCTATATAGCTTAAATTTAAGCCAACCGGTTGTTTAATGCCGGTAACATAGGCTGCTTTTTTTAAGAAACCATATTTTTCCATTTGCCCCAGCACTATATTGCGGCGTTCTATGGCTTTAGCCGGGTAACGGATGGGATTATAAGTAGAAGTAGCCTTTAACATCCCGATAAGCGTAGCGGCTTCGGTTACGTTAAGCGCTTCGGGGTTTTTATTAAAATATTTTAATGCAGCGGTTTTTATACCGAACGAGTTATTACCAAAAGGCACCGTATTAAAATACATTACCAGTATTTGCTGTTTGGTGTAAACATGTTCAATTTTAAAAGCAGTAAGCCATTCTTTGAATTTGAAAACCACCGTACGTACCACCGGTACATAGCTTATTAAGCCCTGCGATTTGCGTTTACGGGTTTTAAATAAATTTTTAGCTAATTGTTGTGTAATGGTACTGGCACCGCGCCTGTCACCTTTGGCGGTTGATATTAAACTGGAAAGAAAACCGTAGTAATCTACCCCATGATGCTTAAAAAAGCGCACATCTTCGGTAGCAACCAGGGCGTTTATTAAATTAGGCGATAAATTTTTATACTCTATTGGCGACCTGTTTTCTTTATAAAATTTAGCCAGTAATTTACCGTCGGCGGTGTAAACTTCTGATGAAACTGATAAAACAGGGCTTTTAATATCCTGCATATCAGGTTGATAGCCAAACAGGTTTAAAAAATTAAGTTCAATGGAGCAAAAGAAAATAATAACAAAATATATAAAAATAAGAAGGTAACGCAGAATAGGATTGCGGACACGTTTAAACATTGGTTGTATTTGTAAGTTATATAGTTAGCTTTTAGCTCACCAGCAAATAACCATAACGGATATTTTTCAGGTAAATTTTAAGTTAACTTCCTGCAAATCTATTTTATCTATGCAAAATATAACGAACAAATTTAAAATTACTGGTAATAAGAAAGTTTCATTAAAGGATTATGATACTTCTTTTACCGCCGGTTACAAAAAAGACGATGCCGAGGCTGTGCTGGCTGATCTGGTAGCCCAAACCGCCGATCTGCAAAACCAGCTTTACGCGGCCAACCAGGGCAGCTTGCTTATCCTGTTTCAGGCAATGGATGCGGCCGGTAAAGATAGCGCCATTAAACACACCATGTCTGGTGTTAACCCCCAGGGGTGCCAGGTTTATAGTTTTAAACAACCCAGTGCAGAAGAATATGACCACGATTTTTTATGGAGGCATAATAAAGCACTGCCCGAACGAGGTCGCATAGGCGTACACAACCGCTCGCACTACGAAAACGTACTGGTAACCAAAGTACACCCGGAGTATGTGATGAATGAGAATATACCCGGTATAAAAAGCCCCGAAGACTTGGATAAGGATTTTTGGAACAAACGTTATGAAGCCATCCGCAAGTTTGAAGAGCATTTAACTAACAGCGGCACGGTTATCATCAAATTCTTTTTACATCTTTCTAAAGATGAGCAAAAAGATCGCTTTTTAAAAAGGATAGAAGATACCAGTAAAAACTGGAAGTTTTCGGCGGCAGATTTAGAGGAACGCAAACTATGGAAAAATTATATGGAGGCTTATGAAGATGCTATTGCCGCCACATCAACATCAGAAGCCCCATGGTATATTATTCCGGCCGATAAGAAATGGTTCTCGCGCATCGCTATATCAAATGTGATAGTAGAAACCCTTAAAAACATGAAACTTAAATATCCTGAATTACCCGAAGAGGAGGCAGGTAAATTAAATGAGATCAAAAAAATGCTGGAAGAGGATTAAATCTTCTTCAGCATTGTTTTATTAACGGGTTATTAAAATCCTTCGTAAAAGTCGGCAATGCCACCAAAATATTCATCGTTCCATCCATTTACAATATCCTCATAAGCTTCGTCGGGTATGTTAGTATGTCGTAACTCGCACGAGGTGTGATCATGGTCGGCATGTAGCTTAATAGTAACAATAGATGGCTCATCTTGCCCATCGAAATACCATTGCTGCACAATTTTTTTACTTGGGTCAAACTCCAGGTTTTTACCGGTGATGCTACCTTCCCACAAACTAAATTCGCTACCGACTTCGGTCGACATTTCGGCGGGTTCGCCCGTCCATAACTGTAATGTTAACGGGTTGGTTAAAGCCGTATATATTTCTTCGGGCGTTGCACCTATGGAATAGTATTTTTTATAATCTTTCACGCCGCAAACTTAATAATTTTACAGCTTACTTCACTTCTACAGCCCCAATAGGTAGTACAGTTTTACCGTAAACTTCGTTTAAAACACCCGCTATGCCAGTATATATGGCCGATGCACCACAAATGATACCCTCGTAGCCAGCAAGGTGTTTAATACCGGCATCGCCGCTTGCATCACCCCACACTAATAAAGCAAACAGGATGGTTAATGAGCCGAATACGAATTGCAAAGCACGGTTTAAACGTAGGGTTCCAAAAAAAAGGCAAAAAGTGAAAAATCCCCAGATGCTCAGGTAGGCGATCATAGATCCGTTACTTGCCGGTTCCATCCATCCTAATTTAGGCATTACAATTAAGGCAACCAGCGATAGCCAGAAAAAGCCGTAAGAGGTAAAGGCGGTTAAGCCAAAAGTGTTGTTTTTTTTAGCTTCAATTACCCCGGCTATTACCTGGGCGGTACCGCCGTAAAATATACCCATAGCTAATATCATGGAGCTAATTTCGGTAAAACCGGCGTTGTGAATGTTGAGCAGAACGGTGGTCATGCCAAAGGCACACAGGCCAAGCGGTGCCGGATTGGCAATGCCATCCTTAACCACCACAGGTGTAGTTGGAATCATATTTTATTATAATTTATAATTGGTTAGTGCATGCAAGATAAACTATTCAATATCAATCTACAAATAAATGACAAACTGCTAAATACTTAACGCGTAATTTGCAATATGGCACAGCAACTGGTACTACTCAGGCATGGCGAAAGTATTTGGAATAAGGAAAATCGTTTTACCGGCTGGACAGATGTCGACCTCTCTGCAGAGGGGGTTAGGCAAGCCAAACATGCCGGTGAACTGCTTAAAAATCATGGTTTTACCTTCGATGTTGGCTTTACATCCGTGCTTAAACGCTCCATAAAAACGCTGCATATAGTACTGGAAGAACTGGATATGCTATGGATACCGGTTCAAAAATCATGGCGGCTGAACGAACGTTTTTACGGTGCTTTGCAAGGTTTAAACAAGCAGGAGACGATTAACCAATATGGCGAGGAGCAGGTACATAAGTGGCGCCGCGACCCTAAAGAACATCCGCCGGCTATAACCGAGGACGACAAACGTTTCCCCGGGCATTACCTGCGTTATGACGATCTGACCTACCGTGAACTGCCGCTTACCGAAAACCTGAGCGAAACCATGATCCGCGCTTTACCCTTTTGGCATGAGTGTATTGTGCCCGCCCTGCGCAAAAATCAGAAAGTAATTATTTGTGCTCATGGTAATAGTTTACGTGCCCTGGTACAATACATCGATAATTTAACCGACGAAGAGGTTGCAAAATTGGATATACCTACGGCCACACCCTGGATCTACGAACTGGATGACCGGCTGAACCAGATCAGACATTATTATTTGGAATGATAGTGAGCGGTTAATTAAACAGTGGTGTATAGTTAAGTTATAATTACCCACCATTGGAGGTATAAAAAAGTACCCCAAATTAAGTTTGTAACTTGTAATGAACAGGTGTATTCCTTATTAGGTTTACCTGCTGGATCATAGGCCGTGGCAAAAAGCCCGACATTAATGCAAAAAAAATTAACTTGATATGAACACTAAAAACCAAGCTTAAAAGTTTTTTAAACCCTGGCTGTATAACAATATCACTAATAATAGTAATGATGCTTAAAAACTAATTCAACAAAATAAGGTAAAGGCGGTTAGTAGGTGTAATATACAAACAGCTTTTATACTATGATATCTTCAAATAACCCATTTAACAAAAAACACTTAAAACAGGGCATGGCTATGCTGATTATAACAGCGGCCTCTTTTACTGCTTGTAAACCAGGCGGTGGCAGCACTACCACAACCGATAGCACTGCAGCGGTAACCCAAACTACCGATACCCTTACCGGCGGTACGCCAAATAGCCTTAAACCAACCGGGCCAAAGCCGGTTTGGGCACCCAGCATTAAGCCGCAAATGCAGGCCGTACTCGAAAAACTGGCCAGCTACCATGATAAGCCTATACCGCAGCTAAATGCAGCAGAAGCGCGTAAAAACCATACTCCTAACGATGCCGTAATGGCAATTATGAAAGAAAATAATATTGCTGTGCCGGTATTAAAGGTTGATACTATGGGTAAAGATATACCGGTTACCGGTGGACATATTCGTCTGCGTATTTATACCCCGCAAGGCAGCGAAGGTCCTTTTCCGGTAATTGTATATTATCATGGTGGTGGTTTTGTAATTGCCGATCTGGATGTGTACGATGCATCGGCGAAAAGCCTGGCCGACCAAGTGGGTGCCGTGGTAGTATCGGTAGCTTACCGAATGGCCCCGGAAATGAAATTCCCGACCGCGCATAACGATTCGTTTGAAGCATACCAGTGGGTGGTGAAAAATGCAGCATCCATTAAAGGCGATCCTAAAATGATAGCCGTAGCTGGAGAAAGTGCCGGTGGTAATTTGGCCGCAAACATGGCTATTATGGCACGCGATAAAGGCATAATGGCGCCCAAACACGTTTTAAGCGTTTATCCAATTGCCAGTGCTGATATGTTTAGTCCATCATACAACAAGTATATTGACGCTAAACCTTTAGATAAGGCCATGATGATGTGGTTCGCTAAAATTTATACTAATAATTTGGCTGAAGTAAAAGAC
Organism: Mucilaginibacter terrae; assembly: GCF_042679325.1. Lineage (GTDB taxonomy): Bacteria > Bacteroidota > Bacteroidia > Sphingobacteriales > Sphingobacteriaceae > Mucilaginibacter > Mucilaginibacter terrae. Next base: position 15,176 of record NZ_JBHTMJ010000008.1, read on the forward strand.
CCGCGTTTAAATTTGCTGGCCGCCAATTTAAAGGGTTTGCCACCGTTCACTATTATTAATGCCGAATTGGATCCGTTGCAAAGCGATGGTGAAATGCTGGCCACTAAGCTTAAAGCCGCCGGTGTAATAGTTAACCACAAACTATACAATGGTGTAACACATGAGTTTTTTGGTATGGGTGCCATAGTGCCGGATGCTAAAGATGCTATGGATTATGCTGCAAGCCAGTTGAAAAGTGCGTTTAAAAAGTAACGGCCAATCCCGCAAAAAAATAAGTTACATTTAAAGCCTCTGACCATTATATAATGGCAGGGCTTTTTTTCATATTAGGTAAATATTACACATAATTATTATTACGGCAAAACAATTACCAATGGTTTGCTATTTAACAAACATCTATTTACATAAAACATTTTACCCATGAAAAAATTAAATTTATTGATGCTTAGTGCACTGGTAATGACACTAAGCAGTTGCGATGCTATTGCGGGGATTTTTAAAGCTGGTGCTGTTGTTGGCATTATTGCGGTTGTAATCGTAATTGGTTTGATCTTATGGATCTTATCTATGTTCAGAGGCCGGTCTTAAAGTATTGATTTTTAGTATTAAATATAAAAGCTAAACAAATTTTGTTTTAAGCCGTTTTTATGAAAAACAATACATATCTATGGAACATTCAGAAAAAGCAGTAGAGGTACTAAACGACCTGATAAAAATTCATAACGACCGCATAGCTGGTTATGAGCGTGCTACTATCGAAACAGAAAATACTGATTTAAAGTCGCTTTTTACCAATTTTATAGGCAATAGCCACCAATTTAAACTGGCTTTGGCTACAGAAGTACAAACTTATGCTAAAGACATTGAAAACACCACCTCGAGTAGTGGCGATCTGCACCGTGCCTGGATCAATGTAAAAGCCTTTTTCACGGGTCATAGCTCCAAAAGTGTGTTAGAAGAATGTGAGTTTGGCGAAGACGCTACTCAAAAAGCCTATAAATCGGCTTTGGAAGAAGAGCACTTACCGGCCTATATTAAAGAAATATTAATTGAACAGCAAGTCACCTTAAAAACGGTACATGACCAGGTTAAGGCCTTGCGTGATGCTGAAAGACTGGAGTCTTAAAGTTGCAGTAAAACAATATTTTGAAAGCATGCTGAGCATTATTCAGCATGCTTTTTTGTGATATATAAGCTACTAACAAAGGCTTATTTGTATATTGGCACAAAAAACAACAAATAGCTTTTGTAGCTGTAAAACAATCACCAATAAGCGTATTAATGAAAAAATTAATTCTAATTATGATGCTTGCCGGCAGTGTTTCTGTAATGGAAGCCTGCAACAGTGGCAGCTCGAGTAAAGATGCCGTTGACTCGGTAAAAAATCCTAATCTGTACGAGGTTTCTAATAAAGATACTTCAAAAACAGTTACTACAACAGGCGGCGCCACTTTGCTGGATTATACAGCATCGGGTGGTGCAAAAATGCCTAAAGGAAAGCCAAGTGCCCGTACAACGATGAACGCGGCTCCGGTTGAGGCGGCACCGGTTGCGGCTGCAACGGATACGGCTAAGAAAGATACGGTTAAAAAATAGGGCCTTAATAAAAAAGCCTTCCCGGAAACCGGGAAGGCTTTTTTATTTGCTTGAAGCAGATATTACATTTTTGTAGTAGTATCCATAGCAGCACTGTCAACTTTCATTGTAGTATCCATAGCAGCGCTATCAACTTTCATTGTAGTGTCAACAGCAACTGAATCAGTAGCTGAATCGGCAGAAGAACCAGAACCAGAACCTTTGCAGGCTACAACAGATACAGAGATAGCTAAAGCTAAAAAGCCAAATTTAAATGCGTTTTTCATGTTAATTTCTTTTAATAAGTGATTAATAGTTTTCTTATTAATACTGGTAACCTTAAAAGGTAACCCTAAAATTAAAAATATTTTTAAAAAAGTTATTTACCACTGAAAAATCTATGATATTACTGCTTTTAAGTTATCGATTTTTCAACAAAGGTTTTAGGGTAACTCTTTTACCTACCGTATTAGCAGTTGCCTGTGCAGTATCTTTCAGGTAGTAGTGTTTGCTTGTTTATTTGTTAGGTATAAGCGGTGTATGTAGTTGATTGTACCCGATGAGGACGAATTGGTAGTTACCGAATGGTAGGCAGGTTTATTTATGCCACCATTACTGGGCTACCAACATGCCCGATGCGGTAAATAATACTAAAGCTATTTTTAAGATGGTTTAATCATAAGAAAGATATAATTAAAAAATTATTTTATGATACTATCAGTATTGGTGCTATCCAGCGTTTAAGGAAGGGTGTCAACAGTGATAGCATTATTGGTATGGGTACTGCTTATAGCAACCGAATTTAATTTACTGTTAGAGGTAAGCTTTGGTGCAATGTAAATACTGCAACTACTAATTAGAGTGACAATGTTTTTTAACAAATTTTTTATTTTGTTTGTGAATTTGTTTTTGTGTTAATGAGTTAAAAGGCAACCCATAACTTTATTTGCTTCAAATTTTTTTATGAATAATGGGTTACAATTTCGCATAAACGGTATTAAATAGTGAGTAAAGCGTTAAACAGTTCAGCACCAACAGATAGTGAAGTGGTTTTTGGGATCCTTAATGATTCGGAAAACATACTTAAAAGAGTGTATGTGGCCTATTTTCCGATGGTGTTGCAGCTTATTGTAAATAATAATGGTACTGCCGATGATGCCAAGGATATATACCAGGAAGCGATCATTGTTCTTTATAATAAGATCAAAAGTGGAAAATTTGAGCTAAGTAGTAAGCTCAAAACATTTTTATACTCGGTTTGCCGTAAGTTATGGCTCAAACGGTTAACCCAAATGAGCCGCTATGGCGGAGATATAAAAGATTTTGAAGACCACATGCCCATGGAGGAAGAAAGCGACATGCACGAAGGCCGTGAGTTGCAGTTTACCAAAATGGAAGGTGCCTTGAAATTATTAGGTGAGCCGTGTAAAACTATTATTGAGGATTTTTATATCCATAACCACTCTATGCAGGATATATGTGAGCGGTTTGGATATACCAATGCCGATAACGCTAAAACTCAGAAATATAAATGCCTGCAAAGGCTTAAAAAGCTGTTTTTCAGCAATGTTAACCCAAGCGAAAAAGATGAGTGAGTTACAACTAACCGAATTAATTGAGCGTTACCTTAACGGCGAACTTAGCGACGAGGAAAGAGAGCGTTTTGAAGCCCTGCGGCGTGAAAACGCCGCTGTAGAAAGTAAAGTAAGCGACCATGCACATTTTACCGGTTTGATAAAACAGTATGGCCAGCGTGTAGAGCTGGAAAAACGACTAAACGCTATCCATCAGGAGATAGATGTACACGCCCTTACCGAAGAGGTGATGATTCATCCTAACTGGGTAGTAAAAATGTGGCGTAACCACCATTCTAAAATATCGGTGGCGGCATCAATTGCCATATTTGCTATTTTGGGTACCCTATATTTAAGCGGTAATTTTAACCGTTCTACTTCAAATTTTACAGCACTTCGGCGCGAGATACAAAGCGTTAAGCGTACCACCGAAAGCCTGGAGCGTTCTAATAAAGCTTTATTACATGACATTAAAGCAGGTAAAAGGGTAATTTCACCAAGTAAATTCGGTGGATCGGGCTTTGCCCTTACTTCAAGCGGTTATATTGTTACCAACTACCATGTAATCAAAAATGCCGATTCTTTATATGTACAAAATGCAAGTGGCGACTCGTACCATGCCAGGCTCATTTATACCGAACCAGCTTATGACATTGCTATACTGAAAATAGACGACAGCACCTTTGCTGGTTTAGACAATATACCTTACACTTTTAAAAAATCAAAGAGTGACGTAGGAGAGGATGTATATACCTTAGGCTACCCGCGCGATGATTTCTATTATGGAAAAGGTTATCTGAGCTCTTCAACCGGCTATAACGGTGATACAACTGCATACCAGGTTTCACTGCCAGTGTATCCTGGTAACAGTGGCGGACCGCTGTTAGATAATAAGGGAAACATCATTGGGATTATCAGTGGCAAGCAATCACAAACCGAAAGCGCTGCATTTGCTGTTAAATCGTTTTATCTATTTAAAGCCGTGCAAAGTGTATCGGCCGATACCTCTGCCAATACCATCAGCTTAAAAAGTAAGAATTCATTAATGGGTTTAAGCCGCCAGCAGCAAATAAAAAAACTGGAGAACTATGTGTTCATGGTGAAGGTTTACAATTGATAGTAAGCTTAATCAAATATCATATAACAACAAACCTCTGATGATTATCATCAGGGGTTTGTTGTTTGATAGTAAACTGAAGTTTACTAACGGTCAACCTCGCCTAAAACAAAGTCTATAGAGCCTACAATGGCTATCAGGTCGGCTATCATTACGCCTTTTGATATTTCGGAAAGCACGTGCAAATTATTAAAGCTCGGGCCCCGCGCCTTAACACGGAAAGGTATTTCCGATTTACCATCGGTTATAAAGTAAAAGCCTAATTCGCCCTTTGAGCCTTCGCCGCGCATATAGTAATCTTGTGCCTTGGGTATTATTTTGCGTGGAAGCTTAGCCCTCGGGTCAAAATCGGGTGTGCGTTTTAACTCCTTTTGTAAACGATTTAAACATTGCTCAATTATTTTGAGCGATTCAGCAATTTCATCAACCCTAACCTTGTTTCTGTCCCAGCAATCGCCTTTGGTGCCCATTAATCCTTGTCCTACTGGTATTTCAAAATCAATTTCGGGGTAAACCGAGTAATGATCGATACGTCTCAAATCCCACTTTAAACCCGATGCGCGCAACATAGGTCCTGAGCAGCCATAGTTAATGGCTACATCTAAAGGCAAAATGCCCACATTAGCGGTACGGCTAATAAAGATCTGGTTATCGGTTAGCAGGCTATTCAGCTCCACCATTTTCGGCCTAAAGTAGTCTATAAACTCGCGGCAGCGTTCTTCAAAACCTACAGGTAGGTCAAAAAACAAGCCGCCTATCCAAATATAGTTATACAGCATGCGCGAACCCGATGCCCACTCCAGCATACCCATAATATGCTCACGATCGCGAAAACACCACAAAAAAGGCGTGAAGGCTCCTATATCAATGCCGTAAGTACCAATAGAAATAAGGTGTGAGGCAATACGGTTCAATTCACAAACCAGCACACGGATGTATTCCACACGTTTAGGTATTTCTTTATCTATACCCATCATACGTTCTACACCCATTACCCACACATGGCTGTTGTTCATAGAAGCCAGGTAGTCCATACGGTCGGTAAAGGGAATGGTTTGCTGATAGGTGAGCGATTCGGCATGCTTTTCAAAGCAGCGGTGCAGGTAGCCCGCATGCGGTATCACCTCTTTAACAATCTCGCCATCGGTAATCAACTCCAGCCGTAATACCCCATGGGTAGAGGGATGCTGCGGACCCATGTTCAACACCATATCCTGCGTAGCAGCTTCCGCTATCTTTTGATGATATTTTTGTAATGCTATATTAGTCATTATTTCGTCTTAATGCTCCCCCTTCAGGGGGTTGGGGGGCTAATCAATCTTAATACCCTTATAATATTCCGCTGCTTTATAATCTTTGCGCATAGGGTATCCTTCCCAATCATCTGGCAATAAAATACGCCTCAAATCGGGGTGACCTTCAAAAAAGATCCCCAGCAGGTCAAAAGTTTCGCGTTCATGCCAGTCGGCCGTGCGGTAAACAGATGAAATACTTGGAAATACAGGTAAATCTTCCATATCCCTTCCATGCTCTTTACTAATTTTTAAAGTAAGCTGCGTTTGATAGGGGATAGAGGCGAGGTGATAAACCACTCCGAATTTATTAGCGGTAATGCCATAATCCACACCCGTCAGGCATGACAAAAAATCGAAATAAGTTGCCGGGTTATTTCGTAGTTCCAGGCAAACATCGGCAATGCGGTTGGGGGCTATAAGCAGCGCTGGTTGTAAGCCAGCATTTTCTTCGCCAACCATCACATCGGCACCCAATCGCTCTGTAAGCAGTTGTTTAATATCTTCAAATATCATGGGGCAAGTCTTACCATTTTCCAGGTGCTTTTATCAACTTTTTTATACAAAATGCGGTCGTGTAATCGGTTGGAGCGGCCTTGCCAAAATTCAATACGTTCGGGCTTTAACATGTAACCACCCCAATAAGCTGGTTTAGGTATCTCTTTACCCTCAAATTCGGCTTCCAGTTGCTGCATTTTGGCTTCCAGCGCATCACGATTTTCAATTTCCTGGCTTTGAGGCGAAACCAAAGCACCTACCTGGCTACCGAATGGTCGCGAATGAAAGTACTGCTCAGACCGTTCCTTGCTCAGCTTTTCGAGTGTTCCTTCTATACGGACCTGGCGTTCCATACTACCCCAAAAAAACACCATTGCCGCATGCGGGTTTTTAGCAATTTCTTTACCTTTACGACTTAGGTAATTGGTGTAAAAAGCAAAGCCGTTATTATCAACTCCTTTTAGTAACACAATACGGGCCGATGGTCGTCCGTTAATAGTTGATGTAGCTAAGGTCATGGCATTGGGCTCGTGTACTTCGGCTTTTATAGCATCATTAAACCAGGTTTCAAACTGTTTTATGGGGTTGGGGCTTATCTGCGCTTCTATTAAAGAATTGGCATGATAATCTTGCCTCATGTTTTGTATATCTTTTGGATCCATTTGTGCAAACTTACTAATTGCTGCTATCATTTAACGGTCAATTACTTAAAATGAACATAATTCAACTCTTCCTGTTATCAAATAAATAAATTATTTATGCTAAGCTCAATTACCCCTGCTTCCGGTCGTTTACTTATCTCCGAACCTTTTATGAACGATCCTAATTTTAAGCGTTCGGTGATATTATTGGCAGAACATTCGGAAGAGGGCACACTCGGCTACGTGCTTAACCATTTGAGTGACTATAAACTGAGCGATGTATTGCCCGACTTAGCTTACTCGGAAATGCCGATTTATAAAGGCGGACCAGTGGCCACTAATACCCTGCACTTTATACACCGTTGTCCCGAAAAAATTGCTGGTGGCGTTGAAGTATGGGATGGCATTTACTGGGGTGGCAGCTTTGAGGCCATAAAGGAACTGATAGCCACATTTCAGATCACCGAAAATGAGATTAAGTTTTTTGCAGGATACTCGGGTTGGACACCAGGTCAGCTGGATGTTGAAATAGGGGAAGATACATGGATCGTAGCCAATACATTTAATCCTGAGATAGCCTTTACCCACGATGAGCAAAACCTTTGGCGTCAAGCAGTTATAGGTTTAGGCCAACGCTATGCGCACATTGCTAACTTTCCAGAGAATCCAACGCTCAATTAAACTTCATCAAGTCAAGTGTTAAGGTGTGTTAACCAACTGCAATAATAACGCAGCAGTTAACTTGGTCAAAATATATGCCTATTGATCATGATATATCGAATACTAAGTTCGATTTTCATATCACTACCTGGTAATATATTTATTGAATTATAATATTTAAATAATTGTGCTTTAATTGCAATCGATTGTAATTATCTGATATTTGATTATATTAGTTTTAAGTAAGGATTGAAGTTATGGTACTCACTTAAACTTTAAGGCCATTAAGATCTTTTATTAAATGAAACCAATTGTAAACCAAAATAGCTGTCATGAAAAATATATTATCACTGCTTTTATTATTAGCGGCTATTGCTATGATTGCCTCATGCATTGCAGTGAGCAATGGAAATAGTGCGTTTAACGGTCAACGTGATTCTGTTACGGGAATCCCGTCTTATTCCTATTTGCCCGTTAATCCTAAACTCCCTGATCCGTTCAAATTTTTAAATAATAAACGCGTGGCAACCAAAAAGCAATGGAAAGCCCGCAGAGCCGAAATAGCCACGTTAGCACAGGAGTTTGAATACGGTTATAAGCCCAATACACCTGCTACTGCTACAATAGGCACGTTCATCGCCAATGTTGTTACGGTAAACGTTACCTATAACGGCAAAACAATCTCATTTAACTGCACTATTACTTATCCAACCACCGGTAGCAAGCCTTATCCGGCTATGATAGGTATTGGCGCATCGAACCTTAATAATACAGCACTTCTTAATATGGGTGTTGCGGTTATCAATTTTCCTAATAACACTGTTGCCCAGCAAACTAACGGGGGTTCGCGTGGAAAAGGGCTGTTTTACGATATGTTTGGCAATGATCACTCTGCATCGGCTACCATGGCCTGGGCATGGGGGGTTAGCCGTTTAATTGACGCGCTTGAAAAAACTTCAGCCGCAGGTATCGACGCGTATAGGCTGGGTGTTACCGGTTGTTCCAGAAATGGAAAAGGCGCCTTGGTTGTTGGCGCGTTCGATGAAAGAATTAAATTGACTATTCCTCAAGAACCCGGAGCGGGTGGTGCAGCAAGCTGGCGTATTTCAAATGCTCAAAAAGCTGCGGGAAAAAATGTTCAAACCTTATCGCAAATTGTTACGGAGAATGTATGGTTCAGAGCTAATTTTTCCCAGTTTAGCAACGTGCCGATAAGCTACCATTTGATCAGCATAGTATATTGGCGTTGTGTGCACCGAGGGCTGTATTAGTTATTGAAAACACATCTGTCGATTGGTTAAGCCCCGTTAGTTCCTGGAATACGGCTAATGCTGCGCACAAGGTTTGGCAGGCCCTTGGGGTGCCCAACAGAATGGGATATTCGCAAATAGGTGGTCATAATCACTGTTCTTTTCCTAACGCACAATTACCTGAACTCACCGCTTATATTCAGAAATTTTTGATAGGCAAAGGCACTGAAAATACGTATATGATGAATACCGATGGCGGCTTTGCTTACGATGAAGCTACCTGGGTGGACTGGACAACTCCATCGCTAAGATAATACCATCCCAAAAAATAGGAATGCGCGTAACGGAGCAGTACTTTCTGAGCTATTATACACATCTATATTTGTTGAAATTTAAGTTTAATAAAACCCCGGATAGCTACTACCCATCATATCCTAAAGGATAACCCTCATTTTTCATGCTTTCGGCAGAATCTAACACCTTTTTTGCCAGTTCGGTTTTGTAATTGATGAGTGCTTGCGTTAATTGGTCATCGGCAGTTGATAGAATTTGCGCGGCCAGTAAACCTGCATTTTTAGCTGCGTTTAACGCTACCGTGGCTACCGGAATACCATTCGGCATTTGTAAAATAGACAGAACCGAATCCCAGCCATCAATAGAGTTGCTTGATTTGATAGGAACACCGATAACCGGTAAATGCGTTAACGATGCCACCATGCCAGGCAAATGGGCGGCACCACCGGCTCCGGCAATAACTACTTTTAAACCACGACCCGCTGCCGATTTAGCATAGTCGAACAATCTATCGGGCGTACGATGGGCCGATACTACGGTAATTTCATAATCAACGCCTAATTCCGTTAATACATCGGCGGCATCCTGCATAACGGGCAAATCAGATTTGCTGCCCATAATTATGCCTATTTTAATTTGGTTCATAATTAGTAGTAGTTAATGGTTGTTAATTAATAGTTCATTGCTTTATTGAAAAAAATATGGTCACTACTAACTGTTAACCACTAACCAAAGAACTGTTAACTAATTACTTTTAATGTTTCCTGTACATAACGCGCCCTTTCAATAGCTTTTTCACGGTCGGCATCTACAATGGTTACATGTCCCATTTTGCGGAAAGGCTTAGTAAGTGCCTTACCATAAAGGTGAATATAAACACCCGGAATTTTCAACACTTTTTCAATTCCCTGGTAAACCGCCGGACCTTCATAGCCGGCCTCACCCAATATATTGATCATAATGGCATTGCTCAGGCTGTTGGTATTACCCAGCGGCTGATTAAAAATGGCCCGGAGATGCTGCTCAAATTGAGATACCACATTACCTTCAATAGTTTGGTGGCCGCTGTTATGCGGGCGAGGGGCCAGTTCGTTAACCAGGATCTTTCCGTTTTTATCTAAAAACATTTCTACCGCTAATAAGCCTACAATTTTTAAACTCTCGGCTATCTTTTTAGCAATACCGGCGGCTTCCTGTTGTATCTCAAACGGCAGGGTAGAAGGTGATATTAAAAATTCCACCAGGTTGGCTTCCGAATTAAAATCCATTTCTACCATCGGGAAGGTGTCCATATCCCCTTTATCATTACGGGCAACAATTACGGCTATCTCTTTTTCAAAGTCCACCCAACGCTCAATAAGGCTGGGTTCGGTAAAGGCCTTTTGCAGGTAGCTTTCATTAACCACTTTATATACGCCCTTACCATCGTAGCCATCCCTGCGTAATTTTTGTATGTAAGGATAGGGCATATTGGTTTGTTGCAACTCATTTGCCGATGAAATGATTTGGAACGCTGCCGTTGGAATATCGTTTTCTTTGAAGAACTGTTTTTGCAAACCTTTGTCTTGTATAAGCCTGATGACGCGTGGCTGCGGATATACCACCACACCCTCTTTCTCTAATTGCTCTAAAGCATCAACATTAACTTTCTCAATTTCAATAGTTAAGAGATCAACCTTTTTGCCAAAGTTGTAAACGGTTTCATAATCGTTAAGCGAGCCAACTATAAATTCGTCGCATAATTTGCGGCAGGGTGCTTCGCGGTCGGGGTCAAGTACTTTTATTGTTACATTATAATTTATGGCCTGTTGTATAAGCATGCGTCCTAATTGTCCGCCTCCTAATATCCCGAGCCTTAAATCGCCATAAAATGCTTTCATATTTCGATATGCAATTTTAATTCAAATGTTTTAAAAAGCCTAAAGCAATTTAGGCTAAATTAGTTTAGAGGCTATCATAAATAGTAAATTTATTATCCTCAAACAATTATGAGAGATGTTTTGAACTTTTTTTGTACACGATTGCTTGCATGTTACTTTGATGGGTTTCGTTAACAATGAAAATTAAAGCCTGTTATATATAAAAAGCTTTGAAATAACTTTATAAGCACAACTTACATCACCCTGAGCGTCTCACCTGCCAACCCGCTTCCCTACTAAAAAACTAAACTGTATCTTTGCCCGCTATGGGTGTATCTTTTGATGAATTTAATTTTAACCGGCAAATACTAAATGCTATAGCCGATGCCGGTTATACAGAAGCTACGCCTATACAAGAAAAAGCTATTCCGCCGATAATAAACGGGCAGGATGTAATGGGTATAGCGCAAACCGGCACGGGTAAAACTGCCGCCTACGTGCTGCCAATACTCCGTAAGCTTAACTATGCACAGGGCGATACCGCCCGGGCCCTCATACTGGCGCCAACCCGCGAGCTGGCAATGCAAATTGAAGAAAACATTAAAAGCTTTGCCGTAAATACCGACTTGCGCACGGTAATTCTTTATGGCGGACTGGGCCCTAAAACTCAAATAGAAGCGCTGAGTAAAGGCACCGATATTATTGTGGCATCGCCGGGACGTTTCCTCGACTTGTACATAGCCGGTCACATCAATACTAAAACTTTACAGATGCTGGTGTTGGATGAAGCCGATAAGATGATGGACATGGGCTTTATGACGCAGATCAACCGTATTATTGAAGTGGTGCCGCGCAAGCGACAAAACATGCTGTTTTCGGCCACTATGAGCGATAAGGTGCACGAGCTGGCCGGTAACTTTTTAAAGTTTCCAACCATTATAGAGGTTACACCACAGGCCACGCCGGCACAAACGGTTAACCAGGTGCTGTACCATGTTCCTAATTTAAAAACTAAAATTAATGTCCTTAAAAAGCTTTTAGACCGCGACGAGGACATTAAAAAGCTACTGATATTTTGCAAAACCCGTGTAGCTGCCGACGATGTTTTTAAGTTTTTGCTGCGTAAGTATGACGATAAGCAGGTGAAAGTACTGCATGCCAACAAAGGTCAAAACACACGTATAAACGCTATTAACGCGTTTAAGAACGACGAGATTAAAATCCTGGTGGCTACCGATGTGGCATCGCGTGGTATAGATGTGAGCGATGTGAGCCACGTTATAAACTTTGATGTGCCTGTAGTTTACGAAGATTACGTACACCGTATTGGCCGTACCGGCCGTGCCCTGCAAAGCGGCGAAGCCATCACCTTTTGTAACCCGGCCGAAGTGTATTACATGGGCAAAATACAAAAGCTCATACGCCAAACCGTTACACTGCTGCCCATACCCGAAGGTGTTTTTATTGAGGAAACCCCTTATGAAGAAAACCAGGAGCAGGCCCGTGAAATTGATATGCAGATGCGTAAGGAAGATCCTACCTTTAAGGGGGCCTTTCACGAGAAAAAAGAACGCAAGGAGCGTACCGCATCTTTAAACCACAAACAGCAACTTTCTAAAAAACACGGTAAACCTAAAACTACCCGTGGCAAATCATTCCGTAAAAAATAATGAAACTTCGATTAACACCTTTAAACTTTGCTGTCGCGTTTTTTATAGTATTAGCTATAATTACCTGGATTTATAAGCCCGTTGCTGTAACAGGAGAGCGTTACACGGAAATGTCGGGCACTATCGCGCTCGTATTTTTGCTTTTTGCAGTAATGAGCTTCTTTTTGGATATGATATTCCGCAACTTTTTTTCGCAAATGAAACTGCTGTGGATGATAGAGATAAGCTTTATTGTACTCACTGCTGTTATATATTTACTGGTAAGATAATTCAATACAATTAACATGAAAAGAGCCGAAATAAAACTCATAGTCGATTTAGACGATAACAACATTCCACAAAATATTACCTGGGAATCAACCGATTCTAATAATAAGGACGCCGTGCCGGTAAAATCATTTATGCTGGCCCTATGGGATCATAATTACAAAAACACCATGCGTATTGATTTGTGGACCAACGATATGCCGGTTGATGAAATGAAGCGCTTCTTTTTTGAAACCCTGCAAACCATGGGCGATAGCTTTTTACGCGCCACAGGCGAAACCAACATTGTAGAAGACCTGCGCGATTACTGCGCCCACTTCGCCGATAAAATGGAGTTGGATAAGAAGTAGTAAGTAGTTGAATGGTGAGTAGTTGATTGGTTGAAAAGTTTAAAGCAATACAACAAACTTGCATTATTTAAAACAAGCAAAGCAACTATTCATTCCACTTTAACCTTTAACCTTTAACCTTTAACCTTTAACCTTTAACCTTTAACCTTTAGATGCAACCTAAAGCCTTTCTCTCTTTCGCCGGTTTTGTAATATTAATGGCCGCCACCTGGTGCCCGTTATTACGACCGTTTGGCATTTTAACCTGGGATTTGTACGCTTTGAACAAGCCTTACGGCATGGTGGTGCTGCTTATAGCTGTAGTTGGCATAGCGGGTATTGTACTAAAACAGTACAAAGTATCGCGTATGGCCGGCTTTATTGGTTTGGTTTTGGTAACACTGGTTTACATTGCCGCTCAAATGAAAGTGCATACTACCTTTAGCTTTATACCGTTTAAAGGCATGGCCGGTTTTTTAACTAAACTAATTAAGTTTCAATGGGGGTGGTACCCGTTGTTTGCCGGTGCCGTTTTAAGCGTTCTGTTTAATCCCAAATACACAGAAGGTAATAAACCGGTTGTATCATTGAAATAATACTATTATGCGCGGCTTAAAAACTGTTGTATTTCTCACCATATCAAACATATTTATGACGTTTGCCTGGTACGGGCATCTAAGGTTTAAAGAGTACCATTGGGGCAAAAATTTGCCTCTTATGGCTATAATTTAATTAGCTGGGGCCTGGCTTTTTTTGAGTACTTATTTCAGGTGCCTGCTAACAAAGCCGGCTTTAACGCCGAGGGTGGCCCGTTTAGCCTGGTGCAGTTAAAGGTATTGCAAGAGGCCCTCAGTATTACCATCTTCATGGTGTTTACTACCATTTTATTTAAAACCTAAAAGCTGGCCTGGAACCATTTAGCGGGCTTTGTATTAATACTATTAGCTGTTTTAGTTGTATTTAAAAAATGGTAGTATAACCCTCTTGCTTTTGTTTAATAAAATTTTATTATAGATTTGAGACGCTATATAAAACACAATAATTATTGGCCAATGCCACCATATTATACCTTCACATGTTAAAATTAGACTTTCGCACACAGGTTTTAACCGGGTTTGCTTTTTCAATTGTCCTGGTTTTTATAGTAGGTATATTTTCGTACCGAAGCATTAACCAGCTGCAGCAAAACCAGGCAGAGGTAGACCACAGTCAGCAAGTAATTACAGCGGCACGTAACGTTTTACAGCATTTAACCGATGCCGAAACAGGTATGCGTGGATATGTGGCTACTGCCAAGCCCAAATTTTTAGAACCTTACAATGCTGCCGTTCCAAAGGTTACGCAAAATCTTAACAAGCTGGAATCACTGGTTGAAGACAATGTTATTCAGCAAAACAATGCTATAGAATTGGCGGCATTAACCAGCAGCCAGTTAGCACTACTTAAAAACAATGTTGATAAGCGGGACGAATTAGGACTGGAGTACATGGTAGCGCATAACATGCTAATCAACGGTAAGGCGATCATGGATAGGATCCGTAACAAGATCACCGCTATTACCAATACCGAAAACCAATTGCTAAAAGTAGGTAAGGAAAAAACCGCTGAAGCCGCTACTAAAACAATTTTAACCATAGGTATAGGCTCATTAATATTTCTGATCATTATTGTTATACTCTTCTTTTACATTCAAAAAACTTTCGATCAGCAAAAAAAGATTGAGGCCGAAATTAAAGAGGCGAATGTAGAACTGGCGGATGTATTAGCCGAAAACGAGAACAAGAACTGGCTATTGACCGGCGTTGGCGCTTTAAACGAAAAAATGCAGGGTCAGCTGAACGAAAAAGAACTGGCCGAAAACGTATTGACCGAGGTGTGTAAATATACCAATGCGCTAAGCGGTACTTTTTACTTGTTCAACGAAGAAAAGGCGGAGCTTAACCTTTATGCCTATTACGCTTTTCATGACCTGGGCGCGGTTAAAAATACGATTAAGTTATCAGAAGGATGGTTGGGGCAGGTAGCTCAAGACCAAAAAGCGGCTACCATTAAAGGTTACCTGAACGATAAGCTACAGCTGCAAACTTCCATAATTAGCCAGGAACTGGCCGAGATAATGATCGTGCCGTTCTTCTTTGATAAAAAATTGAAGGGGGTTATGGAGGTTGCCTTTCAATTGGAACTTAAAGCTACCGACCGCGATTATATTATAGCGGCTGCCGATGATATTGGTATTGCCGTAAACACCGCACAGGCGCGTACCATTATGCACGACCTGTTTGAGGAAACTCAGCAACAGGCCGAAGAGCTGGAAGCACAGCAGGAAGAAATGCGGGTAACCAACGAGGAGTTGCTCAATAAAACCGAAATGCTGCAGGCATCTGAAGAAGAACTTCGTGTTCAACAAGAAGAACTGCGCACCATTAATGCCGAATTGGAAGAAAAAGCCAGCCTGCTCGAAGAAAAGAACCAAGCTATTGAAGAAGCCCGTGCCGCTATTAATATTAAAGTTAATGAGCTGGAAACTACCGGTAAATACAAATCGGAGTTTTTGGCCAATATGAGCCACGAGTTACGCACCCCGCTAAACAGTATTCTGGTACTGGCCCGTATCCTTAAAGATAACAAAACCGATAACCTGAGCGAAGATCAGATCAAATATGCCAGTGTAATTTTCAACGCCGGAAACGACCTCTTAACGCTCATAAACGATATCCTCGACCTGTCTAAAATTGAATCGGGCAAGATGGATATGCAGAACGATAATGTGCGCGTATCGGAGATACTGAAGGATATGGACATGCTGTTTGCCGAAGTGGCACGCAATAAAAAAATAACCTTTACCCAAAGCGCGGTTAACGTGCCAGGGTTTATATTTACCGATAAGATACGGGTAGAACAGGTGATAAAAAACCTGCTGTCTAACGCATTTAAATTTACATCCGAAAACGGCCACATCTCCATTAACGCGGCACCTGGTAAACAAGAAAACACCATTAGCTTTACCGTTAAAGATAGTGGCATTGGTATAGCCCCCGAAAAACAGCGGGTTATTTTTGAGGCTTTTCAACAGGCCGATGGGTCAACCAGCCGCAAATACGGCGGTACAGGTTTAGGGCTATCAATAAGCCGAGAATTAGCGTTTTTATTGGGTGGTGCCATTACGCTGAGTAGCAGTGTGGGAGAGGGAAGCGAATTTACCTTAACTATACCGTTACAAGCCAAACAAGCTCCATCTAAACCCGATGATGAGCAAATGCTGCCAACTGTAGAAAGCTTTAAACCGCTAAAAGATTTTCTGCAGCCGGCCAAATTGCAAACCTTGGCAACAGGGCGCAGTAAGCCATTGGTTGTTATTGTTGAGGACGATAAGAACTTTGCCGACATATTGCATGACTATGCAAAAGAGCACGGCTATGATGCTATTATGGTAAATGAAGGCACCCACGCGGTTCAAATTATTAAAGATAAAATGCCCGACGCGGTTATACTTGATATTATGTTGCCCGGTAAAGATGGTTGGCAAATACTGCGTGAAGTTAAAACCGATGTAGATACCCGCGATATACCGGTGCATTTAATGTCGGCAGGTGAAGCCGCCGCTAACAAGGTTAGGCGCGAGGGCGCAATAAGCTTTATGAAAAAGCCTATTAACACCGAAACGCTGGACAAGTTGTTTAACGATATGATGAACCAGAGCGGTGTGCAGTTTAAACAGATATTGCTGGTGGAAGACCATGAGGCTCAAAGCCAGGCGCTGAAAGACCTGATGCAGAAACAAGGTATTGCCGTAGACCAGGCCTTTACCGGCGAACAGGCATTTAACATGTTGCAGCATAATGAATACCAGTGTGTTATTCTGGACCTGAACCTGCCCGATATTTCGGGGCTTGACTTGCTGGATGATATTAAGGCTATCGACCGGTTTACCGAGCTACCGGTTATTGTGAATACGGCTATGGAACTTGATAAAACATCGGTTAACCGTTTAATGCAATATGCCAATGCCATGGTAATTAAAACCAACAAATCGGCCGATAGGCTGATTGATGAGGTGAACCTGTTTTTACATAAGGTAAGCAATGCACCAGCACCGGCAGCTGCCAAAAGCTACACATCACCCAAGGGTAAAGATATGCTGAAAGGTAAAAAAGTACTAATTGTTGATGATGATATGCGTAATATATTTGCGCTAAGCAGTGCCTTACAACAATATGACTTTATAGTGGAAATTGCCAACGATGGAGACGAAGCTTTAGAGAAGCTGGAAAATACCGAAGGTATTGATATTGTACTGATGGACATTATGATGCCTAAAATGGATGGTTATGAAGCCACACGCCACATCAGAAAGCAAAACAAATGGAACAAGTTACCCGTAATAGCGTTAACAGCTAAAGCCATGAAAGAAGATCGCGAGAAGTGTTTGGCAGCCGGCGCAAATGATTACATTACCAAGCCAATTGATCTGGACAGGCTAATATCGCTGATGCAATTGTGGTTAGAGGGTTAAGTGTATGAGTAATGATATTGAAGAAAAAGGACTAACACCAACAGAAATAAACGACCTTATTAACCTGATAAAAAAGATTCATGGATTTGATTTTTCGGGTTACTCTAAAGCATCTTTAAAAAGAAGGCTTGCGCGTATCATGCAGCTAAAAAGGCTGGAATACTATGATCTGAAACACTTACTGATCAATGACGCAGAATTTTTCCAGCATTTTTTAGAAGAAGTTACCGTCAACGTTACCGAAATGTTTCGTGATCCATTGTTTTATAAGGCTATTAACAGTGAGGTATTACCGTATTTAACTACTTTTCAGCAAATTAAAATCTGGAGTGCGGGTTGCTCATCGGGTGAGGAAGTGTATTCCATGGCCATATTGTTACAGGAAGCCGGTTTACGTAAAAAATCTTTTATATACGGCACCGATATTAACACCGAAGTATTAAAAGAAGCCAAAAAAGGTATTTACAGTTTGCGTAAAATTAAATCGTATGCCGAAAATTATCAATACACAGGCTTACCTGGAACCATTACCGATCATTTTACCATTTTGTATGACGCGGCAACTATTCATACCGAACTGAAACAGAATACCTTGTTTTCGGTACATAACCTGATCTCTGATAACGATTTTAACGAATTTCAAATGATTAGCTGCCGTAATGTATTCATCTATTTTGAATCGCATTTGCAGGAAAAGATATTAGATTTGTTTTACCACAGTCTTTGCCCGCTTGGTTTTTTATGCCTGGGTAGTAAGGAAGCTATACGGTCCGACGCGTTTAAAAAGCGTTTTAAAACAATCAATTCAAAAGAAAACATTTATCAGAAAATTGGCACTTAGCAAAGATATAATTGAGCGCTGGCGTAATTCAAAGGTGCTGTTGCTTGGTGGTTCGGCCGGATCATTCAAGATAATTTTTCGCGCCGTTAAATACCTGCCGCCTAATTTAGGTAAAACCGTAATTATTATTATTCACCGGAAAAAGAATTATTTTAGTGAAATAGAAAAACTATTCGGCGAAAACAGTCGTATGTACCTGCGCGAAGTAGGAGATAAGGATCATATTGAAAATAATACTATTTATATTGCCCCTGCTAATTACCACACGCTGGTAGAAAACGAAAAGCAGTTTAGCCTGGATGTATCTGATTCGGTATGGTATTCCAAACCCTCCATTGATGTAACTTTTGAAAGTGCTGCAGAGGTATTTAAAAACAACTGTACTGCTATTTTACTATCTGGTGCTAACCAAGATGGTGCCAACGGTTTATTAAAGCTACGTAACAAGGGCTCGCTTACTATCGTACAAAACCCGGCCGATGCCGAAATGGCCGATATGCCTAATGCAGCAATACAGGCAAATGCAGCCGATTATATATTAAATATTGATGAAATATTTGAATTATTGCAAATTTAGCTGTTGCTTTTTATAACTTTAACCGTTTAATATGAGTATTGTTAATATATTGGTTGTTGATGATAGGGAAGAAAACATCATTGCGCTTGAAGCATTGCTTAAGCGCGATGATATTAATATCCTGTCTACCACATCGCCTAATGAAGCTTTACGCATAGCATGGGAAAACCCCATTAGCATAGCAATGGTTGATGTACAAATGCCGGAAATAGATGGTTTTGAGTTGGTGGAAATGCTAAAGGCGAACCCTCGAACCAAAGATATTCTTATTATTTTTGTTACCGCAATTTCCAAAGAAGCCAAATACGCAGTTAAGGGCTTTGGTACTGGCGCCGTTGATTACCTGTACAAACCGCTCGATCCATATATAACCTCGGCCAAGGTCGATTCCTTCATCCAGCTTGCTCAGCACCAGAGAGATATAAAAGCCAAAAATGATGAATTGCAGAATTTTGCCATTATGGTTAAAAATTCGGCGGATATTATTACCACGATCGACGCCCAGGCTTTTCGGATACAATCAATTAATCAGGCTGTATATAAAATATTAGGTCATCAGCCTGTAGAGCTCATTCAAAAAAGTATTGTTGAACTGGCCGCGCCGGTAAACCAAAATAAATTCCGAAAAAAACTTTCGGATATTGTAAATAGTAATTTAAATTATGCTGTAGCCGAGTACCAGTTTGAAACCTTTGACAAACGGATGATATGGGTTGAATGCCGTATTACCTACAACAATAAAATGCTGTTTTTAAATATCAGCGATGTATCTCCGCAAAAAAGTTATCAACAAGAATTGATCAAATCAAAAGAAGCATCTGATTATTCGCGCAAAATAAAAGAAAACTTTTTGGCAAACATGAGCCACGAACTGCGCACACCTGTAAACGGGATAATAGGCTTAACCAGCATGTTGCGTAAAAGCCCGTTAGATGAACAGCAGAAAAACGTGATTGACTTGTTGGAAGTGTCGTCACAATCGTTATTAGGTGTAATTAATGATGTGCTTGATATATCGAAAATAGAGGCAGGTAAATTTAGTATCATTCGTAAACCTCATGATATTCGCAGGGTGGTTAAATCTGTTTTCGATTTGCTGAAGTATAAAGCCGATGAAAAAGATATTGAGCTGCTACTTGATATTGATGGCGATGTTCCCGAAATTTTACAATTCGACTCATTGCGCGTTAACCAAATATTGATGAACTTATTGAGCAACGCTATTAAGTTTACCGAACGTGGTTATGTAAAATTACAACTCTCAGTATTACAAAAACTTAATGAAAACGTAAAAATTAAATTTAGTGTACTTGACAGCGGTATAGGAATAGCGCCAGATCGTTTGAATAAGATATTTGATTCATTTGAACAGGCCGAAAACGATACCGAAGCTAAATTTGGTGGTACCGGCCTGGGTTTAACCATTGTTAAAAAATTAATTGAACTTAAAGGCGGCGAACTTACCGTGAGCAGCCAGGTAGGTACCGGCAGCGTTTTTAACTTTATTAATTGGTACACCATTGCCGAAAAACCTAAAGAAATAACTCCGGCCGATGGCGGTACACAACGCTTATTGGAGCCGTTTGCAAATATACATGTGCTGGTAGCAGAAGATAACCTGGTAAACCAGTTTATGTTATCGAAAATGCTTAAAGACTGGAACATTATAGTGGAAATTGTGGATAATGGTCAGAAAGTACTTGATAAATTGCAGACGAAGGATTACGATATTATATTAATGGACACCCACATGCCCGAAATGAATGGCTACCAGGCCGCTAAAAACATACGGGTAAATTTTGCCGAACCTAAAAGGAGTATTCCTATTATTTCCTTATCGGCGGCTACTTTCGAGCATGAGCAGCAACAAGCACTGTCGTCGGGCATGAACGATGTGTTGGCCAAACCTTTTCAGCCTTACCAGCTACACGAGAAAATGAAACGCCTGTTAAATACCCCAGCTGTTTTAGCTAAGTAAACACTAAAATATGACCCTGGGAAACCATGTTTTTTAATCTTCCAAACGGAGCCATTACCTTGCCTTTTAACATACTTGTAACAAATCCACAAACTTAATAATTCTATATTTGCACTAATGGAATTATTGCGCCAAACAGGGTACTTGTTAAAAAAAGAAATACTGCTGGAATGGCGTTCAAAGTATGCATTTAACGGGGTATTACTCTATATCGTATCAACCGTATTTGTATGTTACATCTCCTTTAACTTAACACCCGGTTTTACGGGCAGCCAGGGTTACACCGTGGTATGGAATGTGCTTTTTTGGATCATTATTTTGTTTGCATCGGTTAATGCCATAGCTAAAAGCTTTTTACAGGAAAGCCGTAGCCGTTTGTTGTACTACTATACCATTGCCAGCCCGCATGCCATCATACTCTCTAAAACAATTTATAATGCGTTGCTCATGAGTTTGCTGAGCACATTGGCACTGGTAGTTTATGCCTTGTTTTTCACCAACACCGTGGGCGATGCCGTATGGTATTTTTTGGTGGTATTAACCGGCAGTGTTACTTTTTCTACTGTATTTACTATGGTATCGGCTATTGCGGCTAAGGCTGGCAATAACGGTACTTTAATGGCCATACTTAGTTTTCCGGTTATTATACCGGTTATAATGCTTTTGATAAAAATTAGCAAAAGTGCTATGGACGGCGTAGACCGCAGCTTAACCTACAGTAATTTTGGTGTATTGGCTGCTATAAACATTATCGTTATCGCCGTTTCACTGATCCTGTTCCCTTATTTATGGCGCGATTGATTTTATTGCACCAATATGATTATATTTGATTAACCCTGATTTATTAACTAAGCCCGTTAATTTTTACATGCGTTTATTTATAATTTTATTACTGAGCATGGTGGTTCCGGGGCTAATACTTGCCCAAACAGGAACCATAACAGGTAAGGTTATACACGCCAACTCTAAAGCCCCGCTGGCTAAAGTGAGTGTGTTTTTAAGTAACGCTACCTTTGGTACTACAACCGCCGAAGATGGTACGTATAGCCTGAAAGGTGTACGGCCCGGGCAGTACGATCTAATAGTTACCTCGGTAGGTTACGAAGATTTTATGCAGCAGGTTTTGGTGGGCAGCCAGCCTATAGTAGTTAATGCCGAATTAAAACCCGCTGTACAACAGTTAAGAGATGTGGTTGTAATGACCCCGGCCGATTGGAAACGCAATTACGAAATGTTTTTAACAGAATTTTTCGGTACTTCGCCTTATGCCAAACAATGTAAGATAGCCAACCCGCACGATCTGACGGTAATCTACCGCAAATCAAAAAAGCTGTTGGAGGCCTATTCGTACGATTTTATAAACATCGACAATAAAGCTTTAGGGTACCGCATTAAATTTTTGCTGAAAGACTTTAAAAGTGATAAGCTGAATAATTTAATATCATGGCAGGGAAGGTTATTGTACGAAGAACTACCCGGCAGCGAAAGCCAAAAAAAGAAGTGGGAAATGCGCCGTCAGGATATATTTTACGGCTCAAACCTGCACTTTTTCCGTTCCCTCGCAAATGGTAAAATGGATAGTGAAGGTTTTATGATCAGGCGGCTGGAGCGTAAACTAAACCCCGAAAGACCTGATGAAGCAATAATACAACGAAAACTGGATAAGTTTACCGGCATGAACGGCGATTCGGCAAGACATTGGATGGAGCTTTACAACATGCAGCGCTATAAACAATACTTGTACAGGCAGCCCCTTATTGCCGATATAGTTTTACGCCAAACCGATAAACCCGGTTTACACGCCATTACCTTTCCCGATTATTTGTATGTTACTTACACCAAAAAGCGGGAAACACAGGAATTTAAAGATATTTACCGTCCGTTGGATATGGAGAACTTTGAAACAAGCGTTATTACTTTGTATAAACCGTATGCACTTTTTGATGGTAATGGAGCGGTGGTATCATCGCAAAGTATGCTCTATGAGGGTTCGTGGTCAAAAGATAAGATTGCCGAATTGTTGCCTGTTGATTATGTGCCATCGGCAGGTTATACGCCGCCTTATTTGAAATAGGGGAGTTTTAATTAACTATTAAAAAGGTACCCTCATGCCGATGAATATCGGCATCTCATGTGCTAAGTAAACGCAATACAAATATTAGCATGGCAATTAAATATATTGTGGAGTCCCGAAACAAGTTCGGGATGATTGGGTATTTTAGTATAGAGCCAATTTTACAAATGCTATGTATGCATAGTATTTAAAATTTATTTGTTATACCTTTGCGCGTCAAAATAAGTATGAGATTTATATATCAGGCCTGGTGGAAAATTTTAGCAGTTTTATTGGTGGGATACACCATGATAGCAGGTTTTTTGTTCACCGTTCCCGAACTTCCCATTTTACACGAAACCATCCGTAATGTTTATTTCCACGTACCCATGTGGATGGCCATGTTCCTGGTATTTGGTGTATCGGTATTTTATAGCATCAGGTATTTAGGCACCAATAAAGAAGAATATGACCTCATTGCCATTGAATGTGTGAACACTGGTATAATATTCTACATTTTAGGCCTGCTAAGCGGTATGCTTTGGGCACGTTATACCTGGGGACAATACTGGAGCAACGATCCAAAACAAAACAGTGCAGCCATAGCTTTTTTGTTATACTGCGCCTACCTGGTATTGCGCAACGCTATTGATGAAGAGCAAAAACGTGCACGTATCTCGGCCATATACAATATTTTTGCTTTCCCTATCATGATTGTGCTGTTGTTTATTTTACCTCGCATGACCGATTCCTTGCACCCCGGTAACGGCGGCAATCCGGCCTTTGGTAAATACGATATGACCAGCGAAATGCGAGCCGTATTATACCCTGCTTTTATTGGCTGGATGTTAATTGCGCTTTGGATCGCAACCTTACGCTATCGTATCCGTTTAATAGAAAATAAAAATAATTCCCTGTAAACAGATGATAAAAAGACTCATTTGCCTGGCGGTATTCCTCATTGGTTACATTTCGGTTTTTGCCCAGGATGTGGAAATGGCCGATACCATGCGCAGCTCCGGTAAAATTTACGTGGTGGTAGGTACTATAGCTATTGTTTTTATAGGCCTGGTTATTTATTTATTTACAATTGACAGGCGCTTAACCCGCCTGGAAAAGTACAAGGATTAAAACATTTATCGTTAGATAACATTGTTTTAGCAGTAATTACGTAAAGCAAACTGTTGCAGCGAAAATAACGAATAAACACAACAACTTAATAACCGAACGCCTATAGCTGAAGCGTACACATTTACCAATTATTTACTCAATATATAAATTATGGATAACATAATCATAGCTGATCAAGACACACATTTCTTTAACGATGTATGTACCAACTTTGACTTTGCTGCACAATTTACCAAGCACGATGCCGGTTTGTTAGATCAGATCAAATCGTGTAACAGTGTTTACCGTTTCCGTTTCCCTATACGTAAAGGTAATGGCTTTGAAGTGATAGATGCCTGGCGCGTAGAACATTCTCATCACCAGTCGCCCACCAAAGGTGGTATTCGTTACAGCGAAATGGTTAACGAGGATGAGGTGATGGCCTTAGCCGCATTAATGACGTACAAATGTGCTATTGTAAACGTTCCGTTTGGTGGTGCTAAAGGCGGTATCAAAATTAACCCTAAAAACTATACGGTACAAGAGTTAGAGAACATAACCCGTCGTTACACGGTAGAATTAATTAAAAAAAACTTTATTGGCCCAAGCATAGACGTACCTGCTCCTGATTATGGATCGGGCGAACGTGAAATGAGCTGGATTGCCGATACTTATGCTACCATGAACCCTGGCCAGGGTGATGCCTTAGGTTGCGTTACCGGTAAGCCAATTGCTTTGCACGGTATTGCCGGCCGTAGAGAAGCTACCGGACGTGGTGTGGCTATTGCCGTACGCGAGTGTGTTGGCGTGGCTGAGGATATGCAACGTGTAGGTTTAACTCCGGGCCTGAGCGGTAAAAAGGTAATTGTACAGGGCTTAGGTAACGTAGGTTACTATTCGGCTAAATTTTTATCAGAGTTCGGTGCTATCATTGTTGGCTTATGCGAATTTGAAGGTGCTATTTATAACGAAGACGGTTTGGATTTTGATGCCGTGTTTCAGCACCGTAAAGCAACCGGCTCTATATTAGGTTATGCCGGTGCTACTAAAGAGTTCAGCAACTCGGGCGAAGGTTTGGAGCAACCATGCGACATCCTGGTACCGGCCGCGCTGGAAAACCAGATCACTATTGAAAATGTAGGCCGCATTCAGGCAAAAATTATTGCCGAAGGTGCTAACGGACCAACTACGCCCGAAGCTGAATCTGCATTTTACGCCAACGGTGGTATGATTATCCCCGATATGTATGCCAACGCCGGTGGCGTAACCGTATCTTATTTCGAATGGTTAAAAAACCTGTCGCACGTATCATTCGGCCGTATGAACCGTCGTTTTGAGGAAAACTCTAACCTGAACTTGGTAAACATGGTAGAAGGCATTACCGGTGTGGCTTTAAGTCCGCTGCAACGCTCCACTATTATTAAAGGCGCATCTGAGCTTGAACTGGTAAATTCTGGTTTAGAAGACACCATGATCCGTTCCTACCACGAGATCCGCGAAACGTACAAGAACAATCCTGGTATTGATACCCTGCGTACCGCTGCTTTTGTAGGCGCTATCAACAAAATAGCGGTGAGCTACCAAAACTTAGGTATCTGGCCGTAGGTTTTAGAGTATAGAGTCAAGAATAAAGATTTACGACTTGATATTTGAATGCCATTCCGAAAAACGGAATGGCATTTTTTATATGAAATCATGTTATTAGCGATTGCAACGTAGCAACCGCGTAACACGCTGGCTAATTGATACGGTTATATACTGACAACAAACTATATATAAGGGTGCCAAGTACTACAGAGTTTGTCTATACTTGATCTCAAAGTAACATTGGTCACAAACAATCTTAATTTCCGCAAAAGCCATAGATTCCTCATTCCACTTACCCTCGTTTATTCTGACTTTCTCACATTCGTCGCACCAGGCCTGATAATCATCATTTTCCTCCATACAGAGACCGGATTCAAACGCTTCATGGAAACCAGGATATTCTTTGCTTATTAAGTGCTTGCAAACAAACGCTATTTGACCCTTTTCGTGCACATCACACTCAACAGACTTATTCTCAAGTGCATCGTATTGCTCCTGGGTAAGTTCATGGGTAAATATAAAATAGATGAAAAGATGATCTCGCTGAATGCGATACATTCCTATTGCACTTAATAACTTCGCTGATATAGAAGTCATTTCCCAGCCGGTGTATTCGTCTCCTTCAATCAAACCTGTGGTCAGTTGCCCAAAATCATTTGTTGCGCCAAATATTCTTACTTTTTCAAGACCTGCTTTTACTAATCGGGGAGTGGTGCTATTATCCCAAGACCAGTTCCATGTATTGGTATTAGTTGAGAAAGAACCTACATCTATGTATCTAAAATAGAGATTTTTACCATGGTCTGCTTTAAACTGAAATGCGCCAATATCGTGGTCATAATACCATTCGCCATAACTATTGATGTCGTAAAGCTGCATAAATTCATTTTGCAGCATCGAAATTTCGTTCACGCAATTAGATGCGTAGCTCTCAAAATCCTTTTTAAAAAGGTTCATAACAACGAATTTACAAAATAGTATTGATAAAAGTTTATTGTATGAAAAGTCAATGTTAGCTGCTAATTGGATGATTTGGGAAAGAAATTTCATATCATAGTCTCCAAATCACGCGCCACTATACTCACAGATTCAGTCTGCCTAAAAGCTCTGAAACCGTTCACAATAGTGTTTAATAACCGTTCAAAAGCGTTTACTTGTGAACACTTTTGGGTTGATTTTGAGACAATATTCGAGGTTTAAATACGAAAAAAATCTAATTAAACGTGGAAGAATGAGGCTTTTTTAAGTTTTGCGAGCATGAAACTGCACTATCATCGTGAACACTTGCGAAAGTTTAAGCCTGATTAGCCGTATAAATAAAGTAAGCATTCAGTAACAGGTAGCAGGCCAGCAGCACCTGCGCGCTTATAAAATCAAACCTTTTGGCTTTGTCTAATTTTTCGCGCTTAATTAATAGCAGGGTATAAGAGGTAGAAACAATAATGGTTAAAATAAATAATAATGTAATGCCATGCAGCGTGTCAACCAATGTAAAGGAGGTAGATTCGGGCAGGGAAGAATCGATGATGTATTTGTTACCAATTACCGCGAACAGGGCACCCACGCTCAAACCAAACCTCGAGTCTATACTATCGGTATGGATGTAAAAACACATGTAGGCTATTAAAAACGCTACATACATGCCCAGGAACATCTTCCAAAACAAGCCTATGGCATCGCGGTTGATTACCATTTTAAATTTGAAGTTGCTGTACTCGGTGTGAGGTTTTTGTAGGCTTTCATCGCCAAAAGTAGTTTCGTACGCTTTAATGCCGGTAGTAATATCCAGGCTATCAATACGCCATCCCCGCAGGGTAAAACGCGGATCAAAATGTTTGCCCAGCGTATCGGCCACAAACACTAACGATTTGGAATCGAATTGCGAATTCTCTATGGAGAACCGCAGCTTTTGCCTATCGAAAGGGAAGTTATCAATTGCCCAGGTATCTTTCATTACACATTGCAGCTTCATGAGCAGGTACACTTTACCATCGCTGGTATCAATGGTGGAAAAAGATTTGTCTACTGATTTGGCTTGCGGTACTTCCAGGTTTTTTACAAAGTCGAAATCCTTGTTTTTATATTTCAGCCAAAGCCACACACTTAACGTATATTCCTTGTCTTTAAAATTAATATCGTGTACGCTATTGATGTAAATACCTGTCCGCACGGTATCGGGAACCTCGGCCGCTTGCGGTTTGGCCCATGCGGCAGAAAATAAAGTGGTAACAAAGACTATAAGTAAACTATATTTCAAAGCAGTCAGGTTGTAAATGGTGCTATCAAATATAACTTTTTATCGGTTACATACTGTTTAAAGTGTATAAACGTGTTTTATCTTAATCCTTTAACCTTTCACCTTTATCCCTTCACTTTCGTTAAGAACAATTCTAAATAACATATATCTGTTGTAATAAAGTGTATTAGCTCTACGTTTTGTATTTTTGTAAATTGATTTACAGCAGGTAATTTCTTCATGAAAAAAAGCTCTATATTAGGTATAATCGTAATTGCTATTGCCATAGCGGTTATTATCAGCACCTACTCAACTACAAGTACTTACGGCTCTTTTAACGATGCCGAGCAAACCGAAAGCGAGTTGCACATAGTTGGTCATTTAAACAAGGGGAAGGCGCTTTACTACGAGCCGACCAAGGATGCCAATTACTTTTCATTTTACATGCTCGATAACAAGGGCGAAGAATGTAAAGTGGTTTTCACCGGCACTAAACCGCAGGATTTTGAACGGTCGGAACAAATTGTGTTAACCGGCCAAATGCGTGGCAAAGAGTTTCATGCATCGAAAATACTGATGAAATGCCCGTCGAAATACACGCAGGATAAATTAGAAACAACCGAGGTTACTGCAAACAAGCAGGCCAACATATAAATCTTTTAATGGATACAGTTTTTAAAGGGGAGCACCTTATGCCGGGGCACCTGGGACAGTTTTTTGTTATACTTTCCTTTGGTTCGGCGTTGCTTTCTACCATCAGTTATTACTTTGCTACCACCCAAACCAATAAGCTCGATAAGTCGTGGTTTCGTTTAGGAAGGCTGAGCTTTTTTGTAAATACGTTTTCGGTTGTTGCTATTGGTTGCTGCCTTTTTTATATTATTTACAATCACCTGTTTGAATACCATTATGCCTGGGCACACTCATCGCGCACATTGCCGGTATATTATATTATTTCCAGTTATTGGGAGGGGCAGGAGGGTAGTTTTTGGTTATGGACTTTCTGGCAGGCCGTATTAGGCAATATACTCATCTGGAAAGCCAAATCGTGGGAACGCCCGGTAATGGTGGTCATCAGTTTATCGCAGGTATTATTAAGCTCTATGCTTATTGGAGTGAATATTCTGAGTGCTCGTTTAGGTAGTTCACCGTTTATTTTTCTGCGCGATGCTATAGAGGGACCTATTTTCCAGCAGGCTAATTATATGGATTATGTGAAGGACGGCAACGGCCTTAACCCACTATTACAAAACTACTGGATGGTAATTCACCCGCCAACCTTATTCCTGGGCTTCGCCTCTATGATCATTCCGTTTGCTTACGCGGTGGCCGGCTTGTGGCAGCGCCGTTATAAAGAATGGATAGCCGCGGCCATACCTTACGCGCTGTTTGCCGTAATGATATTGGGCACCGGTATTATCATGGGTTCGTTTTGGGCTTATGAGTCGTTAAACTTCGGTGGTTTCTGGAACTGGGACCCAGTAGAAAATGCCTCACTTATTCCCTGGCTGGTACTGATTGCCGCAGTACACGTAATGATTGTGTACAAGAACTCCGGTCATTCCTACTTTACTGCTACGCTGCTAACGCTGCTAAGCTTTGTGCTGGTGCTCTACGCATCCTTCATGACCCGTAGCGGTATCCTGGGCGAAACATCGGTGCATGCCTTCACCGATTTGGGTATGTTTTGGCACCTGGTGATAGATGTATTGGTGTTTTTAGCTATCACCATAGGCTTACTGGTATGGCGCTGGAAAGAATTGCCGATTAATAAAAAAGAAGAAGAAACCTATTCCCGTGAATTCTGGATGTTCGTAGGGTCGGCATTCCTGGCTTTATCGTGCCTTCAGTTAGTGGTGGTTACATCCTTGCCGGTTTGGAACGCCATGTTTAAAACCAATGTGGCGCCACCAACCAACCCGGTTACGCTGTATAATATTTTCCAGGCTGGTTTTGCCTTTGTGGTAACCCTGTTTTTAGGTTTTACCCAATTTTTAAAATATAAAAAAACCGATACTACCCGTTTTTTCATCACCACCGTATTATACCTGGTATTTGCTGCTTTGCTTACCGGCATTGTGGTTTATACAACCGGTTTATACAAACTCAAACTGGTATTTACGCTGGCTATGTTCGGTGCTATTTACGGTATTTTGGCTAATGCTAAAGTATTAGCCGATGCGCTTAAAGGTAAATTAAAACTGGCCGGATCGGCGGTAGCACATATAGGTTTTGCCCTGCTGTTGGTTGGCGCTTTAATTGCGGCCGGTACCAGTAAAGTAGTATCGCAAAACGATAAAGGTATTATTGAGGTTAAAGGGTTTGAAAAAGCTGCTGATGCCCGCGAGAATATCATGTTGTATAAAAATCAGCCGGTGCAAATGGGCGATTATAAGGTGACCTACATAGGCGATTCGCTGGTTGCACCTAACCATTACTTTAAGGTTGATTACAAGAAATATGATGCTGCCGGTAAAATTACCGAGCAGTTCGTATTAAAGCCTAATTCGCAGGCCAATGCTAAAATGGGGCTGGTTTCATCGCCCGATACTAAACATTACTTGTTGCATGACCTTTATACCCACATTACAGCTGCGCCTATAAAGGAAGAAGAAAACCTGGAAGCTGGATCTACCGAGGCAGGTCATGATCACGAGGGCAGCGGTGACGATAAGAACTACGAACCACCTATTTTATATGAGGTTGGCTTAGGCGATACCATCCGTTATCGTGAGGGCTACATCATCTTACGAGGCTTGAACAAGGAGCCTAAGCTGCAGAACATTCCATTAAACAAAAATGATGTGGCCGTAGGTGCCGAACTTGAAATCGTATCGCACGATATTAAATATAAGGCTGAGCCCGTGTTTATGATCAAAGATGGTAACAGTTTCGATTTTGCCCGCAAGGTTAACGATGCCGGTTTAAAACTGCGTTTCTCCAAAATAATTCCCGATAAAAACAAGTTTGAGATCACCGTATATCAGCAGCCCGAAAGTAAAAAGGCATATATTGTAATGCGTGCTATTAATTTCCCTTATATCAACTTCTTTTGGTCGGGTACCATTATTATGGTGATCGGTTTCCTAATGTCGATATTTAGACGGAATAAAGAATTGCAGATCAGTACACAACGTGTTAATGCACCCGTACTTAAAGGAAAAAACAAAAACCTGGTTTAGTGAATAAGGCGCTCCATTTACAAAACATGGCTGATAAAGGTTATACCGTTATCAGCCATATTTATGATGGGGCAGAGGTGGAAGCCATAATTGATGCTATTAATAAAGCCGATACCTCAAAAGCCACCTTTCGTAAAACGGATGACTTATTTGCCATAAGGCAGTTTTTTTAAGAATTACCTGAACTAAAGCTGCTAATATTTACGAAGAAACTAAAGCTGATTGTTACTGAATTGCTTGGTAACAAATATTTCGTAGTAAAATCTATTTACTTTGATAAACCTGAAAAGTCGAACTGGTTTGTAGCTTATCACCAGGATCTGACTGTATCGGTCGACCGGAAAATCGATCTGCCCGGTTTTGGCCCGTGGACGGTTAAACAAAATCAGTTTGCCGTGCAACCGCCAATCAATATCCTGCAAAATAATTTCACCATCCGTATTCATTTAGATGATACGAATGAAACGAACGGTGCCTTAAAGGTTATACCTGGCTCAAATGTCAAAGGTATGTATCGTGCCGAAAACATTGACTGGCGGGTAGAACAGGAAGATGTATGTGTTGTACCGCAAGGTGGTGTCATGATCATGCGGCCATTACTATTACATGCCTCAAACCGCAGCACGGGCAATAAACGCAGGAGGGTATTACATATTGAGTTTAGTAAAGCCGAATTGCCCGAGTCTTTACAATGGTCGGAAAAGGAAGCTATTGATTTGAATGTTTGATATAGTAGATCGAGTTTATCAAAGTATAAATTAATCACCAAACTAACTCGTATTTTTAAGGTTTTAATTATACATGCGTATCACACTCATCGGTTCGGGCAATGTAGCTACTCATTTAGGGGCAGCCCTTAAAAATGCAGGCCATCAAATTGTTCAGGTTTATAGTCGCGGTGCGCAAAACGCCGCTTTGCTGGCTTATCATATTAAGGCCGAACCTACTGCTGACTTGTGGCAAATTACGCCCGATACGGATTTGTTCATCATCAGCGTAAATGATGATGCCATTGATAGTATGGCAGCTGCATTAGCCGTTCATCAAAAACCTATAGTGCATACTTCGGGTGCTGCAGCATTACAGGTACTATTAAAATATACTGATCAGGCAGGAGTTTTCTATCCGTTACAAACCTTCAGCAAAAATAAGGAAATTTATTTCAGAAAGGTACCGCTGTGTATAGAAGGTGCGTATGAAGACCTAACTATCGAATTGATACAACTGGCGCAAACCATCAGCAATAAGGTAAGCATAGTTAATTCGGATCAACGCAAAATATTGCATCTTTCGGGGGTGTTTGCCTGTAACTTCCCTAATTACTTATACCATGCTGCGCAGCAGCTTTTGGCCCAACATAACCTCGATTTCAACCTACTTCGTCCGCTGATAGCCGAAACCGCCCAAAAGGTAGAACACCGAATGCCTGCCGATGTGCAAACCGGACCGGCTACACGTGGTGATGAAAAAACGATGGCTGCGCATTTGAACTTGTTGCAAAACGAGCCGGATTTAAAAGAGATTTACGTGCTGTTAAGTCAGGCTATCATCAAAATGGGGCAAAGGTAAACACAGGGTTGAGTAATTTTGTTACTTTTGCCAAAATGGACATTTTTAAAGTTAAAATAACCTTTGAGGAACCGGATCACGCTCCGGTAGAACTGGCGATAGCTGAAGGCGAATCGGTACTGGATGTTTGCCTGGAAAACGGCATTGAATTGCAGCATAACTGCGGCGGCGTTTGCGGCTGCAGTACCTGCCATGTTTACGTAAACAAAGGAATGGATAACATCCAGGAAATATCAGAAAAGGAAGAAGATTTTATAGACCGGGCTGTAAACCCGCGTATAACCTCGCGCCTGGGCTGCCAGTGTGTAATTATTGACGGCGACATTGAGGTTACCATACCCGATCAGTCGCAATTTATGGGGCACTAAAAGTTGCGGGGAGCGGGGTTACCAGTAACGAGAGCATTCGTAAAATCAAATTCCCGTTTTCATGCAATTGATAAGAACACGTAATTCGAAACACAAAACACGCAACACAACATGAGCGACAATAAATTCTCCTTACCCATTCACTGGAACGACCACGAAGACATTGCGATGGGGCTTTACGAAAAATTTGGTGATGATTTTGACGAATCAAAGATCTACCGCATCCGCTTTACCGACCTGTTAGAGTGGGTTTTATCCATTCCTGATTTTAAAGGTACACGCGAAGAAGCCAATGAAGGTCACCTGGAACAGATTCAATCGGCCTGGGTGTACGAATGGCGTGATAATCAATAGTTATTAGTAGGATTTGTTGAATAATTTTCTTAAAATTGTTTAATTTGATAAAATAATTATAAAACCTTGCTAACTAAATTTAAAGATATTACCACGTTTATTTTTGATGTGGATGGTGTATTGACAGACGGATCGGTGTTTGTTAACGATTCGGGCGAACAAACCCGGTTATTCAACATCAAAGATGGTTATGCTTTACAGCTGGCTGTTAAGTGTGGCTATAATGTTTGTGCCATATCGGGCAGTCGTTCTAAAATTGCCATGCACCGGTTAAACAGTTTGGGTATTAAAGATATATTTT
Source organism: Mucilaginibacter terrae (assembly GCF_042679325.1). Taxonomy (GTDB): domain Bacteria; phylum Bacteroidota; class Bacteroidia; order Sphingobacteriales; family Sphingobacteriaceae; genus Mucilaginibacter; species Mucilaginibacter terrae. The sequence continues at coordinate 48,871 of NZ_JBHTMJ010000008.1, forward strand.
TGGGTTCGGGTGTTAAAACCGAAACTTTTAAAGTATATATCAACGAACGTGGCATTAGCCCCATGAATGTATTGTACATGGGCGATGATATACCCGATCTGGAAGTAATGCGCCAGGTAGGCATGCCGGTTTGCCCTGCCGATGCTGCTGAAGAGATCAAAGAACTTTGCGAATATATATCACCCTTACCGGGTGGCCGTGGCTGCGCCCGCGATGTAATTGAAAAAACCCTGAAGATACAAGGTAAATGGATGGGTGCCGAAGCTTATAGCTGGTAGTTTTTGGTTCATAGTTGATGGTTCATTGTTCATGGGAACTGCCAATTAAGTAGTCAGTTTTTTTAACACCATGAACTATCATCTACGAACCATGAACTCAAAATTCCCCAAAATTATCCTTGCTTCCAAATCGCCGCGCAGGCAGGAACTTTTGCGACAGATGGATGTTGATTTTAGCATAGTGCTAAAAGAAGTGGATGAATCATACCCCGAACACCTATTGCCCGAGGAAGTAGCCGTTTATATTGCGGAAAAAAAAGCCAAAGCCTATGATGGCAGCCTGACCGACGAAGCTGTATTAACAGCCGATACGATTGTTTGTATTGATGGGCTGATCTTAGGCAAACCCGAAAACTCGGCTCATGCTATTGAAATGTTAAAGCGTCTATCAGGGCGAGTGCATAAGGTGGTTACGGGTGTATGCATTTTGTATAAACACGAATATAACCTGTTTCATGATGTATCAGAAGTATTCTTCCGAAAACTAACCGACGAAGAAATTACTACTTACGTAGAAAAATACCAGCCTATGGACAAAGCCGGGTCTTATGGCATCCAGGAGTGGGTAGGCATAACCGCTATTCAACGTATTGAAGGTTCTTATACCAATGTGGTAGGGTTACCAACTGAAAAGGTTTACCAGCAGTTGTTAAGGTTAAAAAGCCTGTCCTAAATCCTGCCAGGGAGGGAGGCCTTTGACAGAACTCTTATATAGCTCCCTCCCTCCCGGGGAGGGCTGGGGAGGGGCTTAACAAGTCCGCCAGCACCCCTTCCTTTAACGAATAGGATGACATAAGTACGCTGTTAATTTTAAGCTGATGTACCAGGTATTGGGTGAGTAGCGAGGCCACCACGATCATATCTACCCGTACCGGGATAATTCCTTTAGTAAAAGCCCTTTCCTCATGGTTGGAGTGGATAAGCATGTTGGTAATATCCATTAGTTCTTGTTTATCAAACTGGTATGTTTTGGTTTGCTTTAAATTAAACATATTACCCTTATTTAATTCTACCAGTTCGGCAAAAGTTTCAAACGCACCCGATGAGCCTATCATGTTTTGTATGGGCTGGTTTTGAATAGCTTTAAACAACGGGTTCAGGCTATCTTCAAGGTGGAGTTTAAGTTCCGCTACCTTATCAACCGTAATAGGATCTGTTTGATGAAATTTTTGCATTAATCGTGCGGCACCAATCTCAAAGCTGCGCTTGTATATGATCTGCTCTTGATTACCTAAAATAAATTCCACACTACCGCCGCCAATATCAATAATCAGGCTATTGGCTTGTTGCAGGCAACCCGATTCTTTTACACCTTTATAGATATATCCGGCTTCCATAGAGCCGCTGATAGTTTCAATAGTTATGCCAGTACGTTGTTTTACCTCGTTTATAAATTGTTGTCCGTTGGATGCGCTGCGCATAGCCGATGTAGCAATGGCTTTCACCTTTGTAACCTGGTGCTGATCTATAAACTGGCTAAAGTTAACCAGCGTATCCATGCCTCTTTTATAAGCGTCAGGCTTAATAGTTCCCTCATTAATGCCGCCTTCACCCAATTTTACGCCTACGTGCTCGTGCAATATTTCTTTAAAAAAGTTTTCGCTATCGGGTTCGGCAATTAATAAATGGAAGGTGTTTGTGCCAAGATCCATAACGGCAACACGAGCTACAGGCCCCCGGCCCCCTAAAAGGGGAGTAGTACTGGTTGATAACATATTGCTTAAAGGCACAAAACGGTTAAAATGTTTTAAGCCTTCTTTTTTAGGGAAGGCTTAATATAATTTGTTTTAATGCTCACCCTTTAGGGGGCTGGAGCGGTGTTTACTCTTTATAAAAAAACCATTTAACCAACTCGCTATAGCTGGCTTTTTTGCCGTACATTAATATACCCACACGGTATATACGCGAGGCTACCCAGGTAGTAAAAATAAAGCCGATTACCATCATACACATGGATATGGCCAGTTGCCAGCCCGGTGGATCGAACGGTAAACGAACCATCATAGCTACAGGCGCCGTAAACGGAACTACCGATAACCAGAACGCCAGTGAACTATCTGGGTTTTGAGCCAGAAAACTTACCGAAATCAAGTATGTAAATAGTAATGGCATGGTGATAGGAAACATAAACTGCTGTGTTTCGCTCTCACTATCAACTGCCGAACCTACCGCCGCAAATAATGCACTGTATAGTAAAAAACCGGTTAAGAAGTAGAACAGGAAACAGCTGATAATATAAGCGAACGGTACATTCTTTAAACCATCCAGCATACCTAAAATGGGGCTTTGAGGGGCGTTGAAGTATTTGTTGGCAATAAAACTAACCGCTACCGATAGTATGATCCAGGCCATAAATTGGGTTAAACTAACCAGTGCCACACCAATAATTTTGCCCAGCATTAGTTGAAAAGGCTTAACCGATGATACAATTACTTCGATAATACGATTGGTTTTTTCTTCAATTACGCCACGCATTACTTGTGCCCCGTATATAAACAACGACAAATAAATGAGTACTGCACCGGCCACGCCAACGGCATATAATGCCCCCACGTTCGATTCCTTGTCGCCACTATCCGTCACTTCTTTAGAACTGATCGATATGTCGCTGCGTATGTTACGTAGTTGCGCCGTATCTATTCCACGGGCTACCATATTATTATTGGTAGCTATCTCGTTCATTTGCCGTTCTATTTCCATAGAAAGCGTAATGTTAGGTTTCTTTTCAGAAAATACCTGTACAGATTTGGCCGATGAATACACTTTTGGGATAAATAGCAAAATATCATCTTCATGCTTTTTCAGGTCTTTTTTAGCTAAAGGTAATGGCTGGTTAAGGCTTTGGAAATGAATTTTCTTTTTATCGTGAAATTTACCTGCAAACTTTCCGCTTTCATCAATTACTTTCACTACGTGCGTGGCGTTAAGCTCGCTGCTGTTTTTATAAATGAGGTACATGACGGCGTACATGCCCAGCAGCAATGTTGGCACCAGGAAAACGGTAACTAAAAATGCCTTTTTACGTACCCGCGATAGGTACTCTCTTTGTATAATAAGTAAAACTTTGTTCATGATGGTTTAGCCGATTTGATTTACTTTCTGAATAAAAATTTCGTTAACGCTTGGAATAACCTCTTGCAGGTTACTTATACTTACCTGCGGAATAAGGTATTGCAGCACCTCGTTGGTGGTACCTCCCTCATTTAATTTAAGGCGGATGGTGTAACCCTCATCGCTGGCTGTTTCATTAAGCAGGATAAAAGGCTGCGAGCCATTAAAGTTAAGCTTGGCGCCGGTGTATTCTATTAAATAAGTATGATCACGGTATGAATTGCGAATATCTTTCACCCTGCCATCTAATATTTTATGCGATTTATGGATGAGTGCGATAGAATTACACAATTCCTCAACCGACTCCATGCGGTGGGTAGAAAACAGGATTGTAGCACCTTTGCGGTTAAGTTCCAGGATCTCGTCTTTAATTAGTTCAGCGTTAACAGGGTCGAAACCGCTGAAAGGTTCATCAAGGATGATCAGATCAGGTTCATGCAGTACAGTGGCCACAAATTGGGCTTTTTGCTGCATCCCTTTTGAGAGTTCTTCAACCTTTTTGTCCCACCAATCCTGAATCTGCAATTTTTCGAACCAGTATTTAATACGTTTGGTAGCTTCGGCATGGCTTAGCCCTTTCAGACGGGCCAGGTAAACGATCTGTTCGCCAATAGCCATCTTTTTGTACAAACCTCGTTCTTCGGGCATATAGCCAATGCGCTCAATGTGCGATTGGTTGAGCTTGGTACCGTCGAAATAGATCTCGCCCGAATCGGGGGCGGTAATTTGGTTGATGATACGAATGAGCGAAGTTTTGCCGGCACCATTTGGACCTAAGAGGCCAAATATCTGTCCGCTGCTAACTTCCAGGCTCACATCGCTCAACGCCGTATGACCGGCGTATTGCTTTACAATGTTGCGGATACTAAGCATAGGTTGGGGAGTTTAAGTGCCATAATTTAGTGTTTTATTTTTAGATAATAAAAAGACGATTTTATTACAACAGCAAGTTAATTTATATCTTTAAAACATGAACCTGAAACTGGAACTGGAGTTTAGCAAGGCAGATGCTTTTAAACAGGTTGATGCCCTGAAAAAAAAGATAGACGACATGCGCCCTTTACCTCCAGATATTGAGGGCAGGGTGATGCAAAAGCTACGTTTAGACTGGAACTATAACTCGAATGCCATTGAAGGTAATAAGCTAAGTTATGGCGAAACCACGGCACTGTTAATGCATGGCATTACCGCCAAAGGCAAACCCCTAAAAGATCATTTAGACATACAGGGACACAACCAAGCCATTGATTTTCTGTTGACTATGGTTCAGGATGAACGGCCATTAAACGAGGCAGACATTAGAGGATTGCATAAGGTGATATTGGGAGAGCCACACAAAGCACCCGCTCAAACTGCTGATGGTACACCAACAACCAAAATGATAACCGTAGGTGAGTATAAAACCTCTCCAAACCATGTACAAACGATTACAGGTACAATTCATTACTACGCATTGCCCGAAGAAACACCGGCTAAAATGCAGGAGCTAATGGATTGGTATAATGAAGCCACGAATAACCCGGAGATTCACCCTATAGTTACGGCTGCCTTATTTCATCATCGTTTTGTGGCTATTCACCCGTTTGACGATGGAAACGGTCGCATGTCGAGAATATTGATAAACTTGATATTGATGCGAAGCGGCTATCCGGTGGCGGTTATTAAATCTGATAACAAGGAAGAGTACTATGCTTTGTTGAGCAGGGCAGATGTAGGAGAGCTATGGCCTTTTGTTGAATATATTATTGAGCGGGTGGAGCGTTCATTACAGCTTTATATTAAAGTAATTGATGGAGGTGATATTGATGAGGCTGAAGATATTGATAAAGAAATCGCATTATTTAGAATGGAATTGAAGTCCAAGGTGGTTCCTAAAAAGAAGGTTACCGCAGAGGAGATTAATCACGTTTTGTTAAATAATATATTCCCATTTTTTGATAGGCTTGTAAGCAAGTTGACAGTTTTTACTGAATTTTTTGATGTTGTAACAATGTACTGTGAGCCTACGCCATCAATCTGGTCAGGACATGGATACTATAATATTATGCAACATAATGAAATAAAAATTTATGAAAATATTAGAGAGCAAATATCGTCAGGAGTTAAAATTTTATCAATATACGTTACCATCAGTTTATCTTTGTTTAAAAATCCAGATAATGTGTTTAATGTGTCGCATAACCTATCTATAGATTTTGAGGAACAAGAATATTCTATCACCGATGTCAATGACGTCGAGGTGTATAAATTTTATAATGAGAATATTTCTCTAACTGATCAAGATAAAGTACTGAAGAGTATTATAAAAGGACTTAAGGATTCAATTAATGATAATTTTAAGTGAAAATAAGGAACAACCATAATGTTTTAAGCTATTTCGATCCGTTACAGAACAAACCACAATACCCATACTATCCCACCTTCGCTTCATATTTAGACAACATATAAATTTTGATCACCAGGTATAGCATAACGCCAGATGATATCAGGTCTGTAACTGAGGTGTACTTTCCAATTTCAGCTATGGGTAGATATAATGTATGCGCCAAATAAGGCATCATCATTTTAAAGCCCACAATTATTGCTGTAGTAAAGGTAAATATGATGTACGGTGTAGATAAATGCGTGTTCCTGATCAAAAACGACTGGACAACAATGTTGACCAGGCTAATCATATTTATAGCACCCATAATAGGAAACAGCGATGTTTTATTAGGGAAAAGGGTAAAAACCAAAGTGCTTACTATACCTATGATCGTATAAAAAAAATAGGAGAATGCTCTGATCGGATCGTTGGTCAGCAACAACAAGTAAGACATTAGTACTAACTCAACGAAATATAATACTGTAGAAAAAGTGTAAAGCGGCTGAATTAAAAAGTAGTATTGATTAAAACCAAAAAAGTTTAATGCAGCAATTGCCATACTGATATTAAATAACATAATACCGCATATAAGCATAACAATGGCAGAGCTTGAAGGCAATTTCATTTAACTGATTTTTTTGGGATTGTAAAAGTATATATAATAACGCAAAAAAGCCTGAAAACATCACGCTTCCAGGCTCTAATCAATATAATCAACTTACTTATTCAAAGTATTCCTTCATCCGTTCAAAGAAACTTTTTTCGTTTTTACCCGGACTTGGTTTAAAGTTAGGAGAGCTTTGCAGTTTCTCCAGCATGTCGCGTTCTTCGCGACTCAAGGCTTTTGGTGTCCAGATATTAATGTGAACCAATTGGTCACCACGATGATATGAATTAACCTCTGGCACACCTTTACCTTTCAGGCGTAATATTTTACCGCCCTGGGTACCCGGCTCAATTTTTATTTTGGCTTTGCCATCAATGGTAGGTACTTCAATACTGGTACCTAAAGCGGCATCCACAAAGTTTACGTGCATATCGTAGATCACATTGTTACCATCGCGCTTTAAGGTTTCGTGTGGTATCTCTTCAATCAGGATGATCAGGTCGCCCGGCATGCCACCACGAGGGGCTGCGTTACCTTTTCCGCTCATGCTCAATTGCATACCTTCACTTACACCGGCTGGTATATTAATGCTAATGGTTTCTTCGCCACGCACTACACCATCGCCGTGGCAAACCGTACATTTAGCGGTAATGGTACTGCCTTCACCGTTACAGGTAGGGCAGGTGCTGGTAGTTTGCATCTGGCCCAGTATAGTATTGGTTACCCTGCGCACCGCACCCGAGCCACCGCAGGTTTTACAAGTACTGAAAGACGATTTATCTTTAGCACCGGTACCATCGCAAGTACCGCATAATACCTGTTTATTTACCTTGATCTTTTTTTCAACACCGTTAGCAATTTCTTCTAAGGTTAAACGCACTTTAATGCGCAGGTTGCTGCCGCGGGCTACCCTGCGGCCACCACCTTGCTGACGGCCGCCGCCGCCGCCAAAGAAACCTTCAAACGGACTACCGCCGCCTGCACCGCCGAAAATATCGCCAAACTGGCTGAATATATCGTCCATATTCATACCCTGACCGCCGTAACCGCCACCACCATTAGGTGAAGAAGCGTTAGCAGCATGACCAAACTGGTCGTAACGCTGACGTTTATCGGGCTTACTTAAAACCTCGTAGGCTTCAGCTGCTTCTTTAAAGCTTTCTTCAGCAGCCGCGTCACCAGGGTTTTTATCCGGGTGATACTTGATCGCCATTTTGCGGTAAGCTTTCTTGATCTCATCTTCACTCGCACCGCGCGACACACCCAGTATATCGTAATAATCTCTTTTTGCCATTTTCTTGTATTGTGTGCAAGTAATTGATTAATTTAAGTAGTTGATTGGTTAACTGGTTCTCCCGCAGTATATATCAACATTATAAAACTAATCAACAACTTACTAATCAACTAATCACCAAAATTTAAGCTCCAACAATCACTTTTGCAAAACGTACCACCTTATCGTTCAGGTAGTAACCTTTTTCCAACTCGTCAACCACTTTGCCTTTAAGGTCAGTGGTAGGTGCGGGTATGCTGGTGATAGCCTCGTGTATATCGGCATCAAAGGTGGTGCCTTTGGTTTCCATTTCTTTTAAACCTTTTTGAGTTAAAATACTTTTAAGTTTCGATTGTACCAGCGCCACACCTTCTTTAACCGCGTTAACATCGGTAGAAGTTTCCATGGCTTTAGCAGCACGTTCAAAATCATCCAGCACGGTCAGCATCGATACAATTACTTCCTTACCGGCAGTTTGCAAAAGGTCAACACGTTCTTTGGTAGTACGGCGTTTATAATTATCAAATTCGGCATAAAGGCGTAAGTATTTATCGTTAGCCAATGCCAGATCTTCTTTCAGCTTTACTTCAGCCGATACCTCGTTTACCGGTGTTTCTTCAACTTCGGCACTAACATTCAATTCGTCTGCCAAAGGGTTTTCTGCCTGCTCTTCGGGGGTAGTATTCTCCGTATTCACTTCGTTTATATCTTCTGTTGTGGGTGTGTCTTGCTTTTTATTCTTGTTAAACATGTCTTTAAAGTTCATGATTATGTTGCAAATCAAGTACCTTGCCACGACCTTAAAGCGGTCAGGCTGTCAGTATGAGGGTAAATAAACAGGTAGAGTTGGCTTTAGAGAGTTGTCAGTTGGCAGTATTCAGTTGTCAGATACTTCATGGTTCGTAGATGATGGTTCATAACAAAAACAACCTTCTACTATGAACCATGAGCCAATTGCATCTTGATTCTTGACTCTAACTTCTTGATTCTGTAGTTTTACGCTATCTGTACATCTTCCAGCACCTTTCCCGATTCGCATTTAATAATGCGCGACGGAAATGTGCGGATAATATGGTAATCGTGCGTGGCTACCACAACGGCAGTACCCGCAAGGCTGATCTGTTTCAGCAGCATCACAATTTCTTCGGAAGTGTCCTGATCCAGGTTACCGGTAGGCTCATCGGCCAAAATAATTTCAGGATCATTTAATAAGGCACGGGCAATAACCACACGCTGCTGCTCACCACCCGAAAGCTCATGAGGCATTTTCTTGATCTTGGAACGCAAACCCACTTTTTCCAGCACATCGCGAATGCGTTCGGCAATCAAGGTTTTATCTTTCCAACCGGTGGCCTTCATCACAAAAAGCAAGTTTTGCTCAACGGTACGGTCGGTCAACAATTGAAAATCCTGAAAAACGATGCCCAATTTACGACGTAAATAAGGTACATCACGACTTGGTAACTTGTTCAGATCATAACCTCCGGCATGTGCCTGGCCGGTATTAATGTTTAGGTCTCCGTATATCACTTTCAGCAAACTGCTTTTACCCGAGCCGGTTTGGCCAATTAACCAAACAAAATCACCTTTATCAATATGCAGGTTCACGTCTGATAATACCAGGTGTTTTTGTTGAAAAATGTCAACGCCTTGCAGTTTTATAATGGAGTTACCTATCATTTGTTGTTACAGTTCAAGTTTTAAAATTTGTCCGAAGGGCAGGTCTTTAATCAACCCCATAATATACTCGGTTTTGTCGGCCAGGCCAACCTTATCCAGCGATTTATCGGGCCTGTCTACCCTAAAATAAGCCAGCAGGGTAAACTGCTCGTCGCGCAGTTGTACATAGTCGGGTATTTTGGCAACGCCTTTTACTTTGATAATATACATGCCCTTCAAAAATACGTAAAATTAAAGATTAGTCAAGAATTGCATCGTATCAATTCCATCGGCATAATCCCAAAGCGCCGGTTGCTGACTTTGGCCAAAACCAACTACCTGGTTATTCACCTGTAAATTTGCCGTGCTTACAATACACTGAATTTGTTCGCTTTGTTTGGCAAGCCAATCCTGCGCTGCAGCCAAATCCTGATATTCTTCGTAAAACAAAACCGCCAGGGGCGATACCATACGCTCATCTACTTTCACCAGCAAAAAGCCGTTATCGAGGTGCTTATCGCCGTTTACCAGGTATATAGCCTTGTTATAATCGTAGTTGTTATGGAATTTATGGTGGTTGCCAATAGGGTGGTAAATTTCTATAGCTTCAAAAAACGGTATAAAGTCATAACCTTCAGGAACCAACAGTTTCGATACATTGCGGCATCCCAGGCCATAATAATCAAATATATCTTTACCTAACAAGTGCAATTGTTCCGTCGTTTCCTCGCCGGTTAGTACGGCCACGCTGTTACGGTTTTTACGGATGATGTTGGGCACCTTGCTAAAATAATAGTCGAAATAACGGGAACTGTTATTGCTGCCGGTGGCTATTACCGCATCAAAACCTTCTAACCGTTCTATAAATTGGTAGCGGTTTGCAATTTCGGGTTCTATATCAATCAGTAATTGCAGCACATGCTTAATTAAGCGGGCGTCTTGTGTTGATGCTTTAATGAGGGCAATGTTTCCGCTTACTAAAACGCTAAGCACATCATGAAAACCAACCATCGGGATATTGCCTGCCAGTATTAAACCCACCCTTTTAGGGGCGTGATTGGGTAGGTCATACTTATCCAGCCACTTCGTTAAGTTCTCTTCTGTAAGCGAAAGGCCGGTTGCCGTTACCGCCTGTTGCACACTTTCGGGTGTAAACCAGGCATTATAATTGCTTTCGCCTTGTATAAGTTGTTGCAGTGTTGGGCTTGGATTGAGTAAACGGTGGCCTAACTCAGCTATTATTTGGATTAAATATGATTTACTTAAAACTGACATATATACAGTAGGGAAGTGGAAACCTATAAAGGTTTTTTTTGTTATATTTGCAAGCTTCTTACAAAGGCGCAAAGTTAATCAGAATATAATACAATAGAGATACAGATATATGGCAATTATAATTACAGACGAATGTATTAATTGCGGAGCATGTGAGCCCGAATGCCCCAATAACGCTATTTACGATGCCGGCGCTGCCTGGCGTTTTTCGGATGGTACTGAATTAAAGGGAATTATTGATTTTGGTGATGGCAATACTTTAAATGCCGACGAGTCACAAGCCGCAATTTCCGATGATATTTATTACATCGTTCCCGATAAATGTACCGAGTGTGTAGGCTTTCATGATGAGCCGCAGTGCGCTGCCGTTTGCCCGGTAGATTGCTGTGTAGACGATGAGAACGTACGCGAAACCAAAGAAGAGTTGATAGCCAAGAAAGAATGGCTGCACATGGAAGGGTAATCCTTTCTATTGGTATAAAAAATTTATAAAGGGATGCGTGAGCGTCCCTTTTTTGTTTTACTTAAGTAATTATAACTTAGTAGCATGGAATACGGCATTAGCACATTAGCAATTATACCCCTTAGGGCCGAACCGCGTGAAAGTGGTGAAATGGTTTCGCAGTTGCTTTTTGGTGAAACTTATGAAATTACGGAGTGGCAGGAAAAGTGGATAAAGGTTAAAACTACCTATGATAAATACGAAGGGTGGATTAGTAATGTACAGGTTTCTGCTTTAAATGAAGAAGATTATTTGACTATACAGGAAGATAAACGGACCTTAACTACCCAGCCTGTGACATTGGTTAATAAGCAAGCCGATAATAGCCTGCTCTATTTACCGGCTGGCAGTACTTTGCCTTTTTATGAAAATGGCAGCAGCTGGATCAACAATGATGTGTTTGGTTTGAATGATGCCGGTGAACCTGCAAGCGATCTTATTGCAACAGCTAAAACTTATTTAAACACGCCTTATTTATGGGGTGGCCGCACGCATTTCGGTATCGACTGTTCGGGTTTTGCACAAACGGTGTTTAAGCAGCATGGCATCACAATAAACAGAGATGCAAGCCAGCAGGCAGAGCAAGGTGAGGTGGTAGATTTTTTACCCGCGGCAAAACCGGGCGATCTGGCGTTTTTCGATAATGCCGAAGGCCGCATTATTCATGTAGGTATTATGCTCAATAATGAGCAGATTATACATGCATCGGGCAAAGTAAAAATAGACCATATTGATGGCCAGGGTATTTATTCGGAAGAGTTTAAAAAGCATACACATCAACTGCGGATCATTAAGCGGTATATGTAATGATCCGCAGTTGTGTGATAATATTTAAGCTTTCATAAAGCCTCTTATTCCTAATTCTAATCCCCTTAATTCGGCTAAACCTCTTAAACGGCCAATAGCCGAGTAGCCCGGGTTAGTTTTTTTATGCAGATCGTCGAGCATTTTGTGGCCGTGATCGGGGCGGAAAGGCATGCGCAGGTGTTTTTCACCTGCAGCTTTGCGGCGTTCCTGTTCGGCTACTAAAGCTTTCATTACCGCAAACATATCTACATCACCATCTAAATGGTCAGCTTCGTGAAAGTTGCCTAATTCATCGCGCTTGGTAGCGCGAAGGTGAATAAAGTGAATGCGGTGGCCTAAACGTTCAACCATGCCAGCCAGATCATTATCGGCACGTACGCCGAACGAACCCGTGCAATAGGTTAGGCCATTATGGTAACTATCTACCGCTTTGTACAGATCATGAATATCGGCTTCGGTACTTACCACGCGCGGCAAACCTAAAATAGGGTACGGCGGGTCATCAGGGTGAATGCACATCAATACGCCGGCTTGCTCTGCCGAAGGGATCACCTGCTCTAAGAAGTAATAAAGGTTAGCTTTTAATGCATCATCGTTCACATGATTATAAGAAGCCAGGATCTCTAAAAATTGCTCAACCGTATAACCTTCTTCCGAACCTGGTAAACCGGCTATAATGTTTTTAATCAGCAGTTTCTTGTCCTCGTCCGTCATCCCTGCCAAGTAGGCTTTGGCAACCTCTTTTTGTTGAGCGGTATAGGTTTCCTCAGCACCCGGACGGTTTAGTAAGTACAGCTCGAACGCGGCAAAGGCGGTTACATCAAAACGCAGAGCCGTTGAGCCATCGGGCAGTTGGTAATCCAGGTCGGTGCGGGTCCAATCCAATATGGGCATAAAGTTGTAGCACACAATATCTATTCCGCATTCGCCTAAATTTAAAAGTGTTTGCTTATAGTTTTCAATATACCCGGCATAATTTCCTGTGCGTTTCTTTATATCTTCATGCACGGGTACGCTTTCCACAACAGACCAGGTTAAGCCGGCTTCTGCAATAATAGCCTGTCTTTTTTTGATCTCTTCCATCGGCCAAACTTGCCCGTTAGCAATATGATGCAGGGCCGAAACCACGCCTGTAGCACCGGCCTGCCTAACATCAGCTAACGAAACCGGATCGTTAGGACCGTACCAGCGCCATGTTTGTTCTAAACTCATTATTTTGTATATAGGTTAGTAAATTATTTACCCGCTAAATTTAAGAATACAGTTGATAATCCGGGCGATTTTACGCTTAAAATACTTTTTACTTTTTGAGTGTCAATCTTAATAATAGCCCGGCCATTGTAAGCCTGCATTTTTCGCCATCCGTTGGAGGTACCCAAATCGTTCAGCATCAGTCCATCACCTTGTAAACCGAAGTTAATCCAGTTGGCAGGATCCAAACATGGTATATTGTTGCTATCTACCAGTTTGACTTGTGCGGTAATCAAACCAGTTTTTTTCCTCTGTTTGTTCTAAGATAACCTCGGCCGTTTTGCCCCATTTTTGTGTTTGGTAAGCCTGGGTAATTTCAGTGGTAATAAATGACTTCTCTTTTTTAGCGACGACCTTAATCGTGTTGTTACTCTCGTTTAAAACAACTTTCCAGCGTAAACCCGCGGCTGGAAAATCCTGGCTATTACGCTTTTTTATGCCGTAGCTTTTGCCGTTCACTAATAGTTCGGCCTGCTTGCATTTTGAGTAGACTATAATCTCTTTTTCTTCGCCCACGTTGCCCCACCTTACCGGCCAGTTGTGACCTGGTTTTACCTGTTTTGCAGCTATTGTAAATTGGTTTCGGTATGCACCAAATGAGTTTTATAAAAACAGGCACTGCTTACCAATAGCATGAGCATGCCCGGTAAATTTTTTTCATCATGTGTATGGGTATGTATAATTGGTGATGTAAATATAAGCTATGAACCAGCTACTTAGCCTAAAAAAGCTGGATTAGTTGTAAATTTTTGACTTACAAAACCAATATTTTAAGCGGTTGCCGTACTGTAATAACACCCTATTCTCTCACACATGCAATTCAACCGTATTATTTAAAAAATGTGAGCTTAACAGGGCAGCTTTAATGGGATGAGGTTAGAATTTATAAAAAAATGACGGTTGCGTTAAACTTGAGTTATTTAACGAATGGTTAGTGCGTTTTGAAACGATCATCGTGAATATTGATAATTAGCTGGTGAGTTATTGTAGTTTTTTAAAGAAATTTAAAGTTTTATCTACTTAATAAAATAATACAGAACTTTTATAACCCGTTTTTACTATCTTAATGCGCAATAATAAGCTTTATGGCAAAACCAGCAACCGAAACATTAAAGCGCACATTAAAGCCCATACACCTTTGGGCCATAGCCGTAGGCCTCGTCATATCCGGTGAGTATTTTGGCTGGAACTACGGCTGGGGTGTTGCAGGCACGGTTGGCTTTTTAATAGCCACGCTCCTGGTCACGTTAATGTATATTACCTTCATTTTCAGCTATACAGAGCTAACTACCTCTATACCGCATGCAGGTGGGGCCTTTGCTTATGCCTACCGTGCTATGGGCCCTTTCGGCGGCCTGGTGGCTGGTTATGCCACACTGATAGATTTTTTATTAGCTACCCCGGCAATTGCCTTTGCATTAGGAAGTTATCTTCATTTTTTATATCCGGCTATTCCGGTATTACAGTCGGCATTATTTTTTAACGTAGTGTTTATATTTATTAATATACTGGGTATCAGGGAGTCGGCTGCATTTTCTGTATTTATTACCATACTGGCCGTCGCCGAATTACTACTGTTTATGGGGATCGTCGGTACTCATTTTAAGGCAGATAACTTTATGGCTAACCCCATGCCTTTCGGGTGGCCGGGCATCTTTGCCGCACTACCTTATGCCATTTGGTTTTACCTGGCAATTGAGGGTGTGGCCATGGTGGCAGAGGAGGTGAAAGAGCCATCTAAAAATATCCCTGTAGGCTATATATCGGGCTTGGCTACATTAGCATTTTTGGCCCTTGGGGTTATGATATTAACTGGCGGTATAACCGACTGGCGCAAGCTCAGCAACCTCGATTATCCTCTTCCTGAAGCTATTTCAGTAGTTTTAGGTAGGCATAATAGTTTCACTAAGCTATTTGCAAGCATTGGTTTATTCGGGTTGGTGGCTTCGTTTCATGGTACAATACTGGCCTCGTCGAGGCAGGTATTTGCTATGGCCAGGAGTGGGTATTTACCACGTGGTTTAGCCCGAATTAATCATCGGTTTAAAACGCCTCATTGGTCGGTTATGGCAGGTGGTTTGGTAAGCTTTATGGCATTATATACCGGTACTACCAGCCAGGTTATTGTGCTATCGGTATTAGGAGCAGTGTTAATGTATATAATGAGCATGGTAAGTTTGTTTATATTAAGACTAAAAGAACCTCAACTGATCCGGCCTTTCCGAGCACCATTTTACCCTGTTTTTCCGGCTATAGCCTTAATAATGTCGCTTATATGTTTAATAGCCATTGTTTGGTATAACCTGTGGGTAAGCGGTATTTTCATTTTAGGATTAGCTGTTGCTACAGCACTATTTGTAATTACTGGCCGGCATCGCACTCCAATTATGGGTGACACCATGCTCGAAAAGTCTGGCGTAATTTTAACAGAATAACTATGGCCTATCAGTACACTATAGGGCATAAAGTTTACCGGTTCAACGATCTGAAAGATCTGTTGGCCAAAGCTTCTCCTTTTCGTACTGGAGATGCATTGGCTGGTATTGCTGCCGAAAGTTATGAAGAACGCGTAGCTGCGCAGATCACCCTGGCCAATGTTCCGCTGAAAAATTTTCTGGAAGAAGCCGTAATTCCGTATGAGGATGATGATGTTACGCGGTTGATCATAGACAGTCATGATGTGAATGCTTTTCAAACTATTAGCCATTTAACTGTTGGCGAACTGCGCGATTGGCTGCTCACCGAGGAGGTGGATAACTATCAATTACAACTTTTACAACCGGGCCTTACGCCCGAAATGGTTGCCGCCGTATCCAAACTAATGCGAAACCAGGATTTGATAACCGTTACGCAAAAGTGTGAGGTGGTTACTAAATTTCGTAATACCATTGGCTTAAAAGGGCGGTTTTCTACCCGTTTGCAGCCCAACCATCCAACCGACGATCCTAAAGGTATAGCTGCCAGTATGATAGACGGTTTGCTGTATGCCAGTGGTGATGCCGTAATAGGTATTAATCCGGCTACCGATAGCCCGGCCGCGGTAATGAATTTGCTGAACCTTATTGACAGCGTTAGGCAGCAGTTTGAAATTCCAACCCAATCTTGTGTGCTGAGCCATATTACCACTACATTGCACCTCATTAACCGCGGCGCTCCGGTCGATCTTTGCTTTCAATCTATTGCTGGTACACAAAAAGCTAATGCCAGCTTTGGTATTAATCTGTCGTTATTAGATGAAGCGTACGAGGCTACCTTATCATTAAACCGGGGAACCATAGGGCAAAATGTAATGTATTTTGAAACCGGGCAGGGTAGTTGTTTATCGGCAAATGCACATCACGGGGTGGACCAGCAAACATGTGAGGTACGTGCCTATGCGGTTGCGCGCAAATATACGCCCCTTTTAGTAAATACTGTAGTAGGGTTCATTGGCCCCGAATATTTATACGACGGTAAGCAAATTATCCGCGCAGCGCTCGAAGATCATTTTTGCGGCAAATTATTAGGGTTACCCATGGGGGTAGATGTTTGCTACACCAACCATGCCGAGGCCGACCAGGATGATATGGATAACCTGTTAACCCTGCTGGGCGTAGCCGGGTGTAACTTTATAATGGGTGTGCCAGGGTCTGATGATATTATGCTCAACTACCAGTCTACATCTTTTCATGATGCTTTATATGTGCGTAAAGTACTGGGCTTAAAACCCGCACCCGAGTTTGAACAATGGCTTATTAAACAAGGTATTACCGATGAAATGGGCAAGCTAACCCAAACCCGTATGACAAATTGGTTGGTAGATCACTTATTTTAAAACATGAATAAACCAGCAATTAATAATCATGATTTGTTAGCAAGTTTGAAAGCATTTACCGCCGCCCGTATAGCACTGGGCAGAGTGGGTAACAGTATTCCTTTAAATCAATCGCTGCAATTAAAACTGGCCCATGCGCATGCACGGGATGCTATCTATTCGGAATTTAACGTTGATGGCTTGATTGAAGGGTTGCAACACCACGATCTCCCCATCTTTAGAGTACATAGCAATGCCGAAAGCCGCGAGCAATACCTGCAAAGGCCCGATATGGGGAGGCAACTACATGAGGCATCGGCGCAAACGCTGTACGTACATGCCGCGCCTTGTGATATTTGCATTATAGTAGCTGACGGATTGTCGGCCCATGCTGTTAACACCAATGCTATACCGCTCATTAATGCTTTAATGATTTTGTTTAAAGGGCTGAAATATAGCTTGTCGCCTCTTATACTGGCCAGCCAATCACGAGTGGCCCTGGCCGATCCGGTTGCCTATGCTTTACAAGCTAAACTATCCATCATACTTATTGGCGAGAGGCCAGGTTTAAGTTCGGCAGATAGTGTGGGGGCTTATCTTACCTATAACCCTAAGCCGGGCTTAACAGACGAATCGCGCAATTGTGTATCTAACATCCGGCCGGCCGGATTAAGTTTTGATATAGCTGCGCAAAAGATTTTTTACCTGGTGCAGGAAGCTTTTAAACGAAGGCTTTCGGGCGTAAATTTAAAGGATAATGCAGGTTTACTTAACGGGTAATAAATGTTCTTTAATTTATATTACCGATTCTGTTTTAAAACCCTTTTAATGCTTTGCTTCAATTGCTTATTTTGTTATATCATATACCGGCTACCTGCAATGCATTCCATATTAATGTAATCATCCAAAAAATACAGTTTCAACCGGTTGCTCCGCCTAATTTCTTCGCCGAGGCAAGGAATTCCGGTCTGTAATGGCTTGTTTCCTGGGGTCAACTATATCCACATCTTCGGGGGAGGGTACGTTGCGCATGTCCAGATTGTCTTTGTACTGCCATTTACCTTTCAAGAGTTTGTATCCGTCGTAGGTAAGATCGGGACCGTAGGTTTCCTGTTGCAGTTTCATTTTATCATCGGGTGGCGACAAGTGATCGAATACAATTAAGCTTTGTTCGGGCACATATCTTAACAACATGGAGGCCTGGCGGTTATATTCAAATATGACCCGGTTACGTATTTTTTTATTGCCGCTCAATACCGGCATACCAAATACGGGCTGTCCATTTTTAAAGGACAATACTTCAATAACTTTTTTGGTAGATTTAACGGTGTGGCCTTTCCAGCCTAATAAAACATAATAGGGGGAAGGGCCGCTTACAACAGGAATGATTTTGTAATATTGAGCACCATACCATTTACGGTTAGTGTTAACCGAATCTTCGGGGTTTTTTAACAGGGGCGAATAATCTTCGAGCGGGAAAAGCTGCAATTTGCCACCGGTGTTCATTTGTAGGGTGCCGTAAAAGCGGTAACTTCCGTCCTCGTTCATTACAAACCAGGTAAACACACGGAATTTATTATCGGGCGACCGCATAATGCTAATGGTCTTTAACGAATCGAAATTATAGGCATAAGAATTAGGTACTTGCAAGGCTTTAACTAAAGTGCGAATGAAGGTATAGTTGGCGTTTTTGCGTTCCAGGTCGTTTTCATTGTTGACAATTTGTTTACCCAGCTTTATCAAACTATCCTGCATGGGGCGTAACTTATTTAGCTGATCGGGTGTGTTAAAACCTTGGGCATTAGCTATCCCGAAAGGGCAGGTAACAAAAAGTATAATGAGTAGGAGTGTTATTTTCATGCAGCTATTGAACGTATATAACATATACTCTCTTTGTTTAATTAAGTTTAAGCGTAGCAAATTATTTATCAGCCAGAGCTTGTTGAAAACTTGTAAGCTTTTTAAGTATTTAATAAACTCAAACCTTGACCATAACACGGATCTCCACTTAAATAGTTTAAACAATTTAAATTATTCAGGGAAAACGTTCATCGGGTTTATTGTTGCAATTTACAGTATAATTGCAACAATTAGCTATCGTGCAAAAATCGCACTATATTTGATATAACACTATTAATGGCAAAATTTAGTATTTCACGTCAGCGGGCAGTATTACGCAAATATGCGGTTGCAGTAAAGTTTTTAATGATACTGCTCAGCGTATTTCTCATTATTTTAGCGCTACCCAAGCAAACTAAATTCAGGTACGAATTTGAAAAAGGTCGTATATGGAATCAAAAAGACCTGGTTGCACCCTATAACTTTGCCATTTTAAAAACCAGCGCCGAACTTGAACGAGACCAAGAAGCGGTATTGCAAAATGTTGCGCCCATATACCAGCTTAACGAAAACGTACAACCGCAGCAAATAGAAGGGTATATAAACGATTTTAACCTGAAATGGCCCAATTCAGGCCTTCCCGAAAAGCAGCGCCTGCATTATTTAGATGTTGGAAGGGTACTACTCAACCGGGTTTATGGCACCGGCCTTATTACCTTGGGTATAAAAAATCAACCCGATACCGATAATTACAATATTACAGTAGCTAACAAAAATACGGCGACCACCAAAAACACATCGGGCCTGTACACTAAAGAAAAAGCCCTGGCCTACTTTGAGCAGGAACTCACGCTGCAAAACCTCAATAAAGCCTACCTGTTGGATCTTTTGCAAAATAGGCTGCAAAACAATCTGCTTTATGATGATAAATTAACCAATCGTTTAAAAAGCAGTGCCCTCGAAAACATATCGGCTACAGAAGGTATGGTGCAAAAAGACGAGGTGATTATTACTAAAGGAGCCGTTATTAACGATGAGGTTTACCAAAAGCTACTTTCGTACAAAAAGTATTTTGAAGACAGCGCCCGGGTGAACGGTAACCGCAGGCTGGTATTTTTCGGTCAGTTTTTGCTGGTTGGCCTCACCGTAACACTGTTGATTGTGTTTTTACAGATGTTCAGGAAAGATATTTACCAGGATAATCGTTTGGTAGGACTCATATTGCTCGTAATAACCGCTATGCTTGCCACGCTGAGCTGGGCAATACACATTCAGTTGCCTAACCTTTATTACATACCTTACTGTATAGTACCTATCATCATCCGTATTTTATTCGATACCCGGCTGGCGCTTAATATTCATTTGCTGGTGATATTAATTGCCGGATTTTATGTACCCAACAGCTTCGAGTTTGCTTTTTATGAAATTACGGCGGGTATGGTGTCTATCTACAGCATCAAAAATTTACTAAGGCGGGGGCAATTCTTAACATCGGCATTATTAATTACAATTACTTACCTGGTTACTTTTTTAGGGATTTCGTTTATACGCGAAGGGGATATATATAATATAGAATGGGCCGAATTTTTTCCGTTTGTAGTAAGTGTGATGCTTACTCTGCTGGCTTATCCTATGATCTACGCCTTTGAGAAGGTGTTCCTCATCACCTCCGATCTTACCCTCATAGAGCTTACTAACACCAATGCTACCCTGCTGCGCGAAATGGCCTTCAAAGCACCAGGCACATTTCAGCACTCGTTGCAGGTAGCTAACCTGGCCGAGAACGCCATATTTAGTATAGGCGGTAACGCTTTATTGGTTAGGGCAGGGGCACTTTACCACGATATTGGTAAAATGGAGAACCCGCTGTATTTTATAGAGAACCAAACGGCAGGCTTTAACCCGCACGATAAGCTGCCTTATGAAGAAAGCGCGCAGATCATCATTCGGCATGTACGTAAGGGGGTGGAACTTGCCGAGAAAGCCAACCTGCCCAATGAGGTCATCAACTTTATCCGTACCCACCACGGCAATACACGGGTCGATTATTTTTACCAGTCGTTTTTGAAAAATTTCCCCGAAAAATTCATCGACGAAAACATTTTCCGCTACCCAGGACCTATCCCTTTCAGTAAAGAAACGGGTGTTTTAATGCTGGCCGACTCGGTTGAAGCTGCTTCTCGCTCCATTAAAGAACCCGATGCGCAGTCCATCAGCGACCTGGTAGACCGTATTGTAAATTACAAACTCAGCCAGAACCAATTGAAAGACAGTGATATTACATTGAAAGATTTGGAAACTATTAAACAGATATTTAAGCGCATGCTGATGAGCATTTACCACGTAAGGATAGATTATTAAATTACTTGAATTTATTTTTTGACGGCTTACTTGAATTGCTATATTTGCAATCCCAAACGGGGACGTATGTTAATAAATATTGGTGAGGTGCCTGAGAGGCCGAAAGGATCAGTTTGCTAAACTGACGTACGGGAAACTGTACCGAGGGTTCGAATCCCTCCCTCACCGCTGATACTCTTTTCAATATTTGCAAAAAGCCTCTAAATTAAAGATTTAGAGGCTTTTTTATGTTGGGACATAATCAAAATATATAAGGATACGTTTGATTAACATCAAATTGAAAATTATTTTGAACGGAAAAATTGCGGGATGTATCAGTAAAGTGGTTATGGGCTACATCCTCATGGAAAGCTCAGGTCAGTAGGGCATCCGGTAACAAGGAGGATGTAAGGAACTCAACATTACCTGGACATTTTGCAAGCTATAAACAAAGTATATGGTAACTGATTTTACTGAGCTTTTTTCTGAAAGCTGGTTGCCGGTTTGTATTTATCGGGCATTTGGTGCCCGAGTCAATTATATACTGTTCTAATTTATTAATTGCCAGGCTGGGCAGCAGGAACTCGTAATAGCAAATACTGATATTGAGTTGCTTATTTTAGGAAAGTGCGGTAAAGCTTTTTATCATATCGCTTTTAAACAATGTCTCGATCTTAAAGTTCCGTAAGGGTACAAATAATTATTGCTATCGGGGCATTTGCTATAATGTGAGCTTTACCAAAAACAGTTAGTTTAGCGTATGTGCATCATTAATAATTTGCAACCATGGCAAATTTAACGGTTTTAGGAGAAAGTAATTCAAGGATAAAAATATATCTTGGAAATATATCATTCGCAACATTCTTGTTACCAAATAGAAAACACGTAAAAACTTCTCACCTTTAGGCATTAAATGAGTTAAAAACACATCGTGCATCAGTTAAAAACATATAAACTTATCCTTTCAATAGCGGCAATGTTGTTTCTTGCCAAGCCATTCCTGGGTTTTAGTGTGTATGAACAACTGCAGGAAAAAGCACCAGAAAATACCCTGCTTGTCAAAGTGTTTGCCAAGCGCAAACCGGAATTTATGGAGGAAGCAATCACAAAATCTATAGTTTTTCGGGCTATGTTGAAAGAAAATGCCGATAAGTTTATTTTAACTATCGGTGCATTACTTTTAAAACTGTTTCCCTTACTTTGCATATACAATAACAATACCTTCGGCCAGTATAATGGCCGGAAAAAACAAGATTTAACGTCTACCGATCCTATCTATCTGCTTACCTGCAGGCTTACCATTTGAGGTAATAAAATCGTCCGTTCCCCTCGGATCAAGATTTTTTAAGTGCAGCTATCCGTTGTGCCCTTTTTTATTCACATCATTTAAGTATTTATCACAATGCTACGTTTTAAACATAGCTGGTGCCTGGCGTTGTTGCTACTGGCATCCGGTTCGTTATACGCACAGGTTCCCGATAAAAGCATATCCCTTAAACAATTGCTGAACCAGGTAGCCCAAAATTCGCCTACCCTGCTCACCGATTCATCGGCCATATTAATTAAAGAGGCGCAGGCCCGCGAAACAGGTTATAACTGGCTTCCCAACCTCAAACTGAACTACCAGGCCGACCTTGGCACCAACAATAACGTGGGTGGCGGTTACTTTGGGTTTGGAATGGTACCTACCAATAACAGGGGGGTGCGCGATGAAAGCAACTCTACCGCTGTACTATCCAACCTGGGCATCGCAGCTTTCGATATGGAGATCTATAATTTTGGTGCTTATAAAGCTCAAAATAAAGTAGCCAGTGCTGATGTAGCGGTGCAACAAAGCCAGTTTAATACCTCCAAATATAACCTGCAAGCCTATACCATTGACAATTACCTGCAACTGCTCCGTTTACAGGAATTCATTGAGATCCAATCCCGTAATATTCAGCGCAATCAGGAGATCAGACGCTCGATACAAGCTTTGGCCAAAAGCGGGATACGTGCAGGTGTTGATACCAGCATAGCCGAGGCCGAGCTATCCAAATCAAGGCTGAACTATATTGAGCTGAAGAACCAGGCTAAACAGGTTCAGCTAAAATTATCGGTTATCAGCGGTGTGCCTTACCAGGCGATTGTACCGGATACCACGGCCGAAACCAAGCTGTTTGCCCAGTCGGCCGAAAGCCGTTTGTTCTATGCCGACACACTTAACCACCCGGTTATCAAATACTACGAGACTTTATACGATAACAGCCTTCAGCGTGAAGATCTGGTCAAAAAAAGCTATAATCCCAAAGTGTCTTTTCAGGCGGCAGCCTGGGGCCGTGCCGCCAGTTTAGATGCCAACAATGGTTACACCAGCCTAAACAACGGCTGGGGTTTTCAGCGTGGCAATTACCTGGTAGGTGTAGGAATCACTTATAACCTGTTTGATCTGAAACGGAAGAATCTTAAGCTTACCACGCAAAAAATCAACTCGCAATATATGCTCACCAAATTGAATGAGCAAAAGGTGCTCTTGGCGGCGAGCGCAACGCAGGCCGATGCCAACGTGGCAACAGCCATGGAGCGGCTTTTGGAAATACCGAAACAACTCAAGGCGGCCACTGCAGCTTACCGGCAAAAGTTCTCACTTTATAAAAGTGGGCTAACCGATATTATCGAGCTTAATGCGGCGCTGAGTCTTTTATATCGTGCAGAGATCGACTATATATCGGCCAAGTACAGCTATACCCAGGCACTGTTCCAAAAAGCAGTGACCGAAAACCAGGTGAACACAGTTATTAACCTATTAAACTAAACCTATTATGTCAATGGTTACTTCTGCACTGAAAAGGCCGGTCACAACAGTTATTGTGACCATCAGCCTTTTGTTATTCTCGGTGCTTAGCGCTATCAAAATTCCGATAGACATCTTCCCGCAATTGAATATGCCCACCATGTATGTGATCGAATCATACGGAGGGATGTCGCCCCAGCAAATGGAAGGCTTTTTTTCTACCCGTTTGCAAGATCAGTTTCTGTATGTGAATGGGATCAAATCTATCACCAGTAAAAATATACAAGGGCTAACCTTGCTCAAACTGAGCTTTTACGAAGGTACCGATATGGGCGAAGCCTCCGCGCAGGTAGCCTTACAGGTAAACCGGGCCATGAAGTTTTTTCCACCCGGGGCATTGCCGCCGCAGGTACTTCGTTTCGATGCCTCCTCACTGCCAGTAGGGCAATTGGTACTATCTTCTAAAACACGAAGCTTAAAGGATATTTATGACCTGGCCACCACACGCGTAAGGCCAATGTTCTCATCCGTAGCCGGCTTGTCGGCTCCGCCACCATTTGGTGCCAATTCAAGGTCCGTTATTATCAACGTTGATCCTAACAAGATGAGAAGTTACAACCTAACACCCGATGAAGTGGTTGGTGCGTTGTCCAAATACAACGTGATGTCGCCCTCGGGTAACCTGCGTATGGATAACACCATGTACGTTACCACTATGAATTCACTGATTGGTAAGGTAGAAGATTTTGGAAACATCCCAGTGATTAGCAAAAACGGTAGTCCTGTGTTTGTGAAAGACATTGCACGGGTATCTGACGGGGCCGATGTGACTGTAAGTTACGCCTTGATTAACGGCAAGCGCTCGGTATATATCCCCGCTGTAAAAACAGCCGACGCCTCTACCTGGGCCGTGGTACAAGCATTAAAAAGTAAGATCCCCGATATTCAAAGTTTATTACCCGATGATGTAAAAGTCTCTTACGAATTTGACCAGTCGGTATTCGTGATTAATGCCGTGGAGAGTTTATTGACCGAAGGCGGCTTAGGCGCCATACTTACGGGCTTAATGGTACTGCTCTTTCTACGCGACTGGCGTAGCAGTTTAATTGTGGTAATTACTATTCCCGTTTCGATCGTAATTGGTGTTATGCTACTGGGCTTTTTTGGACAGACGATTAATATTATGACGCTGAGCGGGCTTGCGTTGGCTATTGGCATCCTTGTCGATCAGGCTACGGTGACAATCGAAAATATTCACCAGCACCTGGAAATGGGCAAATCTAAAAAGCTCGCCATCTATGATGCCTGCGAGGAAATATCGTTCCCCTTACTGCTCATCTTGCTTTGTATTTTGGCCGTATTTGCACCGTCTTTCCTCATGACCGGTGTTCCCAAAGCTATGTTCTTGCCGCTATCATTGTCCATCGGCTTAACAATGATCGTTTCCTATATCATCGCTCAAACGTTGGTCCCTATTTTGAGTAACTGGATGATCAATGCCGAACAATATCAGCACGGACATCATGGACAGACACATGCTCATGCCGGTGAGGCATTAGACAGGCAGGAAGAGCAACAGGTAAGCAGCCATTTGAAAGCGGAACAAGATCATCCTGAACAGAATGACTTTTTCGAACGGGTTAAACTACGATATATGACCATCATCCAAAAATGGATGCCTAATAAAAAAATGATCGTACCGGTATATCTGGTATTAGTTTTGGCTTTAGCCTTGGGTGGCTTCCTGCTCATTGGTAAGGACATGATGCCTAAACTAAATAACGGACAGTTTCAGATAAGGATTAAAGAACCCGATGGTACGAGACTGGAACGTACGGAAACCAAGCTCAAACAGGTTTTGCAGATTGTAGACAGCACATCCAATCATCATGTGGCGATTAGCTCGGGGTATGTTGGCTTGATACCAAGCAGCTACGGGGTGAGTAACCTATATGTATTTAACACAGGAACCCATGAGGCTATTTTACAGGTAAACCTGGATGCCGACTACCATGTGAACATGGATGACTTCAAAGAGGCATTGCGTAAGAACATTGCCTATGCCATTCCTGAACTGCGGGTAACCTTTGAGCCGATAGACATGACCGAAAAGATCATGAGCCAGGGTGCCGCTACACCTATTGAAGTAACGGTAGCAGGTAAGGATATGGCGCAGATAGAAGCTTATAGCAATAAACTGGTTAACAAACTTAAACAAGTAGATTACCTGCGCGATGTGCAGATTAACCAACCACTCAAATTCCCGGTTGTTAAAATTACTTTGGACAGGTTGAAGCTGGCTCAAATGGGTTTAAATGTTAGCGAAATTTCCCGCTCGGTAACAGCCAGTACCTCATCCAGCCGTTTTTCGGAAAAGAACCAGTGGCTGGATGAAAAGGCCTCCAATACATACCAGGTACAGGTGCAAATACCGGAGTATGTGATGAACAACATGGATGAGATTAGGGAGATACCCTTGGTGAAAGGGCAAAATAGCCCGGTGTTAGGTGATGTGGCCGAGTTTAAAACCGTGTATGTTCCCGGCGAGTATGACCGCACAGGGCCGCGGCGCTATTTGACCGTAAGTGCCAATATTCATCAGAAAGATTTGGGCTCTGCTACTGATGCTGTGCAGGCAGCGGTGAAGTCGTTGGGTACCCCACCAAAAGGTATTGTTACCCAAGTGCAGGGTATGTCGAGCTTATTAACCGATACTTTATCCAGCCTGCAAAACGGATTGCTTTTTGCTATCCTGGTTATCTTTTTACTACTGGCCGCCAACTACCAATCAGTGAAACTTTCATTAACGGTACTGTCAACCGTGCCCGCAGTTGTGTTAGGCTCTATCGGCGCGTTGCTGTTAACCGGTTCAACCCTAAATTTACAAAGTTATATGGGGATGATCATGTCGGTAGGGGTATCGGTTGCTAATGCTATCCTGATCGTGACCAATGCCGAAAAACTGAGACTGGATTATCAGGATGCCACCAAGGCTTCGGTAACCAGTGCATCTATCCGTTTACGGCCTATTTTAATGACCAGTTTGGCTATGATAGCCGGTATGATTCCCATGGCCTCGGGTATGGGTGAAGCGGGTGAGCAATCAGCTCCCTTAGGCCGTGCTGTAATTGGCGGCTTATTTGCCTCCACAATTGCGGCTCTGTTCATTCTACCACTGGTATTTGCCTGGGTACAAAATAAAACCACTTATGATTCATCGTCATTAATGCCCGAAAACTCAACCGAAGATCTTATCTTAAATCATAAATAAAAATGAAACACAAAATTATCGTCATTATTGCAGCGCTGGCTGCTATTTTATATAGTTGCTCGGGACCGGAAAAACCGGTTGATATGGCTGGCGAAAAGGGAAAAACAGAAAACAAGTTCGAGACCGGGACCGTATCTGAAAAAGCCATGTCCAGTTACGTACGGCTGCCCGGCCAACTGAAACCGTTCAATGAAGTGAACATCTTTGCCAAGATCAATAGCTTTGTGAAAACGATCAACGTTGACCGGGGTTCAATGGTGCATAAAGGGCAGTTATTAGCCGTACTGGAAGCCCCTGAAATGGTATCGCAGGTACAATCTGCCAAGGCGCGTTATTTGCAGGCACAGGAATCGGCCAATGCCAGCCGTGAAAAATACCGCAGGCTGAAAGAAGCCGCAAAAGAGGAAGGTGCGGTTTCACCACTTGATTTGGATAATGCGATGTCAAAAATGAAAGCCGATGAAGCCGTTGTAATGTCAGAAAGATCAAATGCTGCTTCAGTAACGGATATCCAGGCTTATTTAAATATCCGGGCACCATTTGACGGTATGATCGTGCAACGTAACGTATCGGCCGGGGCATTAGTAGGGCCGGGCAAATCAACAGATCAGCCGATGCTCGTTTTACAGGATACCCGCAAACTGCGTCTGGAAGTAATGATACCTGAAACCTATGTAGAAAAAGTAGACCTGAAACAGCAGGTTACCTTCGTGTTCAATGCCTTGCCTGGTCAAGATAATAAAGCTTATATCAGCCGTTCGGCAAACGCTTTGGGCACACAACGGTCTGAAGCTATTGAAGTGGATGTGAACAATAAAGACCAGCGCTTAAAACCCGGAATGTACGGCGAGGTGAAAATACCGCTGGTGTTAGGTTCAAAATCGTTACTTGTGCCTAACAATGCCATTGTGCGCTCTACCGAACGCCAATATGTGATCAAGGTGGTCAATGGTAAAGCAGTGTATGCCGATATTAAGGAAGGCATAGCTGGCGACGAATCAACGGAAGTTTTTGGCAACCTGAAAGCAGGCGACCGTATTGTGCTGCATGCAGGTGACGAATTGAAAGAAGGTGAGGTTATTAAATAAGATTATGGAGTTCGCCGGGATTTAATTTTTCAGTTAATGATAGTTTACGGTTGGGTGAACGCTCTTTTGACCGAATTATTGACGCATTTGGAGTTGCGGAACATTACTAATTGTTGGTTTTATTTGCTGATGAGGATAGGCGAAACAATAAATAAGTAAATAAAATTGATCCGCTATATGAAAGCAAATGAATTGGTCAATTTCCTGCATCTGAGGAAATTGACCAATATTTTCGTTGATCACCAAGCAATTCGCCAAGTTTTTACCAGGTATAAATTTAGCCTCTTTTTTTATAGCTTGTGTATTGAATTTTGCGCATCTTTTATCAAACGCGGTTCGATTCCCGGTTTGGCGTAAAACAATTGCCCGACAGGTTGCGGGAGAAAATAGGTATCGAGCCCAGCCACCGTCATGGTTTGTGCTTTGTAATGATCAAGTGTTCCATCTGCTGCAATCAATTCGTCTTGGGTTAAAATTTGAACGATCTCCCCAATTACTATTGTTGTGCCGTTGATCTCCATATCAATAGTTTCACGCAGTTGAAGACCGATTTGAACAGTGGACTCTGCAACAAAAGGCGCTTTAAACCCATTCACATACTGCTTTTTAATGGCAGGTATCAAACTCAGAAACACCGGAAGGATAGCTGGCGCTAGTTTGATGCGCCTGCATGTACCATTCCGGTAATACGTTATTGAGTGAATATTGTCCTGTTGCTCTGATATTGTTCAGGGTATCGTTATGCTCACGCTCCGGTCGTATAACCATTCCAACAAGCGGCGGGTTTGCACCTAAATGAAATACGGAACTGATAATACACAAGTTAGTGATGCCGTTATTACCGGTAGTGCCTAAAAGATTTAAAGCCCGGTATCCTGTTAAACTATTGATCAGGTTTGTCCTGTAGTTTTTTTCCAGTTCACGGATATCTTCACTTAAAAGGTTTATCATATTAACTTGTTTTTAATTTACCCATGCCGCCATCAACACCTATTACTTGCCCGGTCATCCAGTTGCTTTCGTCAGACAATAAAAATCTAATAGCCCGGCTAATGTCTTCTGGTTGGCCGATCTTTCCTAAAGGGTGTCGTTTGGCAGATGCTTCTTGCTTTTCAGGTGTGCTCAGCAAGTTTTGGGCTAATGGTGTGTTTGTTAACGAAGGCGCTACTACATTAACCCTAATACGCTGAGAAGCCAATTCAGCAGCCAGCGAAATTGCCATACCTTCTACCGCGGCTTTTGCTGCGGCTATACTGGCATGAAAAGGCATTCCTGTGGTGGCAGCTACAGAACTGATCAAAACAATAGAAGCCCCTGCAGCATTCTTTATCGGCTTTATAGCCTGTTGAATTATACGGGCGGCTCCTAAAACATTGAGCTGAAAATCGTTCAAAAAGTCTTCAGCTGTTAACCTGTTGAATGGCTTGAGAGTAATGCTGCCAACGGAGTACACCAGTCCATGTAATTGCTGGGGCAGAAACATTTCAACAGCATCTATATTGCCGGTAACATCAGCTTCCAGGTATTGAACATCATCCGGCCATAATTCGGATGCCGATCTTGAAATAACATAAATATTAGCATTTTGCTGGTGAAGCAATTTAACAAGTGATAGACCTATACCAGAGCTACCACCAACAATTAATATATTTTTGGCTTCAAAACTCATAATCCTATGTATTTTAAAAGTTCATACTTTGTTTCTTCACTTAAAAACTGGCCGCTGTATTCAGCGGTGAGCGTTGTGCTGTTGGCATCTCTTATGCCACGGCTGGATACACAATGATGGTGCGCATCTATGATCACCGCAACATCTTCCGTGCCCAAAGCCTCTTTTAGCATATTGGCAATCTGCATGGTCAATCTTTCCTGTACCTGTGGCCTTTGTGCGCAATATTGCACAATCCTGTTAAGTTTGGAAAGGCCTATTACCTGCTCGTTGCTGATGTAAGCAACATGAGCCTTACCCACAATGGGTACGAAATGATGCTCGCAATTGCTGAACACCGCAATGTTCCTTTCTACCAGCATTTGCTTGTATTTGAAGGGATTTTTAAATAATGTGGGTTTGGGCTTATTCGCAGGGTTTAAGCCGCTGAATATTTCTTTAACATACATTTTGGCTACACGCTTTGGCGTGTCTTTCAAACTGTCATCTTGCAAGTCCATACCTAATACTTGCATAATGGCGGTAAAATGTTGGGCTATCTGTTCCATTTTGGTGTCGTCATCCATTTCAAATGCGTCGGGGCGCAGCGGTGTATCAAAGGCAGAATTATAGTATTCATGCTCCAAATCGGTCACCACTTGCTCAAGGATCGGATCGTTTATTTCGTTATTTTTATTCATGATGTAATCGAGTTTAAATGAATTCGTAATCAACTTTCGATGATATGACCCATATATAGCTTAAACTATGCCTTGTATTGCTTGATTGGGTCAGTTTCAAGAAAAGTTGATTAGTGTTTATATGCTTAAAATCAGCCACTTGATGGTGGTTTGAATGAGGTACAGGGTCGCTTATCCATAAAAACATGGAATATTTAAAAAACAGCCCTTCTCTAAGATGACTGTAAACGGTATGTCGAATGTATAAGCTTTGTCAATAAACTGCTGCACACTACCGCCTATCTCTAATTTATTTTTTTCAACATGTAATTTATAACCGCTCTTAGCGAGGTAAGCTTCGGCACTCATACCCGCAAGTCCTGATCCGGTGGTGGCCGCAGAAAGCTGTTTGGTAGCAGGCAGATTATCAACTGTAACAATAGTTTTTGACATCAATTTAAAAGGATGAGATAGATTTAATCCTTCTAAAAGCAAATTAATACATTATTGTATTATAAATTATCATTTGGTATGATACTGTATTAATTAAGAATGATTATAAATAATTTAGGGCGCATCCTGCCCAATGTCTCCAATGTATCATTTGTAATATGTCATTTTAGTCGTATTATATTTAGCTAAAGATCTTCCAGTAATAAATTAATTTTGAGTAGCTGCTGAAAGTATTTATAGTTCTACATAGGAATTATCATATTTTGAAAAGTGATTAACATCACTACTTACCCTGTTCCACATCACTTTTTGGGTAAGGTATTTAAGAAATATTTGTAATGGTAAACAAGTAGTTGTAATTGGTGGCCATGGTATAAACCCAAAGCACAAAAAACTAATTACAACCAGGTTCAGTTCGGTATTTCCCGATTACAGATCTGCAGATACTACAGTTTACTTATTACTTCACCAATTACATGTGTAGCGCGGGAGCACTCATTCATAACATTCATTGCCCATCACATTATGGAAAAAATACTTGTAACTACAGATCAGTCCGAAAATTCTAAAGCCGGTATCCGTTTTGCTATTAAACTGGCTAAACAGCGCAAGGCAGAACTGATGATTCTGCATGTTTACCATTTGCTTAAACCCTTAAAATGGACAGAAGAAACCTTTGCCAGGCATACAATAACATTTCTGGAGAAAAATACTGTTGAACTTTCCGCGTTTATTGCCGGAATTTATAAATCCATCAATGAAACGCAGATCACTTATGAATTGATCCAGGTATCTAATATAGATGTGATAGATGGGGTTATAGCTTACGCCCGCAAGCATAGTTGTTCATATATCTGCATTAGTACGCGCGGCGCGGGTGTATTAACCAAAATATTTGGTACACATACTGCGAAATTAATTACCAGTTCTCCAGTGCCGGTGCTTTGCATACCCAGCAATTATCATGTAAAGGAATTAAAGCATATTCTTTATGCATCTGACATGACCGATTATGAAAGAGAACTGGCACAAGTAGTTGCTTTTGCCCGGCCGTTAAATGCAAGTGTGGAAATGATGCATATTTCCTATCCCTATGAGTTTACTTTTGATAACGAACTGACGGAGGCCACGCTGAAGAAAAAGGCAAATTACGAGGTAACCCTCCTCAACCGGAAAAGAGATATTACAAATGCTTTGCTGCAAGATATTGATGATGCCATAAAGTTTAGCAAACCCTCACTTTTAGTTTTGTTTACGCATCAATCCCGTTCAATGTTTGAAAAATTATTTTACCCGTCAAATGCGGAAGATTATTCTTTTTATGGAAAAGTGCCGCTGCTTACCTACAAAAAAAATGAGCGTATTTAATACAGTAAAACACATTTATTACTCTTCGCTAAATAAAAACAAATTCTGTATGCTAATGAAATATCCTGTACACCATCCCTATTCATTAGCCGCCGAGGATGTTGTACTGCAACTTCAAACCCATATTAATAACGGTATAACCCAAAATGAGGCTAATAAGCGTGTAAAAACTTATGGTCTTAACATTTATAAGGCCCAAAAACAAAAAAACCTTTGGTGGGTCATGCTCATGCAGTTTAAAAGCCCCATTGTTTACCTGCTAATATTTGGTGCAGGTGTATCGCTGTATTTTAAGGATATTCTGGAAACTATAGCCATTATGGTGGTCATAGTAATTAACGCTTTAATCGGTTTTTTTATGGAAGTTCAGGCCCGAAGTTCCATGAACGCGCTTAAAGAAATGGATGTGATGATGGCCAACGTAATCCGGGATGGTAAAACCAGGTCAGTCCCATCTCAAGAGTTAGTACCAGGCGATCTGGTTCCGCTGGAAGCTGGCAATATGATACCTGCCGATGGCCGTTTGGTAACCGTAAACCGTTTACAATGTGATGAGTCATCGCTAACGGGCGAATCGCTCCCCGCTGATAAAAATATTGATCCGGTAGCTGATGATACCGTGGTAGGCGACCAAAAGAATATGGTATTTAAAGGCACATCCGTAATTAATGGCAACGGAAAGATGATAATAACAGGCACTGCGGCTCAAACGCAATTGGGCACCATAACTTCCCTGGTAGAAAGTTCGGCCGATACCGTTACGCCTTTGGATAAGAAGCTGAATAAGCTGAGCCGTAAGTTGATATGGATTACATTGGGAATGACCGCCATTTTTGCGATAACTGGTTTTTTACAAGGAAAATCGTTATTGATGATCATAGAAACCTCCATAGCGCTGGCAGTGGCTGCTATACCCGAGGGTTTACCCATTGTGGCAACTGTGGCATTATCATACGGAATGCTGTTAATGGCCAAACGCAATGCTATTGTTAAAAAACTGTCGGCAGTGGAAACGCTGGGAAGCACGGGCGTGATTTTGACGGATAAAACAGGAACGCTCACCGAGAATAAAATATTTGCAGATACTTTCGCTTTTCCGACTGAAAGCGTAAAGGTTGAGATTGAAGACGGCGTTCTGAAATTCACTGAAGGTAAGATTGAACAAAGCACAGAAAACTTTGATAAACTTTTGTTGACGGGTGTACTATGTAATAACGCTGTGGTTAACGCAAATGAAAAAAATAAAGACAAACCTGGGTTTGCGGGCGACCCTGTTGAAGTGGCCTTAATTCAAATAGCTATGGCTGCGGGTATTGATACAGCGGCACTTACTAAAAAATACGTAAGGGTAGCAGAAATGCCGTTCAACTCAGAGATGATGATGATGGGTACTTTGCACCAAACACCCGATGGGTATTTTGCAGCGGCTAAAGGTTCGGTAGAGCGATTGCTGGAAAAATGCAGCAGCAAGCAATTGGGAGCGCTGGTGGTGGATATGGATGATGTTTCAAAAAAGGAAATACTTTTAAAGTCGGAAGAAATGGCTGCTTCTGGGCTGCGTGTATTGGCATTTGCTTACCAGTGGGGTAAAAGCATAGATCCTAAAAATTTCATGTCGGGTTTGACCTATGTGGGAATGGCCGGATTTCTTGACCCGCCCCGCACAGATATTAAAGCAGCTATATTAAATTGCAGGAACGCCGGGATTAAAGTAGTAATGATCACAGGCGACCATCCGCAAACCGCGTTGAACATTGCACGAAAAGTTGGGCTGATAGAAGAGGACAACAAAAATGTGATCACGGGCAAAGAATTGCCTGAAGTTGATACCTTAACCAAAGAATGGCGGCAGCGAATACTGGATACCGCTGTTTTTGCCCGTGCTTCGCCTAAACAAAAGCTGGAAATAGCGGATGTGTTTCAGGAAAACGGTTCAATTGTAGCTATGACCGGCGATGGGGTTAATGATGCACCTGCATTAAAAAAGGCAGATGTGGGTATAGCCATGGGTATTAGGGGTACGCAGGTGGCCAAGGAAACGGCGAGTATTATCTTAAAAGATGATTCCTTCACTTCAATTGCCGAGGCAGTGGCACACGGCAGAGAAATATTCCAGAACATTCAGAAATTTGTGGTTTACCTGGTATCCTGTAACTTGAGTGAAATTTTTATTGTGACCATATTAGGCGTTGTTACACCGGCAGCAACTTTATTGCCTTTACAAATTCTCTTCCTGAATATGGTTACCGACATATTCCCGGCACTGGCCTTAGGTTTAGGTTCCGGTGATGATACCGTGATGAAGCGACCGCCCAGAGATCCGGCAAAGAATATCATCACCAATAAGAAATGGATGGTAATAGCCTTATACTCCACCGCCATGACCACCGCTGTTATCCTCGCCGTAATTTATTGTAAAGAAGTGCTGCATACAGATGACCGGGTATGTAATAATGTGGCTTTTATTACACTCACGTTCGCACAATTGTTTCATGTTTTCAATATGTCATCGAATGGTTCAGGCATTTTTAAAAATGAAATTACCAGCAACAAATTTGTTTGGATAGCGCTATTAGTATGCGGCGGCCTTACCGCAATGGTATTTGCTATACCAGCTATGCGTGTGGTTTTAGGCTTATCGGTTATTTCAGGTAAGCTGTGGTTAATGGCCATTATGATAAGTATGCTACCGTTAATAATTATTCAATATTATAAGGCAATACAAAAAAAGAAGATCGATAACACCAATTAAAATTTCAGTCGGCTTTTTTGGGGCAAATCGTCACCTAATAGTACGCCCCATTGCTTATAATGCTCGGTATGGTCGAAAATTATTTTCAGAATGGAAAGAACGGGCATGGCCAGGAACATACCAGAAATGCCTGCTAAAGTGCCGGCAATGATGATCCCTACAATAGAAACCAATGGGTTGATCTTGATCTGTGATCCCACAATGCGAGGCATCAGGATATTATTATCGAGTAATTGCACAAACGTAATGGCTGCCAATACGATCAGGACATCGGCAATACTATTTGATGAGGCAAGGGTGAGTAATACGCCCAGGATATTGCCGATTAATGCGCCCAGGTAGGGGATGAGGTTCAGAAACGCAAATATGATCCCAATGAGCAATGCGTTCTGAATTCCAAAGACCCATAACGCCCCGCCTAAGAGTACGATAATATAAGTGATTTGTATCAGCAAACCAATAAGATAACTTTTTACCATTTTTTCGGTCTGCCTTACAGCCTCATTAACACTTTCATATTCGTCTTTTTTAAACCACATCAGCACAAACTTTAAAAAAAGGTTCCTGTACAGCAATATCAAATAAATATAAATGGGCAATAACCCTATAAATATAACAATGCCGGATAATGACCCCGCCGCGCCACTCAACACGCCACCTAAAGAGCTGAACATTTTTTTGCTTTGCGTATTAATAAAATTTAGCTGTTCGGCGGGCGAATAGCCAAACGAATGGCTGACCCATTTACTGAGGTTGTCCAGGTGTTTAGTTACGGTACGTTGTATCTGTGGGAAATCTTTTACGAGGGCACCCACTTGGTTAGAGAATAGCCAGATGATTAATGCCAAAACGATAGTAAGTAATAAAATCGGCAATATAACGGCAAGAGCTTCCGGGATTTTTAACTTTTTGAAAAAGCGGAATAAAGGTAATAACATCAAACTAAAAAAGAATGCCATTAACAACGGCATTATGATCGTATTTCCGGCCATAATGATGGTTCCTAAAACAAACAGTCCAATTAGTTCAACAGAGCGTTTTACGGTCATTGGTATTTCCTTTATCATAATTATATGGTTTGTTTACGCCTTCGGCTACCGTTGGCAATTATGAACTAATGTAGGCTTTTAACGTGCTCTAAAAGCAGTTTTTAAATGATTGTTATCAGGTAGGGGAGTGATATGGATCATTTAAGATGTCTTATTTAAAAACGAGCTTTATCATCATGAAAAAGTTCGGTTTGTACTGTTAATAATTGTTTAGGCCATTTAAAATACTTTCCAGTTCACATCAAATTTAATTAAACCAATGCCGGTAGAAAAGTTTAAAAATGAGGGACTTAATGACCATGAGGTTATAGCGGCCAGGTTAAAATATGGCTCAAATATCCTGTATTTTAAAAAAGAAAATGAACTGATTGATTCGCTAAAAGGGCTGGTAAAAGAGCCAATGCTTATCTTGCTTTTGGTTACCTCGGGCATTTATTTCATCAGCGGGAAAACAGGCGATGGTATTTTTCTGGCTTCGGCTATTGTATTAGTAGCCGGAATTTCATTATTTCAGGATTCGCGTAGTCGTAATGCGCTCAAAAAACTAAAGGATTTTAGTCAGCCAACTTGTAAGGTAATCAGAAACGGCATCGTAAAGGATATTAAAAGTGAAGCTATCGTAATCGGAGATAGCCTCATGGTAAGCGAAGGCTCAGCAATTGCGGCAGACGGTACTATACTACACTCCAACGATTTTTCGGTAAACGAAAGTATTTTGACCGGTGAGTCTTTATCTGTTTACAAAGATGCATCAGCTAAAGACAACTTAGTTTTTCATGGCACTACCGTAGCAAGCGGGCTGGCTGTTGTTGCCATAACCGCAATTGGCAATCAAACCAGGCTTGGTAAAATTGGCAAGAGCCTGGAATCTATTGAAGAAGAAAAAACCCCGCTGGAGTTACAGATCAACAATTTTGTAAAAAAGATGGTCATTGCCGGGGCTGTTGTTTTCCTCGTGGTATGGGCTATTAACTACGTTCACTCGGGTGCTATTTTAGATAGCCTTATCAAAGCACTTACGCTGGCCATGAGCATCCTTCCCGAAGAGATTCCGGTAGCCTTTACCACCTTTATGGCTTTGGGTGCCTTTCGCTTAATGAAGATGGGAATTGTAGTAAAACAAATGAAAACCGTTGAAACGTTGGGTAGCGCATCGGTCATCTGCACGGATAAAACGGGAACCATCACCCAGAATAAAATGCTGCTGGCTAAGCTTTTCGTGCTCGGTTCTAATCAAATTACCAATGCTAATGAACTGGCAGGACAACCTGAAAGGGAATTGATCAGAACGGCAATGTGGGCCAGCGAGCCAATTCCTTTTGACCCGATGGAGATCGCGCTTCATGCTGCCTATGCGCAAACAGGCACAGCCGATGAAAGGCATGCTTACAAGATGATTCATGAATATCCCCTGAGCGGCCAACCGCCCATGATGACCCATCTGTTTGAAAACGGAGCATGCAAACGTATTATTGCGGCTAAAGGGGCACCGGAAGCACTGATCGGCATCAGTAATTTAAACAGTAGTGAGAAAACGAAGATAGCCGGTGCAATAGAGGTACTTGCTGCCGAAGGTTACCGTGTATTAGCTGTTGGCGAAGCTAATTTTGAAGGTAATAACTTCCCGGCTACGCAGCAGCAGTTGGTATTTACCTTTAAGGGGCTGGTGGCATTTGATGATCCGCCTAAACAAAATATAAGTGCTGTACTCCAAGGGTTTTACCAGGCAGGTATCGCTGTTAAGATCATTACCGGCGATAACGCGGAAACCACTCATGCAATCGCCAAAAAAATTGGTCTTCATGGTTATGATATAGGGATGTGCGGAGATGAACTAATGAAATTGAGTGTTAGCGAACTCGCGGATAAGGTTGAAACGACCAGCATATTCAGCCGTATGTTCCCAGATGCCAAGCTCAAGATCATTAACGCCTTGAAAGCTAAAAAGCATATTGTGGCTATGATTGGTGATGGCGTTAATGACGGCCCCGCTTTAAAAGCGGCGCACATTGGCATTGCTATGGGAAAAAAAGGGACCGAAATTGCCAAACAGGCAGCATCTCTTATTTTGTTGAATGACGACCTCTCGAAACTGGTGGATGCTGTAGCAATGGGCAGGCGGATATACACTAACTTAAAAAAAGCGATACAATACATTATTTCAATCCATATTCCTATTGTATTAACTGTGTTCATTCCGCTGGCATTAAGTTGGGTTTACCCTAATATATTTTCGCCGGTACATATTATTTTCCTTGAACTAATTATGGGCCCAACCTGTTCTATTATTTATGAAAATGAGCCTATGGAAAATAACACTATGCAGCAACCCCCCCGCCCATTAAGTAGTACTTTTTTTAACATAAAGGAGCTAATCACCAGCCTTACCCAGGGATTAATGATTACTGCCGGTACACTGCTCATGTACCAATACGCAGTAGCAAAGGGTGCCGATGAACAGCTTACCCGTACTATGGTATTTACCTGCCTTATAGCGGCCAACATATCGCTTACTTTGGTCAACAGATCTTTTTATTATTCGCTTTACACTACACTTAAATATAAAAACAATCTGGTTCCGCTCATTATTGGCATAACCCTGGTTATTACTGCCGGGTTGCTCTATATTAAACCTTTGAGTATGTTTTTTGGTTTTAAAGCTCTTAATACGCTGGAATTATTTATAAGCATTAGTATAGGTTTTACATCTGTGCTGTGGTTTGAACTGGCTAAATGGAGAAAACGCATCAAGTACCCGGTTAGCACAGTTAAAAATTCAGAAGATATTTTATGATGAACAGGAGACGGTTTTTAGGAATAGGCGGTGGATGCATAGTTATTGCAGGAGTTACCAGCTATGCACTCAGCGACCGTAGGAATTTGGTACGCAACGATTTAAGACCTGATCCGATCCCGCGTTTGTTGTTAAAGAAAGATGAACGTACGATCTTATATTTAGCCTCCTTAGCGCCGAGCGGCCATAATACACAACCCTGGTTTATTAAACGTTTGCAGCCGTACCACTGGATAGTGTGCAACGATCAAACTAAATGGCTTACTGCGGTAGACCCTACACAGCGGGAAACCATGTTATCAATAGGTGCATTTTTGCAGAACCTGGAGTATGCTGCTAATAACCTGGGCTATGCCTGCCAATTTGAGCTAAAAGCAAAAACCAACAGGGATGAAGAGGTAATGGAGGTTAGGTTGGTAAATGCTGATTTACAGGCAAAATACGATACTGACCATATAAAACAGCGAAGGACAATGAGATCAGGTATATTACCTGTTGAGCTAAAACAGGAGGATGTTAATGATCTTATCAATAAGGATATTGATTTTGTACATTTTATCCCCCCAAAAACGGCTGCTTACCGTCATCTCAACGAACAAACTCTCGAAGCCAACAAGGTTCAGTCTTACCGTGATGCCGCCCAAAAAGAACTTGCAAACTGGATCAGGTTTTCCAGTAAGGACGCTGAAAAATATCGCGACGGGTTAACCCCGGGTAGCATGGAAATTGAGGGTTTTACCGGTTGGGTGGTACGTAATTTTTATGGCAAACCAAATGTGATGAAAAACGGTTTCAGAGACCAGAATATAGAACAGGTAGAAAAGCAGGTAGCTACCTCGGGCGGATGGTTCGTTATCACCAGTAAAAACCAGTCTGTAACCAGCCTGTTAGAAACCGGACAAAGGATGCAGCGCCTGTTTTTAAAGGTAAGAAAAAAAGGTATTGCCATACATCCAATGACTCAGATTCTGGAAGAACCTTCAATTCATCAAGGTCTGAATTCTGCTATCGGCATTAATGAACCAGTGCAATTTATTTTGAGAACGGGTTACCTAAAAAACTACCCTGGTGCTGTTTCATTAAGAAGGCCTGTTGATTGGCTGATCCGTAGTTGAAATAAAGCAGAATTGGTGTTGCTAAATTAACCTGGGAAATATATTAATTTTATAAATTGCAAATATAAATAAGTTCATAATGAGGTATTTAGTGTGCTTATTCATTATCATCATATCATCTTGTACTAATGCCAACAGGTCAATTAAAGTAAAAGGATCGGATACCGAAGTTAATTTAGCGGTGAGCCTGGCCGAAAACTTTTATAATGTAAATACAGATTTTAGCCTTGCTATCTCCGGTGGCGGTTCTGGTTTGGGTATAGCCTCTTTGTTAAACGGTCAAACAGATATTGCAAATTCTTCCCGCCCGTTAAATGATGAGGAAATTGCCCTGCTGAAAGCCAAGCGCATACCTATCCGTACGGTTATTTTTGCCGAAGATGCAACAGCCTTTATTGTACAAAAAAATTTCCCGTTAGATTCTATTGATATAACCACCTTAACCAAGGTTCTAAACGGCAAATACAGGTCATGGAAACCGGTAACTGGGCAAAACGTGCTGATTAATATTTATGGAAGGCAAAGTAATTCAGGTACACATTCATTCATCAGCAAAAAATT
This sequence comes from Mucilaginibacter terrae, assembly GCF_042679325.1. Lineage (GTDB taxonomy): Bacteria > Bacteroidota > Bacteroidia > Sphingobacteriales > Sphingobacteriaceae > Mucilaginibacter > Mucilaginibacter terrae. The sequence goes on from NZ_JBHTMJ010000008.1 coordinate 89,523, forward strand.
AAAAATTGAATTCAGCCGTGACGCCAAAGAAATGAACGGCAACGCCCAGATTGTGGAGGGTATTAAACGGGACGGATCGGGTATTGGATATGTAGGAGCAGGGTATATACTTCATAATGGAACCAATGGGCCTGTTAAAGTATTAAAGATCAGCGAAAAATTAGGTCTGCCTGCAGTATCACCTTTAGATAAAAAAGCAATTGCAGCGCACCGATACTATTTTCAAAGGCCTTTGTACCAGTTTATACCTTTAACATCGTGGAGTAAGGTAGCATCATTCATCGATTTTGAAAAAGGGATAGCGGGTCAAAGAATAATTACTTCGTTGGGTTACTATATCATATCACAATAAGCCTATGAAATTGATAAAAAGAGAAAAAACAGACCGGTTTGCAAAATTGGTTTTCAGGATGACGGGCTTTATGGTGATCGCTATACTTGCGGGTATATTTTTGATGTTGTTATGGAATACGATGGCTTTTTTTTTGAAAGTACAGCCCTGGGACTTTATAACCGGCACCCAGTGGAGCCCATCGGGAAACCCGGCTACTTATGGCATACTTCCTTTACTGGTGAGTACAAGCCTGGTTACGCTGGGAGCTATGACCATTGCAATACCGCTGGGCATAGGAACGGCCTCGTTCCTTTCTGATTATGCCGGTAAAACTTTAAAAAGCATTTTAAAACCAGCCATCGAAATGCTGGCCGCCGTACCCTCTGTAGCTATTGGGTTTTTAGGAATTGTGGTGTTAGGGCCTGGAATAGCCAACATTACCGGCCAGGCTAATGGGTTGAACGCCCTGAACGGCGCTATTTTACTCTCGGTTATGTCATTACCAACTATTATAACTATTACACAAGATGCCTTGCAGGGTGTTCCTAATTCGTATAAAGAAGCGAGTTATAGTGTTGGTGCGGGCAAATGGCAAACTTTAATACAGGTAACCATACCCGCCGCCGCGCCCGGTATATTGGCTGCCGTAATGCTTGGGGTTGGCCGTGCCATTGGAGAAACAATGACGGTGCTAATGGCTACCGGCAATGCATCGGCATTTCCAAAAGGTTTTTTCTATTCCGTGCGTACCATTACGGCTACCATAGCTATAGAGATGGGGGAGGTGCCTTATCAAACTACACATTATTACGCGCTATTTGCCATTGCAACCGTACTCTTTTTGATGACACTGCTGGTAAACTTAGTTGGTGAGCACTTTGTAAATAAATTTAGAAAATTTCAGGCCGTATGATGAAAAAAATTTCGCCTGTTATAGGATGGGTAATTCTGCTGCTAAGCACTGGTTTGGTTTGCTTTTTTTTGGCAGTTATTTTATGGGACTTGTTTACAAAAGGGGCACCATCTTTATCATGGCAATTTATAAGCACATCGCCCACAAATGGTATGACAAAAGGCGGTGTACTGCCGGCTATTACAGGTACGGTTTTGCTAACCTTAATAACTGCCATAGCATCGGCCCCATTTGGCATTTGTTGTGCCATTTACTTAAACGAGTATGCTGCCGATAACTGGCTTACCCGTATAATTAGGGCCTCTATCCGTAATTTGGCCGGAGTTCCGTCTATTATTTATGGCTTATTTGGGCTGGCTTTGTTTGTGCAGGGTTTACAAATGGGCACGTCCTTACTTGCGGCCGGGCTAACTCTGGGGCTTTTATCGTTACCTTATATAATTATTACAACAGAAGAGGCCTTACGCCGCATCCCTAACCGCATGCGGGAAGCTGCGCTTGCTGTTGGCGCTACCCAGTTCGAGTCTGTTAAGGATGTGGTGTTGCCATTGGCATTGCCCGGTATATTAACCGGCCTTGTGCTAACCCTGTCAAGGGCGGCCGGCGAAACGGCACCTATCCTGTTTACCGGTGTGGCCTTTTACATCAATAAACCGGCTGGCTATCTCAACCAGGAGTTCATGGCTTTGCCCTATCACTTATACATGCTCTCCACCCAGCATCAGGCTATAGAACAAGTTAGGCCGTTGGCTTATGGTACGGCTTTGGTATTAATCCTGGTTGTTTTCTTGTTTAATCTCTCCGCTTTCTATATCCGTTATCAGCACAGCAAGCATGAATAAAGAACATATTAAACTATCTGCAACGGATGCTAACCTGTGGTTTGGTAGCAAGCAGGTTTTAAAAAACGTAAATGTGGCATTCCCTCAAAATCAAATAACTGCGTTAATAGGCCCTTCCGGCTGTGGCAAAAGCACACTGCTCAGGTGCTTTAACCGCATGCACGACCTTTTGGCCGATGCCAGGATAGAAGGTAAATATTTATTAGATGATCGGGATCTTTACAAAGGTGGTTTTTCGGCCACGGAAGTCCGCAGGCGTATAGGTATGGTTTTTCAACAAGCCAATCCGTTCCCGAAAAGTATTGAAGAGAACGTTAATTACGGCTTAAAAATCAATAATATACCTAAGGGCGAACGTAGGCAGATCATTGAAACTGCCCTCAAAGAAAGCTACCTTTGGGATGAGGTAAAAGACGACCTGCAGAAACCGGCAACCCGCTTATCGGGAGGGCAGCAACAGCGTTTATGCATTGCCCGTACAGTGGCTTTAAGGCCCGAAGTTATTTTGATGGATGAACCCTGTTCGGCATTAGACCCTTTGAGTACTTCCAAGATAGAAGAGTTGATATTGACCTTAAAAAAAGATTACACCATAGTAATAGTAACCCACAATATGCAGCAGGCCCAGCGCATTGCAGATCAGACGGTTTTTATGTACCTGGGAGAAATCATAGAAGCCGGGGATACGGATAACGTTTTTAATAACCCGGCAAAAGACCTGACGAGCAATTATGTTAAAGGCCATTTCGGATAAATTAATAGGTACATTGTGATCGGCATCACTTTTATAGGGCAACATAAGCTCCATCTTTGTAACATGACGATATTGTCTGTCGATCAATCCACAAAATACGATGAAATATCTCCGTTTCAACTTTTGCCATCCTATTAATGGACATGCCAATTTGATACAGCTTTTTGGGAACGATCCACAAGTACTACATTTTGTAATTAATAGTAATGATACCAATTTGGTTGAAATATCTGTAGATGATTGCGGAGATGGTAAATGGAAAGCTGTACTGGAGTGGGACCGTGATGGAGAATCGTTTATGTATCAAAAGGAATTTGAAATAAAGGGACATAAAAATTTCTATTCTACTGACATTTAATTTCTAATACATGTTGATATGGATGGATTTAAAATAAGCCGTTTAGGAATTATTATGAAGCCCGAACCTGGTAACGAACTGGAAAAAGAAGGCGTTTTAAATCCTGCTGCTGTTCGCGGCCCCGATGGCGGCTTATACCTGTTTCCAAGGATAGTTTCGGAAGGTAATTATTCCAGAATCGGTATAGCTAAGGTAATATTCAACGAAAACGGCGATCCCACTGGGGTAGAACGGATGGGAGTTGTACTTGAACCTGCCGCCGATTATGAGAGGAGACCCGAGGGTGGTGGCTGCGAAGATCCGAGGATTACTTTTTTTGAGCCATTGCAGGAATACATCATGACTTACACTGCTTTCTCATCAAAGGGGCCACGCATCGCCTTAGCTACTTCCAAAAATCTGCTGCAATGGAAACGGATAGGTTTGGCCGATTTCGCCAATTACAAGCAAATCACCTTTAATGATATTTATAATAAGGATGCCTGTATTTTCCCCCGGTCTATGATAAGCCCGGACGGAGATATTGCCCTGGTTATGCTGCACAGGCCCTTATTTCCGGGAACTGCACCGGAGGATATCATGTGCGACCCGGTAGACAGGCGCATAAGGGACCACCACGAGTGTATATGGATATCCTACAGCGATCTAATGCTGAAAGGTAATAAAGCCGAACATCTGCAGGAGTTTGAGGCCAACAGCCCATTGGCCTTGCCTGAAGCCGACTGGGAAAAGATAAAGATCGGCGCAGGAACACCTCCGGTACTAACCAAGCACGGCTGGCTACTCATTTATCATGGCGTACATCAGGTAGAAGCCAACTTAACAGAGCCGCATCACCTCATTTACTCTGCCGGTATAATGATACTTGACGAACACCAGCCGGATAAGATCTTATACCGGTCGTTAACGCCTATCTTAAAACCCGAATTGCTGGAAGAGTGGGTAGGAACGGTTCCCGGCGTGATATTTCCGACGGGGATAGACCGGCGAGACGATATTGGTATGCCCGACAGGTTTGATATTTATTATGGAATGGCAGATAACTGTATTGGTGTGGCCCGGTTAGATATTCCAGATCAGCTGCCCGCCGTTAGTGTAAACAGTGGTACATACCATTTACTTCAGCGATAAAATAATTGCAGCAAAGGTATTAACTAAATAATAATCAAAAAATTACTAATGTTGCTCGAAACGCCCGGTTTTTTTGGTGATGATAATCTTGTAGATCACCAGCTCTACCTCAGTGCCAATATCACTGTCATTAGCTGTAATACCATGAGACGGGTGTTGGCCCTGGCTAAGAAAAGGCACAACCCGGTCAATCAATTGCTGTAAGGCTTTCTCTTTTTCACCCAGTTCAATAATCTCTTCAAATGTGCCCCATAGTATTACACTTTGCCAGTTAATTATGCTTTTAATTTCGTCAACTTCAAAACACACCTCTGGGTTTTTTTGCATCATGCTTATTTTCATTCCCCTGCCCGATTGCGCAACGATGTTGGTACCATCGTAATAATAGTTTAGTGGTACTATATAAGTTACACCATCTGAGTGGCAGCCTAATCGGCCGGTCAACTGCGTTTCAAGCAGGTTATTAATCTGGCTTTCTGTCAATTCTCCTAACATATTAATCCATTAAAAATTTGTTTTCCCTCATCACACTTTCGGCCAGTTTAAATAACTCCTTCTTAACGTCGTAATATTCCTGTGTAAGCGTAGTAATGAGATCATACAACGAAGCGTTCTCTATGGCTAAATACGAGATATCCTCTGTAGAAAAATTTTCGGCAATCAGTGTTAATCTATTCAATTGCATAGCGCATTTCAACTGGGCATCTTTCATATCTAATTGCAGTTTTAGTAATTTATTGCCAACATCCTTCAGTTTTTCAATGTCAGTTGGTTCAAATAGCCGGATAAAGTAATCTTGCTGTAAGTAACGCAGAAAATCTGTTTCAATTTTGAAGAATTCCAGATCAGATACCCAGCGTTTGGTGCTGATATAGTATTGTTCTGCGCGGTCGGACATTTCGGTTACATTTTCCATATTATATCATATTATTACCGGCCTTGTTTGTCGGTTCTGTGTGTATTGAATGATGCAAATTTCAGCACAAAGGCCGATAGCTAAGATGATGCCCGTCAGGAGAAAAAATGATTTTGCACATTTATAGGGCTCAGTTTTTTCGCTTTTAGCAAACAATAGAAATAATACAGCCTATATTAAACTACCATCATCAGCTTTTTCACTATTTTCGATCAGTAGGTAATTATTTAATACTACTACAAAATGGTTCACTTCGTTTTTGATCTTGTTTAAGTGGCCGAATATCTTATCCCGATCCAGGCGATGATAATAGTGCTCGATGGGTGACGCGGAAAGCTGAATATTGGTTAGTGGAGACCGCAATTCATGTGACACCTGGGCCAAAAATCCTGCCTTTAATTGGTTAATATTTATTTCCTCTTGTAACATACGGCTTAATACTGCATTTTTAGCTTCTAACTGAATAATACGGTCATTAATTTCGTTGTTGTTTTTGTTTATTAATAGTAGCTGTTGCATGTTGTAGAGGATAGGTGTAGGTTTTATAAGGGTTTGCCAAGGCGGGTCAGGCTATCTTTTTTGTTTTGCTTAGCCAGCTTTTTAAAATAGCCTCTGAAAAAGAAGTTTTGCTTTAAGGCCTCCATGTTTTGATTGAACCCATCAGTTCCTTTTTGCACGTTATTCAGACTGGAACTTATTTTTACAACCATTGTAGAATCGTGTAGCAGGGCGTGTGCAAGACCATTTCCATTGTTCAGATCCATACTCACAGCTTTAATTAAACCGTTAAGCTCACCAGTAACATGTTTGGCATTTTCACTTGCCGCCCTAATATTAAATGCTGAAATTTTTAGGTTACTTGCCAGGGCTGTATCGCTCAGTAAAAGCCCGGCTGTGCCTTTTCCCTGTTTGGTTTGTTTAACCAGGTAATTTAATCCGCTGGTCATCTCGTTGGCATTTGCACTGGCTTTATTTATATATTTTAATGACGATTTTAAACTTAACCCAATGGTTTTATCATTCAGAATTTGAATTACGGCACTGTTTTCAATACCTAATACGGCATTTTTTAAGCTCTCTGAAATTGTAGCTATGTTAGTATTGGTTCTGGAAAGGGTTTGCAGCATCTCGTCGGTACTTATCATTTCTTGTGTGGCGAGCATATCACCGGTAGTTACCAGTGGGCTATTACCTTGCTTAGCTTGTATATTAATTACCTTATTTCCCATTAAGCCTTCCGTGCCAATTGCGGCCAAAGCATTTTTATGAATGAAAGTACTGGTTTTATTATCAATTGATAATGTTACTTCAATAAGGGTATCGTTGATCATGCTTATTTTTTTGACCGTTCCTGCCTGAATGCCTGAAAAAAGCACGTTGTTGCCTTCCATTAGTCCGCTCAGGTTATTGAAGCGAACTTTGAGTTCAAAGCCGCTGCCAAATATGTTGCGATTCTTACCGATCATATAAAAGGCTGCCATGAGTATCAGCAAACCAGCGGTAACAAATACACCCAGTTTAATATTGTTTGAGCCTGTGTTTGCCATAATTTATAATTCGAAAAATTGTTTGATCTTTGGGTCATCTGAACTTTCAAACAACTGGTAAGTACCATCGGCGTAGCATTTGCCATCTAATAGCAATACTACCCTGTCGGATATATTTTTTACACAGTTCATATCATGTGAAATGATGATAGAGGAGGTGTGGTATTTTTTTTGTAAAGTTAATATTAGCTGATCGATCTCTCGGGCCGTAACCGGGTCCAGCCCTGTGGTTGGCTCATCATATAAAATGATTTCGGGCTTGAGTATCATGGTACGGGCTAAAGCTATTCTTTTAAGCATACCTCCTGATAGCTCTTCCGGCATCATTTCGGTGGTATGTGCCAAGCCAACATTTTCCAAGGCTTCATTAATCATATCATCTACTTTATTTTGAGTAAGATGTGCCCAATGCCTACGTATGGGAAACTCCAGGTTTTCCCTAACCGTCATCGAATCGTATAAAGCATTCCCTTGAAACAGGAACCCCATTTTTTTTCTTACCGTATCCAGATCATCATCGCTCAGTTGAGTTACATCATCTCCTAATACATCTATGCTTCCTTTATCTGTTTTAAGCAAACCAATAATGCATTTGATAAGTACGGATTTACCAGAACCTGATTTTCCCAGGATTACTACGTTTTCCTCCTTGTTTACGACAAGATTAAAGTCCTGTAATACTACATTGTTGCCGAAAGATTTGAAAACGTGCGAAATGGTGATAACAGGAGTTTTAGTTTCATTTGTATTAACCGCTGTTTGCTTTTCAATTTCATTCATCAGTTCTTAATTTAAGCCTAATAAATTGGTGAACTGCACCGCTAACAGATCTATAATGAAGATAAGTACAGAGGCCAGTACCACTGCTGAATTTGCCGAATTTCCTACGCCCCTGGTACCCTTAGTAGAATTAAAACCCTTGTAACAACCAATAATCCCAACTGCAAAGCCGAAGAAAACTGTTTTAATTATCGCCGGTACAATATCACTATAGCCTATACTCCGAAAAACCTGGTTAAAAAAGAAATTGATGCTGGTTACTGATTTTATATTTACACCTATATAAGCACCAAATAATGATATTGCATCCCCAAAAACAGTTAGTATAGGTAACATTAGCGTAGCGGCAATTACACGGGTGGCTACGAGGTATTTAGTAGGATTAGTGCCACTTACTTCCATCGCATCTATTTGCTCGGTTACTTTCATGGAGCCCAGCTCGGCACCAATGCTGCTGCCTATTTTACCGGCAAAAATGAGGGCTGTGATAACAGGCCCTATCTCGCGTACGATAGCGATACCCACCATAACCGGTAATTGCGATTGTACCCCGTAACTCACCAGTGATGGTCTTAATTGCATAGTAAGCACCAAGCCCATTATAAAACCGGTAAGCCCCACAAGGGGTAAGGATTTGTAGCCAATAATGTAACACTGTGCTATTAGTTCTTTTATTTCATAACTGGGTTTCATCCCGTGTGAAAAAAAACGTCCGGTGAATCTGGTGATGCTGCCGGTTTCATTGAAAAACGACCGGGTATCTATCATAAATGCCATATTTTTAACTTTGCTTAACCAATTTTATCTCTATAATGCTATGAAACATATTGGTTGATTTAAGTTTAATTATAATGTAATTGTATCGAATTCTATAAAAATGCTATATCGCGGTAACTTTGCGCTAACAAGGAATCTATCTCGGCTTTGATCAATACAGAAAGCTGATCTGTATCATTTGGTAACATATCGGCCACCTTAGCCAATGAGGCCACTTTTTGATAATAACTTTTACTTTCCCATTTTTCTAATCTTTTCTCAGCAAGTGCTAATTCAGAATCAACTAATAGTGCCGGAATTGATTGACACCCCTTTATCTCGAAAATATTGAGGCTTATCGGTATTTGCAGTGGCATGATATATTTTATTAGAGAGTGATTAATTGCTCATAAAAAGCGTGGGGAATTATCCCCGCGCTTTGTTGTTGCTTTTAGTTTTCATGATAACCTATGAGCAGATCATTATCCACAATAGATACTCCCGGAGCATTCCAGGCTATGCGGCCCGCTTCATCTTTTTGATATAGTGCTTGCACGGTGCCTGTTAAAGTAACGCGGGTACCATTAACCTTAACTTTTATATCCTGATTATTTACAGACCAGTTACGGGCAAGTGCTTCTTCAATTTCTTTAGTTTCAATTTCATCATGGCTTTCCGGCTGTATTTTAATGTCGTTAGTTACGCCTATTACACCCATAAGGGTTTTAACAGCATTTTTAGCCGCGTCTTTTTGAAAATTCCAATGTAGTACACCTTCTAATATAACCCAGCCATTTTCAACCTTCACCTTTACTTTATCCTTCGGAATCCAGGTGGCTTTTAAAGCGGTAACAATCTCATTGGCAATTTCAGTGTCGGTTTTATTAAAATTGCTTGGAAATTTAATAATGATGTCTTCGGCCACGGCTTTTACACCGGCCACATTTTTAGCAGCATTTTCAGCCTCTCTTTTTTTAAGGTAGTTATCAACTGTTCCGGTTAGTGTGATTACGCCGTTTTTAGCGGTTACGCCAATTTCAGCAGCATTCAATAACGGCTCCCATTTAATAGCGTTTTGAACGTCTTGTTGTAATTCTTCGTTTGTTCTCATTTTCAATGCATCAGGAGCTTAATTTGTTGGCTCGTTAACAGGTCAAATTTGCTAACAATAGAGGGTAGAGGGAATGACGTTCGTCACCTGGGAATATGTTTAAGGACAATATCGAATCAAAGAATACAGTAAAAAAGCATTACTTATTTTCTAATTTTTTTATTTGTGAACTATTAATAAGCCCCGTTTCCGGCTAAGATCATTGCCGCCAGGTGTTCATCGAGTTGATAAATATCCTTCCTGAAATTCAGCTTGTTATTCCGGTCGGTAAACGCGGTTAGGTAAGCAATAAATACAGGTACTTTTGTTAATAGGTTTACATAGCGTTCTTTACCGGCATTCATAGCCTGTTCAATATTTTTTGCATCCCATTGTTTGCTGTTTTTGAGCAGGAAGCCAGCCAGTTTAGCAGGCTCGCTAACCCGGATGCATCCGTGACTAAAGGTCCTGCTGTTTTCCCCGAATAGTGATTTGGATGGTGTATCGTGCAGGTAAATGTTATAATTATTGGGAAACAGGAATTTGACCAATCCAAGGGAGTTTTCCGGTCCGGGTTTTTGCCTGATTACCGGAAGTCCATTATGTGTACCGGTAATTTCCATCCTGTGATTAGCTATATATTTCGGATTTTTCCTGATCGCCGGAAGCACTTCGTTACGGATAATCCCCGGTGGCAAATTCCAGTAGGGGCTAAATACCACCTGTTTAATTTCGCCGTAAAATACTGTAGTGGGGTGTACCGTTTGACCAACCACCACCTTACAACTCCAAAGCAGGCTATCGGCATGGTAAACGTGCAGTTGATATTCGGGGATGTTAACGGCGAGATAATCTGTATTGAGCTTTACCGGCAGCCAGCGGCTGCGCTCCATGTTCACCACTATTTGTTTGATACGGGAGGCTAACGGCACATTGAGTGCATTAAGGGTAGCTTGGTATGGCTGGCCATTAACCTGCAAACCATGCCTTTCCTGAAATTTTTTCAATCCCGTTACCAGGTCATCTGTATAAACCTGGCTCAAGGTATCACCGTTATAATCTTCCAGTTTAAATAACCGGGATTTAAGCTGTAGTATAGTTAGTGATGAATCACCTGGTTTTATTGTTGTTTGTTTCAGGGCTATAGGCAGCCATTTATCCTGACGATCTAATTCCCGGTATTTTCTTAAAAAGCTTTTCAATAATTCATACTGGCGATAAACCGGTTCGGCATACGCTTGGATGTTTGCAGGTTCATTCAGCAAGCTATCGAGGTATTGGTTATAGGCTACTTTTTTTCGTGGCATATACCAACCCGATGATCTGCTGGTTGCTGTATTCATGCCCTGCCAGGCCAGTTCGGCAAATACAAAATACTGTGTACTGAGCATCAGCTCCGTAATTATATCCTGGCTCCGAAGTTTTTTATTTCCTGTTTGCGTATGTATCAATGAATCCAGCGCTTGCAGGTAAGGCACTGTTTTGTAAATGCCGTCATTATTTAAATTCATTACCCGGTTAGCCAGGTTGTTGGCCTGTTCAATCAAGCGTCCGTTGTCAAACCAGGCATAAGCATAATTTCTTTGCCGGTAAAAATTACGGATTTCTTGTTCGTATTTTTTTAAGGCAGGGTAACGCTTAAAAAACAAAATAATCCGTGTACTATCGAACAGGGATTTGGATTGGCCGCTAAAATTACCAGGTATAGTTTGGCTCCATTTTTTTGATAAACTGTCGGTACTGGTCACCTTTTTTGTATCCTGGCCTAAGCTATGGAACGATGTGCCCAAACTAAAGGCCAGTATCAACCATATTAACCTGGCCAATTGAAAATATAATGTTGCCTTGCGGATAGACCGGGCATAGTTTTTCATTTGATTTGGATATTTCATGGCAAAACTAAGGTGTAGGGTAACGGCTTTTGAATAGGTGGTGCAGGTAAATAAATAGGGTGAGGTTAATTATATCAGGAATAATGATTGACCTTAAAATCTTTCCGGCACATCATAATCAATTTGGAGTACATGGAATTTTGCATAACTAAAGTCGCCTTTGGCCAGCCGCCAAACCGCTTCAATTTTGGTGGGTACTATGATATCGTTCATTTTTTGATAAGCCGAAAATTTACCGATCCAGGTTTCCAGCTTTTCAGCATTGATATAACGTGTGGTTTGCACCTGGGTAATTTCCCCACCCTCAAAGCTCACGATATAAGTTAACGACATGCCTTTGTAGGTAAATAATAATTTGGCCGTTTGCTCGTCAATTGGTAACCAATGCAAGTTTTCGCTGGGTAGTAAGTTAGTAGGAAACCAAACACTTTCGGCCAGCCACCGCAAAAGTTCACCCTGGTTAAAACTTTTACCTTTTCCGTTCACGATTTTGTAAAGCGAAAAAAGTGACACCACAAGCCTTCCCTTACCGGATAAGTACATATCGCGAGCGGTGAATAATGCGGTAGTTCCTTTCCATATAAAACCCGGCTTATTTACTGTAAAATATTGTTCACCATGAATGTCAACCCATTTTTTGTTAAGGCCTATTTTAAATTGTCCGTTATGTTTAAGTCTCACAAAGTTAATATATGGCTTACCCTCATTTAGCACATGCCTAAAATAAGCTTGTACGGGTTTTGGCAAATCCATCAATAGCGTATAACTGAAAACATGATTGGACAAGGCATGAGGTAACGCAAATAATTCGGTCACCTTCTGCTCAAATTCTTTGGTTGAGGCCACAAACTTGATGATAGCCAGAAGTAGACAAAGGGCCAATATTCCAGTTACGTACCACATAGCTATTGTAGTTTAACTTGTTTAATTTTTCAAAGCTGTTATATTATATGTGCTGACTTTTTAATTCTGCCATTTCCAATTTAAAATCTCCGGCATATCTTTACCATGGGTACGGATATAGTTTTTGTGTTTAATTAACTGGTTTTGCAGGTGTTGTTTAAGATAAACGCCCTTACTGCCTGTTTTTGGTAAACGGTCTATTACATCCATTACCAGGTGAAACCTATCCATTTGGTTAAGTACGGTCATATCAAATGAGGTGGTGATCGTTCCTTCTTCGTTATACCCCCTTACATGCATGTTTACATTGTTTGCGCGGTTGTAGGTTAAGCGGTGTACCAGGTAAGGGTAACCGTGAAAAGCAAAAATTACCGGCTTATCGGTGGTAAACAGTTCGTTGAAATCCTTATCGGGCAATCCGTGAGTATGTTCCGAACTTTTTTGCAGTTTGAAAAGATCAACCACATTGATCACCCTGATCTTTAAATCGGGCAAATGTTGGTGAAGAATGGAAACTGCTGCCAGCGTTTCCAGCGTTGGCACATCGCCACAGCAGGCCATTATCACATCCGGCTCGCAATCCTGATCGTTACTGGCAAAATTCCATATACTAATACCTCTTGTGCAATGCTCAACCGCTTCAGCCATGCTTAGCCATTGGGGCGCAGCATGTTTAGCCGCCACAATTACATTTACATAATGGTAGCTACGCAGGCAATGATCCATTACCGAAAGCAGGCAGTTGGCATCAGGAGGTAAATAAACTCTTACTATGGCGGCTTTTTTATTCACTACATGGTCTATAAACCCAGGGTCTTGGTGGGTAAAACCGTTGTGATCCTGTCGCCATACGGTGGAGGTAAGCAAGATATTCAGTGATGCAATCTTCCTGCGCCAGGGTATTTCTAAACTTGTTTTAAGCCATTTGGCATGTTGGTTAAACATGGAATCAACAATGTGGATAAAAGCCTCGTAACAGTTGAACAATCCATGTCTGCCGGTAAGTAAATAACCTTCTAACCAGCCTTCGCATTGATGCTCACTCAACATTTCCATTACACTGCCATCCCGGGCCAAAAATTCATCATGGGTTAATACCGGTGCATCCCATTGCCGGGCGGTGGCTTCAAATACGGCATCCAGCCTGTTTGATACGGTTTCGTCGGGGCCAAATATCCTAAAGTTCCTTTTTTCCTGGTTAGCTTTAATCACATCACGCAGGAACCTCCCGCATACATAAGTATCCCCTTCGCCGTTTACTCCGGGCTTTGCTACCGCGGCTGCATAATCCCTGAAATCGGGCATGCGCAGGTCACGGAGTAATTGCCCGCCATTAGCATGCGGGTTGGCCCCCATGCGCCGGTTTCCTTTAGGAGCCAGTTCGGCCAGTTCAGCTCTTAATTTTCCATCAGCGTCAAAAAGTTCTTCCGGTTTATAGCTTTTCATCCAGTTTTCCAACAGTTGCAAATGCTGGGGCGGCGATGAGGCCGAAACCGATAACGGAATCTGGTGCGAACGGAAGTTACCTTCTATCTGGTAACCGTCTACTTCTTTAGGCCCCGTCCAACCTTTCGGCGAGCGCAGGATGATCATTGGCCAACGGGCGGGCGCGGTGTTTGAATGTCCGGCTTCGTATTTTATCTGCTTAATCCGGTCAATGGCATAGTCAAGCGCTTTGGCCATGTCTTTATGCATGGTTTCCGGGTCATCACCTTCTACAAATACAGGGTTCCAGCCGTAACCGCTAAATAATTGGTACAATTCTTCATGGGGTATTCGTGCTAATACGGTGGGGTTGGAGATTTTGTAACCGTTGAGGTGTAAAATGGGCAACACGGTACCATCGGTAAGCGGGTTTAAAAATTTATTAGAATGCCAGGCCGTAGCCAAAGGCCCTGTTTCGGCTTCGCCATCGCCAACTACACAGGCTACTATTAAATCGGGGTTATCCATTACGGCACCAAATGAATGGCTTAACGAGTAACCCAGTTCTCCACCTTCATGAATAGAGCCCGGAACCTGCGGCGAAGCATGGCTGGAAATACCACCCGGATAAGAGAACTGGGTAAATAACTTTTTGAGTCCGGCCTCGTTTTGTGAAATATGCGGATAAACTTCGGTATAAGTTCCTTCGAGATAGGTACCTGCTACAACAGCCGGCCCCCCATGCCCGGGCCCCGATACGTAAAGCATGTTCAGATCGTATTTAATAATGATCCTGTTAAGGTGGGTATAAATAAAATTTTGTCCGGGTGTGGTTCCCCAATGCCCTAAAAGCATGTTTTTAATATGGTCAAGTTTCAAGGGTTCTGCCAATAGCGGATTATTGCGCAAATACAACTGGCCTACCGAAATGTAATTTGCGGCCCTCCAGTAAGCGTCAATATTTTTAAGAAGTTCCGGGCATAAGGCCTCGGTTTCCACATTAATCAATTCGGTTTCCATAATTTATTGCTGGATGATTTAAACAGGAGTGAATATTATGTATTGTTCAGGTATTTAAACATGCTTTAAAGCGATGATCTTACTTTCAATTATTATATAACCATTAAGATGATCGCCCGGCCATCAATACAAAACTACGGTAGTTACTATTTTCAATAAATGATGCTCGCCATCATGGAAAGTGACCCTTGTCATTAATTCGTATTACGTGTAACAAAAACGCTTTCAAACGCTTAATAATGATGAGCGTCATTAATTTTTATGCCATTAGTCAGCTATTGCCTCTTTAGTTAGCTGATATTTGTATCGGCGATCATATTTAGTCGGGTCCTCACCAATTATGGAAAACACCACGCTACTGATTGCCATTATACAAAATGCGATAGATGGTATAATTACCATTAATGACAGGGGCACTATCGAGCTCATTAACCCGGCGGCCTGCACACTATTTGATTACCAGCCCGATGAGGTAATAGGGCAAAACATTATGATGCTGATGCCCGACCCTGACAAGAGCCAGCATGATAATTTTATTTCGCGCTACAGGGCCACAGGTAAGGCAAACATTATGGGGGTTGGCCGCGAGGTGCTGGGACTCAGGAAAGACGGCACCATTTTCCCTTTCCGTTTAGGATTAAGCGAGGTGCAATTTTCGGGTCGCAGGATCTTTACTGGTTTCATACATGACCTGAGTAAGGAAAAGGAAGCTGAGCGTAAACTCAAAGATTATGCCGCCCACCTGGAAGAATTAGTAGAAGAACGTACCATAACCTTAAAAGATACTGTAAAGGCATTACAGAGCGCTCAGGACGAACTGAATGATTTGCTGGATAAAGAGAAGGAACTGAGCTTACTGAAAAGCAGGTTCGTATCTATGGCTTCTCACGAGTTTCGTACACCGCTAACCTCTGTCAAGTTATCCGCTTCCCTCATCGAGAAATATGCCGGATCAATTAAAAGTGAGCACATTGCCAAACATGTTGGAAAAATAAAAAACGCGGTGGGTAACCTTACCACTATATTGAACGACTTCCTTTCTCTTGAAAAGCTGGAAGCCGGTAAAGAGGAGGTGAATTATACTGATTTTGACCTGGTTAAATTTGCTGAAGAGATTACGGAAGAAATGCAGGTAATGGCTAAAAATAACCAAACGATCATCTATCTGCATTCGGGCGTAAACAGTATGGTAAGGCTCGATCAAAACCTGCTGAAGAACTGTATCAATAACCTGATTACCAATGCCATTAAATACTCGGGGGAGAACAGCTTTATCGATTTCAATACCGAGATCAATGCAAACCGTTGCATTATAGCCGTAAAGGATAACGGCATCGGCATCCCCGAAGCCGATCAGAAACACCTTTTTGAAGCATTTTTCCGGGCGCATAATACCGGCACAATTCCGGGTACGGGCCTGGGGCTGAACATCGTAACCCGCTACGCAGGCCTCATGAATGGTGTTGTAAGCTTTAAGAGTGAAGTTAACCAGGGGACATTATTTACCATTTCATTTCCAAACCATGAGTAAAACATTGCTGATCATTGAAGACAATAACGACATCCGCGAAAATGTTGTTGAAATACTGGAACTGGCCGGTTACAATGTTTACCAGGCTTCTAACGGTAAAGCCGGTGTAGAACTGGCTTTACAGCACAAGCCATCCCTCATTCTTTGCGATATTATGATGCCCGAACTGGATGGATATGGCGTTTTGTATATGTTGAGCAAAAACCCTGAAACAGTACACATACCTTTTATATTTCTTACGGCCAGGGCAGAACGGCTCGACCTTCGCAAGGGAATGGAAATGGGAGCAGATGACTACCTCACCAAACCCTTTGATGATATGGAATTATTGAACGCGATAGATTCCCGTCTTAAAAAAAAAGAGATGCAGGAGAGTTTTTACAGCCCATCGTTAGACCAGTTGAACCACCTCCT
Organism: Mucilaginibacter terrae; assembly: GCF_042679325.1. Classification (GTDB taxonomy): domain Bacteria; phylum Bacteroidota; class Bacteroidia; order Sphingobacteriales; family Sphingobacteriaceae; genus Mucilaginibacter; species Mucilaginibacter terrae. Next base: position 106,129 of record NZ_JBHTMJ010000008.1, read on the forward strand.
GAGTAAAAACAATGGCCTTGCTGAGCTTAAAAAAATTATTGGGGAGCGCCGCGTAAAGGAGTTTAAGAAAAACCAGGTTGTTTATTATGAAGGCGATAAAGGGAGCGGCCTTTATCTTTTGCTCAGCGGAAAGGTTAAATGTATTAAAATGGCTAAGGACGGGCGCGAATTAATGACCGGCATTTATGGTGCTGATGAATATTTGGGCATTAACGCAATGCTGTTAAATGAAAAACATGCAGATACCGCAACAGCAATGGAGGATTCAATGGTATGCCTTATACCCAAAGAACTGCTTGAGCAACTTATAAATCAATACCCCGACGTTGCCAGGGAATTTATTAAATTATTAGCCCAGGCCAACAGGGGAAAAGAAGAGCAATTGTTACAAATGGCTTATCATTCTATAAGAAAAAAAATGGCCGAAGCAATGGTTCGCCTATACGAGCAGCAGCCAAAACCCGAACAGGGGTTTAAAATATCCCGTGAAGACCTGGCCGCGCTAACCGGCATGGCAAGCGAGTCGGTAAGCCGTACACTGTCTGATTTCAGGGATGAAAATTTAATTAGCAAAAAGGGGAGCATAATTACGATATTACAATTGGAGGCCTTAGTTCAAATGAAAAACTGACCAACATCACATTTATATACAACCAAAAACATGCTTAACCTGGTTGCCGCAGCCTAAATTTGTTTTGATAAACACAATATTTAATGAAAGCGGTTGCTTATAGTGTTCTACCTGGTGAGAAAGAATATTTTGCCAAAGCTAATAAAAGGAAGCACGATATTACACTCATTGCTAACCCCTTAGGTATGAACACGGTACATTATGCGGAAGGAAAGGAAGCCATTATTATGCCCGAAGGAGTTACACCTTTAAAAGCAGTTATCAATAAGTTATGTGCTATGGGTGTTAAATACATCATTAGCCGACGTAAAGGCAACAACCCTGCAGATCTGGAGGAAATAGCAGAAAAAACTATACACGACCTGGACAGGGCAAATGATAATAACCGGCTTTTACCGGTTTGCTGATTTGCTTCCTATAAATTAAAATTAAAAAAACCAACATGAAAACAATTGCCAATGTACAGCCGGTGAGTGCTGAAAAATTATTCGACCTTTTAAAAAAGGAATTTCCTGATTACATTAATTCCAGGTTGGATTCCAGCCTGGCCATAGATTTTGCGCACGTTTACAACGTGATTAATTTATTGTTCCCGGAAGTGATAAAAGGCGTAGCCTTAACGGTTACCATTTCAGATGATGCAATTACGGTATCTGATAATGCCGTGAACGAACTATACAATACCGCGCTGCTCGAAGAGCAGCTCACCAACTTTATAACCGAAAAATGCAGCTAAAAGCCGCTGGGTACATTTCAGTTGATTAATAGTGCAGCTTTGCCAGAAGTTGCGCCGAAATACTATCCGAATTGTCTCCATAACCGGTTACCAGTATTCCTTTTACCCCCTCAGTTGAAACTATTGCATAAACAGTAGCTTCATCTGCAGGGTCGGAATTGCCCTCATACCGGTACACATCCAGTATTTCAAATTCTTCAGCCGAATAAGCCGCTGCATCGCATTTAATATGGTTTTCAGCCAAATTAAAATCTGTAGTAAAGCCTTGCTGTTTGAGTATATTAATGGCATCTGTAACAGTAGCATAATGGAAAGTACTTTTCATGGGTTGCTATGGTGGATGATAGGAATGATTTTTATATATTTACTTTGTGCGGAATATTTTGCCGTAATATTTATTTTGATCTGCGGGCAATTATTTGCGGTGTTTCGTAAAAGGCCTTTTCCAATAATTCATCGAGATGGTAAACATCCTTATACCTAATCAGTGACCACAGGCCCACCTCGCAGGTAAGGTAAGTAACCCTAACGGGCATAGGTTTTTTTAGTGTAAATAATTTACCTGCGTTATTGCCGCGATGCTTGGCCTGGTTAATAGCAGTTAGGTTAACCAGGTTGTTCTTGAGCATTAAAGCCGCTAAACGGGGGCTTTCGGTAACTTGTATATCCCCTTCACTAAACGCTCTTGTTTTTTTCATCATAGATGATTTATCGGAGGTACCGGCCATACTTATAGCGTTATCGGATAGTTTAAAACGGATGCTGCTTCTGCTTTTATCAATTGCCGTAATCTTGCTTTGAACCAATGGCGTAGGGGTAGCCGGTTTGCCAACTATTACTTTGAATTGGTAAGCTGTATCTGTTTGGTGAAAATTTAAAGTATAGGTTGGTATGTTGATACTGATATAAACACTGTCGTTACCAACTATCCACCGTAAGCGTTCCATGTTAATAGACATGAGCTTGATATCCCCGGGCGGTACTTCGTAACAATTGGCATTTAAACCAACCACCAGGCGCAAATGGCCCTGTAAGCTACGATATGCTTTAGATGCCGGCTGGGTAATTTCAATAGCGTGTATAAAATCTTTTTGTTTCAAACTACCAATCAATACCTCAACTGCCTTGCAATTGCCGGCGTTTCCCTCGTCCAGCAGTTGTGCTGTGTAAACCGGGTTTAACTTTCCAAAATGCAGGTTGTTTACCATGGAGATCATTGCGTCGGTCAGTAAAACATCGTATAAGGCTTTTTGCTGGTTACTGATCTTTTCGCGGGGGGCCATCATGGCATTTAATTGCTCATATAATATTTCTTTATAATGATAATCCAAAGGACTTAACCCATATTGTAAAGCGCAATCCAGCAAAAGCATGGCATCCCAGGCATGGGTTATTACGGTATCGGGAGCTATCCAGGCCAGTTTGTGTTGTGTTTGCTGATAAAACCTTTCAACAGACCGCGGATAGTTCAAATGACCAAGGCTTGCCAGCTGAGTTCTCAGGCTTGCCGATACCGAGGTATCCCTGTGTATAATACCGGCCTTTGCATTCACCGTTAAAGCCAATACCCAAAAAATGGCACCAATAACGGTAATTGCCCGTGCCAATATTTTATAGGTAGGTACTAATTGATTCAACTTTTGCATTTACTATCGTTTAGTTAACAGGTAATGCTATTAAATAACATTCAAAAATGATAATGCCTAACAGCTTGAGTTATGATACTGATACCCAATTATGCCGAGATGACCAGTAGCGGGATTGCTATACGGCTAACCATGCGTTTTGTATGGCTTCCGTTAAACAGCGAATCGAAAAAACTGTGCTGACGATGCAGCATGGCCAGCATATCCACCTGCCCGTTTTCACACAACCATAGCAGCCCTTTTTCTGTTTGGCTACTTTTAATGTTTCTGTAATAGATGTGGGGATAGTTGGCCTTGTTTGAAACCTCCATGAGAAATTGATCTATCCTTTGTTCAAAATGAGTTGATGTGTTCTTATCGGCTTGAATATGAACGATCAGGATCTCCGCATTTAATGCTTTGGCCAGCGGTACCAATTGAAATAGTTCGTGCAGATCATTATCGGCATTTTCCAGATCGATAGCGAACGCTATTTTTTTAATAGTTTTGAAACCGGCAGCAGGTGGTATAAAAAGCAATGAATTTAACGAGTTGTCAATCATTTTACTGCAATGGTTGCCTAATAGAAATGAACTCAGGCTGCTGCTGCCATGTGTACCCATAATTATCAGGTCAATATATTGGGTGCTAATAATTCGGTCAATGGTATCGGTTAACACACCGGCTTCCTCAATAAAAGTAATATCCGGCCTAAATTTATCGGTATGGTCATGCTGCTGTATGCTTGCTTTTAATCGTTTTAATTCTTCCTGACTATCGCTGAGCAGTAATTCGGTTTCTTGCATGGGCCACAATACTAAACCCGCCTGGGGTGTTAGCGCCGGTATAATTACCGCGTTGCAAAGTACCAGGTCGGCCTGTAATTGTTGGGCTAACTGGTACGCATAATTAGCGGCATGAGTTGAATTGGCTGAAAAATCTGTAGGAACAAGGAACTTTTTCATGCTGTAAAGCTGGCTAATTTCAAGCATGATATTAGTGACCCGCATCAGGCTATTTAATGCGTTATATCATATCTGAGCTTTTGCATAATATAGCAGCTAACGGCCGGTACACAAAAGCTGGTTTTACCAGGCAGTATGGCTGCAGAAGTTTCAGTTGCCAGCAAAATCCCGATGTTTTGAATTTATTAAGGTCGGGTGTGTTAATTCACCGTTAAACTATTGATTAAAAAAATATTACTGTTTAATATTTGTACATTTGATATGCTCCTTTTCTCTTTTTCAGGATCGATATTGCTTTTTTTAAACTTTGTTAAATCCTTAATATGCATAACATTTTCCCTCATTACATTATTGCAATCGGAGCTTCGGCAGGAGGGATGGAAGAGATCAATTCCTTTTTTGACCATACCCCGTTAGATGGTGTAGCCTATGTAATTATCCAGCATCTGTCATCCGGTTTTAAAAGCCGTATGGTAGAACTTTTGGATAAGCATAGTAAACTGGCTGTTATGGAAGCACAGGACGGGGTTCAGATAAAAAGCAATCAGGTGTATTTAATACCTAATGATAAGTTTATGATTATTTCTGATGGCTGTTTACGCCTGAGCAATAAAGAAAAGGTGAAAGGCCCACACTTAACTATCAACACTTTTTTCAATTCACTGGCCAACGACTGTGGCAATAAAGCCATTGGCGTTATCCTGTCGGGTTTAGGCTCTGATGGTACCGAGGGTATGAAAAATATAAAAAAGGCCGGAGGTATGGTAATGGCACGTAACCCGGAAACGACAGATTATAGCAGCATGCCTTCACACGCTATAGCAACAGGGTTGATTGATTTTGTATTAGAACCCTCCGACATGCCCGATGCGATAGAGGATTATGTAAAGCATGGACTGGAGGTACTCAACAACCAGCCTGACGATGAAAAATACATTAAGGCTATAGTTGAATTGATCAAAGATCTTTCACCACACGATTTTTCGGATTATAAATTACCAACCATACTCAGAAGAACCAAAAGACGGGCCAGCCAGGGAAACTTTTTATCGCTGGAAAAATATCTGGATTTTTTAAGGTCGAACACCGAAGAGGTAGCAGCGTTGGCCAGTGATTTTCTGATTAGTGTAACTTCGTTTTTCAGAGATAAGGAAGCTTTTTCATTTATCCAGAAAAAAATACTACCGGTTATACTTGAAAAGGTTGAAACGGGCCAAGAATTGAAAATGTGGGTGGCCGGCTGTGCCACAGGCGAGGAAGCGTATTCTATGGCTATTTTAGTTGCAGAACAGCTAAAAGGGAAATATAAGGATATGGTAGTGAAGATTTTTGCTACTGATATTGACAGTGTTGCCATGGAGCATGCCTTTAAAGGGGTTTACAATAAAGATATTGCAAAGCATGTATCTGAAGAGCGGCTGGAAAAATATTTTTTAAAGGAAGGCGATTGCTTCCGCGTAAAACCCGTAATACGTAATATGGTTATTTTTGCCCAGCACGATCTGGTAAAAAATCCACCTTATTGTAATATGAATTTTATTAGTTGCCGTAACCTGCTTATTTATATGGCCCCCGTCCTACAGAAAAAGATCTTTTCCATGATGCTCTTCGGGCTAAAAATGGATGGCTACCTGTTTTTGGGTTCCAGTGAAAATCCAATGCCCATTATAAAGAACCTGGAAACGGTCAATAAAAAATGGAAGATCTATAAAAACTTAAAAGCAAGACGGGAAGTAAGCTTTGAAGCGTTCACACTTCCCGAACTGTTGGACATCAAACGTACACCGGCTATTCAAAGGGAGGTAAATATTTTAAGTACAAGCAATTCGGTTTCGGAAGCGATGAATATGCAACTCGCCGCACAGCAAAATTACCTGGCTGTATGCATCGATGAAAATAATTCGGTAGTTAAATCCTATGGTAACACCAAATATCTTCTCAACCAGCATTTTAATTTAAACCTTTCGGAACTATTGCCCAAACCGCTCGCGGTATCTTTTAGTGCTTTAAAAAAGAAGGTGGATAAAACAGGAGAGCCGGGCACATTAAGCGGTATAAATATTAAGCACGATGGCGAAGTAGTACAACTTACCCTGGTTATTAGTCCGCTGAAGATTGGTAAAAACGAGCAGAAATTATTAATGGTAACCATTTGTAAGGACGCGAAGCAGGATGGGCCTATAGTTAACGCTGACGTTTTTAATGAAAAAATATATCACGACCAATACACACAGAACCTGGAGGAAGAACTCAAAGAGTTACAGGTGAAACTACATTCCGCTTATGCAAGGCTGGATGCCTCCAATGAAAATATACAGTCGTTCAACGAGGAACTGATTTCCGCTAACGAGGAAATGCAAAGCACGAACGAAGAAATGCAATCGGTAAACGAAGAGTTGCATACTATTAATACCGACTACCAGTTAAAAAACAAAGAATTACTGGAGATTAATGATGACCTGAACAATTATTTCCGAAGCAATGTAAACGGGCAGTTATTTATCAACAATGATTTGCTGCTCATGAAATTTTCGCCGGGAACTGTAAATCAAATTAACCTGCTGGAAACCGACATTGGGCGCCCGCTCAGTAATATATCTACTAATATAAAATTTGAGACCATAATTGAGGATATTAAACAAGTATTGGCAAAAGGCATTGTTATAACCAAGGAGATACAAACCAATAACGGTAAATGGTACCATATTATGACGATGCCTTATGTGCAATTGATAGACCAAAAAAGAAACGGTGCTATTGTGACCTTTAATGATATTACGGAATTGAAAGCCACCCAGGTAGAACTTAACCGGAAAAATAAAAGCCTGGAACGTATTAATGGTGACCTGGATAACTTTGTTCATACGGCCTCGCATGACCTGCTGGCACCTTTGGGCAATATTGAAGCCAGCATTGACATCATGAACCTTATTAAAGTAACCGATCCTAACTTATCTAAGTTTATCATTATCATTAACTCATCGGTTAAAAAATTCAGGGCACTCATCAACAATATTTCCGTGATCGCCAAAATTGAAGGTGATATGCTGAGCATGGAAATGGTGGATGTGGAAGAGATTATTGCCAACATTGAATGGAGCCTTGAAACAAGGATTAACCAAACCGGCGCAGTAATCACCAAAAACCTGGAAATTAAAAAAGTACTGTTTTCTAAGAAAAACCTCAGGAGCATTCTGTATAACCTGGTAGCCAACGCTATTAAATTTACCAACGGAAACAATCCGCTCATCCATATAGCTGTTGTCAGCAATGCTGAACATATTGTTATTTCTGTAAACGACAATGGTATTGGGATAGCCCAAAACCAGGTAGACGTTATTTTTGGTATGTATGGCAGGTTAAATAAACAACTGGAAGGACAAGGCATTGGTTTATACCTGGCCAAAAAAATAATAGATGCCGCAAACGGCAGTATTATTGTTGAAAGTGAAATTGGGAAAGGCAGTACATTTAGTATCTTTTTACCGCTTCCGGTTATAATTGCCGATTGATTGGAGTTACGCATGCAGGCAATTAATAGTCAACAATAAAAAATCATTTATATATAAATTATTATCGTAATATTGCAATATAGTATTATGGGCTTAACAAAAACAGAGATATTCACCGAAGAGCAAAATAAGTTAGCTGTTATGCTGAAAGCTATTGCTCACCCCGCACGTATTGCAATTCTTCAGCAAATTATTAAAGCTAATGCTTGCATTTGTGGCGACCTGGTAGAGGAACTTGGTTTAGCGCAGCCAACCATATCGCAACATTTAAAAGAATTAAAAAACGCCGGACTAATTCAAGGCACTATTGAAGGAGTGAGTGTGTGCTATTGTATTAACCCCGTAATATGGAATGAATTACAGGAACAACTGAACGTTTTTTTTAAGACGTTTAATTTGAAAGCAAAGTGCTGCTAATTTTTTGAGGTAATAAATCGTAATATTGCAATAATACGTTTAAACAATTTAGTTATGGAAAACTTAAAATGGGGGTTATTTAAACAACAATTGCAGGCATATCCCGGCTTGTTCCTGCACTTTAGGTATGCCGAAAACCAGTTGGTGAATGCGGCTTACCACATTACCGAAATTAAACAGGCAACAATTACATCGGTTGATTGCGGTGGGGTTGTAAACGCCTGGACAGAGATCATTGTTCAGCTTTGGGTTCCTGAAAACGAGCAGCAAGACAGGGCTATGCAAGTTGACAAAGCTTTATCTATTATAAACCTGGTTGAAAACGTATTGCCTTTGCATCCTGATGGAATTGTAAAGATCGAATTTGGCGATTCGCAGTTTTACACCAGGCAAATGCTGCCTAAAACACTGAAGGTAAACGGTGAAAACCTGGTAGTAGATTTACGTGATGATGCTGTACAATGCAAAGCAATTGAAAGAGGCGGCAGTTGCGGAGTTAATAACAATAGTGAAGAATGCTGCACACCAGCTACAGAAGTTAAACCGGTAATACAACTACAAAATTTGGCTGTAGCAGCGCCGGGTTCGGGCTGCTGCTAAATAATGATATTAAAAAAATATAATGACCAAAAAGAACATACTGGTGCTTTGCACCGGCAATAGTTGCCGCAGCCAGTTAGCAGAAGGTTACCTGCGCTATTTTGCAGGCGAACGCGCAAATATTTATAGTGCAGGAATTGAGACACATGGGGTAAACCCTAAAGCCATACAGGTTATGGCAGAAGACGGGATAGATATTTCCAGGCATACATCCAATCATGTCGATGAGTATTCGGCTGTTGCTTTTAACCAGGTAATTACCGTATGCGACAATGCCAACGAGGCCTGTCCTTTCTTTCCGGGTACGGTTGAACGTTTCCACAAAAATTTCCCCGACCCGGCTAAAGCCTTGGGTAGTGAAGCAGAAATATTAAATGAGTTTAAACGAGTAAGAGATATGATCAAAGCATACGCCGCCAACTTCGTAAAACAGCATATTCAATAATCCTTAAAGCCTGTTTAAAATTGCAATTGTCCTCTCGAACGATTTGAGAGATCTTGTTTAGACCTGCATTTAGCCGACTTTGTAGGATTAACAGGATTTCTCGTAACCTCGAAATGACAGGATTTTTATAAATTTAAACAAGCTCTTAACTCAGAAAATGAGTATCGTTAAAATAAATACGGCTTCGGCTAAGCATATTTTAATTAGTATATAATGGCTGCAAATAATTTCGTACCCTTGGTAAAACGTAAAAAACTAAGTTTTTTAGACCGGTATTTAACCTTGTGGATTTTCCTGGCTATGGTTATTGGCGTAAGTACCGGATATTTTATTCCATCATCATCAAATTTTATTAATTCCTTTTCGAGCGGAACTACAAATATACCTTTAGCCATAGGTCTCATCCTGATGATGTACCCGCCATTAGCCAAAGTTAAGTTTGAAAAAATGGGCGAAGTATTTAAAGATACAAAGGTACTCACCGTTTCTTTGCTTTTAAACTGGATCATTGGTCCGGTGCTAATGTTCGGCCTGGCACTTATATTCCTTCACCAGTACCCTGAATATATGGTAGGCCTGATCCTTATTGGTATTGCCCGTTGTATAGCCATGGTTGTAGTATGGAACGAGCTGGCAGAAGGTAACCGCGAATATGCAGCGGGTTTAATTGCCTTAAACAGCATTTTTCAGGTATTGTTGTACAGTGTTTATGCTTATCTTTTTATTACGGTTTTACCGCCTGTGTTCGGTTTTAAAGGTTTGGAAGTCAATATCACCATCGCAGAAATAGCTAAAAGCGTAGGTACCTATCTCGGCCTCCCGTTTGCAGCAGGTGTAATAAGCCGTTACACACTAATCAAATTAAAAGGAGAAAACTGGTTTCATAACAAGTATGTTCCTTTTATTTCGCCCATTACCCTCATCGCTTTATTATTTACCATTGTGGTTATGTTCAGCCTCAAAGGTAACCTCATAGTTACTATCCCGTTACACGTAGTAAGAATTGCCGTACCGTTAGTTATTTACTTCCTTGTAATGTTCGTATTGAGTTTCTTCATCGGCAAAACTTTCGGTGCCGATTACAGCAAAAGCACTTCCATAGCATTTACGGCTACAGGTAATAATTTTGAGCTGGCCATTGCAGTAGCCATTGGTGTGTTCGGTATTAACTCCGGCCAAGCTTTTGCAGGTGTTATCGGTCCGCTGGTTGAAGTACCGGCGCTTATCGCCTTAGTAAACCTGTCCTTTTATTTCCGTAAAAAATACTATAACCGCAATTTGTTAAAAGCGGTTTAAGTTAATTAATAAGTAAGCAGCTGTACTGTATTTTGGTTGAATAACCAACCGGTAGCGCAAGGGGTATCAATAAAACGGCATTGGGTTCTCAATTTTGAATTATATTTCAAAGAAAATGAATTAATTCAAAGTAGTGAAATGGCTGATTTCATTAACCAATGCTTATGCAATTACATCTAAATTACTGTAGTTTAAAACTTTATTAGGTTAATGATGGAGTTGTTTTTATATTTAGAGGACTAAAACTGCTCACCAATCACATGCAAAAAGTATTAATACAGCTCATTAATGGTTCATCATGTTATAGCGCTTAATGAGTAAGTTAAGATACACCGTTAATCCGTTTCCCGGCATCAGGAACTTTGAATCTGATGAAGACTACCTGTTTTTTGGCCGGGATCAGCAGATCAGTGATGTGATCGGGCTGCTTTCGGCCACACATTTTCTGGCACTCATCGGTTACTCCGGCAGTGGTAAATCGTCGCTTATAAAAGCCGGTATTATTCCGGGTATCACCAAATATAAAACGGTTAATGGGGCGGAGGGCAGCTGGTCAACCATTTATTTCAGGCCTAATGGCAATCCTTTTAATTCCTTTGCCGAATCGTTAATTAATACTTTAGGTGATAATAAATATGAAAATGAAGAACAGCATGTTAAAACAACAGCAAGGTATTTAAAACAGGATGCGGGTAACCTGCAAAATGTTTATCAAAAATTCGTCAATGAGGTAGATAAGAACTGGCTCATTGTAATTGACCAGTTTGAAGAAGTATTCCGTTTTCGTAACAATATAAGCGAAGATAACGGACCTAATGATACCCAGCAATTTATTGATCTGCTGCTTTCCGGGTTGCATAATAGCAACCTGCCGGTATATATCATGGTATCCATGCGGTCAGATTTTCTAGATAATTGTACCGAGTTCAAAGGCTTGCCTCATGCCATCAATAAAGGTTCTTACCTGTTGCCCAAAGTTTCAAATGAGGGTATTTACGATATTATTACTAAACCGGCAGAGGTGTGCGACGGCACGATAGCGGCCGACCTGGTTACCCGGTTAATGGGAGACCTGAACGATAATTTAGATCAGTTACCTGTACTACAGCATGCCATGATGCGTACCTGGGATCATTGGAAACAATACGAAACCAATGATACCGAAATTTCTATAGCCCATTATGAGGCCATTGGTACCATGGAAGCCGCGCTTTCTATTCATGCCGAAGAAATTTATAATGGCCTTGGTGAGCGCAAACAAAAGGTTGCCGAAAAAATATTTAAAGCCCTTACCGATGTTACCATTAACAGTAAAGGTACCCGCAGGCCCGCACAATTGTTTGAATTAATGGAACTGGCTAATGCCAGCGAACAGGAAGTGGTTGATGTAGTTGATGAGTTCCGCGCCCCGGGAAGGGCGTTTTTAATGCCCATTTATACGGTAGGACTGGAAGAAGATAGCGTAATAGATATTGCACACGAAAGTTTAATGCGGGTTTGGATCCGTTTGAAAGACTGGGTATATGCCGAAGAAAAGTCGGCAGAGTTGTATATGCGCCTGTCTAAATCGGCCGATATGTACCAGCAGGGTAAGGCAGGTTTATGGGTTGATCCTGATTTGGCACTGGCTATTAAGTGGCAGCAGGATAACCAGCCCACCGTAGCTTGGGCCACCCGGTACGACCCCGCTTTTGAACGGGCTATGGCTTTTTTAGAGTACAGCAAAAAAGAAAGTCTTTTTAAAATAGAGCAACGGGCGCGCAAGCAGGCCAACGAGTTGCGCAGGGCAAGGCGTACCGCCATTATATTAGGAACGGCATCCATACTCTCTATATTATTACTGGTATTTGCGCTCAACCTTAAATTTAAGGCCGAGGCAAGCGAAAAGAGGGCTCTGGATAATGAAAAGAAATTGAAAATAGAAGGTATAGAAGCCGACCTTCAAAAAAAGCAGGCCGTGTTACAGCAAAAAATTGCAGAGCAACAGCAAAGCATCGCATCGCAACAGCAAACACTGGCCGAGGAACAAAAACTAACCGCCATAAGCGAGCGGCGTAACGCAGAATTGCAACAATTAGTTGCCGTAGCCCAAAGCCGTGAGGCCAACATACAACGTACACAAGCCCTTTATCTGAAACGCCAGGCCGATACTGCCCGTATAGCCGCGGTAGATTCGGGAAAAGCGGCACAGCGGCAGCGCGATAACGCTATTGTAGCCCGCCGTGAGGTAGAAACCTTACGCATGCTAACAGAAGCACGTTCAATCGCCTTTAAATCCAACCAGTTGTCGGGCGATGCCCAAAAGGATACACTGAGTATGCAAATGGCTTTTCTATCCTATGTTATAAACCGCGAGTATGGCGGCACAGGGCAAAACAGGGCTATTTACAATGCTTTAAAAGCGCAATTGAACCGATATTACAGCAAGGTGCTGCGTTATAGCTACGGTGTAAAAACTAATCCTAACGGTTATGATTTTAGGGGAGCGTTGTTTATTAATAATAACGACTTTTTTACGGCCTGCGATGATGGCACCATTAAAGAATGGGTTATAACCGCTTCCCCGGTGCAAATCAAAGCTAAAAAAGTAAGTAAGGGTATAGGAGAGAGTATTACGGCTATCGCCTTATCGCCCGATAAAAAATACCTTTTGGGCCGTACCGTAAATGGAAAAGTTAGTATATGGAATGCAGATAATATTGCCGCTATGCCGGTTTTACTGCCCGATGCGGTAGGTAAAGCACAGTATGCTACGTTTTTACCGGCAAACGATGATTACCGGGTATTGGTTAAAAATGATAAATATGCCGGCATTTATAGTTTTGGTAAAAACGGCAATAAATTATTGAACCGCTACGTACTATGTAAGGCATCAGCCGATAATGCCTCGCAAGCCGGTTGTGTACAGGTGAAAAAAAATGGCGTAAACGTTTTTGTGGCCCAGGGAGCAACGGTTTGTGCATTAAACTTTGATAATAGCGGCGAGCTTACCGCCATGAATACTGTTATAGCCCTGCGCGAAAAAATAAGTAGCTTGGCCGTAAGCGGCAATAATAGTACGCTTGCTGTGGGTACCGATGCAGGAAGCGTGGAGATGTACGATATTACAGGTGCCAAACCCTCGCTGGATGCCCGCATGAACAGCCACGGCTCGAGGGTTACCGGGCTAAGCTTTAACCGCGATCAAAGCACACTGGCATCAGGATCGCTCGATAATACGGTAAGGCTGGTAAAATGGCAAAACAAGGATGATAAAGGGGAGGACCTTATTTTTCAGGAGCGCAAAAGCTGGGTGCGTAATATTGCCATATCGCCTAATTACAAGTATGTATTATCGGTTGGCCAATCGGGCTTAATACAGTTATGGCCGGTTACCGAACGTATTGTGTTGCAAGAGTTGACCGGCATAGCCGATAACAAAAGGATCATCACCGGCGACTTAAAAGACCGGGAGATTGAAAAAGAAATTGGGGCCGATATATACAGGAGACTATGGGCTGGTAAGTACAAGAACTTTCAGGATTTCTGGACCGCTATGACTAATAAATATATAAACAGATCTGCATGAGGCAATATATACGCTATTGTTTTTTTGTGCTTTTGCTATGTTCGGCTCAAGTGTTTGCCCAAAAGGCAGATACCTGCGCTACCAGGCTTGCCCTTGCACGCGATTTGTACGAAAGCGGTAAACTTAATGATGCTTTAAAGCTGGTTGATGAGTATCAGAAATGTTCGGGCCTGCGCACCAGCGATTACTTTAAGCTCAAGGCCAAGATATTTCTGGCGCTGGATTCCAACACTTATTCGCTGCAAAATATTGCCGAATATGTAAAATCGAAACCGGGCAATTATATTACCGATGATGACCCGGCCGTTTTTAAAAGCATGGTACAGTACGTGCAGGATAGTTTAGCCGAGCGGCAGATCTCGTCGGTATCCAAACGTCCCGAGGATATTGACCTCACCCCGGCATCGGTGATCGTTATTAAAGCTGCCGATATTGTGAAGAGGGGCTACGGCAATTTGGTCGATCTGTTAAGCGATCTCCCGGGTTTCGATATTTCCAAAACCAACTCGGTAACCTATGCTAATATTTACCAGCGCGGTTTCCGGCAGGAAAATACCGAGCGTACCCTGTTTATGATAGATGGGGTGGAAGAAAACGATGTATGGTCTAACATTGCTTACATATCGCGGCAATACCCGCTTTCCAGCATCAGCGAGGTGGAGGTTATTTACGGGCCAGCATCAACCTTGTACGGTCCGCGTGCCTTTGTGGGTGCAATTAATGTGATTACCAAATCATACAAGAGCCTCACCCGTACCAAATCCGAACCTTATACAGCCAGCGCCGATAGTACTACGCTTGGCATCCACGGAACGGCAAATGTATCGGTTGGGAGCTATAATACCCGCAATGCAGACGTTACACTGGGAGGTAAAACCACTAACTTTACCTATATGCTGTCGGGCGCCTATTACCAGTCAAACGAGCGTAACCTCGATTTTCAGAGCTTTTATAATTACGGTCCTAACCAAATAGATAAAGTAAGCAACGCTACTTATGTCACCAACTTAAACAGGATGTCGTTTACAGGCACCGCAGCCGCTGTTGATGCTGCGCTGCTCAAATACGGGGCCGCCAACTTTACCCGAACGGTAAATGCCGACGGTACCTCAACCCTAAGAGTTAACCAGGCTGCAATGCCTTCGCTTATTGAACGCGCACGCGCAGCCGATAAGGCCACCTATAGCGGCCTGGTAAACGGCAAGCCATTAGGTTATAGCAACCAGGCGGCCGATTGGTTTGTAAGCGGCAAATTGCGTACCGGGAGCCTGGAGGCTGGTTTCCGCACGTGGAAACTAAAAGAGAGCTTTAACTACTACCAGAGTTTGTATAGTGCCGGTACCGAAAACGGCGGCCGCTGGGCACCCATCAATACCACGCTTTATACCAATTACGATAAACGCTTTGAAAACTTTACTTTCTCTAACTTAAATTCCTTTGTGATCTCGGGTTTGGATAAGGCTTCCAATTTAGTTACGGCCAACACTTTTTACAGCGAAGTTGCCCGTTTGCCGCTATTTAGCCTGTTTGAACCAACTACGTTAATTGATGGTAATAAAAACAGCTTTGCCAACAGGTTTTACTATTATAAAGGTCAGCAGTTCAGGAGTGATACCAAGGTTACCTATACTAAAAACAAACTTTCGTTATTAGGTGGTTTCGAGTATCGTTACAGCCAGTTACAGGGCGATTATTTAACTTATACCAGCTTTGCCGGTAATAATGCCATTGACCAAAGCAGCGTTGCATTTGCACAAGAGCAGGGTACCACCGCAACGCTGCCTAAAGGTGGTAACCAATACAATACGCTCGATTTGGGGGTGTATAGCCAGGCCACTTACCAGGTTAAAGATTCGTTATTGTACGCTACGGCAGGTGGCCGGTTTGATTATAACCGCATTAATACCAATGCGGGTTTCGGGCAGGTTTTTTCACCCAAACTGGCATTGGTAGCTTCATTAAAAACCACGGTCTGGAAACTGATTTATTCGCAAGGTATTCAAAATCCGTCGCAGTTCACCAAGTTTTCCACCAGTACCACACGTAATGCCAACCCCACTCTCCGAGCCGAAAAGATTAGGAATTACGAACTTATTGTGCTGAACAAGCATGGCAAAAGTGTTTTTAACTGGGATGTTTCGGCAGCATATTCAGCCATTATAGATGCTGTTTCCAGCGGACCTGATCCTTTAATCCCCAACAGGGTTATTAATCAAAACAATGGGCAATACTCCATATTTACCGCGCAGGGCAATTTGATCTATCATCCGCAGCAATCGCATTGGGATGCTTACTTTAACGCCACCTATACCCGCGCCCGCCAAACAGCAAACAGCTCGGTGGTTGATTTTCAAGAACAAATTATAGCCGATATTGCACCCATTAAGCTAAATGCCGGAGTTAATTATGCTTTTGCGCTACATAAAAATACTTTTAACATAAATTTGCGGGGTAATTACGTAGATGCCAAGCCCGTGGGCGATGGTACCACGGTTGCTGCCAACCAGGGTGTGGATGGTACCGGTTTCATTCCCCGTTTTGTAATCTTTAATTCGGCATTAACCTATCAGCATAAACAATACCAGCGTTTTACACTACAATTGGTACTCAACAACATCATGAACAGCCTGTATTATAGCCCAGGCCCGCGTAATGCCAATGCCAATTTTACTACAGCTATTTCGGGCTTTGTACCTTACGTGGCCCAACGCGACAGAAATTTTTTACTGACCCTAAAATACGACCTATGAAACAGCCTATCCTGAACGCCTACGAAATACGCAACGCCGATTATGCCGTTGTACACAGCGAATCGGAAGTGGATTTTGACCAGTTTATTGAGGCACTGGACATAAAAAACGGTGAAAAAGTGATTGATGTTGGGGGCGGTTACGGCTCTATTTTTATCCGCCTTATTCAACGCCAGCCACAGGTAAGTTTTGAATACGACCTGTTGGACGGGGGCTTGTTCCAGCTTAAGAAGGGAGAAGAGAAGATCAGTATATTATTAGAGAAATACGATAACCCGTCAACAGTGCGCTACCTGCATCAGGATGCTTTGGAACTGAACCTGCAAGCCAATCATTACGACCTGGTAATATGTAAAATGTTCCTGCACGAAATACCTCAACGATATAAAAAAGACCTGATAAATAACTTATTCGGCATTGTAAAGCCCGGCGGCAGGGTAATAGTGTGGAACCCCGACCTGGAAGAAAACGATTACCATTTTTACACGAGTGTTATTAAAAAGAAAGATGAACTGGCCGGGTACGAATCGTTGGTGCAAAACCGGCATTTTTTACTCAACCACGATTTTTGCGCTTTAATGGAAGAAGCCGGTTTTACCTGTGTAGAAAAGCTGCTGACGTTTGATTATCACCTGCATACCGTTAACCGGCTAAACGAAGAGTTTTCGGGCGATAAAATGAAGCTGCAAGAATGGAACGGTTACATTATGCAGATAGCGCAGCAACTGGATGAACAAACCCGTGAGACTTTACAAATAAAATCGTTGGATGATGATATTTACATCAACTTTAAACGCGGGGTATTTTTACTGGAGAAACCACTGGTTTAATAATAACTGCATGTTTCGTTGCCCGCAATAACCAACCTTTAAGTTTGTTAAAAACTTAGCCCATTGTAGGTTTTTGGCAAGCTCATACTAACAAGGGGTTAAATTAAATAATATAAAACCCCTTGCATAACACGCTAATAATAAAATAATGCCCCTAACCCTAAAAACCATTAGCAGCAAAGTATTCAATCTTAAAAAAGGTGAAGAAAAAGTGGTGATGCTGCTTACGGCTTATTCGTTTTTTATGGGGCTGGCCTATGCGTATTTCTACACCGCATCTAACTCCCTGTTTGTAGGTAAATTTGAAACAGCCGTACTGCCATATGCCTACATGGCGCAAGGTGTGGTCAGTTACGTAGTATGGCTGTTATTTAAGCGCTTGCAACGGTACTTTTCTTTTTCCAAAGTGTTTATTGGCGGGGGGGTGTTCTTGTTTATCAGTGTAGTGGGCTTATCAATTGAATACCTGGTTAACCAAAGCAGGTTTGCCGTTTTCTCGCTATTTGTTTGGTACAACATATTTTTATTGCTCAACGGTATCGGCTTTTGGGGTATAGCCGCTAAAATCTTTAACCTTGGCCAGGCCAAAAGGCTTTTCGGATTAATAGGTTCGGGGGAGATACTGGCCCGGGTCATCAGTTTTCTATCAGTACCTTTTTTGCTTAAATCGCTCAAAACATCCGATCTGTTTTACTTTTCTATGGGCGGGCTGGTAGTTTGTCTCCTCATTATGCCCATGATTACCCGTCACCTTAAAGGGCAAATTAATGTGGTTAAACCTGTTGATGGCAACATTATTCAGCCTGTAAAAGAAAGTAGCAGCATTTTCAAAAACCGCTATTTTCTGTTCATGTTCGTGCTGGCATTGTTCCCGCTTTTTGCCACCTTTTATGTCGATTTTATTTTTTTAGGACAGGTTAAGGTGCAGTTCGTTAATCCTAAAGTTATTGGCGGGTTCATCAGTATTTTCATGGGCAGCATGTCGGTTGCCGAGTTTTTTCTGAAAACCTTTGTTTCGGGGAGGGTGCTCACTAAATACGGTTTGCTGGTTAGCTTGTTGTTGCTACCGCTGATGCTGGCTTTTTCAACCCTGCTGGCCGCTACGCTGGGTACGGTTTACGGTACGGTAGGTTTGTTCTTTTCCTTCGTTATCCTGAGCCGTTTGTTCGTAAGGGTGGTGCGTACCTTATTTTTCGATCCTTCATTCCAGATATTGTATCAGCCTATACCTATAGAAAACCGCTTATTGCTGCAAAGCAAGGTAGAGGGCGTATCCAAATCCATCGGGTTTATTTTTGCAGGAGGAATGCTGGTACTGCTGTCGAAGGCTAAGTTTTTAGATGTGGTTATTTACAACTACATCTTACTGATTATTATAGCGGTATGGGTGTGGGTATCGTACCGGCTGTATCACGAATATAAGCACTTGTTAAAGTCCGTTATATCAAAACTAACGAACCATAACCAGGCCGAGGAAAAAGCAGGAGCACTGGTATTCAGCCGTTACATGGGCATGGTTGATGTTAACAACGTCCGTAAAACCGGTGTTGCCTTAAACCTGCTTGAAAAAATAGCTCCGTCGGCTTATAATTTAATGTTGCTGCGTTTGCTGCCCAAAAGCGGCGAGCTACTGCAAAATAACCTATTAGCTAAAATGGAAAAAGGAAATATCACTATTGCCATACCCATCCTGGATATTTGTATAAAAAACAAGGAGCTGAATGGCATGGCAAACCGCTTTACCGAAACAAGGCGTTACCTCAACCATATTCAACGGATGGATTACAAATCGGCGGTGGATCTCTCGCGATCTGATAAGGCTAATGACAGGGTAGGCATTGCTCATTTAATGGCTTTCTATCAAAACTATAATAGCTATAAAATACTAACCGAGTTATTGCAGGATGAGGTTACACCGGTACGTAATGCAGCTTTAATGGCATCGGGCAATATTAAAAAGCGAGAATTATGGCCATTAATGGTAAAAAGCCTGCTTGATGAGGAAACCGCTTATGCGGCTACACACGCCATACGCCATGTGGGCGAACCGTTGCTGCCTTACCTGGCCGCGCTGCTTAACCGGGCCGATCTGTCTAAAAACAGTTACATCCGCTTGGTTAAAACCATTGCCGCAATCGAGAGCCCCAAGGTGGAGCCTTTGCTGAAAGCACATCTGAATTTAGTAGAACCCGACATTCGCAATAACCTGTTAACTGCGCTGTATAATCGTCATTTCCAGTTTCCTGTAGCCGAGCACCCGGTTATAAAAGAGTATATTGATTCAGAGATCAGCACTATTGCCTGGATAGCGGCCGCTATTTTAGATATAGAAGCTATGGAGGGTGCGGAGGAACTGCTGAAAAGCCTGCAACTGGAACTTCGTTATAAAATTGGCTTAACGTTCAGGCTGCTATCTATGATGTACGATGCCAACGTCATCCATTTCTTTATCCATAGCTTTGAAGATTCATCTAATGAAACAAGGGCTTACGCTATGGAAGTGTTAGATATGACCATACCTGCCGATGTAAAAGCCATGATTATGCCCTTGCTGGGCGATTTAACCAATGCCGAACTCGTGCATGCTTTTGAGGTGAGTTATATTCAGCAGAAGTTAACCATTAAAGACCGTTTGATAGACATTATTAACAAGGATTACACCAAAATTAATTACTGGACCAAGTGTATGGCTGTTAACCTGCTGGCTACATTTGCGGGTAGCGATGAGGTGCTGGTGGGGCAAATGCTGAGCCACAACAAAATGTATTGCGAAACCGTGCTTTGGAAACTGCATAATAGTAATACTTATTTAATTACTGCCATAACCCAAAGACTTACCGCTGCCGATAGGGACCGGGTGTACGAACGTACCAAACGTTTT
The DNA here is from genome assembly GCF_042679325.1 of Mucilaginibacter terrae. Lineage (GTDB taxonomy): Bacteria > Bacteroidota > Bacteroidia > Sphingobacteriales > Sphingobacteriaceae > Mucilaginibacter > Mucilaginibacter terrae. The sequence continues at coordinate 126,385 of NZ_JBHTMJ010000008.1, forward strand.
AAGAACATTAATTTTAAACGATATTTACTCACCGATGTAATTGGCTTATTTAAACTGAACACATTTTTTAAAAGCCTGCCCATGTTTGAACTGATGCACCTTTGCGAAGTAATAAAACAGCAATATATGGCGCAAGGCACTACCCTTAACTTAACTGATGAGCACGATACGGAAGCTGCCTACTTTGTAATGAACGGCTTGCTGCGTATAAGCGATAGTTACGGCCAAACCGAATTGCATAAAGCCCGGTTTTACTGGTATATACAAAATGGGCCCAGCAGCAACCTGGTTATAGAGGCTTTGGTAAATACTGCTTACATCAGGATTAGTGCCAGTGCTATGTATGAGTTGCTGGCCGGCCATAATACCCGAATCAGAAAAATGATTAATACATTAAGTAACGAGACTGTTCAAGAAGCTGTTTTATGAGAGATACGTTTAAACGCAGTCGTTTTTTATGGAGCTTGATAAGCGTTATGCTGATGATAGGCCTCATATACACATCAGGGTACGCGCAAACCCTGGGCAATGAAACCGGTATCCCTATTCAAAAAGAATTTTTACCTGCAGACTATAAGGCCAGCGGCCAGAATTTTGCCATAACAGCCGACCATAGGGGCATTATGTACTTTGCCAACTTTACCGGCGTGCTGGAATATGATGGCACCAACTGGCGTACTATCCTCACTAAAGAGCGTACCAAAGTTAATACCCTGGTAACCGACCGTAGCGGCAAGATATATGTAGGTACCCGTGGCGAAATTGGTTATTTACAGCCCGATACGCTGGGCGATATGCAGTTTGTTAGTATCAATAGCTACCTCAAACCCTATAACATCGCCTTCCCTGATGTTATAAGCAGTTATGCAACAGCCGTAGGTGTGTACTTTATTACGGCTAATCATATTATTTTATGGAATGGTAAAAAGCTGAAAGTTCAAAGTATTGCCAACCCTATTATCAGTGCTTTTTATGTAAATACTAAGCTGTATGTACAGCTTAAAGTGGGCGGGTTGCAGGTATTTAACAACGGTAGATTCAATAGCATTAATGGTGGCGATCGGTTTTCGGAACAGGAAACGGTTAACGCTATGGTAAGCGCGGGAGCAAACCGGGTGCTCATAGGTTCGGGTAACCAGGGCTTGTTTATGCTTACCGATAAGGGTATCACACCTTACCGGTCAGAAGCCAACGCCTATTTAAAAACTAATTTGGTTTCGTACGCAACCAGGTTAAAAGACGGCTCCTTTGTTTTAGGCACAGTTAATGGTGGCGTGGTTATTATTACTGCCGATGGCTTACTAAAACAGATCTTTAGTAAGGGAACTACCGGGTTATATAATAATAACATCCACTTTTTGTATGAGGATGATAACCACGGCTTCTGGATAGCTACCGAAAAAAATATCAGTAGGATTGAAATGCCGTCGTACCTGGTATTTTATAACAGTAAAAAGAATGTAAACGGTAACGTAACGGGCATTACCCGTTTTCAAAATAAGTTGTATATAGCTACCGACCAGGGTTTATTCTATTACAACGGCCAGCAAATGCAGTTTAAAGCCGTGCCCGGTTTGCAAATGCCTTGCCAACACTTGTTGCGGGTAAATAACCAACTATTGGTGGCCACCTCAACAGGGGTTTACAGCTTTAACGGTACGGTGGCGCAAATCATAGTGCAAGGGTATTCGCTGTTTTTACATCAGTATAAAAGCAAAGCTAATATGGTTTATGCAGGGCAGTTAAAAGGAGTTGCTGTTTTGCAGTATAACGGTGGTAAGTTTAAACTGCAAGCAAGGCTGCCCGGCATTACCGATGAGATAAGGGAAATTGCCGATACCGGCAACGGGCACCTATGGCTACAGGTACCATCAAAAGGTTTAATAAATGTTGATGTGAGCAACGGCAAATCGGTTTTGTACAACCAAAGCAGGGGCCTGCCTTACAACTCGGGCAATCACTTAAATATGGTAGGTGGCAAGCTGCTCATAGGTACTATAAAAGGTGTTTATAAATTTAACCTTGCTCAAAATAAATTTACCCATACCAATATTTTTAAAGGCGATTCGGTAACTAATTACACCTGGATCAACCAGATGGTGGAGGGTAAGGCAGGGAGTTTATGGACAACATCGGGTAACGGTACCGATATTAATAATTTTGTTAAAACCTCCAATGGGTACACAAAAGCCAATGCCATACTGGCACCGGTTAAAGATCAGCAGGTGTTCAGTATCTTTCCTGATGATAACGGGACCGGCGTATGGTTGGGCAGTACCGATAATCTGATCTTTTTTGATACCCGCTATGCGGTCAGCTTTTCAAAAGTTAAACCGGCGCTTATCCGCTCGGTTAATGTAAATACCGATTCGGTACTGTTTAGCGGAACTTACTTTGATGCCGGCAAACTGGTGAGTTATAATCAAAACAAAGAGTTTACGCCCAAGCTCAATTACCAGCACAATAATATCAGCTTTACGTTCACCTCACCCTCGTCAACAGGTAGCGGAGATATGCTGTACAAGTATTACCTGCAGGGTTTTGATGCCGATACCACCACCTGGGTAAAACAGCAGCAAAAAGAATACTCCAACCTGCCCGCCGGAGAATATACTTTTCATGTACAGGCTAAAAACGTATTCGGCTTTATAAGCCGTGAAGCTACCTATCGGTTTACCATTACTAAACCTTTCTATCAAACTATATGGGCTTACTTAATTTACGCACTGGTACTGGCAGTTATTATATTGCTGGTAGTAAGGCTGCGTTCCCAAAAGTTATTGAGAGAAAAATCTCGTCTGGAAAACCTCATCCGCGACCGAACGGCTGAAGTAATTACTCAAAAGGAAGCTATTGAGAGCCAGTCGCTGGAACTGGCCGGAAAGAACGACGAACTGGAAAAAATTAACCTCATAGTCAAATCTATTAATGCCGAAATTAATTTCAGTAACCTGATGCAGGCTATTTTGGAGAAGGCCAGGATTATAAGGGGTGCCGAAAAGGCCGCCATGCTGGTTTATGATAAAGCTACCGATAGCTTTAAATTTAAAGCCAGTTACGGTTACAATACCGTAGTGCTTGATCAGATTCAGATAAGCCCGGTAGATGCGCAAACCCGTTACCTTTCGGCAGCCGAAGAGATTTATGAGGATATTTATTTTGTAAAATCGGTAAAGAGTATTAAAAACGATGAGCAGTTAGCCAGTGTAAATAAGGCAAAATCGAGCTTAATGATGGTGATCAAATTAAATCACCAGATCCACGCCTTTATGATTATAGAAAACTGGCAAAAACGTAACGCTTTTGAGGAACGCGACTTCAGCTTGCTTAAAAACCTGAAAGAGCACTTTGTTGCCGCGGTAATTAAAACCACACTGTTGGAAGATATACAGGATACGCTTACCAACCTTAAAGATACCCAGGAGCAGCTCATCCGCCAGGAGAAACTGGCTTCTATAGGGCAGCTTACCAAGGGTATTGTAGACAGGATACTGAACCCGCTTAACTATATCAATAATTTTTCATCGCTTTCGGCCGATCTGATAGACGAATCGATAGAGATCTTCGAAAAGCCGGAGCTGGGTACCGACGACAAGGAAGAGATCTTCGACCTGCTGGCTACCGTTAAAAACAACATGCAAAAGGTTAACGATCATGGTTCAAGCGCATCGCGCATTATCAAAGCCATGGAAAGAATTTTGCGCGAAAAATCTACCGTATTTATTGATACAGACATAAACCGCCTGGTAGAGGCTACGGTTGCACATGTTATAAAAGACTGTAACAAAGAGTTTCCGGGTGTTAATGTTAATGTGGTGATGAAACTGGACCCAAGGCACGAGCATGTGATGGTATTACCTACCGAGCTCAATACCGTACTTACGCACCTGTTAATGAATGCCTGGTATGTAGTAGCCGAAAGAACGCTAACCGATACTAAACACCAAGCCCATATAACCGTATCGACCGTATTTAAACGTGATGATTTTGAAATTGTGGTAAGGGACAATGGCAAGGGAATATCCGTTACCGAACAAAAGCAACTCTTCTCGCCGTTTTTTACCACCAAGCCCACCGCCAGGGGTACCGGCCTGGGCCTTTATTTAAGCCAGGAAATTGTGAAAGAACATAAAGGGGAAATTACGGTATATATGGAAGAAGGCCTGTACACCGAATTTGTTGTCAATATACCCAAACGGGATTTTCAACCTGTTTTAAACGATATGGCAGGCGCTTAAACTTTACAATCTCCTGCTCAAATTTATTTCGGTATCCCAAATAAATGCTGAACATTTGATTAGGAAATAGAGTACAATTAGCAAGTGGGATGCCGAAGTAATTCAGTATGACAAGCATAGCTTTGTACGCCCGTAATGCCGATGAATATCGGCATCTCACAAGCTAATTGAATTTTATGCAATAGACCGGATAAATGGTCAAAATTATATTAAATCTCAAATAACTCGTGATGACTTGGTAAGCAGATAAACAAACCTAAAAAAAGATTTAAAAACGACATAGCATCCTTAAACTTTACAATATCATGCTGAATGTTTTGGCATTCAAGATAAATATTGAACATTGATAAAAGTGTATAACGCACCTACTTAGTAGGTGATATACCGAAATAAATTCGGTATTACCAGCGCTTTTTATAACAAACTTAACAAATATAATATCAAACGCCCTCCCTCCCGGGGAGGGTTGGGAGGGGCAATATGCAACAGATAACAACCGAATGGCTCAAAGGTATTGAAGTACTGAAAGACGTACCCGATGAACAGTTGCAATGGCTGATTGATAATAGCAGTCATTATATTTTAAACGATGGCGATTACCTGTTCGAGAAAGATAAGCCTATTAACGGTACGCATTTCATTGTATCGGGCAAGGTGCGTTTATATATTACCCAAAACGGCGTTAGGCGCGAACTCGTGAACATGTTGTCGCTCGATATAACCGGTTACTTACCTTATTCGCGCGGTAAAATTGCTCAAGTAAATGGCGATGCAGTTGGCGATACGCAAATCATGACCTTTCCTGTAGAAAAGGTGATGGATATGATCAAAAATTATTTTGAGCTAACCCAGGCGCTGGTAAGTGTGATGAGCAACCGCGTACGCGAATCTACCGCTTTGTTACAGCAAAACGAAAAGATGATGGCTTTGGGAAAACTCTCGGCGGGTTTAGCGCACGAGTTAAATAACCCGGCAGCTTCTATTGTGCGTAATGCTTCCTCTTTAAAACAGCACCTGCTGGCGCAACCCGAAATGTTTGCCAAACTGGTAGCCGTGCAAATGGATGTTAACAAAGTAGGTACCGTTAAAGAAAAAATAAAACATATCCTCGAAAATAAGGGTAAAGTTAAGCTAACCCTGCGCCAGCGTAACCAGCAGGAAGATGAACTGGCAGATTGGTTTGATAAACACGGTATTGAAAACGGTTACAACATGGCCGAAAACTTTGTAGAACAGGGTTTTGAAGCTAATGACCTGGGTGCTATTTTTCAGTGCATGGATCAAAGAACGGCATCGCCGGTATTTGGCTGGATCCACGATACGCTCGTATCAGAAAAAATGGTGGCCGATATTCATGATGCCTCACAGCGCATTGCCGATTTAATTAGTTCCATTAAAACATTTACCCACATGGACCGCGGGGCCGACCGCCAGTTTGCGCATGTTGATACCGGAATACGCAATACACTTACTATGCTCAATCATAAAATAAAGGCCGGCAATATTACTGTAAGCGAAGAATATGATACAAACTTACCTGAAGTAAAAATGCTGGTAGGCGAGCTTAATCAGGTATGGACCAATTTAATAGATAATGCTATAGATGCTATGGAGGAACATGGCAAAGGCCATTTGCATATTAAAACACGCCAAGATAGGGACTTTGCCGAAATTACCATAACCGACGATGGCCCCGGAATACCGCCCGATGTACAAAACCGCATCTTCGACCCTTTTTTTACCACTAAGGAAATGGGAAAAGGCACAGGTATGGGGCTGGAAGTGGTTCAGCGTATTATTAAGCAACAGCACCAGGGATCAATTAAGGTGAACAGCAGGCCCGGCCATACCCAGTTTATTGTTTGCATCCCTATTAATAATTAAATGATGCATAACCGGTACTAATGCAATTTTTTAAACCGGTTGAAGTATAAATGTACAACAGATAACAACCTGAATTTACCACTAATTAAAGTTTTTAAACAGATGAGCCGCCCTATCATATTTGCCATTGACGATGATCCGCAGGTATTGCGGGCTATAAGTCGCGATTTGAGATCGCACTATGGCAAAGAATATAAAATAATGAATACCGAATCGGTGCAGGAAGCGCTGGAAACATTAGTAGAGATCAAGAACGCGGGAGATGTAGTGGCTATCTTCATTAGCGACCAGCGCATGCCCGAAATGCCTGGCGTGGATTTTTTACAAAAGGCTATTCAAATTTATCCTGAAGCCAAGCGGATTTTGTTAACAGCCTATTCGGATACCGATGCGGCTATAAAAGCTATTAACGATGTAGGTTTGGATTACTACCTCATGAAACCCTGGGACCCGCCAGAGGAAAAATTATACCCGGTTATAAACGAATTGCTGGACGATTGGCATACCCATTATATACCCGTATTTAAAGGTGTGAAGCTGATAGGCTACCAGTTTTCGCCGCAATCGCACACCATTAAAGATTATTTGGGCAGTAATTTGATCCCTTACCAGTTTTTGGATATTGAACGGAACGAAGAAGGTAAAAATCTTTACAAAGTTAACAACCTTTGTGCCGATCAGTTGCCAGTTGTTTTCTTTGAAGATGGCAGCTACCAGGTTAAACCGTCTATATCAAACATTGCCGAAAAAATGGGCACCGGCACACAGCTCACCAACGAAATTTACGATGTAGTGATCATAGGCGCAGGCCCTGCCGGGTTAGCGGCCTCGGTATATGGAGCATCCGAAGGGTTAAAAACATTATTGATTGAGCGGAGGGCACCCGGAGGACAAGCAGGTTCCAGCTCACGGATCGAGAACTATCTCGGTTTTCCGGCAGGTTTAAGCGGTGCCGATCTTACACACCGGGCTATAACACAAGCTAAACGCCTGGGTGCCGAGTTCTTGTCACCACACACTGTACATGACATTCAGGAACGCGATGGTTACAAATATATCATCCTGGATAACGGGTCGGAAATTATCAGCCGTTCTATAGTAATTACAACTGGTGTTGATTATCGCAAATTAGAGGTTGAGGGTGTAGATAAATTTACCGGTGCAGGCATTTACTACGGTGCTGCCATAACCGAAGCCTCAGCCTGTAAGGATAAGGAAGTGTATATAATAGGCGGCGGCAACTCGGCTGGCCAGGCGGCTATGTACCTGTCTAAATTCGCTAAAAACGTGTACATTATTATCCGTAAGGAAAGTCTGTTGGCAACCATGTCGGCTTACCTGATAGACCAGATAGGCGATACGCCAGGCATACAAGTGTTACCCTTTACAGAGGTTATTGAAGCCAAAGGTGAAAACTGTTTAGAAACCCTTACGCTAATTAATGTAAATACAAAGGAGACAGTTACCAAGGAAGCCAGCGCGCTCTACATTTTTATCGGGGCTAAACCTTATACCGATTGGATACAAATGGGCATTATTAAAAATAAAGGCAACTTCATTGAAACCGGCCGCGACCTGAACAGTTACGAAACTTTTGCCAAAGGCTGGAAACTCAAGCGGGATCCGTTTTTATTAGAGACCAGTTGTCCGGGTATTTTTGCCGCCGGAGATGTGCGAGCCGGAGCCATGAACCGGGTAGCTTCGGCAGTGGGTGAGGGGTCTATGGCTATCAGTTTTGTACACAAATACCTGGCCGAGGTTTAATGCGGTTTTATGAAGAAAAATATAATTATTTGAGGTTTTTTGAAATTATTTAAAGCTTAATGCGACGAAAGTTAAAGTGTTTATTCCTGTAAGGAGTAATTTAAAGATTTATTTTCGGGTTGGGATGATTATTTTAGATATTATGGAGACGGAAGAAGTATAACCAACTTACAATCCCGAAAAATAATCATATCCCAGTTCGGCCCAATAATCAGGCGGACGCTCATTACTGAAAAACAATGTGCCTATTCGCTTCAAATTCTTAATGCCATATTTGGTAGGGATAATTAACCGCAATGGTGCGCCGTGTTCTGCAGATAGCAATTTACCGCTTACTTCGTAACACAATAACGTTTGCGGGTGTAGCGCACTGGGCATATCAATACCTACATAATACTTTTTATCGGGGGTGTGCAAGCCAATGTAAGGCATTTTGGCTTGCTCGGTTAAGCCATAATGGTTTATAAAATCACTAAATTTTACACCTCCCCAATGGCTGATCTGGCTCCAGCCTTCCACGCATTTAAACTCGAAAGCAAATTCGGTTTTGGGAAGTTTGCGCAACTCATTTAAGTTAATTTTTAGAGTATTAGTTGCATTTTTCACCACGTTAAGCTGCCAATTATCAATTTTTACATCAGCTATACCCAGTTTGCCATTTATGCGTGGCTTCAAAACAGCTTGGTATTTAGGATAGGTACGGGCCAAACGTTTAGAGTTTACCAAACCTTCAAATACACGGCCGTTGGCATCTAAAACTTGTCTTAATGGCGCACGGGCACCGGCGGTAGCATCGGCAATGGTTTCTTTAGGGGCAAGGTAAAGTTTATCCCAGCCCCAATAGGCCAGGGCGCTACCCGCCACAAAAGTCAGCGACGATAAAAAAGTGCGACGATTTACCTTGACCTTATCGTACGGTTCAACGCCGGTAAGTTCCTGCTGCTTTAAGTCTTCAGGTTGCTTTTTCATCCTCGGTTTGTTTAGCTATAATTTTGGCTGTAAGGGTATCGGTTACTTCAAACCCCCTAATCATGCTTATGAAGTTTTGCCAACCCGCTAAAAGCACTTGTATAATATGGATCACAAAAAACAGGCAATAGCCAATAGTAAGCGTAAAATGGATAATGCGCGCTGTTTGATAGCCGCCACAAATAAAAAGCAACCAATTAAATTGAATAGGTTTGTAAATGGCTATACCGGTTAGTAGGGAGCCTAAGCCCATTACTATAACAGCCGTGTAGGCAATACGCTGTGCGGCGTTGTATTTATTTTGCGGTGGTGCTGTTTTCCGCAAATGCAAGTCGTGGAGTAATACCAGCCAGGCTTCGCGCCACGAACTTTTTTTAGGCAACAGGTAACGCCATTCGCCCGAAATTATAGTGTACAGCACATACAAAAATCCGTTAATCGCAAACAGCCACATAAACACAAAGTGAAAGGCCATACCCTCGGCCAAGCGGCGTTTAATATGGTATTTTTGATAGAATTCTTCGGGGAAAAACTTGAAAAAAGTATGTCCAAACAGTTTAATGGCATACGGATCATACGCCCAATAAATGAGCAAACCACTCCATATCATAATAGCCAGCAACGGAAAGTTAAGCCAGTGAAACCAGCGGATAGCTAAGGGATGCTTGTTTACAATATGTTTCATTGGCTTTTTACAAATAACGTTATAATTGTTATAAATTTCAGGATTGTATTAGTAATTTACTCAAGAAGCATTTACTCTTGAACCTAAAAAGCCCTGACATGAAAAACATATCAGGGCTTTAATTCAATAACGAATAATGTTAATCTATATCCAGTTTTCCTTCAATAGAATCATCCAGGGTTTTGCCTAAAGCGGCACCAACTAATTGTTTTGCAAAAGCAATAGCATTACCGTGTTTATTATCCCAATAATAACCTTCTGTAGGTTCTACTTTAATAACGGTAATGCGTGGGTCATCTACACCTTCGGTAAACCAGGTTTTCAATATCGGTTCCCATAGTTCTTTGATCTTTTCCTTGTCCTTGCTTATTTCGGCTATCCCGTAAATGTTCAGGAAGTCGGAATACGACGACCCCTGGAACAGCAGATGTACAAAAGGATCATGGCTTATTTCTTCGTTTTTATGACTGTCATCAGCACTTAAAAACCAGAAATTACCCTCATCGTCAATTTGTTGAACTGCCATAGGACGTGTGGAAAACGGCAGACCGGTTTTAATATTAGAGCAAAAAAAGCAGCTGGCTTTATCTGCCATATCTTTAATTCTTTTTCTAGCCTCTTCACCCTGTAAGTTTTTAAAGTTATCTTCGGGTTGTTGCTGGTTAATGCTATCCATGGTAATATATTTTGTATTGGTAAATGCTTATGAATAACCCTTGGAAAAACTTTTTGTGTGAAATATTTTAAGAATAGTTGAGTAGTGAGTGGTTGAGTAGTTTAAAAAAGTATTATTAGATAAAACAACCACCTGCATTAGCAATTCCCCTTACTGACTACTGACTACTGACTACTGACTACTGACTACTGACTACTGACTACTGACTACTGACTACTGACTACTGACTACTGACTACTGACTACTGACTACTGACTACTGACTACTGACTACTGACTACGCCAGTTCCCGTAACGCCTCAAAATCTATTTTTTTCAAGGGGAAGCGTTCGGCATGGCTCAGGATCATGTTGTGCATGTAATCGTTGCCCGGGTAAGGTGTTAAATAGTTTTTTAACTGCGATAATGAGTTGGCCTCAAAGTAATGTGAAATGTAGCCCATGCCGTACAAACGGCCTTTTTCAATTAAAATGCAGCTATGCTCATCTTCTTTGCGGCCTTCATCCCTAATGGCAAAGGTAGGTAAGGCTTGTTTTAAACCATCAATGGCCTGCTGAACTTTGCTGTTGTAATCGTATGCACTTTCATAACCGGTACAGGCACAGCGTTCCTGCCCTATACTGGTGCAAGTATCACTATTGGTTTGAATGAAGCAAAATTTAGGACAAAGGTTATAAACCTCCACCAAACGCACTAACAGGTTGCGGCCGTCAATTAAAGATCCGCAGGTATGCACCGGGGTAGAATACTTGCGGCGTTTATCAACCGCTATACGCAGGTAACCGCGCTGGTCCTCATAAGTATATAGCCCAAAGTTAAATTCCAGCTTTTTTTGCGACCGGTTAAATTTTGGCCACAAGCGTTTGATTTCCACCGCTTCGGTAAGTAGCGCCATGAGTTCGGTACCACATTCCTGGTAGCTGATCTGGTGGATGTCGCGCATAAAATCCTGGCGTTGTGCGCCGGTATTGTTACCGCTGAAATGGCTATCTACCCGTTTACGGATGTTTACTGCTTTGCCCACATATACTACCTTTCCTTTATTATCGTGAAAGTAATAAACACCCGGAGTGGATGGAAGCTTATCAATAAACTTGCGATGCAAATTTGGTGGCAATACCTTTTCTTTAGAGCGTTGTTTAAGGGCGTCGGTAATGTGGTTGTCCTTGTCGCTGTTGAGGAGCAGGGTAAATAGTTCGGCTGTGGCATCGGCATCACCCGCGGCACGGTGACGGGCCGAGTTACCTATGCTTAACTGATGGCATAGTTTTCCTAAGCTGTAGGAGGTCATACCCGGTATAATTTTGCGGCTCAGGCGAACCGTGCAAAGCTTATTGCATTGCAGATCGTAGCCTGCAGCAGCCAGGTGGTGCTTTACAAATGAATGATCGAAGTTGACGTTATGGGCCACAAAAATCTGGCCTTGCAGCAGGTGATATATATCGTACGCAACCTCCTTAAAGTAGGGAGCTTGCTGCACCATATCGTTACTAATGCCGGTTAGGGCTTGTATATAAACCGGTATATCTTTACCCGGATTAACGAGCGTTTGATAGCGTTGCACTACCTCGTTCCCGTCATGAATACAAATGGCTATTTCGGTTATACCGTTAGCGCTGGCATGCCCGCCCGTGGTCTCAATATCAACAATCGCATACATCTCACTTCAAAATTAAAGAAAAATAATGATGCTAATATTGTTAGCGATAAATTTATTTTGGATCTGAATTTACTGAATTGGTGAATTAACAAAAATTGTATTATACAAAAATTCGGTTCATTCTAAAATTCAGTAAATTTAGATTCTGACAATTACAATTTCACCTTGCTCGAAATACCGGTAACACACAAGCCCATTACGGCTATTAATATAAAACTCATGCGTAAGCTAAAGGCCTGGGCCACAAAACCAATTACTGGCGGACCAATTAAAAAGCCCACAAAGCCAATAGTGGAAACTGCGGCTAAAGCCATACCCGGCGACATGGTTTTTGAGCGGCCAGCCACGCTGTAAACCATAGGAACTACCGATGAAACACCAAAGCCTACTAACAAAAATCCCAGCATGGCGGTGTACAGGTGCGGAAATATTACGGCTACCATTAAACCCGATGCCGTAAGCAAACCGCTTAATTGCAAAATCTGCTTTAAGCCAAAGCGGGCGGCAAACCAATCGGCTACAAAGCGGCCCATGGCCATAGTACACATAAAACAAGTGTAACCGGCACCCATCCAGGCACCTTCAGCATTTAAAACTTTTTTAAAGTAAATCACGCTCCAGTCGAACATAGCACCCTCACAAATGAGTGAGCAAAAGGCTATAATACCTAACTTAATCAACGGCCTGTCGGGTAGCACAAATGCAGGGCCAACTTCGGCCGGTGTGCTATCGTCCAGCAAATAACGCTGGCAAATAGCCAAGCCAATCATAATAGCTGTAAATATCAACACAAAATGATGTAAAGGGATTATGCTTTTACCAATCATTAAGGTGCCGATGGCAGCACCACCAAAGCCCGCTAAACTCCATAAACCATGAAAGGATGCCATAATGGGTTTGCCGTAAATTTTTTCGGTAGCCACGGCTTGTGTGTTCACGGCTATATTAACTGTATTACTGGCGAAACCATAAAGTACCATGCAGGTAATTAACAAGGGAACGGTTGGTGCAGCACCCAAACCAACCAGTGCTATTGCATATACAAGTAAGCCAATTATAGCCAGTTTACGGCTGCCAATATGCGAAATAAACCATCCGGCGAAGGGTAGCGAAAGCATTAAACCTACGGGTATGGAAAACAGAATAGCGCCTAAACCAGCATCGGATAAGTGCAGCGTTTGCTGTATGGTAGCAATACGCGATGCCCAGCTGGCGAATATTAAACCCGGAAGAAAAAATATGGCACCTACGGCTAATCTTAAATACTGTTTGGGATAAGAAAGGGAAACAACTTGTTCGCTCATACCTGTAATGCTAATTAGGGGTAAGCATGTGAAAGTACAAATATTAAATCAATAGAATTGGTTTATTGCCAATTGTTAAATGAAATTGACTATATGATGGTAATATCGCAAATTATGGAATGGTGATTTCGAGTGACTGGTAAGTATGGGCGCTGAAATACCCCAGTGCATTGTTACTTAAATTAGATGGGGGATTGCCCGGAGTTGTGCCACCGCCCGGGCCACCACGCCTTTGCTGCCTTAAAGTGTACCAAAAATTAAATATGTTCTTATCTATATCCTGAATTTCTACTTCGGCTTTATCACCGGGTTTTAGTTCATCTTCTTCATTATCGTCGTCACCATCGGGGTATAGTTCTTCCTTAATTATATTTCCATCGGTCAGGCGGTCATCTTGAGCGTAAATGCGGTTGCTTTGTTTGCCATTAATGCGCAAAATGTACCGGTACTGGTTTGCAACACCTCGTGGGTCGGTAAAGTTAACGGCTACCAGTTTGCGGGTAGTGCTACCAAAGGTTACCTGCGATAAGCTTAACGAATCGACCTTAACCACAGGCGGCATCAAAGAGCTGCCTGTAAAATTTTGGTCACCCACCGTAACATTAAGTGTATAAGTACGACCGGGTTGCCCACGCATAGGCACTAACGAATATAATCCCGGGGTGGTTTCATTAAACCGCCAGGAGTTGCCTGCATTGTCGTTCACGGTTACAATGGCACCCGATACGGAAGGATATAAATTGGTACTGGTGTAGGCTACCGAACGGCTTATTTTTACATATTGCGTGTTACGGATATTGGTGATATCGCCTTCAATTACCAGTTGCGATGATGACGTGTTTACGTCGATCTCTACCACTTTTTGGCAGGAAACAAAGGCCACTGACACCGCTATAAACCACAAATAATGCTTAAAATTCTTCATCGAGTTTCATTAAAATTTAAAATTCCATGTTATGGAGGGAATAATGCCGAATAATGCTGTTTGTACCGCTTCTGTTCTGGTTGGGTCGCCCGGCACATCCTGAAAATCTATAGAGTAGGGGTTCTTTCGGTTCAAAGCATTGTACAACCCAAATGACCAGCTTGAACGGAAACGCTTGCCGTTATCCTTGCCTTCCAGCGTAGCACTCAAATCCAGCCGGCTGGTGTAAGGCAGGCGATTAGCGTTTCGCTCGGTGTAAAAGAAGGTGGTAAGGCCACCCACCTGGTATTTGCCGGCTGGGTAAGTTACGGCATTGCCCGTACTGTAAATATAATTGCCCGAGAACGTCCAGCGTTTTCCGGCTTTGTAGATGCCAACCAGGGCCAGGTCGTGTGTACGGTCTTGCCGGGCGGCAAAATAATTACCATTGTTTAGCCCGTCAAATTTGCGCTCCGTGCGCGATAGGGTATAGCTGATCCAGCCGTTGAGTTTACCTGTCCTTTTTTTGGCGTAAAGTTCTAAACCGTAAGCACGCCCCTTGCCAAAAAGTAGTTGCGATTCTACATTAGCATTGGCAATTAAGCGGGCAGCATTCTTGTACTCAATTTGGTTTTGCATACTTTTGTAATATATCTCGCCCGAAAACTCGTAGGTATTGTCTTTAATGTTCTTAAAGTATCCCAAAGCTACCTGATCTGCAATTTCGGGACGGATGTTGTTACTGCTCATTACATACTGATCGGTAGGGGAACTGGAACCCGAGTTTGACAGGATATGGATATTTTGCGTATTGCGGTTGTAGGAGGCTTTTACCGAGTTTTCGTCATTAAAAACATAACTGGCCGAAAATCGCGGCTCCAGGTTAAAGTAGTTACGCACTACCTTGCCACTGCCATAAGCAGATGACGATACAATGTTGCCACCTGCATCAAAGCTGTTAAATGTACCCGGACCTAACAAGCTGAACAAACTAACCCGCATTCCATAAAGCAAATTTAAGTGCGAATTCACTACATACTCGTCCGATACGTAAGCCGATGTTTCCAAGCCGTAACGGTTCTCGATAGATAGTGGATTAAAGCTGGAACCGGCACTGGTACTGATATCGGATGGGGCTATGCGGTGATGAGTGGCCTGAACACCGAAACGCAGGGTATGTGCATTGCTGAAGTATTGAAAATCTTGCTTAATGTTATAATCGCGGATGAGGGAGGTAGCCGTAAAATTGTTAACATCATCCAGCAATTTGATAGTGTAATTGTATTTATTATATATAAGCGATGTGTTAGAGAAAAGGC
Source organism: Mucilaginibacter terrae (assembly GCF_042679325.1). Taxonomy (GTDB): domain Bacteria; phylum Bacteroidota; class Bacteroidia; order Sphingobacteriales; family Sphingobacteriaceae; genus Mucilaginibacter; species Mucilaginibacter terrae. Next base: position 141,787 of record NZ_JBHTMJ010000008.1, read on the forward strand.
GACTGTTAAAAATATGGTTCCAGCGCAAGGTGCCGGTTGTATTACCCCAGTCGTTTTCAAAAAGGTCTTTAATGCCGATGTTGTCCTGACCGAAGTAACCCGAAAGATACACCGTATTTTTATCGTCGAACTTGTAATTTACCTTGGCATTCAAATCATAAAAATTGAGCGTGTTTCCCTTAATAGCCGTATCTGGCGATGCTTTCAGCAGCAAATCAATATAAGTGCGTCGTCCGCTGATCATGAAAGAGCTTTTGCCCTTTACCAGCGGGCCTTCTAATTTAAGGCGCGAAGAGATCAATCCTAAGCCGCCCTGCATACTAAACTGCTTGTTGTTTCCGTCGTCCATTTTTACATCCAGCACGGATGATAACCTGCCGCCATATTGTGCCGGCATGCCGCCCTTATAAAGTTCTACATTTTTAATAGCATCGGCGTTAAAGGTGGAAAAAAAACCCAGCAGGTGAGAGGAGTTGTAAACCGTAGCCTCATCCAGCAAAATCAGATTCTGGTCGGAGGCGCCACCACGTACAAAGAAGCCGGTATTGCCTTCACCGCCCGATTTTACACCCGGTAGTAATTGTATGGTTTTTAAAACATCTTTTTCGCCAAATAAAACGGGGATATTGTCCAGCAATTTCATATCCAGTTGTTCTACACCCATTTGAGCGCTACGCACGTTTTCGTTTTTGCGTTCACCTGCACGCACTACCACCTCTTTTAATTCTGCACCGGCCTGTAATTCTAAATTTAAAATGGTGTTTTTAGTAAGGCTAATGGTTTGGGTTATGGGTTGGTAGCTAATGTAACTTATCGTTAATGTGTAATTTCCCTCGGCACTGGTAAGTGAGTAAAAACCATAAGCATTAGTAGCAGTGCCTATACGGTTGGTGCCAGCTTCAATTTTCACCGAAGCGCCAATGAGTGTTTCGCCGGTAGCCGCATCTCTAACCGTACCGCTGAGCGTGAACCGCTTTTGTGCAAATGCAGGCAAACTGCAAAAAAGATATAAGGAGCAAAAAAGGGAAAGTAAAATTTTAGATCGCATGCAATTTATAAAGTGGGCCACGCAAAGGTAATAAAATAGTATAAACACCATTTTGCCTTAACACCAATGCTTTAACAGCTGAAATTAGAAAATATTGTAGTAGCCCCTCCCAACCCTCCCCGGGAGGCAGGCTTTTGGTCAGCAATGCAGTAATAGTAATTGCGTTTTATTATTAGTTTTGCCAAACATACTTATATAAAAACCCGCCCTACCGGGGAGGGTTGGGAGGGGTTTTATGCATACAATAAAAAAAATTCATGAGGCGGTTTATTCGCCCATTGCCGATCTGGTAACTTACCGTGCGCTTCCTACAGCTTCGGTTGAATACATCGACCCGTTCTTGTTTTTAAACCATCACGGGCCACAGGTTTATGCGCCGAATAACAACGGTCTGCCTTTTGGTCCGCACCCACATCGGGGTATGGAAACGGTAACATTTATTTTAACAGGCGATATTGCCCATAAAGACAGCAGCGGCAACGAAAGCGTAATTAAAGCAGGCGGTGTACAGTGGATGCGTGCCGGGCGTGGGTTGATCCATGCCGAAATCTCATCGGATGAGTTTAAACGGGAGGGAGGCCCGCTCGAAATTTTGCAGTTGTGGGTAAACTTACCCGCTAAGCTCAAGATGGCTGATCCCTATTATATAGGTAAACAACGGGAAGAAATTCCTGTACTGCAACTCAACGAAGGAAAGATCACTGCACAACTGATTTCGGGCGAATGGAAAGAAGTGAAAGGTGCCTTTGAATCGTTTAACGGTGTATTTTTAAGTACCCTGTATTTAAAGCCAGGTGCCGAGCTGGAAGTAAGTATCCCAGAGGCACATAATATTTTCTTTTATGTAATTAGCGGCGAGATCAACGTTAACGGTACTTCTGTTAGTTCGCTACATTTAGCCGAGTTTAACCACAATGGAGATACGCTAACCATCAGTACTAAAACTGATAGCGTATTGCTACTGGGCCATGCCATGCCTTTTAATGAGCCGGTAGTATCGCAAGGTCCGTTTGTAATGAATACGCAACAAGAAATTTCGCAAGCCTACCAGGATTACCGGGAGGGTAAGTTTGGAAGCTGGGAAGAGTAAGCTCCCTGATGTGCAGATGGGTTTAAATGTGCGGATGAGTAGATGTGCAAATATGCAGATAGAACGCTCACCTTATATGTGCACACCTGCATATTTATTCATTTGCACATTAATGGCGTCATCTGTATTAAATGAAAACAAACCTGATCGATTACCTGCTCTTTTTCAAACCCCGGCCAGGGTTCGTAGTAACACCCATTATTATTGATATTAATTTTGGTGTTTTTTTTCTTATGGTTATTGCCGGGTTGGGTTTTAATGAATTTAAGGCTGCCGATTTGCTGGCTTGGGGAGGCAATTACAGGCCATACACCATGGGCGGACAATGGTGGCGGTTGCTGACCAGTATTTTTTTGCATGGGGGTATCGGGCATGTGGGCATGAATATGATTTTCCTATTTTTTACAGGCCTGTTCCTGGAGCCTGTAATAGGTTCGGGGAGATATTTGGCGGCTTATTTTTTTACCGGTACAGCAGCTGGAGTGGGCAGTATGCTTTGGTATTCGGCTGTAAGTGTGGGCGCATCGGGAGCTATATTTGGTTTAATGGGTGTTTGTATTTCTCTGCTTATTTCGCCCATTATAAATTGGAGCGCAACTAAAATAGTGATAGGTATTGCAGTAATATTTATGGTGTACTACTACCTTTATGGCTTTAACAGCGGTATAGATAATGTAGCCCACATAGTTGGTATTATAAGCGGGATGTTTACAGGTTATTTGTTTTACCCCGCGGTTAAACAACGCCGTATGGTACGTTAAATTTGACAATATCCTTAATACAATCGTGACGTGAAAATGCTTTTACTCTTTCATGTTGTGCCATAATAAAACCTTTAGTTAAAATTGAGGTTATATTCAAAACGCAGCAAAACTCCATTTATGACCGCTTTTAAATACTTGCCGGCAACGCCATTGAAAAAAAAAACAATTGTAATAACCGGTGCAACCAGCGGTATTGGCAGGGCAACCGCTTTAGAATTTGCCCGTTATGGCGCTAAACTGGTGCTAGCTGCCCGTCAAAAAGATATTTTGGATGAAATGGTTGACCTGTGCGATCGGCTGGGCGGTAAGGCAATAGCCGTTGTAATTGATGTTACCGAACCTCAAGCCATGGCACAACTGGCTAAGGATGCCTGCCTGTTTGGTGGTAGTTTAGATGTTTGGGTAAACGTGGCCGGCATTGGTGCCCTTGGCGAGTTTACCACCATACCCATTGAAGTGCATAACCAGGTTATTAAAACCAACCTGCTGGGGTACATTAATGGTGCTCATGCGGCCATGACTCATTTTAAGAAGCAAAAGCGTGGTATTCTTATTAATTTAAATTCGGTTGGTGGTTTTGTAGCTTTACCGTATTCAGTTTCATATACGGCCAGCAAATTTGGCTTGCGGGGTTACTCAGAAGCTTTACGTGCCGAATTATATGATTGTCCGGGTATTCACATTTGCGATGTATTTCCAGGATTTGTTGATACGCCCGGACCAAGCCATGCGGCTAATTATACTGGTAAACTATTGAAACCCGCGCCGCCTGTGGTTCCTACCTATAGGGTGGCGCATACGGTAGTTTCTTTAGCACAGCATCCTAGAAATTCGGTTACGCTGGGTAGTGCGGCTTACGTGGCCAGGTTTGGGCAAATGGTATCACCGTCTCTTACCCGTTGGGCTACTGCTCAATTTATGAAGCTGTATTTAAAAAATGCCGAACCTGCTGCTGTAACCAATGGTAGTGTATTTGAACCTACCCGTCAGCATAATCAAATTTCGGGAGGCTATTCTTCTAAAAAAATGAGTAACAAAAAAGTGGTTCGTGCTGCAGGTATAGCCTCAATAATTGCAGTTACTCTATACGTTATTAAAAAATTGAATTAACTGCATTTATAATTGCGCTATATTTAAGGGTTATTTATTTTAGGGGATCGTCTTTAAATTTGTGGAATATGCAGTTTTCCTCTTGAGAGGTAAAGGGGTATCTTTCTTTTACCGGCTGCAAACCATCTATAAATTAACCTTTAATACACCTCTGACAGTGCTTAATCCGGCTCTCCCTTTCTGAATTGTGAATAAGTTCTTAAAAAACAATTCCCCTGTTGTTAATTGTATAATAACATTTTGTTAATATTTTTTTAACATTAATGGAGTTACTTCATTGCCAGTTAGTTGATATACGATAGGTTTATCATATTAAAATTTATTTGTAACGCCTTGCTTCTTATTTATAACTTTGCAGCCTGATGAAAAATTTCCTAACCCGGTTAATGCCCGATAACGATAAAGTATTTTTTAATTTGTTTAACCGGGCTTCATCCAATAGTACAGCCATGGCCAAACTGTTAAATGAGGCAGTTAACGGCGAATGGATTCCCGAGCAAAAAACCGAGTTTGCGCAAATAAGCAGGTTAAAAGCACAATCGAGCGAAATTAAGAGACAGGTGTATGCCGTATCTGGAAAGGCATTGGTTTCACCGTTTGAGCGTAACGATATGTATGCGCTGGTATCGGCGGTAAATGCAGTATCCGATTATATTGATGCTTCTGCCCGCCGTATCAATTTATATTCTATTGATGCTATTACCCCTCCAATACGTGAGCTTTGCGCTATTATATACCAAGCCAGCCAGGAGATAGAAATATGTATAAGTGCATTAAGCAATATTGCCGATCCTGATACTATTACACAAAGCTGTAACCGTATTAAACAATTGGAACACGATGCCGATAACATTTACGATAAGGCTTTTGCGCAATTGAATGCCCAGGAAACCGATACGTTTCAGGTAATTAAACACAGCGAAATATTAGGTGCTTTAGAACGTACTACCGACAAGTGTGAACAAGTGACTTATGTGGTAGAAAGTATCCTGATTAAAAATAGTTAATACGTATCACTGTTGTATAGCATCACACCCTGTTTACCAGGAAATCGTGCTTGATTTTTTAACCATTTTTGAGCGTGTTAGCGCTTGATTGAACATTGTGAGGGGGTGTATTGTAAGTGGCTTTGTACTTCAACCATAACCTGTATAAGGTGTACAAACCCTTCTAACCCTCTCAAAAGCTACGGCAAAATCCTCAGCTTTTACAAACGATTTCCTTGATCCTATTACCTGAAATTACGTATTTTGCCTTAATTATTGAGTACTTTTGCTGCTCTCTATCTCAAAAACAGAATCTACCAGTAAATCTCTTTGTTGCGATGCGGCAACAGCAAGATGATCGCAGCGTTCGTTTTCGGGGTGCCCGGCGTGGCCCTTCACCCATACAAAACGTACTTGGTGCAGTTTGCTAACTTCCAGGTAACGCAGCCAAAGATCTTTGTTTTTTTTGCCGGCAAAGCCTTTTAAAACCCAACCGTTAAGCCATTTTTTCTCTACCGAATCTATTACATATTTAGAATCGGAAAAAATGGTAACCTGCTGGCTGAGAGATTTTAAAGCCTCCAGGCCTTTAATTACCGCCAATAATTCCATACGGTTATTGGTGGTTTTGCGGAAACCTTCCGAGAGTTCTTTATAGTGCTGCCCGGCGCGCAATACTACACCATAACCCCCTGGTCCAGGGTTACCGCTTGATGCGCCGTCTGTAAATATTTCGATCATAAATTTAATGCAATGATAGGAAAACAGCAGCTTTTAACCATTAATAAATATTTAAAAAAGGGTTTGCAAAGAGCCGAAAGATTTCTATTTTTGTACCCGCAAGCACGGTAGATGTAGCTCAGTTGGTTAGAGCATCGGTTTGTGGTACCGAGGGTCGTGGGTTCGAGCCCCATCATTTACCCTTTTTTAAAAAGCCTTTTTACAGCAGTAAAAGGGCTTTTTTTATGTTTTTAATCCGCCTGATTTATTTAAAAAGACTGAAAGATGTGTTTGCCTTTAATCATTTTACTCAAGTTGCTGCAAACTATAATAAGAGCCAACAGCGACTTGGTGAATACATACATCTCTAAATAATATGATAAAGGTGAATCGGGTAACATTATATATTTAAAAATAGTACACTTTGTTATGGCCAATGAGTAAGATGTCGTTCCTGCACTATTAAGTATTCCTCCCTTAAATTAGTGCAAACCAGTGCGTTAATGATATTTTAATTAATTTGTAGTAGTTGCACTTATGCGGGTGATGTGACCATTTGGCAGCTTCAAAGTTTGAAATAACTAAGGTATAAACTGCATAAAATGTTCTCTCAATATTTTATTACAATAACTTATCAGGTGTAATAGGGGCATTGCGTACTCGTTTGCCGGTTGCGTTAAAGATGGCGTTGGCAACTGCGGCTGCCACGCCAACAATTCCAACTTCGCCTATTCCCTTAATACCCATTTTATTAACGAAGCTATCATTTTCATTCACAAATATGGCATCCATGTAGCCTACATCCATATTAACCGGTACATGATAATCGGCTAATGACCGGGTTGCGAAATTACCCCAGCGCGGGTCTATCAATGATTCTTCACTCAGCGCCATACCAACGCCCCAGGTGTTTCCACCAATGATCTGGGAACGTGCAGTTTTAGGGTTAAGAATTTTCCCGGCACCTACTACGGCTAAAAAACGCGTTACCTTAACCATGCCCGTTAGGCTATTAACCCTTACTTCGGCGAAGTTAGCGTTAAAGCTGTGCGAAGAATATTCGGCAGCGGTTTCGGGTGCCTTGGCATCGGCACGGGTTTCAAATGTAGTTAGCTGTTCGGATTGCATCAGCTGATAAGCTGTAGGTCTTACAAAAAACTGTTTTCCCGATTTAGTCAGCAGTTCATTGGTGATCTTTTCGCAGGCATCGTTAACCGCATTGGCAAAACTGGCCGCACCAACTGATCCCACCGAGCCGGCTGCCGGAGGCAGATCCGAATCACCCAGTTTAACTGTAACATTTTCCAGCGGCATACCCAGGCCATCCGCTGCTGTTTGCGTTAAAATAGTGAAGGTGCCAGTACCAAGGTCTGAGGCTGCAATGGATACTACAGCATTAATGATTTTGCCGCTACGAATTAATTGGACCGTAGCCGAGCTGGGCCGCTGCCGGGCCGGGTAGGTACCGCAGGCTACACCGTACCCAATCAGGTCGTCGCCTACTTTGTTCTGTGCTGGCTGCTGTTTACGTTTTTCCCAGCCGAAAGCCTTGGCACCTTCCTGTAAACATTTTACAGTTGCACGCGAAGACCAGGGTTTGCCGCTGGACGGATCCTTTTCCGGCTGGTTCTTTAAGCGCAACACAATCGGGTCCATCCCCAACTGATGTGCCAGTTCATCCATAGCGCATTCGAGCGCAAAGCTGCCGGTAGAGTGACCAGGCCCGCGGGTATAGGTCGGTAAAATGATGTTCATCGGCACAACCCGGTAACTCACCAACAGGTTAGGGGTGTCGTACATGATCTTCGCACCTTCGCCACAACCCTCAATGTATTCATCCTGAATAGCGGTATGGGTGGTGGTTTCATGCGAAAGACTAATCAGCTTACCCTCACGTGTGGCGCCGAGACTAATCTTTTGAAAATTTTGCTGGCGTAAGCCTACCGAGTTAAACATCTGCTGCCGGGTAAGTGTCAGCTTCACCGGTCGGCCGGTAACTTTGGCCGCTACAGCCGCCAGCGCAAGGTTGGCCCATTGCCCGCCTTTTGAACCAAATCCTCCACCAATAAATGGCGATACGATACGTACCTGTTCCGGTTTTAAGTTCAGGGTTGCTGCAGCGGAGTTTTGCGCACCGTTGATAACTTGAGAACCATTGTACAAAATTACTTTATCACCTTCCCAAACCGCAACGGTAGAATGCGGTTCCATAGGGTGATGGTGTTCTATCGGTGTATGGTAGGTACCTTCAAATTTAACTTCTGCGCTATTAAAGGCACTTTGGGCATCTCCCCGGTGATGATCGGCCAATTCCTTGCCCTTGGGCATAACCGCGCCGGGCATCAGCTTTTCAAAATCCGTTTTGGGGTCATTGCCCGGAGTATAAGTTACTTTCACCATTTTGGCCGCATGAGTAGCCTGCTCAAAAGTTTCAGCGACCACAATGCCGATATGCTGACCGTAAAAATACACCTCGGGCCCCTGTAGCAGCGCACCGCCGCGTAAGCCGCCTTTCACATTAAGCTTAGGTACGTTCTCGTGGGTAACCACTTCCAAAACACCTGGCAGGGTTTTAATTTCCGAGGTATTGATGGAAGTGATGCGGCCTGCAGCGATCGTGCTTTTAAACAGTACCGCATAAGCCATATTCCTTGCCGGATAATCGGTGGCATAGGTTGCCTTACCGGTTACTTTTAGTAAACCGTCGATACGGGTAATGGCTTTGCCAATGTTTTTTTTGTCTTCCATTATGATTATCCGGTATAGCTATCGCCTTTTAATGCCTGTTCCAACGCGCTGATGATCGTGCGCTTGCCCAGTTCAATTTTGAATTTATTATGGGTTAAGGGCTTGGCAGTACGCATGGCCGCCTCGGCCGCTAAAGTAAAATTGTTGTTGGTGGCCGCTTTGCCTTTTAAAAACTCTTCGGCTTGTAAAAGCCGCCAGGGTTTATGCGCCACTCCACCCATGGCCAAATGGGCCGATATGATCTTACTTCCGTCAAGTACAAGGCCCGCCGCAACGGATACCAGCGCAAAGGCGTAAGAATTACGGTCACGCACTTTTGCATAAGCGGAATGACCCGCGAAGGCATTGGCAGGGAGTTCTATCGCGGTGATGAGTTCGCCATGGTTCAGCACATTGTCCTTTTCCGGCTCATTACCCGGCAACCGGTGAAAGTTTTGGATCGGGATAGCGCGTTCAGTTCCGCCGGGCTGCATCACTTTAATGTGCGCATCAAGTGCCATCAAAGCTACCGCCATATCTGAGGGGTAAACGGCTACACAGGCGTCCGACCAGCCAAATATGGCATGCATGCGGTTTATTCCCTGTAGGGCCGCGCAACCCGTTCCCGGCTCACGCTTATTACAGGGCATAGCCACATCATAAAAATAGCTGCAACGAGTACGCTGCAGCAGGTTGCCGCTATTAGTTGCCATATTGCGGATCTGTGCAGAAGCTCCGGCCAAAATGGCCTTACTCAATAAGGGATAATTTTTGCGAACCAACGGAGAATTAGCAGCAGCTGTGTTTTTACCCAGTCCGCCCAGGGAAATGCCGCCATTGACCAATGGTTTAATCGTAGCCAGGTTTATTTCCCCTAAATCAATCAGTTCGTTCGGGCGCTCTACATCTTCCTTCATCAGGTCGATTAGGTTAGTTCCACCTGCAAGGTATTTGGCCTTCGTATTATTAGTTAACAAGCTCACGGCCGCTATTGCGGTTTTGGCCGGCGTAAATTTAAATGGTCTCATATCGTTAGCCAGTTTTGTTCCACATTTTTACCGGTTTGGGCCTCTTTGATGGCAGCCACAATATTTGGATAAGCACCGCAACGGCAAATATTACCCGACATACGCTCGGCAATCTCCTCGTTATTCAGCATCAGCGATGTTTGCGTTTGCCGAAGGTTGGCGGTCACATAACTGGCCTGGCCTTCTTTGGCTTCCTTCATCAGGGCAACTGCCGAACAGATTTGCCCGGATGTACAAAAGCCGCACTGGAAACCATCATGCTTTAAAAAGGCTTCCTGCATAGGATTTAGCACCTGATCTTTAGCCAACCCTTCAATTGTGATGACCGATTTGCCCTGGCAGGTAGCGGCCAGCGTCAGGCAGGATAGCACACGGTTACCGTTAACGATAACCGTACAAGCACCACATTGACCATGATCACAGCCTTTTTTGGAGCCGGTTAGCCCCAAACGCTCTCGCAGGGTATCCAGCAGGGTCATGCGGGAATCTACCATTACCTTTGTTGGTGCAGTGTTAACCTTGAAGCTGACCTGAACACCATTTTCTATTGCTGCCGCCGGTAAGTCTTCGATCTCGCCTAAGGCTACGCCACGAGCCAGGACCTGTTCGGCCCCGATGAGGTGCCCGGCCAGTAAACCCGCCGAAGCGAGGCCGACCAGCTTCATAAAATGACGCCGGTTTAAGCCGGTTTGAATGATCTCATCCAGTTCTTCCGGCATCAGATCGCCAAATAGCTTTTGTTCTTCCTTGGTTAATGGATTGGGTTTATCGCTCATACAGTTTCCTGGTTATGATAGATTTAACATCTGCCAGTACAGATAGTTTCAGGAATATCTATAACTCTATTTAATTGTTGGAATGCCTGAAGCGTAAGGAGGTGCATGTTCTACAGCAACCGGAAGTGGGATATTTATTGATGTAAGTTGATGTTCATCAATCACATTTTGCCCCTCAACTGTATATTTAAAATTAAATTTCATAGCGTTGGCTTTCACAAACCCGCACCAAAATAATAATACCGGTATCATAACATCCAATTGCCGTGGGTAAGCACTTAACGCACCACTTAATAATAAGTAAACACCCGTAATTAACAATATAAATTTTACAGGATAAACAGTTTTGCGCCAGTTGTAAATTGTAAAAACCAAACAGGCTAATGAGGACCATAACACCAACGAGCCTGTTAAAATATTACGAATAATGGCCGCATCCTGGTAAGCATAAGAGTAGGGAAAGTTGAATAGCATCCTCGAAATATTGTAGTAATAATTCTGCAAAAATTTGATGGGGTTGTGCTTAATGTTTTTGACAGCAGCCTGTTTAAACAGTTCATCCCGGTCTATTTCGTTATGCCGTAATATGATCTTAACTTCTTGTAAATGGTTTTTTTTGAGCAGGCCGGTAAATTCTTTTAATTTGATGTTATATAATTTGGGGTATTGCCTGTTGGTTAATCCCGGGTGTTTCCAGTCCCCGTACTCATAGTTAAAAGGTGAACTCATCCAGTATAGGCTTAGCCCGCCCGAATTACCCCAATATAGTAACTTGCCGGTTAATGTGTATGTATAAGCCAGGTAGGGTAGCGTACATGCAAAAGCTATTAATAACACCTTGGCCGACCTGATATAATTAGTTTTATATTTTTTAAATAAAATAAATGCTAAGCATATAATCAGACACATAATGAGCACATAACCAAAAATGATTTTAGTTAAAGTTAAAAAGCCCAATGTTAAGCCAGCAACAATCAGATATTTTGTTTCTTTATTATAACAACACCGTATAATACTGTATAGCATCCCTGATACCAGGCAGTAGGTTAATGGTTCGGTATAAACCATGGTAAGTACCGATAAAATATTGGGATATATGCCCATGATTATACCACATAGTATGGCAGTTTGATAATTAGTGATAATGAGTAACCCTTTGTATAAAAACACCACCGCCATATACATATATATGGCATTTAAAAGCGCAATAAAAATCACTGGTACGTTAAATGCGGCAAATGGCATTAGTGTAATAGGATAACCTGGCCCATTCCATAAATTAATGTGCGGGTATTTTGGGGAATAAAACCCTTTAAGCAGGTGTTGTGCAAACTCCAGATACCTCACTTCGTCGTCATGTAATTCCGGTGCCCTGTTGATAATAATGAAGCACGCGTAAAAGATCAAAAACGGGAGAAATATGATGTATGGATTACGTGTTATGCTTTTGATCATGAATTTAAATTCGGTTACCTTTTGTGAGTTCAGTGTTAATACTAATGTATTACGTAGCTATACAAAGTACTGAGCAACGTTAGTTTATACAAGCTTTGCTAAGCTTTTGCATATTAGTAGTTTATGCCGTATAAAAATAATGAATAAAATAACTACTGCATAATTTATCAGGTAATTGTGTTTCGCTACCCAATAGCTGAAGCGTTTACAGTGCATAAATAAATTTTTAAAAAAACTTATTTACAATGCTTGTACTTCATGTACTATGGATAATCTATTATTAACTTATTGGCGTAAATACTTGCTATTAGGTAAAATTATGCTGAATAAAACATACCTTTGCAAAATTATTTTCTTTGAATAAGTAACTGGCTTTAATAACGCTATTCTCTTCATCGACAATAAATTACAAGAATAATAGCATGAAAAAGATCGTTGATTACAGGAAATTATTAGGCGTAACCAAAGATGCCGAATTACAGGAATTAAAAAGCATTTACCGTGGTTTAATGAAAACCTGGCACCCCGATAAGTTTACCGATAGTGCCGAAAGCCGTTTAGAAGCCGAAGAAAAAAGTAAGACCATTATAGAAGCCTACCACTTTTTAGTGAGTATAGCGCCCGAAACCCGTGCCCAAAGCCTGGCCGAATACACCACAACAACTACTACAGCAGGTATTTCAGACTTTGATTACAAATCGCAGGTGCTTAAAATTAGCTTTACCGATGGCAGCGAGTACGAGTATTTTGATGTGCCCAAGGCGGTATATGTTAAGTTCATCAATGCCGATTCGCCGGGAAGATTTGCACGCAGGCACATTTTTAATGAGTTTGTTTACCGCAGCATGAGCAAGTTGGTAGCTACCGCTTAATCACCTAAATAGTTGCTTTAAAAGTTTACGAAACCTCATGTTTCCGCATTTTTATCATTCGTTTTTTAGCTTACGGCAAAAGGCCCATCAAAGGCAATACATCACGTGCTGAAACAAAATGAAAAAAATTACAGACCGGTACCATTGGGTTGCCGGTTTTTTTAATTTGTTGGCAGAGTAGGTTCCGGTTTATCTTTAAGCAGGTCTTTCAATTCCACAATTTTTTGGTGTGTGGCATCCATATTAATGAGGCCGCGGCGAGGGCGGTCGAGGTCTAAAATAAGGTAGATGGTGGTTACTGTCATTAAAGCAAAACTACAAACTATTACATAGTTAAACCGCTTGGTTTTGGAGCCGTATCCTGTTACAAAACTGCCCGCCAAGGTAAGGATGAACAACACCCATAAAATAGATTCGGGCACATGTGCGGTCCTGCCGGTATCACGAGTGGTCGCTATATCCATCATATCGTTTAGTGCTGGCACCATTTGCTGGGTGCGGAGCGTATTTTCTTTATCCTGCGATAATTCCATGACCCGTTTCCAGATCTTGGCCGAATAATCGTTACCAAGTTTAAGCGTGAGGTTGAGCTGATCTTCATCTATACCCCACTCGTAATAAGCTATGCGGGTATTAACGTAAGAGGTAAATAGTGGCCTGAGTTCGTCACGCACACTGTCGGGGTACAAATCACACCGTAGGATAGCCGTGCCTATGTTATTAGCTTCCTGCACAATCAATTGCCTTTGCGCATCATTTTTAGATGCCGACATGCCAAACGTGAACGACAGCAGCAAAGCCAGTAAACCTAATAACGATCCCTCTACCGGCCCCAAACCTTCCGAAACATGCTCGGGGTGGCGGCTTGCTTCCCTTTGCTGCAGGTAGTAGCCCGCCAGGTTAGCCGCAATCATCAGCACAAACAGGTTGAACGCAATTAAGATGGCCGGAAATTCATAAAGAAAAGAATTCATGTATTACAGGTTGGGTATGCGATATGAATTTAGGTAATTTTTGAATAGAATACTACCCTTCAGATACTTTTAATAAAGTAACAGAGTGCAGCTTTTTAAATTTGAGGATAAGGCGTGAATATTTTAACGATATAAATACAGTTAAAACACTGTATTTTTTTCTTAATGTTCTTGCTAATTTTAACAGGGTAATAATTACGGTTACATATAAAACTTATTGCCTGTGAAATTATCTATTCATCAATTATCATTTTAAATTTAAAATAAAATGGAAAGTAAAATTAAGGGTAACGGTTTTGAAGGTACCATATTTACTTATGAGGCAGAAAAGGTTGCTTATATTCTGAACGAAGTGCTTAAAAAGCCTTCATCTGCTTTAATTGTAGAGCCGGCAAAAAACGAATACTGGGTATTTTACAATGGCGGCTATACATTTCCTCAGGCGCAGGATAGCCTGAAAGTGGTTGATTTAACAGTAGTTCCCGAAAACTTTAAGGCAAGTGTTGTAGAGAAAGTAAAAGGTGCCCAATGGGATATGGTTAAAATTGAGGTAGAACCAGAATTTTTATTTACCATAAACGATGAATTTAATAAGATCAAAAATTTATCATCAATTAGGGTAGCCATACACCAGGGTGATGATGGTAAAAGGTTTGTACACTTATATTATAAAAATTAACGGAGGTTACCTGCACTTTACATAATAGATAATGATACTTAGCAGGTAAACAAATATTCCAATAAAATAAATATTTATGCAGTACATCGGGTATCAACAACTTCCCCGTTATCAATTAATATGGAAAATACAAGCTTTCAAATTTCTATAAAGCAAACAGATACCAAGCTTGTTGTTATTGTTAAAAATAATTTACCGGTTAAGTGCAGCGTATTGGTGTGGAATACGGTTTTAGATTTTCCTTATGTGCATGGCTTTATGCTAAAACAAGAGGAAAAAATTGTAAAATACACAGGGCCTATATATCAGCGGAAATTTGTTGACAACGTTAGTACCAAAGAATTTGACGTTGATGAAATAATAACGATTGAGTATGACATTGTAGACATATTACAGCAGTTTAACGTGGAAGTTATGGAAGCTGGAAAACCCATCGGCATTGTCATAGCTAACGAAAGTTTTTCCGTTTATGACACCGATGCATCATTAAAGAACAAGTTTGAAAGCTTTTATAAAGTTGTTGCCGTTAGCAATGAATTATTGGTAGATGGCAGGTTTATTGAAGAAGTGTTAAGCAGGAGAGAAGCGGAAAGCCAAACAGACTTGAATCTTTCGTTTTCAACAAATGATGTACCATTGTGTGTAGCGGGGCATAATGATGGGTATGTACAATTGGGACCTACGTCAAGGTTTGTTCTGGGTTTTCCGGTAACCTCCAATCTTAGTAGTGCCAAAAAGGATAGGGTTAATCAAATAACCAGGGCATTGTTCGAGTTAATGGTTTTTACATTTAAACCGGTGAAAAATGATGCCCTGTATAAAAAATGGTTTGGTACCTACAGTGCGGCCAATTTAAATAAAGTTAATAATGCCATGCTTTCGGCAAAACCTGGGGCTTGTCCTTCCTATATTGTTTTTGACGGCTCAGGCACTACCAGCTGTAAACCAGATACTTATGCTTATATAATTTATACCAGGGAGTACAATGAGCATCCACGGCAATGTTCTGCCGGCATGCATTATTGTCATCGGATATTTTTATGTGCATTATTTTGGACGAGGCCAATATCGGGTGCCGATTCACAATTAGGCATTTTAGCACACGAACTTAGCCATGGTTATGCATACACGGTTGACCATGTTTATGGTAAACTGGCCTGCTTGGATTTGGCAAAGAAAAGTCCCGACTTGGCTGTTGAATGTGCCGATAATATCAGATATTATATAGAAGATTTACTTTAAATGTACTGCTTTTTAATACAAGCGTAAATAAAAACAATCACCTCACTACAAAAAATATTCATCATTAACCGGTTTCTCAGCCGGTGGTATATCTTTCTCGCCCAGCATTTCTAACAGGTTTATTTCAATTGTACGGGCAATTTGGTTGAGTGGGATGCCTGTAGCAATTTCCTCAAATGGGTTCATTAAATACATGCCGTTTTGATGGGTGATATGAAAAACGAAACCCAGTATCCAACTTATAAGTATAGCCCATGCACCAATGCTTTCGGTTAAAATAAGGGTAGTAAAAACAATCATAATAAATATAAACAACCGGGTAATTACCACATAGGAGGTAGGGAAAACCGTATTTTTAATACGTTCGCATTTACCCATATGGTCTGTAAAGCGGGTAAGTAACTGGTTGAGCTGCATAAACCGAAATCCATCTATACATTCACTTTCAGATAATTGCTGCAGGTCAATAGCATTTAAAGCTATAACAGCATTAGGCACGTTGGTTTGCCTGGTTACTTCCTGCTGCTCAGCATCCCTTAAAAAGGTTTTGAAGTAACCTTCCTTTTTTCCACGCAAACTTTCTTTAAGGGCATATACAAATCCTATATGCCGGCGTATCATTTGTTTTTTGGTAACGGCTAAATCCTGGTTTTGAGGCAAATTTGGTATATTGTGTAATATGTTACGCGCCCAGCTGCGCGAATCGTTAACCAGTCCGCCCCAAATGGTACGGGCTTCCCACCAGCGGTCGTACGCCTGGTTATTGCTAAATCCCACAAAAAAGGCTATAGCAGTACCCAAGAGGGTTGCTATGGCAACAGGCAGCTGTATAGGGGTTTTAGTGACGTACTCGTGTATGTAAAATGTTATACCGCATATTAGTAACATCAGTATATCCACTTTCCAGGTAGTTTTTAATATACGGATCAGCTTAAAATTAGGCTTAATTAGCATAGTTTTTTATCAAATTTAATAACGAACAGCTTAACTACAAATGCGATATTTATACATTTTGTGCTGGTTTATGTTTGAGAAAATTTGTTATAACTGCAGGTTGTTATTTAATTACATTTTTTTAAAGCTTTATAAACCTGGCATTTAGTAAATTGTAATGAGTGTATAAACATGTACTTGTTAAAATCCAGGTAAATAAAGCGGTTGTGTTTAAGGCTAAACCTACGGTAAATGATTATCGCTAAACAACCTGCAACCTAATGCCCGGCCTGTAAATTTATTATTATAATAATAGTTAACAACGTTAAGTATAAAACGATAATATATTAACAATTAATTAGTTGTAAATTTATTATTCAAAAAATATTTTAATTTATTAATGGTAAGTATTAATTTTAATGCGCTTCTGCTAACTGCTATTAAATCTTTAACTCAATGGAAACTTATAACCGAATGCTATGCCCAAAATGTGGCAAAACGCCGCTGCACCGAGTGCCGCGCAAACGGTACGTGAAATTGTTGTTGTTTTTTTTACCTTTAAGATACTACATTTGTTATCACTGCAACAGGCAGCAATATCTTATCATTAGGTAGCATAAGTTGTAAACATTTAATGATTAACGATAAATCGCCGCATATATTAAACGCATCATCCAACTTACTGGGGTTATGTTTTGTAGTGCTCACCTCATTAAAGTTTCTCAAAATATCAGAAAAAACCATGATCGACGAAACGGTTGCTATGGCTATCGTTTTTTTTATGTTGAGTTGTTTATTGTCTTTTTTGGCTATACGCGGCAATATTAAGGTAGGCAGCAGGTACAAAGATATTGCCGATTTAGTTTTCATAGGAGGGCTCATGATACTATTTGCTACCTGTATGCTGTTCGTGTTTAATTTTATCAATTAATAAGGCGTATCATACTCTTTTAACGTTTCTTAATTCAATTTTATACTTTATACCGTATTGGTATTAATTGGCATAATTTGCAAATCATATTTTACCAATTATGAAAACCATACTGTGTTCGCTTATATTAATTAGCTGTAGCCTGTTTGCATTTGCGCAAAGCACACCTGTTGTAAACAACGGTAAGCTGCATGTACAATCCGGGCAAATAGTTAACCAAGGGGGGCTTCCGGCACAACTAACAGGTATTAGCTTATCCTGGAGTATATGGGGCGGGCGTAAATATTATAACCCGGCAGTTGTAAATTGGCTCTGTCAGGATTTCAAGATTAGTTTATTACGGGTATCAATGGCCGTACAGCCCGATAGCGGCTACCTGCAACAACCAGATAAGCAAAGGCAACTAATTACTGCGATGGTTGATAAGGCTATAGAAAACGGTATATACGTTTTAATAGATTGGCACGACCACAACGCTCACCTGCATACGCCGCAAGCCAAAGAATTTTTTGGAAACATGGCCCGGAAATATAAAGGCGTACCAAACGTAATTTATGAAATTTGGAATGAGCCCGAACGTATAGGATGGGATACGGTAAAAAATTACGCAGTAGAACTAATAACCGAAATACGTAAGTACGATGAAGATAACCTGATAGTGGTGGGAAGCCCGCATTGGGACCAGGACGTAGATGTAGCTGCCAATAACCCTATTACAGGTTTCCAAAACATTGCATACTCCTTTCATTTCTACGCCACCGAGCCATCCCATCAGGATGGATTACGGCTAAGGGCTAATTATGCCATTGCTAAAGGGTTACCACTTTTTGTTACCGAATGGGGAGTAGGCGAAGCTAACGGCGATGGCGAATTTAATAAAGGTAAAAACCGCAAATGGTTAAAATGGATGCAGCAACATCAACTAAGCTGGGCAAACTGGAACATTACCGATAAAAAAGAGACTACGGCAATTTTAAGGCCCGGTGCGCCGGTTAACGGCGGCTGGACAAAAGAGCAGCTAACTCCGGCTGGTAACTATATTCGTAAAGTACTGCGGAAGTTAAACATGTAGTTTAGTAATAGGCAACCCTATTTTACTGCATAAAAATCAAGTTTTAAGTATAGGCATAGCAACTGCGCGCATGTATATTTAAACTCGTGTGGTTACCATGCTATGCCCGCAATTAAATAATTTTGAATAGTTTACTCGTACCTCGCAACCTCATTTCCCGCAAACTACCGCCGTTTCACAAATATAAGTGGGCACTATACCGGTGGAGGTAATGCTGGTTTCGGCATCCTCAGGCTGGGTATTTCCCGAGAAAACGAGCACAGTATCCAGCCCGAATTTGTTACCACCCAAAATATCGGTATGCAGGGTATCGCCCACCATTAAAATGTCTTTTTTACTAATGGGGCCTTTGGCGCGCACCAGGTCATACGCAAACATAAACATCTGCGAATCGGGCTTGCCAAAGTGAATGAACTTTTTGCCCACCACATGCTCTATCATGTTAGCTAAGGCCCCTACGGCAATGGCTACGTCGTGCATGTTGAGTGGGTAGGCAAAATCGGTATTGGCCACAATAGCTGGTATGTTACGTTTGCGCAGCAGGTTTACCACTTTGTTGAGGTCCCTGAACCAGTTGAAGCCTTCATCGTCCATAAATACAAGCGCGTTCACTTCGTTAATGTTGCTGTCGTCAATAGCCTTAACCGGCAAGGTGCGCAAGCCCGCGCTTTCAATATAATGTGCCGAATCATCGGTACCCATATAAGCTACAATACCATCGGGTACCTTCAGTTCCAAATACTCCTTGGCCAGCATGCCCGAAGAGATGATCTTATCGGCCGTGATCATATCCAGGCCGAGTTTTACAAAGCTTTCGGCCAGTTGCTGCGGGCTGCGCGAGGCATCGTTAGTAACGATGTAATATTCCTTTTGATTTTCTTCCAGGTAATCGAACGTATTTTTCATGCCCGGCACCAAGCCTTTGTAATTCTTAATCACCCCAAACGAGTCGAAAAAGATCACTTTATAACGGTCAACTATACTTTTAAATTCAACAGGGTTTATCATTGGAGGTGTTCGTTGTAATAATTAATATTTAAAGGCCATGTGAGGCGGTTCCCTTCTTGAGAGGGGCAAGGGTGTGTTTATTTTTAACTATTTTATTGGCGTTTCCCTCAGGGCCGGGCTTTACGCTCATACTGCACAGGCCTTAGCCACAGGCCGGTATCCGCTTCAATTCCTAACGCAAACAGCCTCACCTAAATTCTCTCTAAAAAAGAGGACTTTAAAATAATAGTAGGCATCTTTTTTTTAGAGACGGTTGTGGAGAGGTTCATCAATGCTTCAATTTTAATGCGCTGATTAATACGTCGGCATCAAAATCCCGGTCAACCGAGGGCAGGTAAATATCGTATGCTTCCTGCTGTAGCTTCACGGCGTATTGCTCATGAAAAAAGTGTTTACCGTCCTTAATCACATAATTTAATATAAAAAAGCGGTAAGCTTCTTTCAGGAAATAGATCTCGTTAATGGTAAAAGGGTTGTGTTTGTGGTACTCTTCCATAAACAGGATAAAACGTTTTTCCATCATGGTGGTAATGAGGTAGCTGAAAACGGTACGGTCGCCCGCGTCAGATACCACCCGGCTAAAAAAATAAAAATCCATCATACGTGTACTCATCCTAAACCAATCGTAATCCCAGCGCGAGTAAAATTCCAGTTTGTGCGAAACCGAAAAGTTACCGATGTTCCAGTCGATAAATACCGGGATGGTTTCAAAGGTATTGGCCGCATATTTAGCACGCCCTTTCAGGTACAAATCGCAGTGATAACGCAGCAGGTCAACCTGTGCTCGGGAACCAAAACTGTTTTCGTCGTTGTTCAACTGATCCAGCAAACTGTTAATATCGGTTCGCATGGTTTTGGATGATTTGGGCAGTACCTTACTGGCGCGTGAACAAGCCTTATGAAACTTGGCCGTTTGCTGGGCCAGTTTTTTAATGTGGCTGTCTTCCAGCCTACGCGGCAGGCGTTCCATAATACGGGTAGGATTGTAAAAAACCACCCAGGCATCGGTGCCGCTTAACCGGTACCTGTATATATATACCCGGTTGTTTTTAAGTAACGATTTTGCCAAAAAGTTCTCGTAAGGGTACAGTAAATTATTACTTAGGCTGTGTATAATGCGGTGATCTTCTTTAAAATAATCGTGCTGGCCAAAGTTGGATAGCTTAGCAATAATAATGTCGTCGTCTTCAAACGTTAGGCGGAAAACAAAGTTGGTTGATACATTTGCACTAATATCGTCGATGCTCCTGATCACTTTTGAAGCGTCGTAGCCTTCCCATGCTTTCTTTACAATGTGCGTACCTAATTCGTGGTCCATATTTGGTGGTTAACCTAAAAGCTGTAATAATTTCCTTTATACCCTAAAATACCCATGTAAGTATGAGCTTGTTTAAGCATCTGCCGCGCTGCTAAGTTTTCAACAAGCGCATAACTGTAATAACATTCTATATTGTATAAAGCTTCTTATATAATTTCAAAATATCTTTTTAATTCCCAATCTGTTACCTGTTTGCTGAACTGCCGCCATTCCCAAATGCGGGTATTGGTAAAATGCCGGGTGAAGGCATTGCCAAACAGTTCGCGCGCAATAGCCGAATTTTTCATGGTGGTGGCCGCTTCTAACAAATTGGGGGCAATGCTTCCATTGCTTTTATCGTTATAACCGTTTCTTTTTACGGGCGGTACGTTTAATGTTAATTTATTTTTAATGCCGTACAAACCCGAAGCCAACGCGGCCGATAGGGCCAGGTAGGGGTTGGTGTCCGATCCCGGAATACGGGTTTCCAGTCGCATATATTCGGGCGATGTATTAATTACGCGCAGTGCGGTGGTACGGTTTTCTACGCCCCAGGTAATGGTAGTTGGGGCCCAGGCACCTTCTACCAAACGTTTATAGCTGTTAACCGTGGGCGCATACATAGGGATGATGTGCGGCAGGCAATATAATTGGCCGGCCAGGTAGTGCTTCATCAAATCGCTCATCCTATTTTCTTCACCCTCGTTATAAAAAAGATTAGTCGCTTTATCTATACTCCACAGGCTTTGGTGTACGTGGCCGCTGCAGCCGGGCAGGTCCTCCTTCCATTTGGCCATAAATGAGGCCATAATACCGTGTTTGGAGGCTATTTCCTTAATGGCATTTTTCAGGAGCGCGGCCTTATCGGCGGCGGCAAGTACGTGGTCGTGTATAATGGCGGCCTCGTACACACCGGGGCCGGTTTCGGTATGCAAACCTTCCAGCGGGATGCCGAACTGTTCTAAGAGGTTAACGAGGTCGAAATAAAAATCGCTTTGTTGCGACGGGCGCAGTATAGAGTAGCCGAACATACCCGGCGTAAACGGTTGTATGTTAGTAAACGATTTTTGCTGCAAGGTTTTCGGTGTTTCACTAAAATTGAACCATTCAAATTCCTGCGCAAACTCGGGGTGGTACCCCATGTCATCACATTCTTTGGCTATTTTTTTTAACAAAGTACGCGGACAAGGAACCTGGTCGTTACCCTCTCCGCTAAAATCACCCAAAAAAAAAGGGATATTATTTTGCCACGGTACTGTACGAAAGGTAGATAGATCTATACGGCAGGGCTTATCGGGGTAACCGGTGTGCCAGCCTGTAGCGTTCACATTATCATACGCCTGGTCATTGCTGTCCCAACCAAATACCACATCGCAAAAGCCGTAGCCTTGGTCCAGCCCGGCGGTAAACTTTTGGGTATGGATCACCTTGCCGCGTAAAATACCATCCATATCGGCAAACGCGAACTTAATATGGTGTATATCGTTTTGCTTTAAATAATCCAGAATTTGCTGTTTATCCATGGCCAGGTTGTTAATATTGAGGGCTGCGGGCAAGTTAGCCATTCAACGTTAATATCACCAAAAATTTATTAAAAGTACTGCCTTTATCTGGTTTTGCTCTTCAACCATAAACCTTTAGTTTGTGAGGTTGGATGAGATTTTTTATTTGGTTTAATGGCAGTTGTTGTAGCCTGTAATATACCAGATTATAAATTACCCAAAATATGTATTGGTAACCTATTCAATGTAAAAACCAGGGAAAATTTAAACAAAATTGCACAAGTAGCACTACTGCCCGCCTAAGCTTTGTTGACTAAAAAGAAGTTCAGAAACCAAAGGTATAAGTAACGATGGCAGATAATGGTACGGTCAAACATCAAATAAGGATAACACCACAAACAGAAAAAAAACCCTGATTTGCATAGCATATCCCTGGTTAAACAGACATGTAAAACGGCCTTAAAGTGTAGCTAATGCCGTTTTTATATCAGCATACCTGCCATTGGGGTGTTAACGAAATATCTTCAACACACCTGGTAAGTAATTGTGTTTACGAAGGTCTCCTTATCGTTAAAATGAAGAGTGGTTAAATTATTAAATTAAAAAGGTGGCTCATCTTCCATATCATCCATGCGCGATGGGCGAATAATGATATTACCCGGGTTGCTATCGAACCCTTGCGACGGACCTAAACCTGAAAAGGCACCACCTGCCGATGGTGGCATATAGCTGTCCATATTTGTTTCCAAATCGGTAAACTTTACATACTTACCCACAAATTTTAAGCGTACAGTGCCGGTTTCCCCGTTACGGTGCTTGGCTATTATTACTTCGCCCACGCCTTTGGTTGGGTTGTTGTCTTCGTCAAATTCTAAACCGTAATATTCTGGTCGGTATAAAAACAATACCATATCCGCATCCTGCTCAATAGATCCCGATTCACGCAGATCCGATAGCATCGGGCGTTTGGAACCACCCGGACGGCTCTCCACCGCACGGCTTAACTGCGACAGGGCAATAACCGGTACCTGCAACTCTTTAGCTACCATTTTTAACGCACGCGATATGCTACCAATTTCCTGTTCGCGGTTTCCGTTTTTTCCATCGGCCTTACCGGTCATCAATTGCAGGTAATCAATAATAATCAACTGAATGTCGTGCTGTGATTTTAAACGGCGGCATTTAGCCCTAAACTCAAATATGTTCAAACCCGGGGTATCATCAATAATCAAAGGGGCTGCCTCCAAACGGCCAATTTTGGAGTGGATTTGCTGCCATTCCCATTCTTCCATTTTACCCTTACGGATTTTTTCCTGCTCAATTTCGGCTTCGCCGGATATTAAACGGTTAACCAACTGTACCGACGACATTTCTAAGGAGAACACCACTACCGGTTTATTGAAATCTACAGCGGCATTGCGCGCGCAGGTTAAAACAAATGCCGTTTTACCCATGGCCGGGCGGGCCGCTATAATAACCAGGTCAGATTTTTGCCAGCCCGAGGTCATGCGGTCTAAATCGGTGAAACCAGTACCTATACCGGTAAGGCCGTCTGTTTTATCTTTTAGTGCTTCTATCTCCTTCAAGGTCTCCTGCATCAGATCGTCCATTTTACGCGAATCGCGGCGAAGGTTGTTCTGGGCAATATCGAACAGGTTTTTTTCTGCTTTATCTAACAGTTCTAAAATATCGGTGGTATCCTCGTACGCAATGTTAATTACCTCGGTAGAAATGCGGATCAACTCGCGCTGAATAAATTTCTGAATAATGATACGGGCGTGATATTCTATGTTAGCTGCCGATGCCACGCGGTTGGTAAGCTCGGTAATGTAATAAGCACCGCCCACCATTTCAAGTTCGCCCTGCATACGCAGTTGCGCGGTAACGGTCAAAATATCAACAGGTGAGGTTTTTTCAAAAAGTACGCGTATGGCATTAAATATTTTCTGATGACTTTCTACATAAAAAACCTCGGGTTTCAACACATCAATTACAGATGACAGGGCATCTTTTTCCAGCATCAGGGCACCTAAAACAGCTTCTTCCAGGTCACGTGCCTGGGGCGGTAATTTACCTGTGGCAAGGCTGGTACTGGTGTAATTTTTAGTGCGACGGTCGTTATTGGTTCGGCTATTATTCTCAAAAATCATACTGAACAAAAATATAGAAAAAACAGGCCTGCTTAGTCAACATTTCGTAACCATTAATTAACAACCATGTTGGTAAATTTTATGCGGTTGATTATGAGCTTAATAAATTAGAAAGTGTTAAATGGTCCTTAAAATATGCTTAAAAATGTGATGAACATTAGGTAAATAAATATACTTACTTTTGCTGCCTTATTTTTATTTAAATGACAGGCAATTATCCGCCCAAGCGCAACAACAGCAACAATCAGTTTATATTCGGCATCCGTGCTATTATTGAAGCTATTACATCGGGCAAAGAAATAGAAACCTTGTATGTTCAACGTGGTTTAACCGGCGATCTGTATCAGGAATTGAAAAAGGTTGTAGCCGAACATGAAATTTCGGCACAGTTTGTACCGGTTGAAAAACTGGACCGCATGACCCCTAAAAACCATCAGGGTGCGGTGGCCGTAATTTCGCCCATTATTTACCATAAAATTGAGAATATTATTCCTGAAATTTACGAAAAAGGGGAGGTGCCGTTAATTTTATTACTGGATAGCGTTACCGATGTGCGTAACATGGGTGCCATTGCCCGTACAGCCGAGTGTGCAGGTGTGCATGCCATTGTAGTACCAGGAAAAGGTTCGGCACAAATTAACGCAGATGCCGTAAAAACATCCGCCGGCGCTTTATATAAAATACCGGTTTGTCGTCATGATAATTTTGTACAAACGGTTAAATTTTTGCAAGAATCGGGTTTGCAGATAGTGTGTTGCACCGAAAAAACCAACGATTATATTTATAAACCCGATTATACCGCACCAACCGCCATAGTAATGGGTTCGGAAGATGAAGGCATCCGTAATGAACTGATTCGTACGGCCGATTACCTGGCTAAAATACCCATGTTCGGTGAAATTGAATCACTGAACGTATCGGTATCGGCAGGGGTGATATTGTATGAAGCTATCAGGCAGAGGCAGTAGATGTGCTGATGTGCAAATTAAAAATGTGCAGATGCTTTTAAACATCTGCACATTCGCACATTTAAAATTTGCACATTAAATATACTTCGTTCCAAATTTCTGCTTAACGTCGGCTACTACTTGTTTAACGTTTTGCTCATCGTTTTTAGGACAGATCAATAGTGTGTTGTTCGATTCTACCACAATGTAATCGTGCAGGCCTTTAATGATCACTAATTTATCATCGGGCATGTTCACCATACAGTTTGATGAATCGTA
This sequence comes from Mucilaginibacter terrae, assembly GCF_042679325.1. Taxonomy (GTDB): domain Bacteria; phylum Bacteroidota; class Bacteroidia; order Sphingobacteriales; family Sphingobacteriaceae; genus Mucilaginibacter; species Mucilaginibacter terrae. The sequence goes on from NZ_JBHTMJ010000008.1 coordinate 167,377, forward strand.
CATGATCACTTTTTCGGAGGGGATAACCGCATTGCCCACGTAATCTTTTTCGGCCAGTTGATAAACCGACGCCCAGGTACCTAAATCGCTCCAGCCAAATTCTGACGGAAGTACGTAAACATTTTCAGCCTTCTCCATAATACCGTAATCAATAGAAATGTTGGTGCAACGTTGATAGGCATTATGCACATGCGGTTTTTCTTCGGCACTATTATAAACGGTACGTGCTTCGGCAAAAATCTCATGCATATCGGGCAGGTACTTATCAAAAGCACCAACAATTGCTTTGGCCGACCATACAAAGATTCCTGCGTTCCATAAAAAGTCGCCGCTTTGTATAAATGTTTTGGCAATATCAAGCGTTGGTTTTTCGGTAAAGGTTTTCACTTTATGAAACTGCTCATCAATAACCCGGTCGTTATACTGAATGTAACCGTAACCGGTATCGGGGCGCGAGGGTTTGATGCCCAAGGTAACCAGGCACTGATGTTTAGCCGCGGTTTGCAAGGATTGCTCTATGGAATTTACAAAGCCGGCTTCGTCCATAATCAGGTGATCGGAAGGGGCAACCACAATAACCGCATCGGGGTCCATGCTTTCAATTTTATAACAGCCATAGGCCACGCATGGGGCGGTATTGCGCATTACCGGTTCGGTTAATATTTGCGAATCGGTCATGGCTGGTATCTGTGTTTTTACCAGGTCGGTATAAATCTCATTGGTAACTACATAAATATTTTCTTTGGGGCAAATCTTCAGAAATCTGTCGTAAGTGTGTTGTATGAGCGTTTTTCCAGTACCCAAAATATCTATAAATTGTTTTGGATGTGAGGTACGGCTAATTGGCCAGAAACGGCTTCCGATACCACCGGCCATAATTATGGCATAATAATTTTTATTCATATTATTTACAGTGTGTGATGAAGTGATAACACAGTGCTCAAATTTGTAAAAAATTATTCGGTTTTGTAATAAATTTAAGGTATATTTAGTTATTAATTATCAAGGTTCATTATAGCAGAAAAATCATATTAGTTTACTATTTCGTTAACATTACACACTCTGCATATATTTTTTTGTTATTTTGAACTTTAAAAGCAAAACTTCATACTTTCTACAAAAAAATGATTGAAATAAAAAAGTCGCTTTTTGATAACCTACAGAATTTTTTCGGATTTGATAATTTCAAGGGTGAGCAGGAAGCGATTATAACCAACATAATGGCCGGCAATGATACATTTGTAATTATGCCTACTGGCGGCGGAAAGTCCATGTGTTACCAGCTCCCGGCATTAATGACGGAAGGTACAGCCATTGTAATTTCTCCTCTCATAGCCCTGATGAAAAATCAGGTAGACCAGCTCAGGGCTTTTTGCAATTCAGAAAGTGTAGCCCACTTCCTAAACTCGTCTTTAACCAAAGCCGAAACAGCTAAAGTTAAAGAAGATGTATTAGCCGGAAAAACCAAGCTCTTATACGTAGCACCCGAATCGTTAACTAAACAAGATAATATAGACTTTTTGCGTTTGAATAAATTGTCGTTCGTGGCGGTTGACGAAGCGCATTGTATATCGGAATGGGGGCACGATTTCAGGCCCGAATACCGTAAAATACGCCAGGTAATTACCAACCTGGGCGAAAACATCCCCATTATAGCCTTAACGGCTACTGCTACACCAAAGGTTCAGCACGATATTCAAAAGAATTTACAAATGAATAACGCAACGATATACAAATCATCGTTCAACCGTTCAAATTTGTATTACGAGGTTCGTGCCAAACGAAATGTGCTTAAAGAAATTGTACGTTTTATTAAGCAGCACCAGGGCAAGTCGGGTATTATATACTGCCTGAGCCGTAAAAAGGTAGAAGAAGTTGCCGAAGCCTTAAAGCTTAACGGCATTAAAGCGTTGCCTTACCACGCCGGTTTAGATGCCAAGGTACGTGCCGATACGCAAGACAGGTTTTTGATGGAAGATGCTGACGTTATTGTAGCAACCATTGCCTTTGGTATGGGGATAGATAAACCCGATGTACGCTATGTGATACACCACGATGTACCGAAGAGCATGGAGGGGTATTACCAAGAGACCGGTAGAGCGGGCCGCGATGGAGGCGAAGGTATCTGCGTAGCTTTTTACTCTGAAAAAGATGTAGATAAGCTGCAGAAATTTATGAAAGACAAGCCGGTTTCGGAACGAGAAATTGGTACTCAGATATTAAAAGAGGTGATAGATTATGCCGAATCGGCTGTGTGCCGCCGTAAGCAGATCCTGCATTATTTTGGTGAAGATTATGATGCGGCCAACTGTAACTGCATGTGCGATAATTGCAGCTCCGTCCGTCAGTTCTTTGATGCCGAATCACAATTGCACCGGGCATTAAGTTTAATAAAGCAATTGGGTGATAAGTTTGACGATCATCATATTACCAGCGTATTAATGGGCGAAGACAATCCGCATGTTCACCATTACGAACATCATTTGCTGGATGTGTTTGGCTCTGGTAAAGAGGAAAATAAAAATCTTTGGAATTCGTTGCTGCGCCAAGCTTTGCTTGATAATTTTTTATCGAAAGATATTGATAATTATGGCTTGTTAAAGTTAACCGAAAAAGGTCACGACTTTTTGGATAACCCTTACAGCATGCGTTTTGTGCTCAACAAGCCCATGGAATCTACCGATGACGATGACTCGGAAGATGGTCCTAAGCAAGGTGGTACTGCTTTGGATACGCAATTGCTGCAAATGCTGAAAGACCTTCGTAAAAAAATTGCGAAGCAGAAAAGCCTGCCGCCGTTCGTTATTTTCCAGGATCCTTCTTTAGAAGAAATGTGTACGCACTACCCCATATCAACCGATGAATTGAAACAAATATCGGGTGTGGGTGCAGGTAAGGCCGCTAAGTTTGGGGCACCTTTTATTGAGTTGATTAAAAAGTACGTGGAAGATAATGACATTGACCGCCCTATTGATATGGTGATCAAAAGCGCAGCTAACAAATCGGCACTCAAAGTTTATATTATACAAAATATCGACCGGCATCTGGATTTAACAGATATAGCGGCATCCAAAGGTTTAACTTACGAAGAGATCCTGCACGAAGTAGAATCTATAGTAAATTCGGGCACCAAATTGAACCTTAATTATTATGTAGATGAGGTGATAGATGAGGATAAGCAAGAAGAAGTGTTTGACTATTTCCGCACGGCCGAAGTTGATTCGATTGATGACGCGCTGGTTGACCTGGGCGCGAACGATTACACGCGCGAAGAGATACAGCTCATGAGGATCAAGTTTTTCTCTGAATTAGGAAACTAAGAAAAAATGATATTATAAAAAAAGGAACTCTAACAGGGTTCCTTTTTTTATAAATTGCCGGCAAACAATTGAGTGTAATATGAGTACACTTAAACACCTATGTTGCTGCATAAAATAAAGAGCACACAAAGTTTTTTTTACCGGCTAATGATATTGACTACGTTATGTAGCATGTTTGCTTTGCGGGTATATGGCCAGGGTAATACTCATTTGGGTGATTCGCTGCAGCATCAATTGAATCTTTACAGGCAATCTAATCCATCCTCGTTACTATTTGTACATTTTGATAAAACGCTTTACACCAATAATGATAATGTTTGGTTTACAGCTTATTTGCTTAATGCTGAAGATAAGCAAGAGCATCATACGCTTTCGGTGAGTTTAGTTAACGATGTAGATCGTGTGATTGCGCTGGAAGAAAAATTTGTGATGGTTAATGGAATTGGTTTGGGTAACCTTTTCATCCCCGATTCTATTTCTCCAGGTAATTATACATTTAACGTGTACACCAACATAATAATTAATAAAGCTCCCGAAGTTCTTTTTAGTCAACCAGTTACTATCAAATCAACCTCGGTACCGGGCTTTAAAGCTATTTTATCGTTAACCGATACTGCTAAAAACAGTTACCATAAACCCAGGCAGGTTTTACTTAATGTTAATGGAAATGATTATTTACCCTTAGCCAATGCTTCGGTAGATTATAAAGTATTGGGGAATGATACAACCACAATAAATGGCAAGGGTAAAACCAGTAAAGCAGGGCAATATATTATACAGGTACCAAGTAATAAAAACATGGTACAGGTACAGGTAAAAAGTAAAAATAACGCACAGTACCTGCATTTGTATCTGCCTCAAAGTGAAGGCCAGCCCAAAGTGAAGTTTTACCCCGAAGGCGGTAGTTTAGTCAATAATTTAGTATCGCAGGTAGGCGTAGAGGTGAAAACATCTGATGGGCGGCCGTTAAAAATTAGCGGGCTGCTGTATAATTATAACACGGTTATAGATACTATTGAAACTGACAGCTACGGTATGGGCAGGTTTATCATCAATCCACAAACAGCCGCTAAATATTGGGTAAAATTAAATACTACCGGCTTAAAAGATACGGCGTATCAATTACCTGCTGTATTGCCTAACGGCATAACTTTAACCATGCATAAAGCAATTGTGAACGATACCCTGCACTTGCAATTAAAAAGCAGCCAGCACAATACGGTATATTTAAATGTCCATAATTACCAGCAACAATTTATATCAACTGCAATAGAAGTAAATGCTTTGTCGGCACGTAAAGTAAAGGTTAGTTTAAATAATATACCTAAGGGTTTGGCAGTAATTACCCTAACCGATAGCCTGGGTAAACCTTATGCCGAGCGAATTTTTTTTGCACATTACAATGAGCGCGATTTATTGAAAATTAAAACAGATAAAAACACTTATCATACACGCGAAAAGGTTAAACTGAGTATGCAGATGCTAAGCCAGAATGGACAGCCTTTGCAAGGTGCGGTATCAATAGCTTGTGTGCAGGATAACCGCCTCGAATTAAAAAAGACCAATGATATTGAAAGTTATTTTTACCTGAAAAGTGTATTAGGTGAAATGCCTTTAAAGGAAAATTATTTAAGCAACAGTAACGATGATAAAAATTATTTAGAAAAATTGCTATTAATAAAGGGTTGGCGCAATTATTCATGGCTTAATTTAATATCTCAAAAGGCGATTGATACACTTTATAAAAATTCGTCCTTAGAGTTTTCAGGAAAGATCAATCAGTTTGGGAAGCAAACTAAAAAACCGGTTGATTTTATGCTCATACGCGATTCTTTGAGTGCACTGTTAATTACTGATGAAGCCGGAAAATTCATATTAGCACATACAGATATGGTTAACCCGCAAGACAAACCCCTGAAAATTTTTATCAATGCAGCCAAAGGCTATGATCTTACAATGACTAACCCTTATCAAAAAGTAAATCTCCTGCTTGCCAATGTCTTAAAACCGGTAAATTACGAAGGTACATCAACAAGCCAGAACTCAGAGAATTTTGCCATTAAAGGCATGGAGCGTGCTATACAGCTGCGGGAAGTTAAAGTGTCTTCATCAAAAGACAACTCCCTTTATGGTGCAAAACAGTCGGCTAAGTTTATTAACAGTTGTGGCGATTATATATGCCGAAACAATATATTTAATTGTGCCAATCACCGTAACGAGCCCGATAATACGCAACCTGTAATTGGTGCCACTTATATTGGCAAGGTATATTTGGGCTGCGGCGGGGTACCACCTGCTGAGGCTTCTAACATACGGTCACTTCCTGCTATTTATCAGGCTAAACAATTTTACGGTGCCGATTATGCGGTGGTAAACCCATGTCAGCCCGAATACTTGTCAACTATTTATTGGAACCATTTAGTAAATGTAAATGCTGATAAGGAAGTGGAACTGTATTTTTATACCAGCGATATTACCGGAAAGTTCAGAATTATAGTACAAGGTATAACTACCAGTGGGGTTGTTTACAGCGAAAGCAATATAACCGTTAAAAAGCCCTAATAGGTATTATTTAGCAATGATCTTAAATTCGGTACGGCGATTTTTGGCGCGGTTGTCTTCGTTAATATTAGGTGCAACAGGCATTTGTTTACCGTAGCCTTTAAATTGTAGTTTAGTAGCGGTTACACCATGGTTAATTAGGTAATCATACACCGATTTGGCTCTATTATTTGATAAGGTTTGGTTTAATTGATCATTGCCTTCATTGTCTGTAAAGCCCGAAACCTCAATGCTTACCGTAGGATTAAGCGTCATAAAGTTGATCAGGTACTTTAAAGCCGATTGCGATTCGGGCTTAAGATCGAACCTGTTGGTATCAAAAAACACATTTTTTAAAATAGCCGAACGGCCTATCTCTATGGTATTTAAAGGTACTTCTATTAAAAAGGGTTTATGTGGCTGCTGCCCCGATAAAGAAAAATTTTCCGACGAAAACAGGTATCCGTTCTTAGTAATTGTTAGCCCGTAATTTCTCCCGGTTACCAGTGTCACCAAAAAACCACCATCGGGGGGAGAGCTTGAACTGTGATAAACCGGCTGATTAGTCACCAGGTCAACAATTTCAACCTCAGCATCTATGGGTTTCCTGGTAGTGGCATCCACAACCGATCCTTTAACGTAGGTAACCGCATGCGGACGGGTTTTTTCGGGCAATTCAAACCTATAAATATCGAAACCGCCATAGCCATTTAAGGTATTTGAAGCAAAGTAGGCATAACCCCCAGTAGTGCTGATGCTCATGCCGTTCTCGTCTCTGTTAGAGTTAATGGGATAGCCCATATTATCGGGCTTTTGCCATTTACCGGCTTTGTTTAAACGACTTACAAACAGATCCTTGTTACCCATGCCCGGCCAGCCGTTTGAGCAAAAATATAAGGTACTATCATCGGGGTGAATAAAGGGCGATTGTTCATCATAAGGTGTATTAACATTTGGGCCCAGGTTTTCGGGTTGAGACCATCCTTTATTGGTAACCGTACATTTCCATATATCGTAGCCACCGTAACCACCCTTACGGTTACTTACAAAGTACAGTGTATGACCATCGGCGCTAATGGAAGGTTGCGATTCCCAGCCCGAACTGTTAACCGGAGCGCTGATGTTAAAAGGCTTGCTCCAGTCTTCACCCTTTTTTTGTGATACATAGATATCGCAACGTCCGGCACCATCGGGGCGGTTACAGCCAGTAAAAAAAAGATATTTACCATCCTGCGATAAAGATTGTGCCCCTTCATTATATTCTGCGGTGTTAATGAGCTTGCTTAAATAGGAAGCCGCTGTCCATTGGCCGTTTAGCTTATTACTCTTATAAAAGTCTTCGTTATTTAAAATTTTACGTGTAAATATCAGGGTACTTTCATCGGCTGTTGATACCGGTAAGTATTCATCGTTTGCCGAATTTATTTCGGGACCCAAGTTTACCGGTTTAAAAGCTACGGGATGTAACAGGGCTTGTATGCTGAAATTACAATCGGCAATAAGTTTACGTCCATAAAACCGGTTGTCGGGTGTAATGGTAGGGTAGGTGATATATTTTTCGAGGTGAATAAGTGCTTGGTTATACTCACCTAAATTAATTTCTGCCTCGCCCAGCTTTAAATAAACACCCCGGTTAAATTCGGGGTTAAGCAATATTACTTTACGGTATTGTTCAATAGCCGGCTTGTAATTATATTGAATTTTAAACAGATCTCCCAGTTGGGTGTGTGCTTCTATAAAATTACTGTCGGCCTGTAAGGCATTTTGTAATTGAAGAATAGAATTTTGATAGTCTTGCCTGTCTAAAAAAGCACCGGCTTTTTGATAGTAGGTAATTGCAGCATTGTTGGTAGTACTATATTGTTTAGCCTGCCCCCATACCTGAAGTGTAACCAATAACAATAACCAAATTGCACCGAATCGCATAACAAAGTTTATACGAACCCAAGATACAATTAGTTACGGAATATTCATGAACTTATGCGTTTGAAGCGATACCTCCCACTGCGGATTATTCATTACATAATCAACTATTAAAGGCATCATTTCTTTAGCTTTAGACCACTCCGGCTGCAAGAATAATTTGCATTGTGGTGATACCCGTTGGGCATGTTCTTCGGCCCAGGCAAAGTCTGATTTGTTGAATACAATTACTTTTAATTCATGCGCGAATGCAGTAACATCGGGCATGGGCGCTTTAAATTTTTTTGGCGAAAGGCAAATCCAGTCCCAATGGCCCGAAAGCGGATAAGCCCCCGAAGTTTCTATAAACGTTTTTATGCCATGCCTGTGCAGCTCGCCGGTTAAATAATCGAGGTTATAAATCAATGGCTCGCCACCGGTAACCACTACATTTTTCGACGGATATTTAAGTGCGCTTTGTACAATTAAGTCGGCCGCGGTAAGCGCATGGAGTTCGGCATCCCAGCTTTCTTTAACATCGCACCAATGGCAACCTACATCGCAGCCTCCAAGCCTTATAAAGTATGCGGCTTTACCCGAATTGTATCCTTCGCCCTGTATGGTGTAAAACTCTTCCATTAACGGAAGCTCTGTGCCATCTTCTGGTATAATGTGTGCCATAAATTAATCTGCAAATATACACAATAGGCACCAGCACAAACATTTTTTAAAACATCTGATTATCAATATTTATTACTATAATTACTTGCAAATGAGCTATATGAAAAAACTTTACTTTTTTATTATACTTTTTTTAAGCTGTACGCTTACCTCATGCGTGGATATTGTTGAGCGTTATAACTTTAAGGCCAATGGTACCTGCGATGTAATTTACGATTTTGATATGAGCCGGGCGGTTGCCATTTTGCATAATTTACTGTCCGATTCGGTAGCGGCAACACCTCAGTTCGCTATGGTAAAAGATACGGTAATGAACCTCTATAGCGCCCTGCCAGACAGTACTCAAAATAAAATGAGCAAGGATGAAATGAAACTGACCCAAAGCAGCAACCTGGCCATTAACATGAACCTGAAGCAAAGCCGCATGAAGGTGAGCATACGCCACCAGTCTGACAGCCCTGCCGAACTGGAGTATTACTTGCAGCAAATGTCGAAACTGGTTAATTACGACCAGATAGGTAAAAAAAACCGCAACCTGAATATGTTTAATGCCCAGCAGTTAATAGCCGGGCAAGAGTGTTATGCCTACCAGGTTACCTCCAGTAAATTTATCCGTATTATTGATAAAGCCAAGTTTAACGCATTTCTCAAAAAAACCGGTTCAACTTTTGCCATGGCCAAGGCTATGCTGATAGAAACACCCTACAAAGTAGTACTTAACTTTGCCAAACCTGTAAAAAAAATAGATAATAAATACGCGGTACTCTCTGCTGATCGTAAACAGGTGACGCTGCAAACTAATATGGATGAGCTCATCAAAAACCCTGCTTTGATGAACCTGCGTATAGATTTTTAAATTTTATGGCTTGGTATAAAGCTGCTGATAACGCAGAAGTTTCTACACCATTTTTAAAGAAAGTCATTGCAGGCGGAAAATCCCTTTGCCTGGTACATGCCGATGGAAAGCTATTTGCAACATCGGCCACTTGTCCGCATGCTGGTGCCGATCTTAGCAAAGGCAGGTGTGAAAATGGAAAGTTAATTTGTCCGTTTCACAGATATCAATATGACCTGGAAACGGGTAGAGGAGCTCCCGGACAAAATGATTATGTTCGAACTTACCCGGTAGAAGTTAGAGAAGATGGCGTTTATGTAAAGGTGGGCTCGTGGATGGAAACGTTAAAAGGGGTGTTTAAGGGATAGCAAAAAGCTGAATGCATCTCAATCAATGCTGTAAGTTTGAGCATGTTGAAGACTTAACAAATTTGCTAATGCTTCGATATGCTCTGACTAACATCGTTAGTTTAATAGATTAAAGATGGAGAGTTTTTTAACTTACTCAACTTCCGGGTAAACCTCCCGGTTAGCCGAAGACAACGTGTTTTTCAGCAAGCCTATAATGGTCATTAACCCTACGCCGCCGGGTACAGGAGTAATCCACGAAGCTTTAGGGGCAACGTTCTCAAAATCCACATCACCGAAAAGCTTATAGCCCGATTTTGTTAGGGTTGATGTTTCGCGGTTCATGCCCACGTCCACAATAACGGCACCTTCTTTCACCATATCGGCCGTAATAAAATTCTTTTTACCAATGGCTACAATGAGTATATCGGCATCCAGGGTAAACTTTTTAATATCGGGTGTGCGGCTATGGCAAATGGTAACGGTGCAATTACCAGGCTGGGTATTACGGGCCATTAAAATACTCATAGGCGAACCCACAATATTACTGCGGCCAACTACCACGCAATGCTTGCCGGCGGTATCAATGCCGTATTCCTTCAGCATTAAGGTAATACCGTAGGGCGTAGCCGGAATAAACGACGGCAAATTACGCTGCATGCGGCCTAAATTAACCGGGTGAAAGCCATCCACATCTTTGCGGTGATCTATCTTTTCGGTTACTTTTTCCGGGTCAATGTGTTTGGGGAGCGGGAGTTGAACGATGATGCCGTCAATATCAGTATCGGCATTAAGTTCTGCTACCTTAGCCAATAGTTCAGCTTCGGTAACCGTATTCTCATAGCGTACCAGGCTCGATTTAAAACCAACTTTTTCACAATTACGCATCTTGCTGGCCACATAAGTTTCGCTGCCACCATCGTGCCCAACCAGTACGGCTACCAAATGCGGTTGCCGTCCGCTTCGCTGTAAATATTCTGCTGCCTGTTCAGCAATTTCAACCTTTAATTTTTCAGATACGTATTTTCCGTCTAATAAATTCATGAACCCCCCAGCCCCCTAAAGAGGGAGTATAAGTTTAGCTCCCCAACCCCCTGAAGGGGAGCAATAATGTAACCACATATTCCGTATCCCCTTCAGGGGCTGGGGGATGGTTTTAATCTAATTTTAAAACTGCCATAAATGCCGATTGTGGTATCTCTACGTTACCAACCTGGCGCATACGTTTTTTACCTTTTTTCTGTTTTTCTAACAGTTTACGTTTACGGGAGATATCACCACCATAACACTTGGCGGTTACATCTTTACGTAAAGCTTTCACGGTTTCGCGCGCTATGATTTTTGCGCCAATGGAAGCTTGTATAATGATCTCAAATTGCTGGCGCGGGATCAGTTCCTTCAGCTTTTCGCAAATCTTTTTACCAAAATCATACGAGTTACTGCGGTGAATTAAGGATGACAAAGCATCCACAGGCTCGCCGTTTAAACGGATATCCAAACGCACCAAATCACTCTGACGGTAACCTATCTGCGTATAATCGAAAGAAGCGTAACCTTTGGAAATGGTTTTCAGCTTGTCGTAAAAGTCGAACACGATTTCGCCCATAGGCATCTCAAAAATCAGTTCCACACGGTCGGCCGTTAAGTACGACTGGTTAACGATAGTACCACGCTTTTGAATACACAACGACATTACCGGACCCACAAATTCGGCCTTGGTAATAATATTGGCTTTAATATAAGGCTCCTCTACAAAGTCCAGCTTACTTGGATCGGGCAAATCGGATGGGTTATTTACCGGGAACGGTTCACCTTTGGTGGTATGTGCAATGTACGATACGTTGGGTACGGTAGTAATTACCGTCATATCGAACTCACGCTCTAAACGCTCCTGGATAATTTCCATGTGCAGCATCCCCAGGAAACCGCAGCGAAAACCAAAACCTAACGCCGCCGATGATTCCGGTTCAAAAACCAATGAGGCATCGTTCAGCTGCAGCTTACCCATCGAGTCGCGCAGTTCTTCGTAATCATCGGTATCAACCGGGTAAATACCGGCGAAAACCATAGGCTTCACCTCTTCAAAACCTTGAATACCAGCGGCTGCTGGGCGTTCAATTAAAGTAATAGTATCACCAACTTTAACCTCTTTGGCTTCTTTAATACCCGAAATAATGTAGCCCACATCACCGGTTTTAATTACATCCTTAGGCAGCTGGGTTAGCTTTAAGGTACCCACTTCATCGGCAATATATTCCTTACCGGTGGCCATAAACTTAACCTTAGTATTCTTACGGATCTCGCCGTTCACTACTTTATAGTAAGCTATAATACCGCGAAAGGAATTAAACACCGAATCGAAGATCAAGGCTTGCAGAGGCGCATCCGGGTCGCCCACTGGGGCTGGTACACGCTCTATAATGGCACGCAAAATTTCTTCTATACCCATACCGGTTTTACCCGATGCGGCTAAGATCTCCTCACGCTTGCAACCAATGAGGTCAACAATCTGATCTTTTACTTCCTCGGGCATGGCACCCGGAAGGTCCATTTTGTTCAACACCGGAATAATCTCGAGGTCGTTCTCTAAAGCCAGGTAAAGGTTGGATATGGTTTGCGCCTGTATGCCTTGCGATGCATCAACAATTAACAAAGCGCCTTCGCAGGCAGCAATGGAGCGTGATACCTCGTACGAAAAATCGACATGGCCGGGCGTATCAATCAGGTTTAAAACATAGGCCTGACCATCCATCACGTAATCCATTTGTATGGCGTGGCTTTTAATGGTAATACCGCGTTCGCGTTCCAGGTCCATATCGTCCAGCAATTGGGCCTGTGCCTCGCGGGCGGTAATAGTTTTGGTAAATTCCAGCAAACGATCGGCCAGGGTACTTTTACCATGGTCGATGTGAGCGATAATACAAAAGTTACGGATGTGCTTCATTTGAAGCTGCAAAAATAGCTTTTTAAGCCGATAAATTGTAATGCTGTGATTGAAATAGCTAATTTAGGGTGATGGCGATTTCCAAACAATTCACAGTGTATTTAGAACAGCAACTGGGCGGGGCTATAGGCCAGCATACCAGGCTTCAACATGTATCGGCCGTAAGTGGCGGAAGTATTAACGCGGCCTATTGTTTGCATACCAGTGCGGGTGATTACATGATGAAGCGCAAAAACAAAAGTGCTTATCCCAACATGTTTATACGCGAGGCGGAGGGGTTAACGGCCATTAAAAATACCAAAACCATTGCAGTACCAAAAGTTATTTTGCTGGATAATTATGAGGATGACAGCTTCCTGGTTTTGGAATGGATAGAGAGCATGAGGCCAACGCCCGATGCGTCACGCCTTTTAGGGAGGCAGTTGGCCGCTATGCACAGTCATACCGCTAAGCAGTTTGGCTTCCCTCAGGATAATTATATGGGATCCTTAATACAAAGTAACAGTGGGAAAGATACCTGGGCTGATTTTTTTGTAAAAGAACGACTGCAGCCAATGGTTCAGATTGCTCGTGACAAGAACTTACTAAATAAAGTAGATGTGGGAAAATTTGATAGTATTTACAAAAACTTACCCGGTTTGTTCAACGAAGAACCGCCTTCCCTCATACATGGTGACCTATGGGGCGGCAATTATCTCATTAGTACTGTAAGCAAACCCTACTTAATTGACCCTGCTGTAAGTTACGGTCACCGCGAGTTCGATATAGCCATGACCAAGCTTTTTGGTGGATTCGGAACTGATTTTTACAGTTCTTATCAAGAGAGTTTTCCATTAGTACAAGGCTGGCAGCAAAGAGTAGATTTATGGAACCTATATCCGCTGTTATTGCATTTGAACTTATTTGGAACCGGATATTTGAGCCAGGTAAAAAACGCGGTGATGAAATATGTGTAGGTTGAGTACCATATTAGCGATTATTGATTATACCGGTTATAGGTTTCCTTCCAGTCCTTGCGCATTTCGGTAAAACGAGCGGCAACGGTTTTGTAAAATGGCTCGTCCAGTAATTCAAAAACGCTGTTTACACCATCCATCAAATCCATTTCGGCTACCTTATAAGTTTGCTCCAATGCCCCTTGCTCTATTTTAATGATAAACTTTCGGTTCATGTTCAGGATAGATACCTTAAAATCGGGGTGTGGTATTTCAGCAATTATTCTCATAAAAATCAGTCAAATTTAATTTTACCCTGCAACGGGTCGGTGCCGTTTAAAGTACCCCAGGCGGCTACAGGTTTAAAGCGGGCAAACATTTCTTCGCTATACCATTTTTCGGCACGTGTTTTTTTAATGATCTCGGCATGTTCGGGCGAGCGGTAAGCAAAAGACTTAACGGCATCCAAACTTTCCCATACCGAAAACGTGGCTTGCCGGTAAACCGGTGCTTCACCAATGCCTACCGAAGTAATATAACCTTCGGAACGGGTCATTAATTGCGCTGCCTGGTCAACGTGGCTCCAAAAGTTCTTTAACCTATTCAGGTGTATGGTAGCACGGGTTAAAACAGCAATGGGGCCGGTGTAATCTTTTACATCGGGGTGGCCGAAAGGCTCACCGCCGTCCCATTTGCCATGAGCCTGTAGGGGTTCGGCCAGCATGGTCCAGCTTTCGGTAGCCAGCTTTTTCCACCAGGTGGAGATGAACGAATGCTGGTAAAAACGGTCGAAATCTTCGCGGCTGTTCCACGAGGCCATTAAACCCCATTGCTGCCAGTCGGGCGACAGGTCAAAGGTGCCATTGCGGCCACAACCAACCAGTTTCCAAAAGGTGCAGCCCTTTTGCAGCATTAAAGGCAAGCGGTGCACAGCCATTGCCAATAAGGCAAACGGGATAAGAGCTTTGCGGTAACGTACTATGGTGAGGCTAACGATCATGAAATATTAACAATAAGAGACACAAAGTAGAGGCACAAAGTATTGTGTCTCTACAATTATTTACCGTAGAGACACAATACTTTGTGTCTCATTAAAGTGCCTGTAATTTAAAAGCGAAATAAATAATTAAATATGATATTTGTCTTATTTACTTTTCAGCCAACCTGCTTATGTTTGCAACATGGCCGAAGATTTAAACATCCTGCAATCCACCGATAAGGCAGCGCAATACCAATCCTTGCTACCGCAAATTGAAGCGCTGCTGCAAGGCGAGACAGATCTCACCGCTAATTTAGCGAACATGTCCGCTGCTTTAAAAGAACAGTTTAAGTGGTTTTGGGTAGGCTTCTACCTGGTGAAAAATGGTGAATTGGTTTTAGGTCCTTTCCAGGGACCGGTGGCCTGTACACGAATTGGCATGGGTAAAGGCGTTTGCGGGGCAGCGTGGGAGCAACAAAAAACATTAATAGTTCCCGATGTAGAAGCATTTCCAGGACATATTGCTTGTAGCTCTTTATCGCAATCAGAAATTGTAGTGCCTTTGCTTAACCATGGTAAGGTGGTAGGGGTGCTGGATGTGGACAGCGAACAACTGGACCAGTTCGACGAAACTGACGCCCTATACCTGGAAGAGTTAGTGAAATTATTGAACTTTTAATGGAGCAAATTTTCCTGATCTCGGGCCTCGGTGCCGACAGGCGTTTGTTCAACAAGCTTGACCTACCTGGATACGAAATTGTTTACGTGGACTGGATAGAACCTGAACCCACTGATACTATAGCAACTTATGCCAAAAAACTGGCAGAACATTACCATATTGAACCGCACTCCAACATTTTAGGCGTATCGTTAGGGGGTGTGATGGTCGTGGAGATCAGTAGTATCATTTCCTTAAATAAAGCTATCATCGTATCCAGTGTTAAATCGGCTTCCGAATTTCCGTGGTACTTTAAATTATTCCGTAATTTTCCGTTATACAAGGTCATTCCGCATGGCTTTTACAGTTCGGTTGGCTATATTATTAAACCTTTGTTTGGTAAAATGGGTGGTAAATCGGGATTGATGTTTGTGGATATGATCAGGCATAGTTCCCCGGTGTTTATGAGGTGGGCTATGCATGCCATTTTGAGGTGGCAGCCAACACCGTTAAATACTAAAGTTTATCATATTATAGGCGATAAGGACCTGATTTTTTCGTGCAAACGAATTAAAGATGCCGATTATATAGTTAAGAAGGGTAGCCACGATATGGTGTACACCCGCGGACTGCAAATAAGCCAGATCGTTCAATCTATCTTAAAAAATGAAATTGCCTGAATCATTTTATCTCAACAGTAATGTAGTTGAGATAGCCCGTAACTTGATAGGTAAATATCTTTTCACCTGTTTAAATGGAGTAGTAACCGGCGGATACATTGTTGAAACAGAGGCTTATAATGGCGTTGTAGATAAAGCTTCGCATGCCTATGGCAACCGCTTAACGTCGCGTACGCAAACCATGTTCGCGCATGGGGGTGTGGCTTACGTGTACCTGTGCTACGGCATTCACGAAATGTTGAATGTGGTTACCTCGGTACAAGGTGAGCCACATGCGGTATTGATTAGAGCGGTGAACCCTACCGTGGGTTTAGATGAAATGCTGTACCGGCGCAACATGGCCGTGGTTAAACCCAACATTACTGCTGGTCCGGGTTCGGTTGGCAAAGCTTTGGGTATATCGCGCAAGCTGAATTCCATCAGTTTTCAAAGCAATGAGTTGTGGATAGAAGATCAGGGATTGATTTTTGCCGATGAGCAAATTGCCGCTGTTCCGCGGGTAGGTGTAGGATATGCTGCCGAAGATGCTTTGCTGCCTTACCGCTTCTACGTAAAGGGTAATGCGTACGTGAGTAAACCAAATCGTTAATATTTCAATCAAAAATCAAGTTGGCGGGTTTATAGGTTATCTAACTAAAAAACAATAGCCATGGATTACCAAAACGACTTAAAGAAACTGGAAAATATTGAGCATTTACGCGGCCTGATCGACAAATCAAAAACCGCTATGCTCACCACCTTCACTGTAGATAATGGCTTTCACAGCCGCCCTATGGCTACCGCGCAACTCGATGTGGAAGGTAGCCTTTGGTTCTTTACCAATGAGTTTTCTTCAAAAGTGGTCGAGATATCGCACGATAATAAAGTGAGCGTAACCTACACCAATGCAACCGCTTCAACATACATCAGCATTAATGGCACCGCAGCAATTGTTGACGACCGCGCCAAAATGCAGGAACTGTGGGACCCGTTTATAGAGGCATTTTTTAAAGATGGCATTGACGACCCTAAATTAACCCTGCTAAGGGTTGATATGACCCAGGCCGAATATTGGGATGGCAGTGCAAATGGTTTAGGCTTAGCATTTAAATGGCTCAAATCGGTTATTACAGGTACCAAGTTTGAACCGGGCGAACACGATAAAGTAGATTTATAAAAAATGAGGGCAGATGAAAAATCTGCCTTTTTTTGTAATATTGGCTAATGGAATACCATAATAGTGCCGAATATGCCCGGCAATTGGATGAACAAGATGTGCTGAACTCTTTTCGCCAGCAGTTTTTAATACCACAGCATGAGGGCAGCGATGCTATTTACCTCTGTGGTAATTCTTTAGGACTGCAACCTAAGGCAACTCAACAATACATAGCACATCAGTTAAGTAACTGGCAAACCCTGGCTGTGGAAGGCTGGTTTCAGGGTGATGACCCCTGGTTGCAGTATCATAAACAAATGCTTCAGCCCCTGGCTAATATTGTTGGCGCGCAACCGGCCGAGGTTACTATTATGAATTCGCTTACGGTGAACCTGCACTTGCTAATGGTGAGTTTTTACCAGCCAACACATAAGCGTTACAAAATATTGATGGAAGGCGGTGCTTTTCCGTCGGACCAGTACGCCATGGAAAGTCAGGTAAAGTTTCACGGTTTTGATCCTAAAGACACCATTATAGAGGTTTTTCCGCGCGATGGTGAAAGCACCTTACGTACAGCCGATATTGTCAGCAAAATTATAGAACATGCCGATGAACTGGCATTGGTGCTGTTTAGTGGTATCAATTATTATACGGGTCAGCTTTTTGATTTGCAGGTTATTGCCGAAGCGGGCCATGCAGCCGGTGCTTATGTGGGCTTCGACCTGGCTCATGCTGCCGGTAATGTGCCTTTAGAGCTTCATAACTGGGGTGCCGATTTTGCCTGCTGGTGTTCCTATAAGTACATGAATTCTGGTCCTGGTGGTATAAGCGGCATTTTTGTACACACAAAACATCATCAAAATAAAGAACTGAACCGTTTTGCAGGATGGTGGGGCTACCGCAACGATACGCGCTTTAAAATGGCACCGGGCTTTGAACCCGAGGACGGTGCCGAAGGCTGGCAAGTGAGCACAAGCCCGATATTATTGATGGCTGCGCATAAAGCGGCTTTGCAAATATTTGAGGAAGCAGGTAGCATACCCGCTCTTCGTGCAAAAAGTTTACAACTAACCGGTTATTTGGAATATTTAATTGAAGAGGTTAACCGGCAATACGGAGATGAGCTATTTAAGATCATCACACCTAAAAACCAGCAAGAGCGGGGTTGTCAGTTGTCTATTATCTGCAAAGAAAAGGGCAAAGCCACGTTCGATTATTTGGCAAGCAGGGGCGTAATTGGCGATTGGCGAGAACCAAACGTAATTAGGTTGAGCCCGGTGCCTTTATATAATACTTTTACTGATGCCTATACAGCAGCCCTGCATTTGGCAGAGTCTATCAGCGTTTAATTTATGATTAGTTACAAACCCAAGGATTGGTTTACTTTTTTATTCCGGTTCCATAAATCGGATACGCTGCGCGAGCTTTTCCCGCTGCTAATTGGTATTGGCATTTATGGAGCGTTGATTACCTGGCTTTTGCTCGACTATATCCATGTGCCCGATAGTAGTGTGATTCATAAAACCAATGTAGTGCACACTACACTGGGCTTTGTGCTTTCGTTGTTGCTGGCCTTTCGTATCAATTCGGCTTACGATCGCTGGTGGGAGGGCCGTAAACTGTGGGGTAGCTTAGTAAATAACAGCCGCAACCTGGCCATCAAAGTTAAACATTTAGGTACCGCTGCTGATGTTGATTTTTATAACAAACACATCCCGCTGTATGCCCAAGTGTTAAAAGACCACCTGCGGGAAACTATTCAGAACGATTATGATGCCAAGGTAGATATTACTAAGCATGTACCCAACCAGGTAGCATCCTTAATGATTGAGCGTTCGTATCATTTGAATGATGGCAAGCTGAATACCGGTGAGTTAATGAGCATCAATGCCGAACTGATGTCATTTACGGACATTTGCGGCGCTTGTGAACGTATCAAGAATACGCCCATCCCTTACAATTATGGCGTATTCATTAAAAAGTTCATCTTCTTTTTTGTGATGAGTTTGCCTTTAACCTGGGCATTTGAACTGCACTACTACATCATCCCAATTATTGCCTTTGTGCTGTATGTATTGGCCAGTATTGAGCTGATAGCCGAGGAAATTGAAAATCCGTTTGGTTTTGATGAAAACGATTTGCCTTTGGATTTAATAGCAGGTAACATTAAGAAGCATATTAACGAAATACTGGGGTAACAAAACGATATGCTGAAGATTGCTTTCGATCCCATATATGCGCATCCGTTGCCCGAAGGGCATCGCTTTCCTATGCTCAAATACGAACTGATACCTGCGCAATTGTTGCATGAGGGTTTGATAGAATTGGAAAACCTGTTTTCCCCCGAACCGCTGGATGAAGAAACCATCCTTTTAACGCACGATCAAACTTACTGGGAACACCTGCGCGACTTAACCCTACCGCCCAAAGAACAGCGCCGCATTGGTTTTCCGCTTAATGCAGACCTGGTAGAACGTGAGATCCGTATTGCCAAAGGCACAATTGATGGTTGCAGCTATGCCATGCAAAACGGTGTAGCCTTTAATGTAGCGGGTGGTACGCACCATGCCGGTAGCAATTGGGGTGAAGGCTTTTGTATGCTGAATGATCAGGCTATTGCGGCCAACTACTTATTGAGTAAAGGCTTAGCAAAATCTATATTAATTATTGATTTAGATGTACACCAGGGCAACGGTACAGCCGAGATATTTGAAAATGAACCGCGGGTATTCACTTTTTCGATGCATGGGGCCAATAATTTCCCAGCCCGAAAGGAGAAATCTGATCTTGATATTCCCTTACCCGATGGCATGACCGGCGATGAGTTTTTGAGCATCGTAAAACAAACCGTTCCTGATTTAATTAACCGTATAAAGCCCGGCTTTATATTTTATTTGGCTGGTGTAGACGTGCTGGCTTCCGATAAATTAGGCAAACTGGCACTAAGTAAAGAGGCCTGTAAAGAACGTGATCACTTTGTACTGCAACAATGTAAGCAAGCGGGTATCCCGGTGCAGGTGAGCATGGGCGGCGGCTATTCGCCCGAAATTAAAGATATTGTGGAAGCGCATTGCAATACATACCGCGCGGCTGTAGACCTATACTTTTAGGGTATCTTCGAAAATATAGTTTTCTATGTGTCTTTTAGTGGTGGAGGTAAAGCGCATGTACAGCAGGATGGAGGCTACGGCAAGGCCGGCTACCAAGCCATACCAAACACCGTTGGCACCTAAACCCAAACGCAAGCCCAGCCAGTAGCCTAAAGGCAAACCCACTACCCAATAAGCCAAAAAGGTGATGATTGTAGGAACATTTACATCGCCCATACCACGCAAAATACCCAGGCCAATTACCTGCGCACCATCAAACAGCTGGAATATGGCAGCAATTATGAGCAGGTGCGCCGCTATGGCAATTACCTGTTTATCCGAAGTAATGATCCAGGGCAGCCAGTTATTGCATATCACAAAAATAAGTGCCGTAACACTCATAAAAATCAGCACGATATGGTAACTCGCAATAGCCGAATTACGCAGGTCGGTGTAGCTCTTAGCACCAAAGTAATTCCCCGATTTAATAGCCGCCGCCGACGATACACCGCTGGCTATCATATACGTCATGGAGGCCAGGTTGAGTGCTACCTGGTGTGCTGCTTGCTGCACCGGGCCAATTTGGCCAACCATTACGGCAGCAGCGCTAAAAGCGCTCACCTCAAAAGTATATTGCATAGCTACCGGCGCGCCAATGCGTACTAACTCTATACATCGTGCGCGGCTAATGTAGGTAATAGAAAAACGTTGGAGATATTGTTTAAAGTTAACCGACCTGAAAACATAAAAGCCCATTACAAAAGCCATTAGGGTACGATCTATGAGCGTACTATACCCAACACCATCAATACCCATAGGCTTAACCCCGAAAAGACCTTTTACAAATATAACCCCGAGGCAAATATTAAGTACATTCCCCCATATAGAAATCATCATGGCCTGGCGGGTAAAGCCTAAGCCCTCGGCAAATTGCTTAAAAGTGCTGAATAGCATCAGCGGTATAATTGACGCGGAGATGAGTAGTAAAAACGGCTTAGCCTGCTTCAACACCTCGGGCGATTGCCCTAAATGATCGAGCAGGTTACCGGCACCAAAATATAAAACCACAAACAGTACGATGCCCGAAATGAAATTGATGAACAAACTGTTAGAAAGTAGCCGTCCGCAGGCCTCGAAGTTTTTTTGACCGTTGAACTGGGCTATCAAGGGCGTTATGCCATAACTAATGCCCAAACCCATCACCATAGCCACCACAAATACGCTGTTTACTAATGATACAGCCGCTAAGGAGATAGTACCCGCGAAATGCCCTACAATAACACTATCTGACAGATGCACCAACGTATGACCCAACTGCGAAATAACTACCGGGATAGCCAGTTTAAGGTTCTCTTTGTAGTAGGGACGATAGGCTTGAAATGTAAACGACATAGGTGCAGAAAGCTTCGGGGCGACAAAGATAGCAGATTTAGCATGAAGGTGAAACCTACGCTGCCGTATAAAATTCTTCTTTTTCAGTGGTGTGAACGCGGATAACGCCCGACAAAACCAAGTTAACCAGTATGCGCTGCGCGCGTCGGCGGCTCATGTTCAGCAGTTCGCAAAACTGTTTTACGGTAATGCGGTCGTTTAAATCAAGATACTCTAACAGCGCTTTTTCTTTGGAAGAATACTCAATAAGCACCCCCTGGCTATCATCCGATCGTTTAAGTACATCTACCACAATCTTACTGGCCAGCACGCTTTTATCTTTTATGCGGATATACACCCACCATTTGCCATCATCACCCAGGGCATAGTGCGGTTTGGTAGTGCTGGGTTCAATTTCAACAACTACCAGCAGTTTATCATCTATATATACCTCTTCAAAAATGGGCTCTAAAGCGGGGCGGGCAAAAAAATGAGCGGCACGGGTAATCATGTACCGTTCCTCATCTTCAGATTTTACACCTTTAATAGTGCCATCATCCAACACACCGATCAGCAAGCGACCGCCTTTGTTATTAGCGAAAGATACCATGGTTTTAGCAATCTTTTCGCAACTGGTAATGGTCTTTTTAAAATCCAGCGAAACGCCTTCACCTTCAAAAATCAACCGTTTAATGGTCATTTTGTTGTAGTGCTGCCTGCCGTGGTTATGTAGGGGGTAAAAATCTCCATCCATCTGTCGGGTGTACTTATAGGCCTAAAGCCGTATTGCTTATATAACTCATGTGCATCGGCTGTGGCTAACATCCAGCGCCTTAAACCGCTCAATTCAGGATGATCTTTTATTGTATGGATCATCCATTTCGATAAGCCTTTGCCGCGGTGTTCTTTAACCACAAACACATCGCATATATAAGCAAATGTAGCTTTATCGGTTATAACACGTGCAAAACCGCACATATTATTTTGGTGATAAAGGCCAAAACACATGGAATTATCTATAGATGTTTGCAAGCGTTTTAAGCTAATGCCTTTAGCCCAATACGACTCGTTTTCCAAGAAATTATAGATCACACCTACATCAAGCAAGCTATGGTCTGTTGATATGGTATAGCCTTTTTTTAAAAAATTATGTGCAATGTTTACTGTTTCCATACAGTTATAGATGTAAACGAAAAATGCTAATATAAAAGTATTTAACAAATATAAGATTGCGTAGCGTACCTGTAAACGCCTGATTGTAACAGTATTTTTAACTTTTACCAGCAGAAAATTATAGATAACTTAAACAATATCAATGTTATCCTTGTTAAAAGATCGAACAACAAATTAATCCTATGAAAAAGCAATTTTTGAAATTCGCCTTTGTAACGGCAATAGTAGCAACAGTAGCCGCGGGTTGCAGCAGCTCTGAAAAGGCAGCAGGTAGTGGTGACAGCACCAGCATGGATTCATCAGCAACCATGTCAACACCAACTACAGACAGTACCGCCAGAGATACTGCCCGTAGCACAGATACTACCAGAACCAACCCGCCACAATAATGGCAAATGCCCCTGGTGTTAAACCAGGGGCATTTTTTATAATCTTTATCTACTATTAAAGAGATTGAATTAACTACCTATAGTCACTGGTTTAATAAACTCTTTGCCGGTGTAAATCTTCCTCACCTGGTAAGTTTTCTTGTTTTGCGATTCAAAATATGTACGCACGTTTACTTCGGCTAAAATACCAAGTGTAATCAATTGCACGCCGCCTAATAAAAATATCAGGCCTAATATCAATAGCGGTTTGCCACCAATATCTTGCCCCATAAATTTTAATACCAGCAGGTAGGCATTAATAAGTACCCCTAAAAATACTGCTATAAACCCAATGCTGCCGAAAAGGTGCATAGGCTTTTGAATGTATTTACGGAAAAAAACCATCAGTATCAAATCGCTGATCACCTTGAAAGTACGGTTGATTCCGTATTTGGATTTACCGAAAATACGGGCGTGGTGGGTAACATCTACCTGGGTAATACGGGCACCCTGCAACTTAGCCAGTACAGGTATAAAGCGGTGCAGCTCACCATACAAACCTAAATCTTCAGCTATTTCCCTTTTGAAGATCTTGAGTGTGCAACCATAATCTTTAATGTAAACGCCCGTCATACGGCGAATTAGCGCATTAGCTATTTTACTTGGAATTTTACGCAGAAAAACACCGTCCTGACGGTTGGCGCGGTTACCAGCCACCACATCCCAGTCTTCATCTTTCAGCTTTTGCAGCATCGAAGGGATATCCTTGGGGTCGTTTTGCAAGTCGCCATCTAACAGGGCAATGTATTCGCCGGTGGTATGGTCAATGCCCGCGGTCATGGCTGTACTTTGTCCGTAGTTTTTGCGCAGTTCTACTAACTTAATACGCTCATCGGCATGGGTAACTATCTCTTTTTGTGTACCATCTTCCGATCCATCGTCCACAAAAATTACTTCATAATCAATAGCCGGCAAAGCTTTTCTTATTTCATCAATAAGAGGCTTAATATTTTCCTTTTCATTCATTACAGTTATAACAACTGATAATTCCGGCATATTTTATGATTTTAATAAAGCGTACAAAGATAGCTATTTTAACCATTTACAAAATACCGGTTAAGGATGCCGCTTCATTTCGCTCTGGCGCATAGGCATGGCATCAATAGTGGTGTACAATTTTTTCAGGGTAAAGGGTGATGTACTGCGTAATTTATCGCCGCCATCTTTACCAACCAAAATAACCGTAAAGCCCAGCTTAATACTTTTTTCAAGGAATTTATCCTTGTCCCGGTTAGCGTAATAAAATTTAACTTCTATATCACGTTCTTGAAGTCCGTCAGTATCTGCATTTAATATTTTCTGCTGAGTTTTAAGATTGCTGTTGTTCACATTATCTGCAAAAACCAACAACTGCCGTTTCTCCTGAAAGGAACTGTAGCCCGTAAGTAAAGTAATGATCAATCCGATTTTAAGCATATAAATTATAACATCCTTAAATGTGTATTGTTGATTGCGGTATTACTTTAATGCATCAAAACTATATTTGGCATCGCTCCAAAATTCATCCAGCGCTATAATGCGTGGTTTAAAAAAGGAGATGAGCGCGGGCCAATCGTTGCGGTTAAATATGCTTGCGTCATCCAGTTGCTTGTAAATGCGACTCATGGTTTTGCCGTATTCATCGGTAGTATGCAGGTCCCATTCCCAATCTTCTTGCAGGGCACCGGCTAAAATAATTTTTAACTCTTTAAACTGCTCAAAATACAGTTCCTGTACACCAGCATCGGGGTGAGCAATTTCAATTGCTATACTGGCCGACCGGTTTTCGGCCTGCATCTTGAAGTACAAATGCTTAATTCCTGTTTTGTAATTAACCCAATTGATCTTTAATCCTTCGGCCGATGGATGTGGCGATACGTATTGACCAAAGGTGATCCAAAATTGTTGCCTTAATTGCGATGCCTGCTCTTTTGAGTACATGAATTTTATAATGCGTTAGCGCAATAGTTGTTTTATATTATAAATTGCAAAGCCAAATTAATAACCAATTCAATGAATTTAACCTATAAACTATGCTTGGCGGTTATACTGCCTTTGAGCCTATATGCCGTTTATACAACTCCCGCATTTAACCGTTCAAAGGTAACTATTGCAGTTGAGCAAAAAGATTCGGTTACTTACGGACCGGCAAATTTATTCGATGCGCAAAGTAAGGCGCAAATGATTAGTAAGCAGTTTAGCTTTACCGAAGGACCCGCTGCCGATATTAAGGGTGATGTATTTTTTACCGACCAGCCCAATGATGCCATTTGGAAATATAGTATTAATGGCAAGCTATCGCAATTTGGCAGCAAAATGGGCCGCTCAAACGGGATGTACTTCGATAAAAAGGGCAACTTGCTAACCTGTGCCGATGAGCAAAACCAAATTTGGCGTATTTCGCCGGATGGAAAGAAAACGCAGGTATTGATTAAAGATTTTGAAGGGAAAAAATTTAACGGCCCTAATGATTTATGGATAGACGGTAAAGGCGGCATTTATTTTACCGACCCTTACTACCAGCGCCCGTACTGGAACCGTACCCAAACCGAACTGGACGGTATGAAAGTTTATTACCTGGCTCCTGGAAAAACCCAGGCTGTGGTGGTAACCGATAAGTTGGTTCAACCTAATGGAATAACTGGCACACCGGATGGCAAATACTTATTTGTTGCGGATATAAAGGGTGATAAAACTTACAAGTTCTCTATTGAAAAAGACGGCACTTTAAGTAATCAGCAATTGTTTACGGCTAAAGGATCGGATGGTATGACGATGGATGATAATGGCAACATTTATCTTACCGGTAACTGCGTTACCATATTCAATCCGCAAGGCGTTAAAATAGGTTTTATAGCCATACCCGAACCCTGGAGTGCCAACGTTTGCTTTAGCGGAAAGAACAGGGATGTGCTGTTTGTTACAGCATCAAAAGCTGTATATACCTTTCAAATGAAGGTAAAAGGCTTAACTAAAAACGCCTCAAAGCAGTTGTAACTGTTTGAGGCGTTTTTAAAAACTGCCATTGTCTGTGTCCTCACAGACAATTGTTCTATTTAAGTAAGCTGCCTGTGAGGACACAGGCAGCGGCGGAACTGTTTTAACCAACGATTGCTTAATATTAATAACGTTGTCATTTCGAGTGATAACGAGAAATCTTGTTAGAGTGGGCAGATCGACTACTTTGCATCAATAACAAGATCTCTCACTATCGTTCGAGATGACACCTTTGATTGTGTTCGCCTACTTTACCTGCGCCGAAGCATTGCCTTTAGCACCTTTTACGTAAGTTTCCATCCATTGATACTGTTCCCAAAGTTTATGCAGCAAGTTTTCGCGGCCGCGGTAGCCGTGTGCTTCAAAGGGTAAAAATACAAAGCGTACTGTACCGCCAAAGCCTTTAACGGCAGCAAACAAACGCTCGCTGTTAATAGGGTAGGTGCCGGTGTTATCATCAGCATCGCCGTGTATTAACAACAGCGGTGTTTTAATTTTATCGGCAAAGCTAAACGGGCTCATATCAAAATACAGCTTAGGATCGTCCCAATAGGTACGGTCTTCGTTTTGGAAACCGAAAGGGGTAAGGGTACGGTTATAAGCACCACTTTCTGCTAAACCGGCTTTAAACAGTTTGGTATGAGCCAGTAAATTAGCCGTCATAAAGGCGCCATAACTGTGGCCGCCAACCGCCATGCGGTTGCGGTCGCCAACACCCATGTCCGATAGTTTATTGATAGCCGCTTCCGCGTTCAGGGTCAGTTGCTCTACAAAAGTATCGTTGGGCTTTTTACCGTCTTTACCTACAATAGGCATCGATGCATTATCAAGCACGGCATAGCCTTGGGTTACAAAAAATACAGGACCGCCGGTGCTAATGGTAATAAAACGGTCTTTCGATCCTCGGATCTGTGCGGCATCATCTGCCGAATTAAACTCGGCGGGGTAGGCCCAGATGAGTACAGGTAGCGGACCGTCTTTTTCTTTATTATAACCTTTAGGCAGGTACAGGTCGCCGGTCATATCCACACCATCGGCACGTTTGTACTGGATCTTTTGCTTGCTAACACCTTCCATTTGCGGGTAGGGGTTGGTAAAGTCGGTTATTTTTTGATCGGCAATACGCAGCATCAGGTTTTTAATGTAATAATTAGGTACCTCGGTTTGTGTTTCACGACGGGTTAACAATACCAGCTTGGCCGGGTCAATAATATCGTACACATACTCGTACTGCCCTTCGGCGCAACGCCAAATAATTTCGCTTTTCTTAGTGCTCAGGTCAAACTTGGCAAGGAAGGGCAGGTCTCCCTTGGCCGATGAACCAACTACGTTATTCATTAACAGCTTGGTACCATTATCAACTGGCATAATTACATTACGACCGTATTTATTTTTTTCGGTAACAGGATCTCCGGGATTGTTGTAAACATCGGTTTGGTTACGGTCCCACAGTTTTTCCAGTTTGCCGGTAACGCTGTTGTAGCGGCTTACGCGGGTGCTTTGTTTAGATCGTAAACCTTCGGATACCAAAGCCAGTTCGGCATTGCCCCAATCGGTACTACGGTAGCGTTGTTCTGTTTTAAAGAGTTCTTTAGCTTCGCCGGTAAAGGGTGCGCTTAAAGCATAAACAGCATCATGAAAGTCCACTTTTTTACGAATTAAACCGCTATCTAATGGTGCGGCCCAAACCAAGGTAGCAGCCTCATCATCGCGCCAGTCGAAACCACGCGGAACATTTTGTAAATTATCATTACCCGATGGTCTCACTTCGGTTGATGGCAAGCTGGCTACAGTTTTAATCACCTTACCTGTTAAGTCGGTAACGGCCACAGTTGATGGGAAGCCGCCGGCGGTTACCAGGTATGAAAAAGGCTTGTGCAGGGTACGCACCAGCATATACTTTTTATCGGGCGATAAGGTGTTGCTGGCATATATGGCCGGTTTGCCAATAGGGGTTTCCACACCATTTTTATTCATCACCAATTGTGAGGTAGCATAAAAATCGAACAGACGCTCATCGTGCGGCGATTTGATCAAATCCTGATAAGTAACGCTTGGCGCTGCTTTACCTAAGTTTTGCTGTACCACCGGGCCGGTTGGCGCAAGCGGTTTGGCAGGTGCCATGGTTGCCGGTTTGTTAATAACGCGGTACAGCATGGTGCTGTTATCGAGCCAGGTTAAACCGCTGCCCAAAACGTTGTTTAAAGGCAGCTTGTTCATTTTAATGGCCTTTTGGGTCGCCACATTAATTACATACAAATCAACACTTTTAGCGTTGGTTTGCGTAAACGCTATCTTGCTTTCATCTGGGCTCCAGCTGGTATTGCCGGCATTGAGGGTTACTGGTAAGCCTGTAACCGGGTACACCTTACCGGTTTTGATGTTTTTGAGGCTGAGGCCGCTAAACGAAATAACCTGCCTGCTTGGAGCAAAGTTGTTGGGATTGATCCGTAAACCGGCTATCCGCATTTCGGGGCGGGCCAGTTCCTCAACCGATGGCAAAGCATTGCGCTCACTAATGAGCATCCACTGAGCTTTAGAATCGATGCTGACCGAAGGCGTAGGCTTAGCTGTCAACAGATCGGTCATGGCTTTGGGAGGGGTTTTGTATCCAACCGCATCCTGGGCGTACACCCAAACGCTGGTTGACAACAAAAAGGCGCAGATAAGGGTCTTTTTCATAGTTACTAATTGTAATTAGAGTTAACAACTTTGGAAGTTAAATAAAAGATCGGTAACCGAACCATGCAGAGCTTATGCATCAATTTTTTTACAATACAATATAGCGTATTTAAATAACAAGAGGCCTATTTTTTAGTTGTTAACCGTGCCAAAAACTGCTTAAATTCATCCTCATATAAAACCTCCACATCCCAGCCGGCCTCATTGGCAATGGTAATAAGCATGGCCTCGTCGATGTATAACCACTCAAACCAGTCGGTTTTTTGACTTTTATACTCATATTGGTATTGTATTTCACCATAGTAACCGGTTTCGGGCATCTTGCCTTCGTATAAATAAGTAATATCCGACGAATCGAACATCAACTGACCACCCGTGGCTAACAGCGTTTTAAAATGATGAAGTAAAGTGCTCAACTGCTTTAAGTTGCCAGCCAAACCAATGCCGTTCATGAGCAATAGAATGGTATCGTACTTTTCGCCGGTGTAAGAATAGATGTTTTGCGCTACGGCCTGCTTTACGCCGCGTTGCTGCATCACTTTTACCGCCACTGGAGATATGTCTAAAGCGGTAACTTCATAACCCCGGTTTTGTAGTTCTAAAGCATGGCTGCCTGCACCAGCACCTACATCCAGCACCCGGCCCCGGCACTCATTAAGCGCATGCCATTCCAGGTCGGGCATGTCGTCTTCATCTCTGAAATAAGCCTCGACGGGCATAAGTTCCTTAGGCCCGTAACGGTTGTGAATCCATAATTCACCGGGTGTATTTTGGTGATGGTAATCGTGTATTGCCTGTCCGAGCACATCTTTCATAAGCACAAATTTAGTTTATTATATGGTAGGTATAGAATGAAGAGAGGTATCAAGCCCGTGCAATTCCTATATTTGAAGTGAATACAACAATATGATCCCAGCACATTATTACCATTTACTGGCCCTGTTAATTACCGGCATGGTATTAAGTGTATGGTTTAAAAAGCTGACTACACCGGCTGCTGTAACCGGCGGAATATGTGGGTTACTTGTTTATGCTGGTGCAGGTTATACAGGTATTGTAGCAATGACCGCATTTTTTGTAACAGGCACATTAGCCACTGCCTGGCACACAAACGAAAAGCAAAAGCTTAAAGCAGCCGAGGATGACCATGGTAAACGTAATACAAGCCAGGTGTTAGCGAACGCCGGGGTAGCGGCCATAGCCGGGATGATGTTTATTATATTACCTGCATACCAGCACTTATGGGCATTAGCCATAGCTGCCAGTTTGTCGGCGGCAACAGCAGATACACTGGCATCGGAGCTGGGTACGGTATATGGCAAACGGTTTTATAACATTATAACCTGGCAACCCGATCAGCGTGGATTGGATGGTGTGATTAGCTTGGAAGGTACGCTGATAGGGGTAGGGGGTAGCCTGCTAATTGCCGGTATTTACTTTGCCGGTTTTGGCTCGGCATGGTTAATGGCTATTGTTATTTTTGCCGGTACCATTGGCAACCTGGCCGACTCCATTTTGGGTGCTGCGCTGGAACGTAAAGGCATTATCAAAAACGATGCGGTTAACTTTTTAAATACCCTCATTGCCGCCTTAACTGCAATGGGGTTATTTATGGTTTTTTGAGGTTTTTTAAAGAAATATGAAGTTTTATGTGGTTTAATGAATCGCTAAAACTTCATATTTAAATAATTACGATTATGAATTTCATTAAAAAGTATAACCGGATTCGTATTTGAAAAAGCTGTTCTTGAAAATATCGGGCAGCGCGTTTGACGAATGCATGGCTATTTTACGCGATTCGGGTAGGTGTGTATTCCATACCGATGATGTGATAAAAAGGTTAAAAAGCTTATTACCGGTTAAGCGAGCTTCAGCCTCGTTAGCCACAAAACAGCATACGTTAAGGTTACGGCTTTTATCGAACCAATAAATATTTTGCTCCCTAAAACCAAACGGCACATCAGCTTTTACAGCTGTAATAATACTGCCCGATTGATGAATAGTAAGGTGATATGGAAAGGCACCTGCTTCCAGTTCTTTATCAAACGGGTTAAGGTTCATGGGTTTAATGTATAGCCCTGCCTTACTGTTATTAAAGGAGCTAATGTATGCCTCCGCCAGTTCTATACGATTGTACAGGGCGCATATATCATTATCTTTTGAAGATAGCACTACAAAGATCTGTGCCTTGATTCCGCTTTGGTTTTCTAAAATTTCCTCAACATTCAGTACCGCTGCTTCTTTTGATATATTAACGTCTTCGTGCCCCTGCACAAGTTTTAAGGTAACTTCGTTTTTCATGGGTATAGTAAAAGGCACCCGGCTAAGGTAGTTAGGGGGTGCAGGTAAGATGTGTTTGCCGGCAACTATGTACGTTGACGCTTGGGGTTAAATGCCACAATATGAGTGAGTTCTTCATTCATCACACTGCGATTATCCAGTTTTTCCTCGTTTTGGTTTAAAGGTTGGTTTAATCTGGACTTAGTTAAATGGAATACCTGCAACAGCATTTCGGGATAAACCTTTTGCACTATGACCGGATGGTAGTTCCGCTGAATACGGTCGGCTTCGGCAGCAGTAGCCAAACCCAGTTCCCAGCGGTCTTCACCTTTAAAGCCGTGTTCTTTGGCTGTATTCATCAGGTCGTACATGTACATCCTGGTTTCTCCTTCTATTGTTTTCTTTTGCATTTTATTTAGCTTTTTTACCTACGGCGTTATCGGCTTTAGATACTGATGTTTTATCGGTTTGATAAGATGATGTTTTTTTGCCGGCTTCAGGGCTTGCAGCCTTCTTTTTGTCTTTTACGGCATTTTTACCTTTACTCATGTGGTGTTTTATGTTAATTCGTATTTGAGCTTGCGGATGTCTGTATCTAACAGATTAATATCTGATTGAGTTTAACAGGCATCGTTCTTAAAACGTGAGGATAATATAAGCAATTGCTTTTTCATAAGTTTACTGATCAATGTTGTATTAGCTAACGCTTAAATATCACCGTACCAGAAAATGGCAATGCCTAATAATGTATTTTTTGTGCGGGGAAGGAATTTCTTAAAGGTAAGTAATGTTTATGGATTAAACTATTCTATTCCACAGCAAAAGATCGATCATACATTGAACATCTTATTATATATAACTCGTAATCAAGCTTTTTGTTATGGCTTTGTTAATAAATATTTAATTATTACAAGTCCAGGTATTTAGTATCAATTTAAATTATTGTTAAATAACTTTACCAAAAGGAAAATATTTGGTATTTAATGATTACATTGCCAACTTATTAAAAATAATATAATGCAAAAAGAAGGAACAGTAAAGTTTTTCAACTCCGAAAAAGGTTTTGGCTTTATCTCACAAAATGAAAACAGGGCAGATGTATTTGTACATTCATCTGGCTTAATCGATGAAATTCGTGAAAATGATAAAGTAACTTTCGATGTAGAAGAAGGCAAAAAAGGCCTGAACGCGGTAAATGTAAAAGTAATTTAAATAGTCACTATAACTTTAATCGTAAAGCATCTGCCTAACAGCAGGTGCTTTTTGCGTTTAATGCAGTTTAATGGGCTGCCCCCCCAAACTTAAACACTAAATATGCTAATACATATTTCTTATTTTTACAGCACGGTTATGTAGAGCTATGTGAGCTGTTATCAAACAAATATCAATATAATTACGTCACCTATTTAACTGGTTCACTTGTCAGGCTTATATGGATTTGCAAAAAATTAGAAATATTATCGCTTACTTTTTTGCACAAGAACAATTTTCGGATGCATTAAGGGTTACTTTAAGTACTCTATTGCCGGTAAGCGTACTTTTTTATTTTGAACAGCCACAAGCTGCAATTGCTGTGGGTTTGGGCTCTATGTCTATGAGCTTTACCGACTCGCCTGGCAATATCAGCGAAAAACTACGATCATTTGTGGTGAGCTTGCTCCTGTTTTCAATAATCCCCTTTGTTATAACCGTCTCGTTAATTAGTCCCTGGCTTACCGCTGTTGTTGTGGTAATGTTAACTTTTATACTGTCATTACTTAATGTATATGGCAACCGTTTTTCGTTCATCAGTACATCATCAATTATACTCATGATCTTTGTACTGGGCTTAAAGCCGGTTAATGTGTTCAATTTTACAGCTTTTTTGTTAACAGGAGCGGTTTGGTACTCCTTAATAAGTTTGGTGCAGGCCAAACTGTGGCCTTTTCGTTCTGTACAGCATGCTATTGGAGAATGCATGCGTTCTACCGCAAATTTCATTGAAGCAAAGGCTCCCTTTTATGATCCGGCTATTGCTATAAAAGCTTGCTATAATCAAATCATCATCAGGCATGCACAGGTTAATGAAAAGCAGGAGCACATGCGAAATATCCTGTTAAAAAATGAGGTAGCTATGGGTGCAAATAATGTAAAAGGACAATCTTTTATAAAAATAGCCTCGGGTGTTATAGACTTGTACGAGCAGGTAACAGCCATACATTATGATTACGAGTGGGTAAGATCGGCCTTAAAGTCAACAGGAGCTTTAGAGCTAACCGCACAAATGATCAAATTAACCGCACAAGACCTTTATGCGGTAAGTGAAAACTTATTATCGAACAAACCTTGGAAGCAAAGCCTCTATTTTTTGAATAAAATGGCGCAAATGAAAACAAGGCTGGATCATATTATTGAAAATGAGAACGACGTAAACAAGGAGATATTGAAACGGTTAAAAGTTAACATTGATGAAGTTTTTGTACAGGTGCAAAACATTAAGACCGTGCTGTTAAGCCGCGAACCAGAAAGCGATGACAGCGGTACCCAACCTGATTATGAGCATTTTTTTAACCGGCAGGAGTTTAGTTTTAAACAGATCAAAGCACATTTAAACATTCATTCGCCCATCTTCAGATTTTCATTAAGATTGGCTATTGCCTGCTTATTTGCTTTTGCTATCACTTTTATTTTTCCTTTAGGAAATTATAGTTACTGGATATTACTAACCATTGTAGTTATTATGAAACCTGGTTTTAGTTTGACTAAAACCAGGAATATCCAGCGCCTAACCGGCACATTAGCGGGCATTGCCGCCGGGCTTATTCTACTGGCCGTTGTGAATGTATTTGTATTACAACTTACGCTTTCCATGATATTTTTATTAGGATTTTTTGCCTTTAATAAATCTAATTATACCGTAAGCGTGGCCTTTATAACTACCATGGTCATATTACTTTTAGATATACAAAGCAACCACCATACCATCTATATTTTTGAAAGAATTTTGGATACCCTTATTGGATGCGCAATAGCTTTATCGGCTTCTTACCTGTTCCCGGTTTGGGAGGCTCATAAATTACATACCGTTATTAAAGAAGTATTAGAAGTAAACATTAACTATCTCGAAAAACTACTGAGTAGATTCTCTGGTCAGCAGGTAAGTGTTACCAGCTATAAATTATCTCGCAAAAACGTATTTATTAAGCTGGCTAATCTTTCAACGGCTATACAAAATATATTATTAGAACCACAGAAGTTTAATTTTAACATTAATGATGTTAATCATTTTCAAATGCTTATTCACCAATTATATGGCACGGTAGCTTCGTTTTTTATTACCAACACTAATAATAAGTACGAAGAAGAACAATTAACGTTAACTACGCAAGCCATTAATAATCTTAAAGACTGTTTACAAAATCTTCTTGATCATCATAGTATTAGCTATAAAAGTCTGTATTTTGAAGAGGATGCAGATCATTTTGTTGATCCAACCAATCACAACTTTACTAATCACCAGGTACAGTTATTATTGAGTATAACTATTAAGTTGAAAAAGCAGTTTCAGGCTGGCCATTAATTCATAATTGCGTTACTAATTAACCGTAGAACTTTCTGCTCAACGTTATGTTATGCAAATGGCTTCTTAATTACGGAGTTAGCCTTAATATAACGCCGGGCTATTGCTTTAAATGAGAGAAACTAAGAACAAGATTGATCCCAATAATATAACTTTTAAAAAAAGACTGGCTGCTTTAGGTAATCTGCCGGCCTTTTTTAAGCTGGCTTGGCAAAGCAGTCCGTCCAAAACCTTAATGAGTTTTATATTACGCATACTGCGGTCGGCCATGCCGGTAGCACTATTGTATGTGGGTAAACTTATTGTAGACCAGGTAGTATTATTAAACCGTACCCCCAATATATCCGACCACACCTATTTGTGGCAACTGGTTGCATTGGAGTTTGTGTTAGCCATAGCTACCGACGGATTAAACAGACTTATTAATTTATTAGACAGCCTGTTAGGCGACTTATTCTCCAATTATACTTCGGTAAAGATCATGCGCCATGCGGCTACGCTGGACCTGGACCAATTTGAGGATTCGGTATTTTACGACAAGCTGGAGCGTGCCAGGCAACAAACTATTGGTCGTACCATGTTGCTATCGCAGGTAATGAGCCAGGTACAAGATATGATTTCGATGGCATTTTTAATAACCGGTTTGCTGGCCTTTAATCCATGGCTTATTTTGT
Source organism: Mucilaginibacter terrae (assembly GCF_042679325.1). Taxonomy (GTDB): domain Bacteria; phylum Bacteroidota; class Bacteroidia; order Sphingobacteriales; family Sphingobacteriaceae; genus Mucilaginibacter; species Mucilaginibacter terrae. The sequence continues at coordinate 202,566 of NZ_JBHTMJ010000008.1, forward strand.
TGTTGCTTGTAGCTATTTTACCGGCATTTTTAGGTGAATCGCATTTCAATAATCAAAATTACGCGCTCTCCAGAAGCCAGACACCCGAACGGCGTGAACTGGATTACCTGCGGTATTTGGGTGCCAGCGATGAAACGGCCAAGGAAGTAAAGATATTTAACCTGGCCGATTTTGTGATAAGTCGTTTTAAAACCTTATCAGAAAGGTTTTACGCCGATAATAGCAGGTTGGCTGTGCGGCGGTCGGCGTGGGGAAGCTTTTTTTCATTAATAGGAAATACCGGTTATTATGGTGCTTATTTGTTCATCATTATCCGTACTATTAACGGCTATTTGTCGGTAGGCGATCTTACTTTCCTTGCCGGCTCGTTTAGGCAACTAAGGGCACTAATGGAAACGGTGCTTAACAGGTTTACCGCGGTATCGCAAGGTGCCATTTATTTGAACGACTTCCTGGATTTTTTCGAGATAAAACCCAGGATTTCTGTGGCTGTAAATCCATTGCCTTTTCCTAACCCGATTAAGCAAGGCTTTACTTTTGAAAACGTAGGCTTCCAATATCATAATAGCGAACGCTGGGCCAACAGGAATTTGAATTTCACACTTCACCCAGGCGAAAAGCTGGCACTGGTTGGCGAAAATGGTGCCGGTAAAACTACTTTAGTTAAACTACTGGCCCGCCTGTATGAACCTACCGAAGGCCGCATTTTGTTGGATGGTGTAGATTTACGTGAATATTCCATTAACGACCTGCGCTTTAATTTAGGGGTAATATTTCAGGATTACATTCGCTATCAAATGACACTTGCACAAAACATCGCTGTAGGTAACATCAAGGAAATTGATAATAAAGAACTGATTATTAAAGCGGCTACAGAAAGCTTAGCCGATACATTAGCGAATAAATTACCGAACAATTATGAGCAATGGCTGGGCAGACGCTTTAACGAAGGCATAGAGCTTTCGGGCGGTGAATGGCAAAAGGTTGCCCTGGCCCGTGCTTATATGAAAGATGCACAAGTACTCATATTAGATGAACCCACCGCAGCCTTAGATGCCCGTGCCGAATACGAAGTTTTTCAGCGCTTTGCACAACTTACCGAAGGTAAATCAGCAGTGTTGATTTCGCACCGCTTTTCAACCGCGCGTTTGGCAGACCGCATTATAGTTTTGGAACAAGGTGAAATGCTTGAAATTGGTACACATGAGCAGCTTTTGTCCCGAAAAGGCCGTTACGCCGAATTGTTCGAATTGCAGGCAATGGGTTACCAGTAAAAGCAATATTAAAATTTCATATCGAGGCCCCAATTGTCGGCCAGTTTTTGTGCTTCCTTACGGGTAACCTGAATTACTGCCGGGTGCTTAGGTACCGAAAAATTAGTAGCTTTCATTACCCCTTCATTAAAGCGACCTAAGTTTTTAAAATTAACAAAATCAGAGGTTTCACTAAAACCGAAGTTATGCGGGTTTAAACGGTAAATATCATAAATCAATACCCACTTATTTTCACCAATCCGTTTATAAATGGTTGGCGCCTCGCAGCCTACCTTTTCGGGATCGTACCATTGAGGATCATACTGATAACCGGTATGAACCGAATCTGATACAGCTTGTTTTACACCGGAAGTACCATCGTGCGAGGCATATAACAGGTGGTATTTGTTGCCAACCTTGGTTATATCGGCATCAATGTAAGGTACACCGTTGGGGTAATCAAACAAGGATTTTGGATGCGTTTCCATAGCGGTAAAACCTTTGTTCATATAAGTGTAGTAAACCTTTTCTTTTCCGGCACCATAACGCATACTAAAGTACAGCATGGTTTTCTTCTTTACCTCGTCATAGATCATTTCGGGCGCCCAGGCACAGCCAATATCGGCCAGTTCGGGAAAAGCCTTATCAACCCTTAAAACCATGTGCGACCAGTGTACCAAGTCGGCCGATTTCATGAGCACCAGCCCACGGTTATTGCCCCAGCCGTATTCCTTGCCATCGCGCTCCCATTGGGTAGTACGGTAACCTGCTTTATCACCATAGATGTGCAGATCGGTTAACGCCAGGTAAAACAGGCCATCAGGCCCACGGTAAATATAAGGATCGCGGATGCCTTTTTGTTCGGCAATGGTATCCCCGGCAATAATGGGCTTCGCTTTATTTACATCGGTAAAACTATAGCCATCTTTGCTCAGGGCCATATATAAACCATGCGTATCATCCTTAAAGTAAACCATGAGGTAAGCACCCATGTTTTTCTCTTTCGGAACTTTAGATTTCTGCGCGGAACATGCACCAGTTATCAGGGTACAAAATATCAGCCAAACTAATTGTTGTTTCCTCATAACATAGTTTTTAACTAACCTGTTACTTGCTGGTTAAGGTAACAACTCCTGTTTTTAAACCTTTCGACAAAACATTAACCCGGATGCCACCCGCTTTTTCTGAAGACTGTACCAACCCAACCAGCATACCGCTAAATGCATTCATGGTTGGTTTGTGAAAAGGCTGCAAGTTGGCAGCATCGCCGTTGGCTATCGCTTTAAAATTGCCTGCTCCTGTTACTTGAAAGTTAAGCAGATTGGTTGCATCAGGACAAAGATTGCCGGCCGCATCGCATATACGGGCAGAGATAAAAGCAATGTCTTTACCGTCGGCATCAATTGCTGAGCGGTCAGCAGTTAACTCAATATGATGTGGCTTTCCTGCTGTTTTAACTTCTTGCTGAGCTGCGGCTTTGCCATTATTGTCATAAGCCACTATCTTTAACGTTCCTGGTTCGTACTTTACATTTTTCCACATCAGGCGGTAACGGCTTAGGTTATCAGTTTTATTTTTCTCCTGTTTACCCATGCTTTTTCCGTTAATGAAAAGCTCGGCCGATGGGTAACTGGTATAACAAAAAACCGGTGTTACTTGCCCCTCGCGACCGGGCCAGGTCCAATGTGGCAGCACATGCAGGGTAGTTTTCTCCGTATTCCATTTGCTGCGATATAAGTAAAAACGATCTTTAGGTATTCCTGCTAAATCAACAATTCCAAAATATGAACTATGTGATGGCCACTTACTGTCGTAAGGTGTAGGCTCGCCCAGGTAATCAAAACCTGTCCATACAAATTCTCCTATTACATACTTCAAGTCGTCTTGCTTAACAAATTCATCTTCAGGTATTTGAGACCATGGGCAGGCCTCCAGGTCATAAGATGAAGTCTGATTGTCATCATACATCTTATTTTTAAATAATGCTGCCGGGAATTTGTAAATCCCCCTCGAACTAACCGTTGATGCCGTTTCGGTCCCTAAAATAAACCCCTGTGGTAGTTTGCTATTGGCTTCATCATAACGGGCAGGCTTATAATTAAAACCAGGTATATCTAAAATAGAAGCAAAGTTATTGGTTAAGGCGGCATCAATGCGGTCCATACCAACGGTTACCGGTCTGCTTGGGTCCTCGCGATGACATATATCCTGCAACCATTTGGCTAATTTATTACCGCCTTTGGCACCCTGGTCAGGTACTTCGTTGCCTATGCTCCACATAATTACGCTCGGATGATTCCTATCCCTATGTATCATGTTTACGATGTCGCGCTCGGCCCATTCATCAAATAAATGACTGTAACCGTTTTTTACTTTGGGCGTTTTCCATTCATCAAACGATTCTACCATCATCATAAAGCCCATTTCATCGCAAAGCTCAACCAATTCGGGGGCAGGCATATTGTGCGTGGTACGAATTGCATCGCACCCCATTTCTTTTAATATGGCTAATTGTCTCCTTAAAGCAGATTTGTTTACCGCGGCGCCCAACGGACCCAGATCATGATGATTACATACCCCTTTAAACTTGCGTATCTCCCCATTTAAGGAAAAGCCTTTACCTGCTTCAAATTTGAAAGAACGTACACCAAAGCGTGTTGAATATTCATCCACCAACTTATCCTGGTCGTACAGGCGAGACACCGCGGTGTAAAGTACTGGGGTTTCGGGCGACCATAATTTAGGTGATTTGATAATCGCTTCCTGTACAAATACCGACTGGTTTGTTTCGGTTAAAACAGATGAGGTTTCGCCTACCTTAATGCCTTTTGCATCTTTAATTTCTGTAACTAATTTTAGTGCTTTAAACTGATCCTGGTTAAATTTAATATTGGTTTTCAAAGACACCTTAGCAAAGTCTTTGGTAATAACCGGGGTTGTTACGTATGTGCCCCATACCGGAATATGATCAGTATTGGTCACCACTAAATGTACATTGCGGTATAAACCGGCACCCGGGTACCAGCGTGATGACTGCGGAAGGTTTTCGAGCCTTACTGCCAGTAAATTTTCTGAGCCGGGGTTTAAAAAGCTACTTACATCAAAATGAAAAGAATTATAACCATAAGGCCACTTGCCAACCTCTTTGCCGTTAATAAAAACAGTAGCATTGCTCATAGCACCATCAAAAATAAGGGATGCCTTTTTGGCCGATGAAAATACGGGGACATTAAATTTTAAGCGGTACCATCCTACGCCTATAAAAGGTAAACCACCCGTTCTGCCCGATTTTACCGATTCATCTTTTTCACCGTTTTGAACGATCTTAACTTTCTGAATATCATTATTGCCATCGAACGGCCCTTTAATAGCCCAATCGTGAGGGATGGTAACACTTTCCCATTTATTATCGTTAAAAGTTACGGCTTGCGCATCGGGTTGTTCCCCCTTGCTGAAGTGCCAGCCTTTATCAAGAAGGTATTCTGTCCTGGTTTGTGCTTTTACCGAATTAAAAGAGACGAATAAAACGGAACTAAAAAGGATGGTTAGCAATAGTTTGCTGTTTATGAAAATCTTAGGCATATTGGTTTTATATATAGGCATGTAACGCCGCTAATATAAAAATTTCAGAATAACTATACTGCAAAAACGTAAGTAAGAACTTCCAGCTATTAAACCGGCTCGTATAATTATTAAATTTTAATGCTGATTTAATGATCCTTATTTCAATAACTTATCCATGGTAATATAGCCGAGGTGAATAATATCCTCCTCCAAATTTGCTGTTTCGATCAGGTTGATCTGAAATTTTTCTTTTATTTCAGCCGTTAAGATGTCTTCTATACGGTAAACATCATCTACATCTATGCCATATTTTTCGTCGATGTGCGAATTTGCCCCCTTCATACCTTTAGCCGATTGTTCTCTGAAAAATACCGTTTTCTTAGCCGATTGCATGGCTTGTGTCCTGTTTTCATAAACACCTAACACAGTGTAATGCTGTTCTTCCAGCTTGCCGGTTTGATAACCACCCAGGTTTATAAAAAACAGTTTGGGCCCGTTTAATGTCTGATCTTCCTCTTTTAAGGTGATCTCTACTTTATAGCCGTCTACCGTATTTACTTCCCTCCAACCATCAAGGTGAATGCTATTGCCGGCTTCGGGCCAAAAAGCTCTGATTTGAGGAACCAGGTCTTTCAAATGACGGGCTATCCCGAAGTAGAAATCGTGTTGTTCAACATTACGCCGCGGAGCTTTAGAGCCCAGCAGCAGCATAAATAATTTATATGGTTTTAACGATAGGTCTGTCATTAGTTATGTTTGCTAAATTTCAGTTTGTACTAGGCTTGGCAGCAAACTTTTAATAATCCGGGCAGAAGCTGCTTCACCAAAATCCAGCCCCGAATAGTCGGGATTGTAACCCCCGATATAAGGAACGGCCATCATGTAAATACGCTCATTTAAAGCACCGTAGGCATCCACTACCTGAAAATTATCGTTAATGGCAATGCCGGCAACTTGAAGGTAGTACGCATCATCATGATCTTTGATCACTTTTTTATTGCCATGCTCTATTTCACGCGCACCTTTTTCGGCATCTCTGAAACGGAGCCTGGCCGGGCTTACGGTATGGCTACTTAATAAACTCATATACGGCAGGTCATTATATAATAAGTGTGGCTGGCCCACGCAATCCACAAATGACAGGAAACGGTTTGATACCCTATCTCCCTGTTCATTTGTGTACAAGTAAATAATGCCACCTTCCTGCTGTGGTTCAATGCTGCTATCGTCGCCTACGCTTACAATATCCAAAACTCCTGCATCATAAAGCGCCAACATCTCTTCAACAGAACCTTGCGGGGCAAAAGCTATAACGATAGAAATTAGCGGCATAAGTGTTTTCTGCAAACGCTGCATGTCTTCAGCCGAAAAATATTTGGCCGGGTAATTCATGGCAAAGCTCAATATAGCGAGCATTTCTTTCCAGTAAACAGACTGCTCACGATCTATAGATTTTTCGGCTTCCGCATATTCGGCTTTAAGTAATTGAAATGCTGGCACTGTTTCCCGTAAGCTCATCATCTGGGTAACAAACTCTTCTATCGACAGGTCTTTGATTCGGTCATAAAACTCAGGGCGGTTAGCTTGTAAACCATCCAGGAAGTTTTTACGGTACACATAATCAAGCGGTAAAAAACCTTCGTTCTCATTTCGTACGTTATCAACTTCTTCATCACTTAATATCGAATCTTTAGCCAGGTGTGAGTCTTCGAGATGAAAGCGCAAGGCAGGTAGTAGGCCGTTTCGAGAGTGCATAATGATTTTAAAATCAATACTATCCAAGTTTAACGTAAAGTTGAGCTTGCCCTCTTGTGTACGTGTGAACTGGCCGTTACTGCGGGCCAATGTGCGCAAAGCATCAATTGCTGTTAGCGATGATCCTTTAACGGCTACCGCATGGTTGGCCTGGAAAGCAAGTTTGGCCGGTGGATACGGCGAATCAAAATAGCCCGGTATTTTACCTTCCAGCTGTTTGGGCCAGTTATGGCCGGTGCAAACTATTACTTTGTCAAACTCAAAGGTTTCGTTGTTGCCTGTAACTATATTAACTGTTTGTATTTCGGGAGCATCAATTATATCGGTTATATCGGTACTATAATAAATAGTGGTTGGTATGCCGCGCTCTTTAGCTTGCTGAGTTAACAAATTAAACTGTTTAGACAGATACCTGCCAAACAGTAACCGGGGCAATACTTTATAATCGTTAAAGTTTTCGGGATTTATACGGAAACGTTTAAGCGTATCGCGGTCTTCGGTTTTTATCCACTCTTCAACCGTTGTTACCAATTCCGGTATTTCATTACCCGAGACGTTAGTGATATGCTCATCGCAGGCGCCATCGCGGCTGTAGGGCATACCGGCACCCAGCAATTGCTTTCTTTCAAAAACGGCTATATTTATATCAGTACGACCTGCTTCAACAAGTCGTTTAAACATAAAAAGACCACTTGGACCGCCTCCTAAAATGGCAATGCGGATAAATTTGTTTGACTGTATCATTACCTCAGATGCGGAAGATTACCTTTGTATTTAATAGAATGTTTACTTCAACCAGGTTGCTCCAGGCTGATTTGTTTATAGTTAAACCGGATTGATCCCGACTTGCAAACAGTAACTATAAATTAATACTTTAGTTTTAATACTATAAAAAATTGACGCAGGTTTCATCTATCGGAATTCCAAATGCATTCCTAACCCTCTATTTTTTTGGGCTTTAGGTAACCCATATCGTTTACTTTGTATTATGAGTTAATTAATTAGAACCATATTTAATTATGAGTGTTGAATTAAAAATTTAACACTATGAAAAATCCATTTGTAAAAGAAGACCACAGCGGTGTAACCATAGCTGCCGTTGCCGTGGGTGCTATTACCGCCGGTGCTATAGCCTATTTATATGCTACAAAAAAGGGCTTTGCATTCCGCAAAAAACTATCAGGTAAAAGCAAAGAAGTAAAGGAGCATGCTACCGATTATCTTCAGCATAAGGCACCTAAACTGAAAAAGAAAGTAACCGATTTGCACGATATTGAAGTGATAGTTAAAAGTTAAAGCTTAACGCTATACCATGGAGAGAAATTAAACGCTGGTGTTAAATATAACAAGGAATTTAACCTTTCATATTATTATCAGCGTAGCCTTCAATTGTTAAGTACAACTTTAATAACAGGCTTAACAAGTTGCCAAACTGTACCGGCAAAATAAATATATCATATTAAAAGTGCTTATACAATTGAAGGCCTCCAATTACGAAAAAATACCGATCCACATAAATATGGAGCCCACAATACAGGGGTTAATATTAAATACGAAGGAAATTGATTTAAACTTTGGAATTTGTAAAAACACTAAATATATACCCCTTGCTTGAATATAAAAATGTAGTGGAAAAATAAATTTAGTTACTGAGCTTACCGTTGGCGAAAATAGTTGATTGCAATATTCTGTTTAAAAGGAAGACAAATATAGGAGCTGCTAATACATCAACCGTATAATGCACATGCTGAACCAATAATAAGCATCCCACTATAGTAGTTGCAAAAATAACTAATACCCTGTCTGATTTTTTAGGCAAACAAAAGTACATGGTAAGCAAGCTCGCAGTATGGCCCGAGTAAAACAAATCTTTAGTAACTACAGTATGACCGTAAAACACATTGGTTAAAGGATCTACCAACTCTACCAAACCTGCTGGTGCAGCCAATGGCACCAGCGAAATAGTAAGCATACGGGTGAGACATATAACTATATACAACCACACATACCGTACATAAACTGATGGCGTTTGTACAGCCCTAAATAGTGTTAAACCTGCCATACTCCAAATAACCAGGAAGATATATACAGAAACATCCTGAGCTGGCACATGTGATAATATGTAATCATTTAGTTGTACACCCGGCCTGTGCTCAATGCTTTGAAAAAAGAAAGGCATAGCCGATAAAATAAGCGCAACTACAACAGATCCGGCTAACATGAGCGAACGTTGTGTTGTGGAAGCCCAGATGGCTTTCCAGTTTTGCTTTAAGGAAATAGAATGATTACGGTTCACAGTTAAATAAATACGGGTTTGCAAAAATAGCGGATTATATGATATGTTAAATAATTTTTATGTCAATATTAACAACACGTTACCGGTTAGTTATAATTTATGGTATAATAAAGTAACTTTGCCTCGCTAAAAATACTTTATGAAATATAAGTTAGGCGACTTTGTACGCTTTGTAGATGAACGCATGGAGGGCTATGTTACACGGATCATAGATGAAAATATGATCGGTGTAACAGGTGAAGATGATTTTGAGATCCCCGTGCTGGCAAGCAAGGTTACATCGGTGTATGGTCATCAATCGGGTGGTAATGCAGCCGGTATTAACCCGGCCGCAACAATAATTCCAACTGCCGAGTTTAAGGCAAAAGGGGTTTACCTGGGCGTGGTTGGTGATACTAAAGCGGCTTCAGTTGTGCATTTTAATTTAGTGAACGATACCTCGTACCAATTACTGGCTACTTTTAAAACCGAAAAACAACAGTATAAAGGCGAATATATAGGTATTGTAGCGCCAAACTCGGCAGTTGTAATTTATTCGGCGCAATTGGCCGATATACAACTATGGCCCAAGTTTAACCTGCAGATACTGTATTATACCCAGCAGGATATGAAGCCTGAAACGCCTTTGCTATTTAACGATAAGTTTAAGGCTAAAGATTTTAGCGGTGCTAAAAAAACAGTACCCGTAATTAACCAGCCTGGATGGCTAATAAGGTTAGATGAACCCGAAATGATGCTGGATGCGGAGAAGCTGAAAGAAAGTTTTTTTAAGCCCGCTGCCGAAAAACAACAGGTGGATAAACCCAAGGGCGAGGTTGACCTGCATATTGAAAAACTGCGCGACGATTACCAGTTTATTAATAGCCAGGAAATACTGCATATTCAACTCGATTATTTTAAAAAATCCCTTGATGCTGCCATTGTACACCAACTGCCCGATATTACTTTTATACATGGCGCCGGCAATGGCATATTACGTCATGAGCTACATAAACAGTTAGGTAAACACCCTAAAGTACAAACTTTTATGGATGCCCGTAAAGAAAAGTTTGGCTATGGTGCAACTAAAGTACTTTTGAAATGATTTCAGAGATTTATTTGATTTACCGATATAACACAGCGACCCATTTAAAAAGTATGGAAATGTTAAAAAATCTGTGTGTTCATAAAGCAAACCTTTAATCTAATAATAAGTTAATAAGCATCGGTGTAATCAATAAAATCCGGTGTAATCAATAAAAAATGAAAAGAGTAGTAATAACCGGAATGGGTGTTGTTTCATCGTTAGGACTTGATGTAAATACCTTCTGGACAAATATTAAGAATGGAAAAAGCGGTGCTAAAATCATTACCCGTTTTGATGCAGGAAAATTTAAAACCCAATTTGCAGCCCAGTTGCCCAATGATTTTAGTGCTGCCAACTACCTGGACAAAAGCGAGATCAAACGTAACGATCTGTACACTCAATATGCGTTAATAGCCGCTAAGCAGGCTATTGAAGATTCTGGTTTTGAGATGAATGCGCTATCTCCTTATGATGTGGGTGTGATATTTGGCTCAGCGCAGGGAGGTATGGATACTTTCGAACATCAGATCCGTGATTATGTTGCAACAGATCATGAGCCGCATTTTAACCCGTTCTTTATCCCTAAAACGCTGGTTAATATGGCAGCGGGTTTAATATCCATCAAATACGGTTTTATGGGGGTAAATTTTACTACGGTAACCGCCTGTGCCAGTGCTAATACCGCCATGATGGATGCCTTGAATTACATTCGCTGGGGAAAAGCTAAAATTATAATTACAGGGGGTGCCGATGCGCCCATAACAGAAGGTTCTATGGGTGGTTACAACGCGCTCAAAGCCTTATCAACCCGTAATTACGATCCGCAGGCTGCCGCCCGTCCGTTTGATGTAGAGCGCGATGGTTTTGTAATGGGAGAAGGTGCTGGTGTTTTAGTATTGGAAGAATACGAACATGCGAAACAACGGGGTGCCACTATTTACGCCGAAGTTGCAGGTGCCGCCATGACGGGCGATGCCTACCATATTACCGCTACCCATCCCGAAGGTAAAGGTGCCATAAAAGCTATGGAACTGGCCTTAAAGGATGCCGGTTTAGTTCATACCGAAGTTGATTACCTTAACGCGCATGCCACCTCGACCCCTGTAGGCGATATAAGCGAAGCTAAAGCAATATTTGGAGCATTTGGCAACAGTCCCAATTTATCGGTGAGCGCTACCAAATCTATGACTGGTCATCTTTTAGGTGCAGCCGGAGCTATAGAAGCTATTATTTCGGTAAAAGCTATAGAAAATAGTATTGTACCGGCCACCATAAACACTACTGTGTTAGATTCGCAATTACCTTTCGGTTTAAATATAGTCACCGGCGCATCGCAGGAGAAAAAGGTGGATGTGGCTATGAGTAATACGTTTGGCTTCGGTGGGCATAACGCGGTAGTATTATTTAAAAAAATATAACTGTATAATTACTGTTATAGCAATAATTATCGGTGGTTATTTAATCATTACGCCAACCTTGTTCAGTACAGGCAGTTTAATAAAGTTGCCTTCTACAATGCTTTCGGGTAAAAATATGAACTTCTTATCATAGATCTCGCGGCCTATGTAATAGCTTACCCAGTACTCATTGCTTAGTCCGAAGGTTTCCTCATCAATGGGTTCTATAAGTGCCGATGACTGGCTGGCCACCAGGGCCAGCATGTGGCGTAAAACCGATGTTTTAACCTGCTCGCCATCTTTTTCTCCATAACCTTTAGAACTTACCAGTACATTTTCTATCGGCTGGCCTTTTAAATTAATTAAATAAACGTACCAGATTTTGCTTTCGGCACTTTCTCTTTCAAGTGCTACTGCTACGGCAATATCTTCAACAATATTTTGGGGCAAATCTTTTATCATCATCAAAAACGCCTGTTGCCAGGCGTGTGCTATATTATTTTTTGGCTGTGGTTTTAGCTGTCGACTTTTTTGCGGCGGGTTTCTTAGCTGCCGGTTTACTTGGAGCCGCTTTTTTACCTACAGGTTTTTTAGTGTCTTTTTCCATAGCATCGGCCAGGGCTTTGCACTCTTCAAAAGTGAGTTCCAGCGGTTCTTTACCCTTGGGGATTTTAATATTTAGTTTACCATAACCTATATAAGGACCCCAACGACCATTCAGTAACTTCATCTCCGGGTCTTCGTCAAAGGCCTTAATCAGCTTTTCAGCATCTTTTTTACGCTTCTCTTCAATGATCTCAATGGCTTGTTGTTCGGTCACCGTCATAGGATCCAACCCTTTAGGCAACGAGTAAAAGCTGCTGTTATGACGGATGTACGGACCAAACTTGCCAATAGCTACAGTCATATCTTTATCCTCATAAACTCCGGCCTTTTTAGGTAATTTAAAGAGCTCCAAAGCATCTTCCAGCGTAATGGTCTCAATCATTTGACCGGTACGTAAACTGGCGTACTGCGGCTTTTCTTGTTCATTGTCGCTGTCGCCAACTTGCACGAACGGGCCATAACGGCCAATACGTACCGACATCTTTTTACCGCTCTCGGGGTGTACGCCTAAGTCGCGCTCGCCACGTGCCTTATCGGCTGTTTCGAGTGTAATTTGAACACCCTCATGAAAAGGCGTGTAAAACGTGCGGATCATTTTGGTCCACTCGGTTAGGCCTTGTGCAATTTCATCAAATTGCTTTTCAACATTAGCTGTAAAATGAAAATCGACTATCCCTTTAAAGTGCTGCACCAAAAAGTCGTTCACTACGGCGCCAATATCGGTAGGGAAGAGCTTATTTTTCTCTGCACCAGTATTCTCTGTTTTCTGCTCGTGTTTAATTAACTTATCTTTCAGTGTTAGCACACGGTAGTTGCGTGTTTTACCTTCGCGTTCTTCCTTAACCACATAACCACGGTTTTGTACTGTAGAAATGGTAGGAGCATAGGTAGACGGACGGCCGATGCCTAACTCTTCCAGCTTTTTAACCAAACTGGCCTCTGTATAACGTGCCGGCGGACGTGAGTAACGTTCGGTAGCGGTTATTTCCTGTAAGGCTAATAACTGCCCTTTGTTTAGCGGCGGAAGAATGGCGTTGTTTTCGTCTTGGGTGTTTTCCTCTTCTTCATCGTTCGATTCGAGATACACTTTAAGGAAACCGTCAAACTTCATTACCTCACCATTGGCAACTAAATCTTCCTTTCGGGTTGAAATATCAATTTTTGCGGTGGTCTTTTCAAACTGTGCCTCGCTCATTTGTGAAGCGATGGCTCGTTTCCAAATTAGTTCGTACAAGCGTTTTTCGGCATTTTCGCCATCAACAGTATGCACACCGAAATAAGTAGGACGGATAGCCTCATGCGCTTCCTGCGCACTGGCCGATTTAGTTTTATACTTACGGTACTGATGATATTTATCACCGTAAGCCGATGTAATTTCCTCTTGTGCAGCATTTAAGGCCGTGTCAGATAAATTAACACTATCGGTACGCATATAGGTAATTTTACCCGATTCATATAATTTTTGCGCTACCGACATGGTGCGCGAAACCGAAAAACCCAGTTTACGGCTGGCTTCTTGCTGCAGTGTTGATGTAGTGAACGGTGCAGCAGGCGAACGCTTGGTAGGGCGGGTATCTAATGATTTTATAGTGAAAGCAGCTTCAACACAATCGTTTAAAAACTTTTCGGCTTCAGCCTGTTCGGTAAAACGCTCTGGCAACTCGGCTTTGAAAGCTTCTCTGCCTTTACCAAATATGGCTACTACCCTAAAAGCAGCTTCGGCCGTAAATTTATTAACTTCTCGTTCGCGGTCAACTATTAAACGTACCGCGACTGATTGCACACGACCGGCTGATAAGGAAGGTTTAACCTTTTTCCATAGTACCGGCGATAGTTCGAAACCTACTAAACGATCCAAAACACGGCGTGCCTGCTGGGCATTTACCAGGTTATAGTCAATAGTACGTGGATTTTCAATAGCCCGCATAATGGCGGGTTTGGTAATTTCGTGGAAAACTATGCGTTTTGTTTTGTTTTCTTTTAAACCCAAAGTTTCAAATAAATGCCAGGAGATCGCTTCACCCTCCCGGTCCTCATCAGAGGCGAGCCATACCATTTCGGCTTCCTTAGCTAACTTCTTTAACTCACTTACTACCTGTTTTTTATCGGCAGGTACCTCATATTTTTGTGCAAAGTTATTAGGTATATCAATCGCATCTTCCGACTTTACCAGATCGCGGATATGGCCATAACTCGACTTGACCGTAAAGTCTTTGCCAAGGTATCCCTCTATAGTTTTAGCTTTCGCCGGTGACTCAACAATGAGTAAATTTTTAGCCATTAACGCGTTTTCTTTTTTGCAAATAAACACAAACTATGTGATACAAAAATTCACATACTGCATAAAATTATATTTTTCTATTGCTATGCTTCAAAAAACCTTGAGAAGTTAGAGATGTTTTAGGGATACCTACTACATTAAAAAGCCGCCGCCCAACAGGTCGTTGCCTTCATAAAACACAGCCGACTGACCCGGCGCAATACCCGAAACATTGTGATGGAAATCAACCTTCATGTGCTCGCCTATTTGCTGAATAGTACTTTCGGCACCGGCGTCTTTATAACGTATTTTGGTTACAGCTTGTAAAGGTTCGGTAATGGTATCATACTTAACCAGGTTTAGGTTTCGCACCCATGCTTCTTTACGCTCCAGTTGATCTTGAGTACCTAAAACTACGGTATTATTAGCCGGGTTAATTTGTGTTACAAACATAGGGTGACCAAAAGCAACGCCCAAACCCTTGCGCTGACCTATGGTATAAAAAGGATAGCCCTTGTGTTTGCCCACTACGGTGCCGTCTGCCAGTACAAAGTTGCCACCGCCCACACGTTCGTCGAGGTCTTCTACTTTATTACGCAAAAAGGCGCGATAGTCGTTATCAGGCACAAAGCAAATTTCGTAGCTTTCGCTTTTGCCAGCTAATTCTAATTGACCCATTTCTACAGCCATCTGGCGTATCTCTGGTTTGCTGAAACCACCTAAAGGGAAATGTGTACGGGCCAGGTTTTGTTGCGTTACGCCCCAAAGTACATACGACTGATCTTTGTTTTCGTCTTTACCCTTAGATACTACATAACGGCCGCTATCTTGCTGGCGGATATTAGCGTAATGGCCGGTGGCAATAAACTCACAATCAAGCTTATCGGCACGTTTAAGTAAAGCTTCCCATTTAATGTGGGTGTTGCACAGCACGCATGGGTTGGGAGTACGGCCGGCTAAGTATTCATCCACAAAGTTGTCGATCACGTAATTGCCGAACTCGCTGCGGATATCTAATATATAATGCGGAAACCCGTATCCTACAGCTAAAGCACGTGCATCATTTATGCTATCCAAACTGCAACAGCCGGTTTCTTTAGAAGAACCACCAGAGGAGGCATAGTCCCAGGTTTTCATGGTAAGCCCGATTACTTCATAGCCCTGTTCGTGCAGCATTACTGCTGCTACCGAACTATCAACACCACCACTCATGGCTACTAAAATTCTCCCGTGCTTACTCATATCAGTTACAAAGATAAGCTTTATAGGCATTTACCCGAAATATGCATGTCAGGTTAGGGTAAAACCTGGTATACATATTATTATAAATGCTAAACTAAAGTTTATTTTAATTTAGTAATCAATAATTTATAAAGATTATGTAAATTATTAGTGCTTACTATTTCACAAATATCGTTTTGATGTTTACAAACTCATACATGCCAAACATTCCCAGTTCCCGACCATAACCCGATTGCTTGATGCCGCCGAATGGTAGACGTGGATCAGACTTTACCATGCTATTTACAAAGCATGAACCAGCTTCCAATTGAGTGGCGGCAATGCTTTCGCCTATTATTGCATCTTTGGTAAACACGGCACCACCCAAACCGAACATGCTTTCGTTGGCTATACGGATGGCATCGGCTTCGTTACGCGCTGTTATAATAGCTGCTACAGGGCCAAACAGTTCGTCGTCGTGTGCTGGCATGCCTTTGGTTACCTGAGTCAAAATAGTTGGCGGATAAAAGGCATTATCGCCTTCGGGTAATTTGCCACCTAAAATACATTTTGCGCCTGCTTGTATGGATCGTTGAACTTGCTCATGCAGTTCATTACGCAGATCAACACGAGCTTGCGGCCCAACATCAGTTTGCTCATTTAAAGGATCGCCCATGTATTTGGTTTTCATCTTTTGTAACATGAGCTCAGTAAACTTTTCGGCGACCGATTCTATCACGATAAATCTTTTGGCAGCAATGCAACTTTGCCCGCTATTGATTAATCGGCTGTCGGTACAAGTGGTGGCGGCCAGTTCCAGGTCTGCATCCTCTAAAATTATATAAGCATCGCTGCCTCCTAATTCTAAAACTGTTTTCTTCAAAACCGAACCTGCCTTTTGGGCCACTTTTATACCGGCTTGTGTACTACCGGTTAAGGTAACTGCTTTTATAAGTGGGTTTTCAATCATGGCATCTACCTCCTCGCTACCGGCTAATAAGGTTTGAAATACATGCTTCGGAAAACCAGCGTGCTTAACCATTTCCTCAATTACCAATGCACAGCCTGGCACATTAGATGCATGCTTGAGCACACCACAGTTGCCAGCCGCCAGGGCAGGGGCTAAAAAGCGAAACACTTGCCAAAATGGAAAGTTCCAGGGCATTATAGCCAGTACAACACCAATAGGTTGAAAGGTAACAAAGCTTTTTTGAGCGTCGGTTTCAATTATTTGGTCGCTCAAAAAGCCGGAAGCGTTATCGGCGTAATACATGCACACAGCTGCGCACTTTTCCATTTCAATAATACCTTGCTTAACAGGCTTGCCCATTTCCTGAGCCATTAATGTAGCCAGTTCGTTTTTGCGGCTTTGTAAAACTTCGGCTAATTGGTTAAGCAATTTAGCACGTTCGTTAAACGGCGTATGTTTCCAGCTGAGCCAGGCCGTATGCGTTTGCTCTATTTTTTTATAAATGATCTCTTTGGTGTCACTCTCGTAAGATTTTATGAAGTTAACGTTGGCCGGATTAATAGATTTTAGAAGCATATATTTAGATTTACTGGCTGGTAGTTTAAATTATAATTAAAGTATTCAGGTGATTATACCTTATAATAACAGTGCTATAGCGTATAGTTGTGATGTTTATTGTTTGTATTTGCCCATTTAAAACTGCAGTTGTATATTAACGACACAATAAATTGATGTTATTTAATTAACAAAATGGCTGGTTTCGTAATGAATAGATACCAACAATATAAATGAGATGAATTTTTCATAAAAATGATTTGGACTATTGCGAAATTTAAGCCCAGGCCTATATTTGTTTTATGACTCAGCCAAATATCAACCTGAATAAGTTAACCGTAGAGCAAAAATTACAAGGCTTTATTTTACTAATAATCTGCTTCGTAGCTATTGTCAATTACGTAATATAAGTGTAACGTAGTGAATGATTAGTTAACATGCTATTATTGATTATTGTAGTTATTTCCCCAGTTTTTTAGGGAATAATTCCAATTCGTATCTGTTGCATTGGTATTTGGCATTTGTACAGAATGCCGCTTAATGTAACCTGCAACTTTTGCATGTGCTTGTAATCAGCATCAGTTAACTCTTCTTCTTTTATGTAAGATACTGATAATTTTTTTCGCCGGATTTGTGCCTAATGGATTGGCGTCCCGCTGTCCCAGCCAACTTTTTTTGATTTTAAGCCACTTCTTCAGTTCTGAAGCCTACATCTTTACCAGTAGCTTAAATTCTGTATAAATATCTTTCTGTTCGGTTTCGTTCAAATGTTTGTGCATAGTTGTAAATGTATTACAACTTATCAACAGTATCTCGAAAATTTTTAGTGTGACGCAGGTGTGTTTAGCTTGTATAGATCTGGTAGATCCCCTTTATTTTACGCTCTGCAGGAGAGCCTACCAGTACGGTAGTGATTTTTTTAGTCATCATTAGGTAATCTGCCTCGTGTATAAATTCATCCTCCTGTATCATAACCGGGTTATGGCTCATCATGGTGGCAATGGTTTGCGTACTGGTGTCAGGATTCTGCATTAACGCGCGGCGCAGGTCACCATCGGTTACTACCCCTAAAACATACTCGGTATCGCCTACGATCACCATACCCAGCCGACCTTCCGACATGCAGAGCAGCAATTCGGTGAAGGAGGCATCTTCGGTAATGAAGGGCAATTTATCAGTACGCATCACATCTTTAACCTTTACCAATAACTTGCGGCCTAAACTACCACCCGGATGAAAGCGGGCGAAGTCTTCGGGTTGAAATTTACGAGCTTCCATTAATGCCACGGCCAAGGCATCGCCCATAACCAAGGTTGCGGTTGTTGATGATGTAGGCGCAAGCTTTAACGGGCAAGCCTCATGGGTGATGTGTACGTTTAAATGCAGGTCGGTATTTTTAGCAATGGTGGAATTAGGATTGCCGGTTATGCTAAGTGTTTGGTTTTTATTCCATTTAAGGAATGGGATGATCTTGATCACTTCATCGGTTTCGCCCGAGTAGGATATCAATATAACCAGGTCATCCTGGCCTATCATCCCCAAGTCGCCATGAAATGCCTCGGTAGGATGCATAAAAAAACTGGAGGAACCGGTGCTTGCCAGCGTGGCTGAAATCTTTTTACCAATTAAGCCCGACTTGCCCGCACCGGTAATAATCAATTTGCCCTTGCTTTGCAAAATAGCTTCAATGGCCAGCGTAAACTGCCCGTCAATTAAAGCGGCCGCTTCCTGCAATGATTCTATTTCATCCTGAAAAACTTTTTTGGCAATGTGCTGCATTTGTTCTGTTGTCAGATTTCTGTGGTCTGTGTTGTGTGAATAGTCGTCTGTTTCTTGTTGTCTTTATTATGTACCTTAGCTAAACTTAGTTCTTATTCAGACTCAGGCAACCGACCTCTGATAACAGACAACTAATTCAATAAGGATTCCATTACTTTATCCAGATCCTGTAGCTTAACCATGTTAGGGCCATCGCTCAGGGCATTATCCGGGTCGGGGTGAATTTCCATAAAGTAACCATTGGCACCAAAAGATTTGGCTGCCAGGGCCATCATCGGTACAAAGGTACGGTCGCCGCCGGTTTTGCCGCCCGCACCGCCTGGGCGTTGTACCGAGTGCGTACAATCCATACAAACCGGGTAGCCAAAGGCTTTCATATCATGAATGTTCCTGAAATCTACCGCCAAATTATTATAACCGTACATGTTGCCACGCTCAGTAAGCATCACCTGGTTATTACCAGCTTCCACAACTTTTTGTGCAGGATAAAACATGTCCTGTCCTGAAAGGAATTGTGCTTTTTTAACATTCACTATTTTCCCGGTTTGAGCAGCGGCTACTAATAAGTCTGTTTGGCGGCATAAAAATGCGGGGATCTGTAAAATATCGACTACCTGACCGGCAATTGAGGCTTGGTTGCTTTCGTGAATATCGGTAGTGAGGGGCAAATCGAAACGGTCTTTTACGTTTTGCAACATTTCCAGTCCCTTTTCTAAACCCGGACCGCGATATGAACTTACGGAAGTGCGGTTGGCCTTATCGAACGAAGATTTAAAAATAACCGGAACTTTGTATTTTTCCCGTACACGGGCCACCTGTTCGGCCACCTGGTACAATAGTTCCTGGCTTTCTATTACGCAGGGACCTAATATAAAAAAAGGCTTTTGCTGTATTTGCTCAAAAAGTGTCATTCTGTAATTATAATTAGTGGGAGCAAAGGTAGGTTTTTTTGTTTTTGATATAGTCACGCATTCAAGAGTTGCTGTGATACCGGGTACTACTACAAATTTGATGGTTTCTTAAATAAAAAAACAACTTTTTTGCCCCCGGCTACAACTGCCATTGTAATTAAGCCCGCAACCAAACCAAATCCAAATTCTTTAATTATCGACGGTAGTTTAGGGAAATGGTGATGAACAAACTCAATATTGTGAACAAAGATTCCACCCGAAACCAGGATTAAGGCAATGGTTCCTACAACGGCTAAAACCCTGATGATGACAGGCAGCGATTTAACGAGTAAATGACCAAGTGATGCCAAAAATCCTTTATGGTTAGCATGTAAAATTAATTTATTGCCTGCATCATCCATTCTAACAATTAAGGCAACTATGCCATAAACACCAATTGTTGCCAAAAGTGCAACAGCCGAAACGGTAACTATTTGTATGATGAGTGTTTCGGTTAAAACAGTTCCTAAGGCAATTATCACAATCTCGATAGACAAAATGAAATCGGTAGTTACTGCCGATTTGATTTTCGCTTTTTCCGCTTCGCCGTCATTTTGCTTACTTTCTGCAATTACCTCATGCCCTTTTTTTTCATGATGAAAGAAGTACTCAATAATTTTTTCAACGCCCTCGTAAGCCAGGTATAATCCACCTAATATTAAGATTAATTTAATAGCTACGGGAAAAAATGCATTAAGCAGTAATGCTACCGGAAGGATAATAAGCTTATTAACAAAAGACCCTTTGGTAATGGCCCATAGCACCGGCAGTTCACGTGAGGATACAAACCCGGTAGCTTTTTCAGCATTCACAGCTAAATCATCGCCCAATATGCCAGCGGTTTTGCCTGTAGCTACCTTTGTGGTCACTGCAACATCGTCCATTAACGCTGCTATATCATCTAAAATTGCAAAAAAGCCAGTCGCCATATGTATATAGTTGTGCTGTGGTCAGTAAATTTATACATAACAAAGCCCGATATTTTCATATCAGGCTTTGTACCCAGCGCCGGAGTCGAACCGGCACGGTTTCCCACAGGTGTTTGAGACCAGCGCGTCTACCAATTCCGCCAGCTGGGCATTGCCACGCCACTTTCTCAGAAGCGGGATGCAAATGTATTTAAACTCTCTTTAATTCGCAACAAATATTTTTGTCTGTAGTAAATATCTGCAATGCTATTCAAACGGCTTTTTTTAGCGGTGTCATTAAGCGTTTGATAGTCAATAGTTAATAATTGTAATTCACTGTTAAGGTCGTCTTCTACAGCCAATGCCTCAGCACGAATATTAGCCAGGTGTTCGGCATCATCTACCTCCATCAGGCGCTCGTTCAGGTCCATCATCTCCATTAAAAAGTTGGCCGGCAGCTGAGGTTTGGCACCTTCGTTTACCAGGTCATGCTGTTTCAGGATGTATTCTAAGCGTTTATTGGGGTCGCTCAGGGTTTGGTAAGCCTTGTTGTTTATAGTAGATATTTCCAGTATTTCCTGTTGTTTGTTTTCATCTTCATTGGCATAAAAATCGGGATGATACTGTTTGCTTAGCGCGTAAAACTTCTTTTTCAACGCCGCGGCATCTATTTCAAAAGCTTCGGGTATATTGTAAAATTCAAAATAGTTAATCATATTTTCTCACCCCCGGGTGTGCCGGTATGTATGGGGTTAAAGTTATTGAATTTGATATTGTTTTGTGAAATGTTTAATAATTCGTTAAAATAACAGGTGCCTGGCTTACTTTGCAGCTTGTGTTGCTTTTAGCTTTTCGGCAACATCAACCATAGGTGCTATCCAAATATTTCTTTCGTTAGCCTTTAAGTAATTTACTATGTGCTTGTATATCAACATTTAAACTATGGCCGCCACCCACACCGTGAAACAGGAAAACCAGTAAAGTATGGCTTTGCTGTGCCTGCTTTACCAAATCTATCATGTATTGAGCGGATTGACCGTTAATGGAATAGCAATTAATATTATCGAGTGCTACTTTATCTGCAGTGGCTAAGCCACCGGTAACGCCGCGCGCACCTGAGAATTCATTTTTCAACTGGTTATAAAAAAACACATCACCTATTTGGCGGTCGCCGCAAGGGTAGGCAAATGTGCGCTTGTGTTTTCCGTCAATTGCTTTAAGCAGGGTATTGTTAATTCGGATCTCATCGACCGCACGGTTCACGGTGTACTTGCTCAGATCATGATCGGGACTTACAAAACTGCGACCGGGCAAACTGCCATCGCAGGGATGAAACAGTGCATGATTACCCAACTCATGGCCATGATTGGCCGCCTGTCGCCATTCGTCCATACGTTTGGCAACTACCGGCGAAGAACCGATGAGGTAAAAGGTTCCCTTCATTTTCATAGAATCTAAGGCGGGTATCACATTATCCAAATCATCATTAATGGCATCATCATAAGTGAGCACGACCGCGCACGATTTATTATTCCAGGGTGTGCTTTGTTGAGCGTATCCCTGTAAACATGCCATTATTAGCGCCGTAGTAAATAATACACATCTATTTTTTTTCATAACTCGAAATAGCTGAAGTAAAAATCATTAAGGTTTATCCGAGCGGAAAGGTGAAGCCGGCAAACCTTCATGGTTATATAAGTTAGCTCCCTCTGGATTATCTGCCCAGGCGTAACGCACATATATTGGATTTGCAACCGCATCGTTAAAAACAACTACTGTGTTACCTTCTATTTTTGCGGTAGCCCAAACAAACTTTTTATCAGCTCCTGCAATGGCAAACTGGTTAAGTTCGCCTCCGCCTTTTACCGTTAAGCCGCTACCTATATGGTTAAAGGTAATAGTTATACGGTTACCGTTCACTTGTGCAGATTGATAAATAGGACCCGACGACACCACTTTGTTATCATGATAAGCAACACGCCTTGCTTCCAGTGCCAATCTTTCACCCACATCTTTTTTGTTAAGCGGATGGATGTCATTCCACTCGCCGGCATCAATGGCCACGGCCATACCGGTGTTGGGTACCTGCAAAGTATTGAGTTGTGCTTCGCGCAGTTGCGCCCAGCTGCTTTCGGATGGCAGGTATCTAACATCCATATAGTTAGGTAATTGTGCATAAATAAATGGCAATGCTGGTTGGTGCCAGCGAGTACGCCAATCGGCTATTAATGCCGGTAATAATTGATTATATTCAGCAGCTCTGCCAGCATTGGTTTCGCCCTGATACCATAATACGCCCTTAATGGAATAATTAATAGCAGGTGCAACCATGGTATTATATAAACCGGTAGGTTCGTTTTGTGCCGAAAACACAGAGTTGTAACTGGTCACCGGTGAAAATACCTGGCCAACTTGGTATTGCCAGTCGCCGCGCAGGTCAATATTTTGGCTTTCAACAGTTAAAAAGTAAGGCTTATCAGGAACAAAGCCACCTTTACCACTGGTATTGGTTACCCTAACCACAATAATATTTTTACCGGCTTTAAGCAACCCTGCCGGAATCTCGTATCGGCGGGGAGGATACTGGTAAGTAATGTTGCCAACCAACTTTCCGTTCACATAGGTTTCATCGGCATCAATTATACGGCCCATAAACAGTTTAGCAGGTTTGCCGGCCATACTTGCCGGAACCATAATTTCTTTACGGAACCAAAGGATGCCGTTTAAACCTTGCACACCCTGATCGGCCCAGTAGCCGGGGAGCCAGAACTTATGCCATCCCTGTGCAATATAAGTGGTATCGAACCAGGTTTTCGCTCCGGTTAAGCCCTTGTCCATCTGTTTTATATTATTATTTGATAGTGAACGACTGGCTGGTTTGGTTATCTGGTTAAAATAAGCGGTATCTTTTAGTTGAGTAACGCGTGAGGCGTAGGGTTGTATTTCCTTCAAGCCGTCTTCGCTGATCCAGGCTTGAATAGGAGTACCCCCAACGCTCGAGTTGATAATGCCAACAGGAATTTTGTATTGCTCATGAATTTTTTTTGCAAAAAAGTAAGTAACTGCTCCAAAAGTGAGTACCGTTTGCGGATCGGCAGCTATCCACTTGCCTGGCGGCAAATCATCATGCACACCACGAACGTCAGATACTGTCGGTATAAAAAAGTTACGGATCTGTGGATAGTTGGCAGCTGCAATATCATCCGGATATTTTTCTTTAACCCGTTCCATGTTAATAACCATGTTAGACTGGCCTGCACAAAACCAAACATCGCCTACCAGTATATCTTTAATTAAAATATGGTTACTGGCATCAATTTGCATGGTGTATGGTCCGCCTGCTTTTAATGCGGGTAGGGTAGTGGTCCATTTGCCATTGGCAGCCGTAGTAGCTTTGTATGTTTTACCATTGAATTTAACAGCTATATTTTCGGCAGGAGCGGCCCATCCCCAAATGTTGATCTTGGTATCACGTTGTAACACCATGCCATCGCTTACTAATTGTGGGAGACGTAGCTGAGCAAATACAGGCACTGTAAATAAAAAGGTTGTAATTAACGCTATAACATATAGCTTATTCAAGAGGCTCATGGATGGATGAATTGGTTAAAGTAAAAGTGGCAAATAATTTTAAGTATTTATGCAATCGATTGTATATTTATTATAAATCCATAAAGTATATGTCGCAATTAACCCTGTATATTGCCGGATATACACCTTTAAATTAATCTGCTTTCGTTTAACTTTATATTATATTATTTTATCGAACAATAACCCGTAAAACCATCTCAAGTACCACTATTATGATTATAACCATTTTGTACTTTATAGCAGGCATTATTGTCTTAGTGCTCATCGTTGCTTTGTTTTCGCGCAAGGCCTACTCGCTCCAAAGGGAAATTATCATCCATAAACCGGCAGAAGAAGTTTATGAATATGTAAAATATTTAAGGAACCAGGATAATTATATCAAGTGGGCCATGGCAGACCCAGATATGAGAAAAACTTATACCGGTACAGACGCCGCCGTTGGTTTTATATCGGCCTGGGATAGTGACAAAAAAGGTGTTGGAAAAGGTGAACAGGAAATCCTTAAACTTACCAATGGCACAAGAGTAGATTACGAGATTCGCTTTATTAAGCCATTTGCAGGCATTGCCCAAGCGCATATATTTACCGAGAATATTGAACTTAATACTACCATGGTAACTTGGGGATTTGCAAGCCAAATGCCGTACCCTATGAATATTATGCTTTTATTTATGAATATGGAAGCTATGCTGGGCAAGGACCTGGAAACAGGATTGTCGAATTTAAAAAGTTTATTAGAACGCTAAGTTAATTATTTGTAAGGCCTGTTTAGTTAAAATAAAAACAGACAGATAAAAAAGCGCCCTTTTGCTTACAAGCCGTTTTCTTATTTGTCTGTTTTATAATTCACTAAAAATTAATTTACTTATTTTCGGGGCTGTGGCTGCCGTAATCGGGCGTACCTTTATCATCTTCAGGCTTATAATACGCTGTTCCGGGCGTATCCGAATCGTCTTGGTTTACTTTTTGCTGATCGCCATCATTATCCGATGTTCCTTCCTGTGTTTGATTATGATCGTCTTCCACACCACCCACTTTTTGCTGCTCGGGGGCTTCGCGGTAGCCTGCTACTTCTTCTTTTCCTTGGTTCATGTCGGGTTCTCCTTCTTGTTCTACTGGTTTAAAATTTTGATTTTCAGGGTGTTCTTGTAACGGCTCGGTACGCTTAAAATAATCATTTGTATAACCTGCGTTACGCGATGGGTTAGCCAGGTCATCGCCCGAACGGGTTTCATTAATTTCTCCAAAGCTTTCTCCGCCCATGCCGTGGCTTTCGTAACCGTGCTGGTTTGGGTTGGCATCTTCGCCGCCTAAAAAACTGCGTTTTAAATCTTTTTCTTCTAAATTATCATCATCTTCTACCTTATAACCACCGGCAGGCGCATGAGCAGGTTGCTCAGATGCATGGGGGTAATCTTGGGTTGGTTCATCATCATTGGGTACCATAGGTTTTTGTTTTTGATGTATAGTTTAATAAGGTTTTAGCATCTTAATTGTTTTACAAAGGCAAATTATTGACAAGGTTTACCACGGGTTAAATAACTATTATATTACAAGTAATTAACAATTAAAAACCGGCGATTCAGTTGCAGGTGTAAGTTCAGCTAAAAACTATATATAACAGTTGGGATGCTTTGTAACTATTCTAAATTATTCAAAAAACCGCATAAAGTCACCTAATTTAGCAGATAACCTCTTTTTGTGCGTTAACTTTACATTGTTAAAATGCAATGGTTTTTTCGCACATGGATATACCCCGGTTATTAGAAAATATTTTACCAAAAGAAAGGATCAAAGCCAAACTCATCGATCTGGTGGCATCGGCTTCTGATGCTGGTTTTTATTATTTACGTCCGCAGGCGGTGGTACTACCGGTATCGGAAGAGGAGGTTAAAAATCTGTTCCATTTTTCAAAGCAGTATCATATTCCTTTGGTATTTCGCACGGCTGGTACCAGTTTATCGGGCCAGGCCGTAACCGATGGTATTTTGGTAGACCTGAGCCAGCATTGGCGCAAAATTACCATTGAAGATGCCGGTGAGAGTGTGCGCGTACAGCCAGGTGCAATTGGCGCCATTGTGAACACGTACTTAAAAAAATACGGCAAAAAAATAGGACCTGATCCGGCCAGTATTAATTCGGCCATGATGGGTGGCATTATTTCCAATAATTCCAGCGGTATGTGCTGCGGGGTAAGTAAAAACTCTTACCATACCATTAAGCATATCCGTTTTATGCTACCCTACGGTCAATTATTTTCTACCGAAAACAGGGCCGATTACGGCCGATTTGCAGACGAGTGCCCCGAGCTTTTTAAAACACTTACATCTTTACGAGCTCAACTGCTTAGCAATAGGCAGCTGTATAATTTGATCCGTAAAAAGTATGAAACCAAGAATACAGTTGGCTATGCGGTAAATGCTTTTATTGATTATAAACACCCACTGGATATTTTAAGCCACTTGCTGATAGGGGCCGAAGGTACGCTGGGTTTTATAGCCGAGGCAGTAATGAACACCGTGCCCGATTATATGGCCAAGTCAACAGCCATGCTATACTTCCCCGATATATATTCGGCCTGCCAAGCTATTTTGCCGTTAACCCAATCGGGCGCCGAGGCGGTTGAATTAATGGACAGGGCATCACTGCGTTCTGTTGAAAATGTAAAGGGTATGCCAGCCATTATTAAAGAACTGCCTTTAACCGCAGCTGCATTACTAATTGAATACCAGGCTGATACTATAGAAGAAGTAAATAAAAAAATAGCAATTTTTACTGCTTTGGTGCCTAACCTGCAATTATTAAACGACGTGCAGTTTACGGTTGACCCGGTAGAGCAAGCCTTAATGTGGAAGGTGCGTAAGGGCATGTTCCCGGCGGTAGGTGCGGTACGGGCAAGCGGTACAACCGTTATCCTTGAAGATGTAGCGTTTCCCGTGCAGTATTTGGGCGATGCTATATTAGACTTGCAGCAACTATTTGTAAAATACGCTTATCATAACGCCATTATATTTGGTCATGCTAAAGATGGTAACATCCACTTTGTAATAACACAAGCGTTTGATACACCAACTGAAATTGACCGGTACGACCGCTTCATTAGAGCAGTGGTAAGTTTGGTGATTAATAAATACCAGGGAACCCTCAAAGCTGAGCACGGCACCGGCCGTAATATGACGCCCTTTGTGGAAACGGAATGGGGGCCTGAGATCTACGAGATTATGAAAGTTGTTAAGGCGATAATCGATCCCGAAAATTTACTTAACCCCGGCGTAATTATCAATGCCGATAAGGCCGCACACATTAGTAACCTAAAAGATTTGCCGCAGGTAGAGGAGGAGGTTGACCGCTGTATGGAATGTGGTTTTTGCGAACATATATGCCCCAGCCGCGATATTACCCTGACCCCCCGCAAACGTATCGTTGTTAGGCGCGAGATTACGAAACTGAAACTACAGGGCAATACCATACAACATCATCAATTAGTACAACAGTACCAATACCAGGGCTTAGATACCTGCGCGGTAGACGGCCTTTGTGCTACGGCCTGCCCGGTAGATATTAATACGGGCGATTTGGTTAAACGCCTCCGGGTAGAAAATCATTCGGGTACGGCCAATAACGTG
Source organism: Mucilaginibacter terrae (assembly GCF_042679325.1). Classification (GTDB taxonomy): domain Bacteria; phylum Bacteroidota; class Bacteroidia; order Sphingobacteriales; family Sphingobacteriaceae; genus Mucilaginibacter; species Mucilaginibacter terrae. Next base: position 230,363 of record NZ_JBHTMJ010000008.1, read on the forward strand.
GCAATGTTTACTGCTAAAAATTTTGGGTTGGTATCTGTAGCTGTAAAAACTGCTTTACGTACAGGGGTATTGCTCAACAATGTTTTTGGGCCCGATACCATGCGGGGAATTACGTTGACCCTAAAGAAGATTATCCCGGCATTCCCGCTTTGGTCAAACCAATTGGCGGTAGCGCCCGCGTTGCCTAAAGGAGGGCAACTGGCCGGTGCTAATGGTGTAGTGGTGTACTATCCGGCTTGTATTAACCGGGTAATGGGTGAGGCTGAAAAAGGGAAAAAGCCGGTTATGCAAACGTTTATGGATGTATCGGCCAGGGCAGGTATCCGGGTTATATTCCCGCAAAATTTAAGCAGCAGTTGCTGCGGACAGATTTACTCGTCGAAAGGGTTTACCGGCGCGCATGCCTATACGGTTAATCAAACCATCAGCCAGCTTTGGGAAACATCGGCAGAGGGTAAACATCCAATCGTACTCGACATTAGCTCCTGCACCCAAACACTGCGCAATTGCCGCAGTAAACTAACCGACGATAATAAGGCTAAATACGATGCCCTGACTATATTGGATAGCATTGAATACGTGCAGGACCACATCATTCCTAAAACCCAGGTGGTGGCTAAAAAGAAGAATATAGTGTTGCACCCGGTATGCTCGCTCATAAAAATGGGGTTGGAAAATGCGTTTTCGGTAGTGGCGGGCCATTATGCCGATAAGGTTACTGTACCCGTACACGCCGGTTGCTGCGGTATGGCGGGCGATAGGGGCTTTCTCTTTCCTGAACTCACCCGTTCGGCAACTCATTTAGAAGCTAAGGATGCTAAAGCAGCCACATGCAGTGGCTATTATTCATCATCTAAAACCTGCGAAATTGCCCTGTCTGACGCGGTTGGCAAAAACTACCAATCTATATTAACCTTAGTTGATGAGTGTACGGCACCTTAATTATTAGTAAGTAATCATTTAAAGCCCTCCCTCCCGGGGAGGGTTTGGGAGGGGCTATAATTCTATCCTACAACGCTCGTTACTAATTAACCGCATAGCTTCTTCAATTTCCGATTTGTTCTTCATTCGGCTTTGCTCGTCGTTATAGTATCGGGTAAGCTCCTTGCGGTGATAAGCTTCGTAAAAGCGTTTAATTTCGGTTTGTGTTTGTAGAATGAGTGCCGGTACTTTAACAGGGAGAAGGTCTTCACCCATAGCCACCATAGTAAAGTAGCTGGAGTTGGTATGCTTAATTTGCTGCGTTTTAATATTCTCGCTTTGCACACGTATGCCTATCACCATGGATGAGTTACCCACGTAATTAACCGAAGCCAATAGCGAAACCAGTTCGCCCACCTCAACAGGAGCTAAGAAGTTAACCGTATCAATAGATACCGTTACACAATAATTGCCAGCATGTTTGGCCGCGCATGCATAAGCCACCTTATCCATTAACCCTAAAATAACACCGCCATGCACTTTGCCGCCAAAGTTGGAGTAAGAGGGTATCATGAGCTCGGTTAGCATGGTTTGTGAACTTTTTACCGTTTTATAAATTTCATCCATTATGTTGCACTTTTAGTAAAAAAATAGTTTAAATTTAAAAATAGTAGCTTGGTAATGAGAAATTTTTTAATTGACAAACAGCAACTTTATTATTGAAAGGAACCACTTACTATCGTTAGAGATGAAATTTAACATAACTATTATCAGTAATAAAAAGTTACTTATCACCTGGATTTTTTTTGCCGCTCAAAAGTTTGTCTAACGTTTTTGTTAACCGTTCGGCGCGCGTTTTTCCCTGTTTGGCAGTTACTATCCAAAGCACGTATTCCTTTTTGTTAGCGTATGAAAGTTTATTAAAGTTGGCATAAGCCACGGCTTGCTCTTGCAAGGCAACTTCCATGTCGGCGGGCAGCGTCACGGTTTTAGTTTCAATATCAATATAGGCCGAAAATTCGTTTTTTTGCAACTCACTGTTACGGGTTTCTGATAGTTTGACCTGCTCCTCGGGGCGAAAACGTAATGCTGTCCAGCTACTGTTGATAGCGGCTGAAGCAACGGGTCGCAGCCCATATTTAGCTGGTTCAGTCCAGCTGCCCATCATTTCCAGATCGGATGCTATGCCCGAGCTTTTCTTCGGATAAATAACCCACAAAATTGTACCGGCTTTCAGTACCGGTTGAATGTGCTGTAAGTTGGCAGCTAATTCGGTGCTGTTTAGTGCAAAGAGCTGGATGCCGTTGAAGTTCCCGTCGGCAGTAAAGCTTACCTCTACACCATGGGGCAAGGGATCTAACAGCGCTAAATAATTAACGGGTGCACTAATCAAAAGCCAGCGTTGGCCGGGTTTTATCATTAACTTTTTTGCTACGGCATTCATAGGCTAATACTATGGGCTACAACTTTAGCTTGGAAAAAAAATCCCACAATATAATACCGGCCGATACTACAATATTGAACGAATGCTTGGTGCCAAATTGTGGTATTTCGATGCAAGTATCAATTTTAGCCATTACCTCATCGCTCACGCCGTTTACTTCGTTACCAAATATAAGGGCGTATTTTTGATTTGCCTGCGGCTCAAACTCGTTAAGCATTATACTGTTTTGCGCCTGTTCAATGGCAATTATAACATAACCCTGACTACGTAACAAATCTACCGCCTCAATAACATCGGCATAATATGTCCAGTTGACCGATTGTGTTGCGCCTAAGGCTGTTTTCTCGATCTCGCGGTGCGGTGGCTGGCTGGTAATGCCACATAAACAAATCTGCTCTACCGCAAAGCCATCACTGGTTCTAAATATCGAACCTACGTTATGCATACTGCGCACACTATCCAGCACAATAACTACAGGCAGTTTAGTTTGTTCCTTAAACTCTTCTACCGAAACCCGGTTAAGCTCATCTAATTTTAGTTTGCGCATTTATTTTTTGTGGTTCATGGTTGATATGGGAAGTTCATAGTTGATGGTACAAAGTTGTTGCATAGCTATTAAGCCGCTAATTGTATTGACTCTATTAACCATGATCTATTAACCATGAACCAACAACTAACCATCAACTAATCAACTAATAACACTCAATAACTAACCAACCAACTCATGTACTCCATCGCTTATATGGGTAGCATAAACAGAAGGGGCATAACCAATTTTCGCAGTGTAAAAACTAATGAGGTTTTGGCTATAAGTTTCAAAGGCATCTGCTTTTACAATGGCAATAGCGCAACCACCAAAGCCGGCACCGGTCATTCGGGCACCGGTTACACTGTTATCTGTCCGGCTGTATTCTATTACAGTGTCAAGTTCATCACCGCTTACTTCGTAATCGTTTTTCAGAGATTTATGCGAGGCATACATAAGGCGGCCGAATTCGGTTAGGTTATGCGCCGCCAACGCAGCGGCGGCTAATTTTACCCGGTCATTCTCTTCTATAACATGGCGGGCACGTTTGTGTACTATAGCATCTGTAATTAAATGCCCGTATTGTTTAAAGATGTCGCCGTCAATATCGCACAGGTTGTTAATGCTGAGTTCCTGTTGCAGGGCGTTCAGTGCCTGTGCACATTCTTCCACACGCTCGTTGTACTTACTTTCGGCCAGTTTACGGGGTTTATTCGTATTAATGATCGCTAAAATATTATCGCCCAGATAGGCATCAACCGCCTGGTAGTGTAAAGTATCGCAATTAAGCATCAGGGCTTTGCTTTCTTCGCCAAAGGCTACCGCAAACTGGTCCATAATACCGCTGCTTAAACCAATAAAATTGTTCTCTACCGATTTAGCCATTATAACCAGCTCCAACTTGGTGTAATCGCTCTTAAAGAACTGATTAAATGCAAATGCGGTAGCAATTTCTATAGAGGCGGATGATGACAAGCCCGAACCTATTGGAACATTTCCATAGTACAAAATATCCAAACCCTGCACACGTTTGCCGGCTTCAACAAAATGGTGCAATACTCCCAAGGGGTAATTGTACCATTCGGAGCCCGTTTTTTCATAAGCGGTTTGCACGCCTATATCAAAAGTTTCGTCAAAATTCACACTTCTAAACCTGAAAACATTGTCTTCGTTAGGAGAAAGTAGCATCCAGGTACCAAAGTTAATGGCACAAGGCATTACCAGGCCGCCGTTATAATCAATATGCTCGCCAATTAGGTTAACACGGCCAGGGCAAAAATAGGTTTCTAAAGCTTCCTGGTTAAATATGGTGTTATATTGCTGTTTGAGTTGATCTATGGTCATGTTCAGCAAAAATAAAAAAGCTGTTCACAATTACGGCTTTTTATTTTACGGCAATTTGCACATTGTTGGTTAGGTTTGAAATTATAAGCAAACCGGAGTTGCCGGTACTTGTTATAAACCTATAAACTAAAAATATGAAACAATACGTAGTAACTGCATACGATTATACCGACATAGAAGCCCGGCAGCGCCGTATGGATGTGCGACCGCATCATTTAGATAAAGTGCGAGAACTGAAAGAAAACGGCAACTATATTGCTGGTGGAGCTATTTTAAATGCCGACGAAAAAATGATAGGCTCGGTAATGATGGTTCAGTTTGAAAATGATGAACAAATGGAAAACTGGAAAAATAATGATCCTTATGTAACCGGCAAAGTTTGGGAAGTAGTAGACGTTAAGCCGTTTAAACAGGCGGTGGTGTAAAGAAGCCCCTCCCAAACCCTCCCCGGGAGGGAGGGCTTTAAATATTTATATATTTCATAAGTATTGCCCAGGGGAGATTTTAGAGGGGGCTACTAATTGTTCATCATGTCGAAAAGCAACTCGCGTTTTTCTCTTAACTGCCCGGCCTGTCCAATGGCAGCTTCATAATTGTCATTTTGAAGTGCGTCGATAGCGCCGGTAATAAATTCGTCAACTGGCATACCCCCGTGCGATTGATTTTTATCCTCGCGCCGATCGTGCCCTAACTCCGTGTCTACCGCAGGTGGAGCAATTTCAAAAACTTTCACGTGAGTATCTTTCAATTGATGCCTTAACGATAAAGAAACCGAATGGATGGCGGCTTTGGTAGCACAGTAAACCGGCATAAATGCCAAGGGTGCAAAAGCTAACCCCGAGGATATATTAATAATGGCTGCGCCGTTTTTAACACTCAGGTGTGTTGCCAGTAACGATGACAAGTGAATAGGAGCAACCAGGTTAGTTTCGATCTCCGAACGTACGCGTTTGAGATCGGCAGGTTTGGTGAGATCGGTTATTAACTGAATCCCGGCGTTGTTTACCAGCACATTAGTATCCGGGTAATTGGTAACCAGCCATTGTACTAATTCTTCACGTTGTTGTTCATCGGCCACATCGCATGTGTGTGTAATGATACCCGGATGTTTAACGGCAATTTCGTCCAAACGTTCTTGTCGCCGTCCGCATATTATGACTGTATTATCACGCTTTTTGAACTCTAAGGCAAGGGCTAAGCCAATACCTGATGTTCCACCGGTTATTAGTATGGTATTGTTAGTAAGCTGCATATAATTACAATTAAGAAAAAAAGCGCCGGTAATTAATATTGTGCCAACGATGTAATAGTATATTTATGAGGAAATGGAATCCAACTGCTTCATGTCATCGGCAGTTAAAGCAATGTCAGCAGCTTTCAGGTTATCTTCCAGGTGAGAAACTTTTGAGGTGCCCGGAATTAACAAAATATTATCGGCATGGTGCAGTAACCAGCTCAAAGCTACCTGATGAATGGTAGAATTGTGCTTATCGGCTACATCTTGCAGCACTTTTTCGGCCTTTACATTGCCACCGCTCAGCGGATACCAAGGTATAAACGCGATGTTTTGCTCTTTGCAATAATTGAGCACATCTTCCCATTTACGGTTATCAAAACTGTACATATTTTGTACCGATACCACCTCAAAATATTGCTGAGCGTTTTTTATATCATCCACATTAACTTCTGATAAGCCAATGTGTTTGATTTTACCGTTTTGCTGTGCTTGCTTTAAAAAGGCAAAAGTTTTTTCGGCAGGTACTTTTGGATCTATACGGTGCAGCTGGTAAAGTTCTATCTGATCGAGCTTTAATCTTTTCAAGCTGCCATCCAAAGCTTCTTTTAAATGTTCGGGGCTTGCGTCTATAGGCCATTCATTGGGGCCGGTACGCAATAAACCACCCTTGGTACCTATAATGAGGCTTTCGGGATATGGATAAAGTGCTTCAGCGATAAGTTCTTCGGAAACGTCTGGTCCGTAGCTGTCGGCAGTATCTATAAAATTCACACCCAGTTCAACCGCACGTTTTAAAACGCGGATGCTTTCATCATGGTCTTTGGGTGGACCCCAAATACCATCGCCGGTGATGCGCATAGCACCGTAACCAAGGCGGTTAACAGTAAGATTACCACCTAAATTAAAGGTTTTTTGGAATGTGGTATTAGCCATTATAATTAGATATATGTGCTAAAACAACAAAAGGAACATTGTAAGGTTTATCACGCCAGTGTAAATGTGCAGTTCAGTAGTAACGCACATTGCGTTAATGCAGGGGTGCATTACACACAGAATTTATCTGCACACTTGCACACCTGCACATCCGCTTATTGCTCATTTATTAACTCCAGCCAGTACCTTTTTTGGCAGCACCGCTTTTGATGTGTTCTTCGGCAGTGGCTTTACCCATAATAGCAGCCATTTTGTTGCCTTCGCTGTCTTTACCGGTGGCAATGTAACGACCCGATTTAATATCGATAACAGGATCTATCATCGGTACATTTTTAGTTTTGGTCTTTACAGAATAAGCAGTAATTCCGCTTGATGCTGGTTTTTCTTCTTTAGCCTTAGCCATAATGTTTTTAAGTTAAGTTTTGTGCTTAACCATTCAAAATTGCTTTTTGTTTGATTTATAGCTGTAAAAATTGAAAAGAGAAGCAAATAGGCTTATAAACGACCCGTGAATGCGGTAAATCTTAAATAAGGGAGGCTTTTCAGTAATATGTTTATTCTCCATAAAAACTTAAATTCTTTACGGATTTCCTTACGTAATAACCATAGATTTTTTTGATGCAATAGCTTGGGCAACGGTTTCAAGTCTTCTAAAAATTTGTTGTAGGCAAACCTCATCAATATATCATATTTGTAAAAAAAGGTTTTTCGTACTTCCGATGAATGGATTACACCCCTTTCGAGGTACCGGAAACTATTAAGCATTTTTGCGCTATAAAAAAGGCTTTTGCTATTAAAGCGTTTGAGGCAGATAAGTCTGGACTGGGCAACATGTTCAATAATTAGTGGTGACAAAAATAAACAACATACTCAAGCTTTAATATCCTTATCTCCATGCACCTAAAATGGCACCCATAATAGTTAATGCTACTATGCTGTAACCGCCGTTTATAAAGATTAGCCTCCAGCATTTAAGCTCGAACAAACTATGTATCGCAATTGCGCTGAAAGTCCATATACCGGCCAAAAACCCCGCTGTAGCACCCCAGGCCGCATCTGTTTTGGCATCATTTAAAAACATAGCCAGGTTGAACGCCATAATCACAAAAAAGAATGCCGTGAAACCGAAGATCTTAACTTTGTTGCCTTTAGCTATATCATTGGGTGTAAGGTTGCTGTCTTTCATCCAGGCGTTGGCAAATAACAGGGGAGAGTACCATAAACCGCCCAGGGCAAAGCCCGATAACGCGGCAATAAAAATAGCAGGATAATTAAGGGTCGAAAAATCCATAAGGTTTAAAATTTAGAGTTGAATTAAAAGTTAAGATAGTCATTTTTTAACTTTTAAAATATTTTCTGCTATATACTCGTGCATCAATATGAATAACAGATTAAAGGGTTACATTCAGAGGAACAGGTATAAGGCTTATTTAATGTTAATAACTTTTAATTTAACGGCAGGGATTTAAACCCAACTAAAAGTAAAATACAGTTTGAAACTGGTATTGCACATATTTTACTTTGTTTTCAAAATAGGGCAATGTTGATAAAGCATGCTGTATATGTTAATAAGCTGTGGAAATATTTGCACTCATAAATTTCAACTATGGCGTAAGAATTGCTGATAATCAGGTATATAATTAAAATTAATTATGAATGCATTTTATGAAAGGCTATCGCATTTTGCAGAGCTTGTAAAAGATGCGAGCCAACTCGAGCGGAATAATTATGCTGAATATTTTAAAGTTCAGCATCCACCGCACCCTATAATTAGTGGAACGCGTAGCGTGATGCCCAAATTAATGTTTGAAGAACACTGCCCAACCGAAACACGGCATAAGATCAGACACCTGCTTAAAAAATCATTTAACCGCATCCGAAACAAAGATTAGCGTTATTGCTTAAATAATTATGCCCGAATTGCCCGACTTAGAAGTATTTAGTATTAACCTAACCAAAGCCTTAAAAGGCAAAAAACTGGTTAATGTAAATGTACTTCAAGCTAAAAAACTGAATGTTACTGTTAATGAATTTACAGATGTTTTGCAAGGCCAGTTTATTGCCGGGGTTATACGCTCGGGCAAGCATTTGCATTTTAAATTCAAAAACGGTACCGTGCTTGGGCTGCATTTAATGTTGCATGGACAACTGCATTGGTTTGAAAAAGAAAATGAAAATAAGTACACGATAGTTGAACTTTATTTTGATGGAGGTACATCTTTAGCGCTGACTGATTTTCAGCGACAAGCTACTCCAACGCTAAACCCGGAGAAGGCCCAATCACCCGATGCCCTTGATAAAGAAGTAAACTTGAAGTTTTGGAAGGATACTTTACAAAAAAGCAAATCGGTAATTAAGACTATTTTAATGGATCAGCATGTGGTACGGGGGATTGGGAACGCCTATGCCGATGAAATTCTGTACAATGCCTGCCTATCGCCTTTTTCAATAGCAAATAAGATCCCTGATGATCATATTAAAATTTTAGATAAGTCGATCAGGAAAGTATTGATGGATGCAGTGAAAGAAATAATTAAAGCCAGGCCGGATATTATAAGTGGCGAATTACGTGATTTTTTCCAGGTACACCGCCCAAAAATGAAGACTACACCCAGTGGCGCGATTATCCTGCAAAAGCCTTTAGCATCGCGTAAAACTTATTATACCGAAGAGCAAAAATTGTTTAATTGACAATTTAAGTTTACAAGTGCATTTTTAACGATGTAAATTATAATATTTCTATTTAAAATTGTAATTTATTAAAATATTAATAAAAAATAATTTTATTTAATAAAAAATTTGCAAGCAATTGATTGTTCTGTTATATTTGTATCAACAAAGAGAATATATATCCTGTAGGATGGTGAAATTTGGCAGACACACCTCCTTGTCGCGGTGGCGGAGAGTTATGGGAATAGTTTAGTAATAAGCATAACCACTTCGTGAAGGTTCGACTCCTTCTCCTACAGCTCTTCTCATAATTTAGGTTTATAATTGGTTAGTACAGGCCCCTGCCCATCAGGGGCCTTGCTTATTTTAAAAGATTTTCCCGCTTATATTTGCTTTCCGTTTAGCGTTCGTTTATAACGGATCAAGCATAATTCTTGGGGGATATGGTAAAATTTATTTGTTTTGCAATTTAGAAACGAA
>NZ_JBHTMJ010000009.1:0-104803 GCF_042679325.1 Mucilaginibacter terrae
GGTGGTATACCGAGCTCTGATACAAAAAACTTAATTTTGTAAACTGTCTAACTTTTTGGGGTCACACCATATTTAAAGATCATACCGTTATTGTAAAGCAGCTCTTAAGCTTCATTCCAGAGGGACAGATAACAATTTGTCTGTGACGACCAAGATAGATCATTACACAAAGGTTCTTCATGGTAACAAGCTTTTTTATTTGCTGCTCTATGGCATTTTTAGACAATGACAAGCTTAGCCAAGCGAAGCCTTGAGGACAAATTCCATGATTCGCTGTTCAAGATGCTTTTTTTAACTTTGATGAAGATGAAATGATACGCAGGAGTTCAATTTCAGAAAGATTGCCCAAAGTTGATCCCCACTATTTCAGGCAGATCTATGAACTGGTGACCGCCCCTTTCGTTTAGTCATTGTGAAAAGTAAGGCAGAGAAAGAATACTGGCTATTAACCAATGATTTCCACTTACCAGCCAAAGAAATCGCACAAGCCTACTGCAGGCGCTGAGACATCGGTTTCTTTCGCTTCCTCAAACAGGAACTTAATGTAAGCTATCTGGTGCCGCTTAAAAACGGTTTACAAGTGATGCTGTATATGACATTGATCACCAGTATGCTGGTATTAATCTAAAAAAAAGAGAACAAATAGGGTTATAAAACATCAAAACGCCGTTTTGCTATGGAAATAAGAGATTTGGCTATCGCACTGATCGTGGTACAATACGGAGGAGATCCGGGACTGTTTTTAAAATAAAAATAGCCGGAATTTCTTCCGACCCTAGATAAAAAGCCTGACTTTGTGCCATGCCAATAAAAAACGCGGCAACTTGAAAAGCCACCGCGTATATATCTATGTTCTATATCAACTTTAAAAAATATAATTAGTGCTCAGGAAATTACTATCGTGTTTATTAATGATCTCGTTCAGCAATTGCTTGTTGCTCTCGTTCATTTTAGTAGCAACCAGCGAACGGATAGAGAACGAACGCAGCGCATCATGAACCGAAAGTGTACCCTCGGCACTGTCTTTACGACCGGTGAATGGGAACACATCGGGCCCACGCTGGCATTGGGCGTTGATGTTTACGCGGCTTACCAGGTTCACAAACGGATCTATCAGGTCGGCAGTTTCCTGGGCATCGGTACTAAAAATACTTACCTGCATACCGTGTGGCGAATCGATCTGGTACTGGATAGGCTCTTCTATAGACTCGAAAGGCAATACCGGTATAACCGGGCCAAACTGCTCTTCACGATATAGCTTCATTTTCTTGTTAATAGGGTAAACCACTGCAGGGTAAACAAAAGAAGCTACTGTTTCGCCGCCATTTTCGTTAATTACGCTTGCACCGTTGGCTATGGCATCATCAATACACTCTTTTAAGTAAGCGGGTTTACCTGGCTCGGCCACTGGGGTAAGGTTTACACCTTGGGTCCAAGGCATACCGTATTTGAGTTTGGCTATGCCTTCGCTCAATAGTTTCAAAAACTCATCGGCTACTGATTTATGCACGTGAATAATCTTGATAGCCGTACATCGCTGCCCGTTGTACGATAAAGAACCTAAGATACATTCGGCCACAGCTATGTTCAGGTCGGCACTTTTTGTTACAATTGCTGCGTTTTTGGCATCCAAACTTAATACCGCACGTAAGCGGTTAATTTTAGGGTGACGTTTCTTTAGATCATTAGCTACCTTGCTCGACCCAATAAAGGCCAGCACATTTATTTTGCCTGTAGCCATTAAGCCTGGTGTTACGTTAGCTCCACGGCCATATACTGTGTTCACCACCCCTTTAGGAAAAGATTCCTGGAAAGCCCTTAACAAAGGGTAGTGAACCAAGGTGCCATGTTTTGGTGGTTTGAAAAGAACAGTGTTCCCCATAATTATGGCAGGAATCAGCGTGGTAAATGTTTCGTTCAACGGGTAATTGAACGGGCCCATGCATAACACCACTCCAATAGGCGAACGGCGAGTTTGGGCTACCACGCCTTCCGCAATTTCAAAGCGTGATGATTGACGGTCGATATCTTTCAACGCGTCAATAGTCAAATTGATATATTCAACCGTACGGTCAAACTCTTTGGTAGAATCGGCAACCGATTTGCCTATTTCCCAAACAATCAATTTAATAACCAGATTGCGTTGTTCAACCATTTTATACACAAACTTCTCGAGGCACTTAATGCGCCCGTCAATGCTCATGGTGGGCCATTCGCCACGGCCATTATTGTAAGCGGTTTCAGCAGCTGTTAAGGCTTCCATGGCTTCAACTTCGGTACCCAAGGGGTAACTGCCGATTAGCTTACGTTGCAATCCTTCGGGCGTGGGTATGCAAATAGGAGAATATACCTCGCTTACTTCACCATCCCATTGCTTCATCTCGCCGTTAGACAAGTATTCGCGCTGGTGGAGTTCGGCTATCCGGTATTCCTCCGGTATCTGGCTTTCTTCAACAAATAAGCTGTTAAGCTCGTCTTTGAAACTCATGATATTGTGTGTTGATTTATGTTCTGTTTTTGTTTAACTTAAATGATGTATTTAAGGCAACGGCTCTCTCAACAGGTTTTCATCATACTCCGTTACCCGCACAAAAATTAACCTACAATTCAATAGGTTTCATTTTAGGTACCAGTGTTTTCATTACAACCCAGGCAATAACGTAAGCTAAGGCACAAACTACAAACATAATGGAATAGCCTGTTTGTATGCTGCCTTGCTTGTCATAATAATCGAACAATGCACCGGCACCCTTACTTAACAAAAACGAACCAATACCACCAGCCATGCCGCCAATACCAGTAATGGTTGCTATAGCTTTTTTGGGGAACATATCGCCCACGGTAGTAAATATATTTGCGCTCCAGGCCTGGTGAGCCGATGCACCTATACCAATTAACAATACAGCATACCAATAGCTAAACTGACTTAGATAAGGCGTTAACAGCACCACCAAGGGAAACAAGGCAATAATAAGCATGGCTTTCATACGGCCGGTATAGGCATCGTATCCCTTGTTTATAAAATACGTCGGGAAGGCGCCGCCACCAATAGAGCCAAACATGGTTGCCGTATATAAAACTGCTATAGGTAATGATATGGCAGTCCCCGTCATACCGTACTGCGCTTTAAAGTAAGCAGGTAGCCAAAACAGAAAGAACCACCATACACCATCGGTCATAAACTTACCAAAGGCAAACGCCCAGGTTTGTTTAAATTTAAAGCACTCGGCATAAGTAAACTTCTTCCCTTCATCTTCCGTTTCAATAACAATACCCTGCTTGTTTAAAATTTCATCGCTATGAATGTATTCATATTCGGCCTGACCTAATTTTTTGTTTTTAGAAGGAATTTCGTAAAATATTAACCAGAAGATTAACCATACAAAGCCTAATGCTCCAATAAGGATGAATGCCCATTTCCAGCCGTAAAGTTCAGCTATCCAGGGCACCACAATTGGGGCCAAAATAGCGCCTACGTTTGAACCCGAATTAAAAATACCGGTAGCCAATGCACGATCTTTTTTAGGGAAATATTCGGCGGTAGCTTTAATAGCAGCCGGAAAGTTACCCGATTCGCCCGCGGCTAAAACCGTACGACCTAATGAAAAGCCCAATAATTTTCCGGGCACTAAATGTGCCAGAGCATGCAGCATAGCACCAATAGACCATAAAATAATTGACCAGGTATAGCCCATTTTAGTACCCAAATAGTCAACCACGCGGCCTGCAAACAACATCGAAAATGCGTAAGCTAACGAAAACACCCCCACTATGGTTCCATAATCGCTGTTGGTCCAGCCAAACTCTTTAGCCAAAGTTGGTTGCAGCAAGCTCAGCACCTGCCTGTCGAGGTAGTTAATGGTTGTGGCAAAAAACAGCAGGGCGCAAATGGTCCAGCGGTAGTTGCTAAATTTTACATCTTTCATTTTTAGGTTTATTGATTTATCGGCTAGTTTGTACCAGGTTTATCGCAGTTTGTGTATCGGTAAATAATTGGTCGTATAATTTATCTTCGAGTACTTTTTTGCTGATGAGTTTGCTACCCATACCTACGGCACAAACGCCGGCCCTGAACCAGGTAGCAATGTTTTTTGCGTCCAGCTCTACGCCGCCGGTAGGCATAAAAAGCTGTCCGCGGAACAGTTCTTTAATGGATGTTAAAAAATCGGGGCCTAAAATATTAGCCGGAAAAAGCTTAATTAAAGCAGCATCATTGCACTGGGCGGTATAAATTTCGGTTGGGGTCATACAACCCGGTATCCACAGCATATTGCGGTCGTGTGCCATTTTGGCTACCTCGGGGTTTACTATGGGCGATACCAGGAAATCGGCTCCGGCATTAATAAAGGCATCGGCCTCATCTACCGATTTTATAGTACCTATACCTAAATGCAGGTCGGGCATTTCGTCTTGTTGCAGGGACTTCATTTTTTTGAAGTTTTCCAAAGCAGCTTCGCCACGGTTGGTATATTCAAAAACGCGGATACCAGCCTTATATAAAGTGCGGGTAACTTCCACACTTACTTCTGCATTTTCATAAAAAAACAGGGGCAACATGCCCTGTGTAATAATACTATCTAAAACTTCCTGTTTGCTTTTCATTGTTTAATTGCTTTTTGAATCTCCTCTACGCTTTTATTGGTAGCATCGCTGTTTACAAACAGCTTGGTAAAGGCGGCGGCGGTAGCAAAATCCACTATTTGCTGCGGATCGTTGTTGTTATAGAAGCCGTAAATTAAACCGGCCATGTAACAATCACCACTGCCCACCTTATCTATAATGGTTTCGGCCCTATGCTCGCCCGAAAGATACAATTTATCGCCCGTGTACAAAACTGTGTAATATTCTACATTGGTATTATCGTTGGCAGTGAACCTAAACGTGTTAGCTACGGCTTTACACTTAGGAAACTGTTTTATAATACCTTCCGAACTTTTTTGCCCTTCTTTTACATACAGGCTCTTTTGACCCGATTCGGTTACCAGTTCTTCTACCTTAACACCCAGCATACGTTCGGCAGCCCAAATGTTTCCCATAATCAGGTCGCAGTACTGCGCCAGTTCGGGCATTACATCAATAGGCTCCTTGCCGTATTTCCAAAGTTTAGCGCGATAATTTAAATCAACCGAAATGGTTATACCTTTCTTAGATGCCGCTTCTAATGCTTCTTTACAAACATCAGCCGCATTTTGACTAATAGCGGGGCAAATAGCACTAAAGTGAAACCAGGTTACACCATCCAGCACTTTATCCCAATCTACCTGGCCCGGAGTTAACTCGGCAAAGGCTGAATTTGCTCGATCGTAAATTAAGGCATCATTTTTGAGATCCTGACCCTTGGTTAAAAAGTACAGGCCTACACGGTTGCCATGGTAATAAATAGATGAGGTATCGATGTTCTTCTCTTGTACAAAAGAAACCAACTGCTCCGACATGCCGTTTTTAGGCAACGCGGTGAAGTAGCGCGATGGTACACCCCAAAGGGCAAGCGCCGTAGCTACATTCAGTTCGGCACCACCCACAAAAACGGGAATGCTGTTTTCCTGCAGCCAGTCGCCCCCGGCATCGGGGGTAATACGCAGCAGCAGTTCGCCAAAATTCAGTACCGAACCGCTGCTGTAATCTTTATCTAAAATACCATTCATTCTTAAAAGTTGAAGTAGTTTTTAGCGTTATAGTAGCAAATATCCTGTACAATTTTACCGGTCCATTCAATATCGTTAGGCAATTCACCGTTCTCAATGTCATCGCCCAGCAGGTTACAAACCAAACGGCGAAAATACTCGTGACGAGGGAAAGACAAGAAACTGCGCGAATCGGTAAGCATACCAATAAAGCGGCTTAGCAAGCCCATGTTACTCAGGGCGTTCATTTGCCTAATCATACCATCTTTTTGATCGTTAAACCACCAGCCCGAACCAAATTGAACCTTACCGGCAACCGAACCATCATTGAAGTTACCAATCATGGTAGCCATCATTTCATTGTCCGACGGGTTAAGGTTGTAAATAATAGTCTTGGTCAGTTTATCTTCGGTATCCAGCTTGTTAAAAAACTTGGACAAGGCACGTGCCTGGCTAAAATCGCCCATGGAATCGAAACCGGTGTCGGGCCCTAATTGAGTTAACAAACGGGTATTGTTGTTGCGCAAGGCACCTAAGTGAAATTGCTGGATCCATCCTTTTTCGTGATCCCAAATAGCGAACTGGAATAATAAAGCGGCTTTTAATTTAAGAATTTCGCCCGGCAATAAGGCTGCTCCACCACGGATCTTGTTAAAAATAGTTCTTACTTCTTCCTCAGTATAATCATCGGCATAAATGTGCTCCAAGCCGTGGTCGGATACCGAGCAACCATTGGCGGCAAAGAAATCATGACGGTCTTTAAGCGCTTGCAGGTAGCTGTCGTAATCGCCGATGCTTACATTGGCTACTTCTTCCAGCTTGTTTACATAAGCATTGAAGGCTTCGGTATCGTCGGCGTTCATGGCCTTATCTGGCCGGAAAGCCGGGAGTACTTTTACCACATCGTTACCGGCCAGTTGCTGATGATAGGCCAAATTATCCAACGGATCATCCGTAGTACAAATGGTTTCCACGTTCATTTTTTTGATGAGGCTTTGTACCGAAAATTCAGGTGTTTGCAACTTGGCGGTACAATCATCATAAATTTGCTTACTTGTATCAGGCGATAAAATATCGTGGATATCGAAATAACGCTGTAGCTCCAGGTGGGTCCAGTGATATAAAGGGTTGCGCAAAGTATAAGGTACTGTAGCAGCCCATTGCTCAAACTTTTCAGCATCAGGCTTTGTACCGGTAATGTAACTTTCGTCTATTCCATTGGTACGCATGGCACGCCATTTATAATGGTCACCATGTAACCAAATATGCGTTAGGTTATTAAAGTTAAGATTAGTTGCAATTTGGTCTTGCGGCAAATGGCAATGATAATCTATAATAGGCAGACCATTGGCGTACTCATGGTACAAGCGTTGTGCTGTAGGGGTTTGCAGCAAAAAATTCTCATCTAAAAACTTTTTCATAACAAATGTTGGCAACTACTTAAAAGCAGCCGGTGTTCAATAATACTGGTATTAGCAGTTGGTTTATGTGTTTATATTTTACCGTAAAAAAGCACTTATTACATAATGTACGGTAATACACAAACTAAACAATAATTATTGAGTTTTTGAAAGAAATTGCCTTTGAAACAACATTAATACGGCAAAAAATTTACGCAATCGTTTGCTAAACGCTATAAGCTATTGGCTAATGATAAGATTTTAAAAAAGATGGACAATGTATGCTATGACCTGGTAACTCAAAAACAGGAACAACGCTAAAAACAGCAGTAATATCAAGGTAATTAAAATGAGTACACCCGTACCACTGCCCTGGTGCTTGCCCTCAACATAATGTTCTTTGAGTAGCTGAATATTACGGTTATTTGCTTTATAGTAAAAATCGAATATGGTTCCTATAAGCGGAATGGCGCCAATTAACCCATCTATTAATAAATTGAACATCATTAGAATGAGCACCTTGCGGCTTACCCCATGTTTAGCCATAGTAAGCACCAGCGCAGCACCTACCACAAAGCCTGCGGCATCGCCAGCTACCGGAAACAAATTTACAATGGGATCTAACCCAAACCGGAAGTTAGTACCCGGAATGCGAAACTGACTGTCGAATAAATAGGCGATACGTTCGGCCCATTTCAGGCCTCCGGTTAAAACAACGGGTTGTTGATTTTTCAATATTGTAAATTTGTAATATAACCCCGTACACTCTTTATGGTTTGCATGGGTATGCTGTATTCCTTTGCAAGATAACTGGTTAATTATTAAATGCTTGATCGTTTTTCGCCAAACCTCTGCCATCTATTTTTACTCAAACGCCCACCATACTGTGTTTTTAACAGCGGTGCCAAGTACATAAGGCTCTCCTATGCGTGGGGTATTTACTGGTATGCCCAACTGCCCGGCCGCAGGTATAATCAGGCTTGCAGGTTCGTTCCAGGGGTGGGTGCTTTCGGCAAATTTAGCCCAATGCACGGGCTGTATCATCCGGGCCTGTAAATCATAAGCGGCCTGGGCGGTTTGCGTAGGATGCATGTGGTGATGCGCCCAGTTCTTGTTATACTGGCCGCATTCCATTAGCGCCAGGTTAAATGGGCCGTACTGCTGGCCTATCTGTTTAAAGTGGCTGCCATACCCCCCATCACCGCTGTAAAACAGACGATAAGCCCCTGCCTGTATCACGTACGATGCCCAAAGGGTTTTGTTTTGGGCAAAAGTACGGTTGCTGCGGTGGTGAGCAGGGGTGGCGGTAACTTTGAGGCCGCCTGGCAAGGTGTAGCTTTCGTTCCAGTTGAGCTCGGTGATGTTTTCGGGCTTAAATCCCCAGTATTTAAAGTGCGACCCTACACCCTTGGGCACCACCACCATTTTTATACGGTGACGTAGTTTTTTTACGGTGCGGTAGTCCAGGTGATCGTAATGATCGTGCGAAATAATTAACACATCAATATCAGGCATATCATCAGCGTTATAGTGCTTTGTGCCTTTAAAAGCCTTTACCATTCCGGGTATGGGCCCTGCATGGTTGCTGAAGATAGGATCGATTAATATATTACCGCTTATTGTTTTAATGAGTACCGATGAATGCCCGAACCATACCACCGTAGGGCTGGTTACAGCCAGCTTTTTTACATCGGTTTTAACCCAGGGCACCGGTGCCAATGGCGTAACCGACTCTGGCTTGTTAAATATTGATTTTAACGCGTTGCCCCTGTTTACCCCGCTGCTGTCTTCTCCATCCATATTTTGAAAAGAGCCGCTTAGGTAATTAGGAAGTTGCTGAAGTTTAAGCAGATCCTCGCCCTTCGGGTTTTTACCTAACGACCGTACCATACCGCACCCAAACAGAACTATCAGCATCATTAGCAAAATAAGCTTATGTAAAGCGTTTTTAAAAGGCATAAACTTTATGTAAAAGCAAAATGAGGTGGTATAAAAATCATGTAGGGCTAATCACGCTTATAACGAAAAAACGGGTAAATACTTGTTTGCCTGGTAATATAAATAAACCCCTATATAGTAGGAAGGCATGCTATGCGAGTATGTATGTGTCGTCATTTTCAAACTTAACAGAGGTATCGGGTTTGGGTAATCTTATCTTTGCGCCTACACGGCTTACAATTCGCTCATGACCAAACAACGATATTTTTTCCTCATCCTCATTTTGGGATCTCTTACCGCACTGGGACCGTTTTCCATTGATATGTATTTGCCCAGCTTTAAGGTAATTGCCAAAGACCTGCATACTACCATAGACAAGGTTACCCTTTCCCTATCCAGTTACTTTGTAGGCATATCGGCCGGGCAGTTGCTTTACGGGCCTTTGCTGGATAAATACGGACGCAAAAAGCCACTGTATATAGGCCTGGCCGTTTACCTGCTGGCCTCGTTTGGCTGCATGGCAGCCGGTACGGTAGAAATGCTGATTGGCCTGCGCTTTTTACAGGCCATTGGCAGTTGCGCCGCCGCCGTTGCCGCCGTGGCTATGGTGCGCGACCTGTTTCCGGTAGAAGATAATGCCAAAGTATTTGCCCTGCTAATGCTGGTAGTAGGTGCCTCGCCCATGATAGCGCCTACCGTAGGCGGTTATGTAACTGCGGCTTTGGGCTGGCACGCCATATTTTTAATATTGGCTATTATAGCGGTGGTTATTTTGCTCAGCGTTATATTTTTCCTGCCCGATAGTTATGTGCCAGACCACAGCCTGTCGTTAAAACCCGGACCCATGCTGCACAGCTTTTGGCAGGTGCTTAAACAGCCTCAATTTTTCACTTACGTTTTTGCCGGAGCATTATCGTTTGCAGGATTATTTACTTATGTGGCCGGTTCGCCGCTGGTGTTTATGCAACTTTACCACGTAAGCGAAAAAAATTACGGATGGATCTTTGCCGGGCTATCGGTTGGTTTTATAGGGTCGAGCCAGGTAAATAGCTGGCTGCTGAAACAAGGCTTTACCAGTCAGCAAATAGTGCCGGTAGCTCTGCTGGTACAGGTGGTGGCCGGGTTTGTATTCGTCATCGTAGCCCTTAACAGCTGGATGGGCTTAACCGGTATTTTAATTATGCTGTTTGTGTTCTTGTGTTGTATCGGCATTATCGCGCCCAATGCTTCAGCTCTATCACTGGCGCCGTTTGCTAAAAACGCAGGTACGGCATCGGCCTTAATGGGTGCATTGCAGTTAGGCTTGGGTGCTTTGGCTTCTACCGGCGTAAGCTACTTTAACGCCTTAACCGCCGTTCCCTTAGCTGCTATTATGGCTGGGACTGCCGCCGCCGGAACCTTGGTGTACTTTACCGGCCGCAGGTTTATTAAACAACCGGTGGTAGCCAGCGAGAGTAGCGTGGCACTACATTAATAAGAAGCTTTCTGGAATCAGTATAAATAAGCATTTTATAACACCTTATTCAAAAAAACAGGTAGTTTGGTATAGTTAATCCAATTACTTTATGGAAGACCTGAATAATGGTTTCTTAACTGATGAAAACGATCAGCAAAAAGAGAACCCGAGGCGAAATTTTTTAAAGCAATCGTCGCTGCTTACAGCCGTGGCTCTAACTCCAGGTGTAGCCGTTAAAGCTGCCGAAAACCACCTGGACGAGCAAATAGCTGCAGTTTTTGAAAAACTGCCGGTTAGCTTGAATGTAAACGGCACAGCCCATAAGCTTTTAATAGAACCCCGTGTTACGCTACTTGATTTGCTGCGCGAGCAACTGCATTTAACCGGCACCAAAAAAGGCTGCGATTACGGCCAGTGTGGTGCCTGTACCGTACATGTGGATGGTCAGCGGGTAAACTCCTGCTTAACGTTAGCCATGATGGTGGACGGTAAAAAGATTACCACTATTGAAGGTTTGGCCAAAGGCGATGAGCTACACCCCATGCAGGAAGCCTTTATTAAACACGATGGTTTTCAGTGTGGGTATTGTACACCAGGACAAATCATGTCGGCAGTGGCTTGTATCCGTGAAGGGCATGCCGGTTCGGAGAGCGAGATCAGAGAATATATGAGCGGTAATATTTGTCGCTGCGGCGCTTACCCCAATATTGTAAATGCCATACAGGAAGTGAAGAACGGAGGACAACAGGTATGAAACAGTTTCAATACATACGCCCCTCAACCCAGCAACTGGTTTTAGATGCCATTGCCAAACCCGGCAGCAAAATTATTGCGGGCGGCAGTAACCTGGTAGATTTGATGAAGCGTGGTGTAATGTCGCCCGATAAACTGGTGGATATTAATAAGCTGCCTTTAAAGAACATCAGCGCTTATAAAGGCGGTTACCACATAGGCGCGTTAGCTTTAAATAGCCAGGTAGCCGAGGATACTGCTATTAAGCAACACTTCCCGCTGCTATCTATGGCGTTAAATGCTGGTGCATCGCCCCAGTTGCGTAATATGGCAACGGTGGGTGGTAATATGATGCAGCGCACCCGCTGTACTTATTTTTATGATACTACCATGCCCTGTAACAAGCGCGTACCCGGTACAGGTTGCGGTGCTATGGAAGGCATTAACCGCATGCACGCCATATTTGGTGCCAGCATGCAATGTATAGCCGTACACCCCAGTGATATGTGCGTAGCCTTGGCCGCGCTTGATGCTACCGTGGTAATACAAGGCCGTAAAGGTACCCGACGTTTAAAATTCACCGATTTTCATCGCCTGGCTGGTACTACGCCCGAGTTGGACAATAATTTGGGTAAGGATGAACTGATTACCGCTGTTGAAATTGCCGATAATCGCTTCGCCAAAAACAGTTATTACTTAAAAGTTCGCGACCGGGCATCCTACGCCTTTGCACTGATATCGGTTGCGGCGGCGTTAGATATTCAGGATGGGATTATTAAGGATGCCCGTTTAGCTATGGGCGGTGTTGCGCATAAACCCTGGCGTTTAACTACTGCCGAACAGGTTTTAAAAGGTAAACCGGCCACCGCTGCCACTTTTGAACAAGCAGCTTTAGTGGCAATGGAAGGTGCTAAAGGTTATGAGCACAATGCTTTTAAATTAAAAATGGCCCCGGCCATCATCACCGAGGCGCTAAAACATGCAGCGGGTTTAGTTTAACCATCTCACACCATGAAAGAAGAACAACAACTCAACATACCACCAGCTTTTACCGAGGGAATAAACCGGGTAGATGGCCGGCTTAAAGTTACCGGTGCTGCCAAATACGCCGCCGAATTTGATCTCCCCGGCATGACTTATGCCGTATTTGCTATTAGCACCATTACCAAGGGCACTATCAAAACCATAGACACTAAGGCTGCCGAACGTGCGCCCGGTGTACTATCTGTAATTACTTACCTCAACGTTCCCAAAATACCGGGCTACCAGCCAGAGCCCGGCAAACCAGCAGCAAGTGGAGGCCCGTTAAAGTTTTTTGTTGATAATACGGTAAAATACAACGGGCAGCCAGTAGCCATGATTGTGGCCGATACGTTTGAGCGAGCCACCTATGCGGCATCATTAGTAAAGGCCGAGTACAATAAAGAAAAGCATCAAACCGATACCGGTAAAGTTTTAGAGATAGCCGCTACCCCTAAAGGCCCGCGTTATACCGATTACAAACGCGGCAACCCCGAAGAGTGGCAAACTGCTGCCGTAAAGCTGGAACAGGAATATACTGTACCTATTAATGTGCATAACCCTATGGAGCTAAGTGCCATTACCGCACATTGGACAGCTGCCGATAAGGTTACCGTTTACGATAAAACCCAGGGTGTAAAATCAACTCAAAATGCCATTGCGCAAGCGTTTAAGCTTTTGCCCGAAAACGTGCAGGTGAATGCTAAATTTGTAGGTGGTGCTTTTGGCAATGCCCTGCGCACCTGGCCGCATGAAATTGCCACCGTAGCAGCAGCCCAACTGGTTAAGCGCCCAGTTAAATTGATGCTTACCCGCGAGCTGCAATTTAATACAGTAGGTTACCGGCCTTACACCTGGCAAAAAATTAGCATGAGTGCCACCGCCGACGGCAAACTTACTGGTATTGTTCATCAGGCTACGGCACAAACTTCCAGCTTTGAGGAGTTTACCGAAGGTACCGTGAACATGACTAAGTTTATGTATGCCTGCCCCGGTATAAGCACGGTTTATAAAATTGTACCCCTTGATATAAATACTCCAACCTGGATGCGTGGGCCGGGTGAGGCTACGGGTGCTTTTGCGCTCGAATCGGCAATTGATGAGCTGGCCGATAAGTTAGGAATTGACCCTATTGAACTGCGCCTGCGCAACCATGCCGATGTTGACCCCGAAAACGGTAAGCCCTTTAGTTCTAAAAACCTGAAAGAAGCTTACCAGATGGGCGCCGATAAAATAGGCTGGAGCAACCGTAAATTAAAGCCACGCTCGGTACAGGAAGACGGCTGGTTGATTGGCTATGGTGTGGGTTCGGGGGTATTTGGTGCAGGCCGTGGCCGGGCTACAGTTAAAGCATCGATACTCAGAGACGGCACTTTACTCCTTCAAACTGCTGTAACCGATATTGGCGTGGGTACCGGCACGGCCATGACTCAAATTGCATCCGAAGTTTTTACCAATATACCCGTTCAAAAAATAAAATTTGAACTGGGCGATTCATCGCTGCCACCATCGCCAACGCAGGGTGGTTCTACTATTACTTCTACTGTTGGCTCGGCCGTACATGATGCCTGTGTGGCATTAAAGCAAAAGTTTCAGGAGCTTTTGGGCAACGGCGGTACGGATAACCCCGATTACGTAAAGATCCTGAAAGAGAAGAATTTGCCGCAGATTGATGTTACCATTACCTCGCAAGGTACGCCCGAAATGCGCAACTATAGCAGTTACTCCTACTCGGTGCATTTTGTACAGGTAAAGGTTCACCCCGCAACTGGCGTTGTACGCATCAATAAAGTAGTTTCCGTTGCCGATTCGGGCCACATTGTAAGCCCTAAAACCGCACGGAGCCAGGTTATAGGCGGCGCCATAGGTGGCATTGGGATGGCTTTAATGGAAGAAGCTACCATAGACCACCGTTATGGCCGTTTCACCAATAACAACTTTGCCGATTATCATGTACCCATCAGTGCCGATATTCCTCAAATTGAAGCTCTGTTTGTAAACAAACCCGATTTTAAGGTAAACCCCATGGGTGCCAAAGGCATGGGCGAAATTGCCCTGATTGGAATGAGTGCTGCCGTAGCCAACGCCGTTTTCAATGCTACCGGCAAACGGATTCGTGAGCTTCCTATTACGCCCGATAAGTTGATATAATATTGTTAATTTTACTGAAAAGATTTTACTAACGTAAAAGCACCTTTGATCTAAGGTGCTTTTACGTTTATTGTCAGTATAAATTATAAAATCCGTGGCGGCTCAAGGTTTAATGATAGATAGCTTGAACTGTTTATGCTGAACCTGTCAAAGCATTCGCCGCTTTGCTAAGTTTTCAATAAGCTCAGACTGATATTAAACTACAAACCGGTAAGCGAAGTATTGCCATGCTATCGCTCGTAGAAATGAACATGATCGTTATAATGCTGTAACCTTGATTCTATATTCTTTTACTCTTTCGTCTCTAATTCACCAGCTTCCCACTCAAATCAACCGTTCTTGCAAAAGGGTTTAAATATTTGTTGGTTAGTACGGCAAACTCGCGGCGGGTTATGGGCCGATTAATATCAAAAGCCTGTTTAAATTTATAGGTTGTTTGCCATTGCTTTTCCAGCGCGGCTTGCAGAGGTTTAGGCTCGCTCAAGGTAATTTCGCTGATGAAGGAAATCAGGTTACCAACTGTAAACTGCCCGGCTGGTTTAACACGGTTAAACCATATAAATGCCCGTGTATAAATTTCTTTAATAACCGGTGCTACTTCAGCAGTGGTTACGGTGGTATCAGGCATAAACAATATAGCGGTATTTTTACCGGTCACTTTTTGAATGCCTTGCAATAAACCGGTAGCACTCACCTGTTGTATGGCCCTAAAGTTAGGATCGGTTAGCGATACATCCGAAAAGGGCAGCAAATAGCCCTTAAAATCCAGCAGCTCGCCTTGTATGGTTCGCACATCTAAATTTTTAGTGGTTTTTCCATTATCCTTAAAAAAAGCGCAATAAGCGGCAACCGTGCCCGCACCCTGCCCTAACACCATTTGCACCGATGGATAAAAGGCACTGGCACTCATCAAATGCGTGGCCGATAAGGCTTTTTCGGTCACTATTAAATTCTCTACATCCTTAATAATTACAGAACCCAATGGAATACTATAAGCCGGGAATGGCGGGTAAGGCGTTTGCGGTCCGCGTTTATCCACAAAATGCTGGCCCGGTGAGGCATCGCCAACGGCAATAGAGGTACGGTATAGTTTTGAGCTGCGGCTATAAGGCGTTAAAATATCATCTAGCACCATACGGATCTGCCCTTTGCTGCGGCGGTATTCGCGGATATAAGGGATAGGCGGCAGCCCATCAGGTGTGCCAAACTCGTCGGTTACGCCAAAGTTTTTCAAGCCTCCCACAGTTTGCAGGTAATAGATCAGGCCTAAAACTTTCAGGCGGGTTTCCTTATAAAATTGTTCCCGGTTCTTGGGGTCGAGCAATTCAACCGACGATTTAAAGGAGTTACCCCCCTCGCCCCATTTCAACATGTATTTGTCGTTAGGCAGTTTACCGCCCAGTACCATTTTTAGCAGGTCTTTTCCTTTCAACGCTTCGTACAATGAAGGATCGTAACCGGCCGGCTGAGCAATGGTTTTATCAGCCGCTTTGCCATAATCTTTTAAAATAGCGCACCAGGTAATATCCTGTATTACGGGTATGGCATTTTCGGGGGCCAGTTGTTCACCGGTATCCTGGCGGCTATCAAAACCTGTGCTGAATTGCACACCTGCCAAAGCGGCCACATCGCCGGTTGGTGTGGCATCAATTAAAACCTGTGCTTTTATAATATTGGTCTTCCCTTTCTCGGCAATGGTAACTTCCCAGCCCGCACCGTTCTTTTTAACGGAGATCCAGGGCGTGTTAAGTTTCACTGTAAGGTTTTTAACCGTGTCGGTCATTTTTTTGAGGATGGCTGCGCCAGTGTAAGGTTCAAACCGCAGCACCGCATTGGCCGTGGTATCGTACCCTGGAGTTTTTTTATAAAAATTAAGCACCTGTTTACGAAACTCGCCCCAAATCCCCGATGGTAGGTTGCGGTTAGCATCTACAATACACATCCCGCCCGAGGTCATCTCGCCGCCCAGCCACTGGCCGGGTTCAACCAGTATGGTTTTTACTTTACTACGTGCGCATTGCAGGGCGGCAGCCGTGCCGCTGGCCGTACCACCAATAACCAGTACATCGGTTTTAATAGTATCGGCATGAGTATATAAAAAGCCCAGGCAAAACAGGGCAGCAAGTAAGTTTTTCAACATGAGGTTTATAAATCAGTTGTAAAACGCTAAATTAGGGCAAACCTTTTACTGTAGATGAAAAATTGTGTAACAAAATACTTAACGTTGGCAGCCGTGGGCATGGTGAGCTTTGTATCGGGGGCATTCGTTATTAAAAAAATGGAAACTGTGCCTTTAACGGTGAGTATTGTGCAGGAAGCCGAAAAAATTATAGGACAGCATTTTTCACCGGCCGAGGCCGATTCTATGCTTAATATGCTTAACGGCTTTAATACTTCCTACGAAAGTCTGCATAAACTGAACATGCCTAATAGCGTAGTTCCGGCCCTTAACTTTAACCCGGTGCCGGTGGGTTTTATAATGCCCGATGCTAAAAGCGGCTTTAAGTTGGATAAAATGTCGGGCTTAAAAATACCTGCTAATAAAGATGAACTGGCCTTTTATACTATCCGCCAACTGGCCGAACTGGTGCGCACCAAACAGATCAGCAGTGTGGAGCTTACACAGTTTTTTATAGAGCGACTGAAAAAATATAATCCTAAACTATTATTTGCCGTTACCATAACCGAAGAACACGCGCTTAAAAAAGCAGCCGAAGCTGACGCCGAAATTAAGGCAGGCAGGTACAAAGGCATATTGCATGGCATCCCTTTTGGCGTAAAAGATTTGCTGGCTCAAAAAGATTATAAAACCACCTTTGGCTCGGTGGCTTACAAAGATCAGCAATTGAACGTGGATGCGACCGTAGTAAGCAAGCTGGAAGCAGCAGGCGGCATCCTCATTGCCAAAACTACTTTGGGTGAGTTAGCCATGGGTGATGTTTGGTTTGGTGGAAAAACTAAAAATCCCTGGGACATTACCCGTGGTTCCAGCGGTTCGTCGGCCGGGTCGGCCTCGGCGGTAAGCGCCGGATGTTTGCCTTATGCCATTGGGTCCGAAACTTTAGGCTCTATCGTTTCGCCCTCAACCGAGTGTGGCGATACCGGTTTGCGGCCATCGTTTGGCCGGGTGAGCAAGTACGGTGCTATGGCTTTAAGCTGGAGTATGGATAAGCTTGGCCCCATTGCCCGCAGCGTGGAAGATGCGGCCATTGTGTTCAATACCATACAAGGAGCCGATGGTAAAGACTTGAGCGCAATTGCCGCGCCATTTAATTATGACGGCTCTGTAAAAAGTTTGAAAGGCTATAAAATAGGTTACCTAAAGGCCGACTTCGACCGTGCTTATTATGGCTCGGGGGCTAATAAACGTGTGATCCCTAACCATACTACCGATTCGGCAACGTTAGTTAAGTTGAAAGAATTAGGTGCAGAACTGGTACCTATCGATTACCCGCAAATGCCTGTGGGTGCCATGATCTTTATATTGGATGCGGAAGCCGGAGCAGCCTTCCAGGAACTGGTGTTATCACATAAAGACGATCAACTGGTACAGCAACACAAAAATGCATGGCCTAATATATTCAGGGCTTCGCAGTTTATTTCGGCGGCGGAATATATACAGGCTAACCGTGCCCGCACCTTGTTGATACAGGCCTGGTACGAAAAACTGAAAGGACTCGATTTGTACATCACCCCATCATCGAGCACCAATTTAAGCATGACCAACCTTACCGGTAACCCTTGCGTAGTACTGCCCAACGGGTTTAACCAGCGTGGCCGCCCCATGAGCATTACCTTTATGGGCCAGTTATTTGGCGAAGGCAAAATGCTGCAAGCCGCTAAAATTTACCAGGATGCTACCGATTTTCATAAAAAGCACCCGGCACTCAATTTTTAAGAATGTGAAAACTAATTAACATGCAGTAACATACTTGCTTAGGCAGACAAACGATTGCCGAGATAAAGCTTTTACGATAACCTTAATATATATTATCAACTAAAATAATGACAAGTACCCCACTTACCGACGAACATTTACGCTACCCTACAGGCCGCTTTCAGGCGCCATTAACTTATACCGACGAAGATTTGCGACAGATTATAAACCAAATCCAAACACTGCCGGGTCGTTTGCGCAACGCGGTAATTCGTCTTAACGAGCCGCAGTTAAACACTCCTTATCGCCCCGGCGGCTGGACACTGAAACAGGTAGTACATCACCTGGCCGATAGCCACATGAACGCCCTCATGCGTATTAAACTGACCTTAACCGAAGAAAATCCAACCATTAAACCGTACGATGAGGCCGGCTGGGCATTGCAAGCCGATTACCGCTTACCTATAGAATGCTCACTGAAAACTTTAGAAGGGGTACACCTGCACATGGTTGCCTTGTTTGAAAGCTTTAACGAAGACGAATGGCAACGCACGTATGTTCACCCCGAACGCCCCGGCGCATCAAATTTGCAAAAAACAGCAGCCATGTACGCCTGGCACAGTAACCACCACCTGGCGCATATTACCGAAACAATGAAACAGTGGGGTTTGTAGGATCCAGTGAGTTTTTCATCCCTCCCTGGGGAGGGCAGGGAGGGGATTAACCGAGCGACGATCTAAACCCCTCTCCGCTAACGCACAGTCCAACCGCACACTCCCTTGGGGGATATATAAAAAAGCACGATCAAAGGTTCTCTATTCACTTACATATTCATCCCATCCATCTTCATTCCTGCCTTATGCTGATGCCCGCTAACCATTTTCATAAGCGACGGACTAACACGCAAATACACCTCAAAACCAACCGGAGTAGTACCATACAATGGTCTTAAAACCAATGGTGATATGTTCAGCGTAGCCTGCATACCCAACCGTAGGTCGGTGTTTTTAATGGTAGTTAGTATGCGGTTGGTTCCTAAAGTAATGGCGTTGATGTTAAAATCAGGGTCGTTAGCAAAAGTATGCAGATCCAGTTCATGTGCATTTTTGCGCACGTAAGTGTATGTGCCATATATAGCGGTTTTGTTCAGTTGCAGGTTACTTTCCAGCACCGCACCAGGCAGTGTTTTACCATCCTGTGAGTAATGGTTTTGCCCGTACACCAGCGATGCCGTAAAATGACTATCCTCATTAAGCTTTTTTGCATACATGGCCGATGCCGTAAATAATTTTACATTATTGCCTGGCTCCAGCGCTTCGGGGCTTTTAAGCCAGCCGTGCGAAATCTGTAAGGCCCAGTGTTTGGAGGGATTGTAAGATAACCGCATGGAATAGGAATCTAATTTGGGCGCATCAAAGCCATTGCGTTCTTCATCAGGTTCGCGGCCTTTAAATGCCGAGCCTTCAATTTTTACATCCTTATAGCGGAAACCCAATGTAGCCGTTCCGAAGGTAATGTGCGTAGCATCGGCATAGTGATGCTGCAACGGCGCATCAGGATTATTCATGGTAGCACTGCGGTGCATAAACACCGGTGGACCTAAAGCCGGTTCGGCGGGGTAACCCACCGAAACGTACACATCGGTGTTTTTGGCAATGCGTTGCGCGTAAGAGATATTTAGCTCGGCAAAAAGATCGTGCGGGTGCTGGCGATCTACCAGTTTTTGGCCTTTGTACGATTCACCGGTTTGATAAAGCAGCGGATAACCATTTAGACCAACTAAAAACGGATCTAACGAGATCATGGCGTTGGCCGAAAACAAACCGTTGCGACCTACTTTGCGCTGGGTCATTCCCATGAGCCAGTTGGGTGCGTCAAACTGCTGCCCGCCACGGCTACCTTTTTTAAAAATATCCTGATTGGTATAACGCGCAAATAAATTGCCATGCACCATGCTCATCCACTTTTTACCGTGAATCATATAGGCGTACATAGGCGTTTCGTCGGGCATCCACGAGGTACCCGAGCCGTTGCGGTTCATTGGCAAATCGAGTGAGAACTGGCTGCTCATCATCATGGGTTTAATGGTATCGGCCAGGCTGCGTTTCTTCAACTGGTGATCGGGCGGGCTCATCTGTTTGCCATGCGCGGCACTGTCCATTTGCATATGGTCGTGCTGTTGGGCAGTGGATATGGTGGTGGATAGCATGGCCATCAGTAATAGGCTGTAGTTTTTCATGTGGTAATAAAGTTAAGCCCCTCCCCGGGAGGAAGGGAGCTAAAAAAGTACTATAAAGTCCTCCCTCCCGGGGAGGATTTAGGAGGGGCTAAAGGTTAAATATATTATACTCCAGCCTTACCAAATACATGTTTTGCGTATTGCGCACCATGCGGTTGGTTAACGGAGTTCGATAGGAAAGATCGACCCGGAACACACTGTTGAATATGAACTGTACGGCAGGTGCAATATCCAAATAATGCTGCCCTTTGCCTGGGTTGGTTTTACCCAGCAATTCGGCGTATAGGTTTATGTTAGTTTGCTCGTAACTGGTGTACTGTTTTGGGAAAAGCAGGTACCCGGCCGATAGTGTATAGGCTATACTGTTACTCGTACCAGGTTGGTAGCCTCCCCGGTTCTCTAATGCACGCAGGTAACTTACCGAACCCGATAAAGCCAGTTTATGTAGTAGCTGTGTAGCAACTAACCCACCTTGTATGCCAGTATTGTCGCCCTCTAAAGCAATTTCTTGGTTGGGGATCGGGTTTTTAATGCTGGCTATTTTAGCAAATGCCGCCATCCTGAAATGCCGTTGCACCGTATCAACCGAATAAAAACGATATTTGGCATAAGCGCTAACCCCTTCAAACCGTTGCTGGTTTTGATAAAAGTTAGACAGGTAAGCCGTTCCATGTACCATGAGGTTTTTATTTACCCCGTACATCAATTCGAGCGTGCTGCGGTTTTTAAACTCTGGTTTGAAATAACCCTGGTTCTCTACCCTTATCCCTAACGATTTGGTAGCCATATTGCTGGCTGGCTCGGTGTTTACGTACAGTTCCTGCGCCATGGCGGTACATAGGCAAGCCAGCATACCCATAGTAAGCACAATACTTTTCATCATTATGACACCAGTTTATAGAACCAATTTATATGATTTACCACTGGCCGACGCGGCAACCGCAGTAGTGTTGTATTTTTTTACCACAGCAGAAGCTGCAAACCCTTTGTTAACTACCGTTACCGGCACCAATCCATCCAGGTTTTTGTTAGAAGCATTTAATACCTGATAGGTATCGCCAGCGTAGTTAAAGCTGTTGTTGCTCAATTTAAGTTTATCAAAATCGAGCGTGGCCGTAAACTGGTTGATAGAAAAGCCGGCACCCTGTACTTTTTTGCTCATTTGCTCCAGGCTAACGGGACTGTTAGGTTTAAAAATTATGGTAAACAGGTTGCGGTTCAGGTCGGGCTTAATATCACTAATGAAAGGCAGGGTACGCAACGATTTTTCGGTTGCCTTGGAGCACATGGAGCAAGTGAGGCCGCTAACTTGTAGATCGGCTTTAACAAACTGGGCTTTGGCAACGCTTATAGAGATAGCCAGTATGGCTATGAAGATTTTTATAGTTTTCATGGAATAATCAGTAAAAAATTGTGGAAAAATGAATAAGCATGAACCTTTTAGGCCATGCAGTTACATCGAACAATTATTACTGATCAGATACGGAAAATGCAGTTTTTGATATAGGTAGCTATTTTGCTGCCCGATTTACTCGAAGGCGGGCCGCGGTCGAAAAGTTTTTCGAGCAGGGCCTTTTGTGCAGAAAACACAAAATCTTCGAAAGGTATTTTTGGAATTTCGAAAGCAAAAACTTTAGCTAAAAAAGAGTTTTGTTCGGCCTGATGATCGTCTTTTACCTTTACTTTAACCTGATGGTTTTTGCAGCAGTTCATTTTGATGCCGCAGGTAACGTCAGATTTTGCATCCTTTGCCACGGCCGAAATTTTTACCGATGCTACCTGGCTACCGCAGTAATGTAAGTTCAGGGCGAATCCTAACACCGTAATGGTGTATAGTAAAGCTAAGCTAAATGCGCCCGATCTTTTGAACATGTTGCAAAGGTAATGTGCATTTTTGTAGAAAGCAAACAATATTTTATAACTCATTGAAAAATATAATGTTACAAAACCTATTACAACAGTATAATTAATTGCAGTTAATCATAATTGCATCAAATGAAAAAGGCTCCACCAACGCGAAGCCTTTACATTAACGAATTTAATATATTACTTAGTTACGTACATAACTTCTTTAACCGCTTTAATTACACGCTCAGGGTTGGGCAGGTATTCGGCAATTAAAGTTGGGGCATAAGGCAATGGTACATCGCCACCCATAATACGCAGTATTGGAGCATCCAGGTAATCAAATGCGTCTTTTTGTACTTTAAAGGCAATTTCAGTAGCAATTGAACCTAATGGCCAGCTTTCTTCTACCAATACTAAACGGTTAGTTTTTTTAACCGATTGGATGATGGTTGGATAATCAATAGGGCGAACTGTACGCAAATCGATCACCTCGGCACTGATACCTTCTTTTTCCAGTTCGGCAGCGGCAGCGTAAACCACTTTCATGATCTTGCCAAAACCTACCAAGGTTACATCGGTACCTTCTTTGGTTACGGCAGCTTTGCCTATTGGGGTATAATATGTTTCTTCAGGAACTTCGCCTTTATCACCGTACATTAATTCCGACTCCATAAAAATAACCGGATCGGGATCAATAATGGCTGATTTTAATAAACCTTTAGCATCGGCCGGGTTTGATGGCACTACCACTTTTAAGCCGGGGCAGTTGGCATACCAGTTCTCAAAACACTGACTGTGCTGTGAACTTAACATACCTGCATTACCTGTTGGTCCTCTGAATACAATTGGCACCGAAAACTGGCCACCGCTCATACTCATCATTTTAGCCGCGCCGTTTATGATCTGATCGATAGCTACCAGTGAAAAGTTAAACGTCATAAACTCAACAATAGGTTTTAAGCCGTTCATGGCCGAACCAATAGCTATACCGGCAAAACCCAGCTCAGAGATGGGCGTATCAATAACGCGTTTAGCACCAAACTCATCTAACATTCCCTGACTAACTTTATAAGCACCGTTATACTCGGCTACTTCTTCACCCATCAGGTATATATTCTCGTCGCTACGCATTTCTTCGTTCATTGCTTCACGAAGTGCTTCTCTGAATTGTATTTCTCTCATTATGTTGTTAAAATGAAAATTTTCTGTGACAAATATAGTTATTGGAGTGTTAAAAACAACTGGCGCTCTTAAAATAATAGCCCCTCACAAACCCTCCCCGGGCAATGTCATTAAGTTAAGGATTCAGGCCAATATTTCCTCAATTCTAAATATGGTATAATGAGTGTTATATTCGATATGGGGCATTCGAAGTTCATTATTCTATATTAATTTGTATCGCAATCTTTCTTAATTTAATGCCATTGCCATTCCCGGAGGAAGGGCTTCACCCAGCAGCTTTTATAAAAAAATGTCACCCCAATCCAAATTTGAAGAATAAGATATTCACAAACCCTCCCGGGGAGGGTTTGGAGGGGTTTCTTACTTCTTTCTTTCTCCCTTTGTTTTCGCAGCAAGCATCACCGCCTCATAAGCATTAACAATACCCCCGCTTTTGCTCAGGGTTGTAAAGTCAACCTTTTCGGTAGTGCTGCCAGGTTTTAATACCATGGTACCGGTTAACGGTTTAGCCGATTGCAAAATGATCTGCTTTAATTGCTTGGCACTCAAGTCTGGGTAATATTCTAAAAGCAGGGCGGCCACTCCGGCTGTTATAGGCGATGCAAAACTGGTACCATCAGCGGTATTAAATTCGGCATCTTTATCAACCGAAGTTACTTTTACACCTGGTGCAAATACATCCACATTCTTTTTACCGTAGTTGCTAAAAGTACCGGCCAAGGTTTGGTCAAACTTAGCACCCGATGCCCCAACGCTGATCAGGTTATCAATATCGGTAACAGAGCTGTCTTCAAACGTATCGTTCGGGAATTCGGGATTTACGTCTACATCTAAATGATCGTTGCCCGATGCCTGAACCAGCAGTACATCATGGTCGGCTGCATATTTAATGGCCTCATCTACCCAGTTTTTATGCGGAGAGATCTTTTTACCAAAGCTCATATTTACAATTTTAGCACCATTATCCACCGCGTAACGAATAGCTTTAGCAATGTCTTTATCGTATTCATCGCCGTTAGGCACAGCTTTAATAGCCATCATGCGCACATTATCGGCCACGCCATTAATGCCATACTTGTTATCGCGCACGGCGCCAATTAATCCGGCTACACCAGTGCCGTGCGAGGCATCGTCAAATTTGAGTAGCCCGCTACCGTATGGCTTGGTGTCCCAAACGTTTGGATCGTCGCCCACAATGCGCTGACGCGATTCCAAATCGGGATTAATGTCATTGTTAAGCTTGGTTAAATATTCACTCAGGCTTTTGATAATCTTATCGTTAGTAGCGGTTGGGCCTTCCTCTGTAAAAAAGTAAGACCAAACGTTTTTGCTTTGTACAACGGTATCGTTAGTGGCTTGTAGCTTACTTAAATCGGCCAGTTTGAAGGTGCCATTGGCAGGTAACTTCAATGCCTTTTTAACATAGCCGCTGGTTACCATTAATACATTCATCATTTGCGATAATTGTACACTCTCTTTCGATGAGCGTGCAATGGTAGAATCGTACGTAACTTTCACCTTTTGCCAGTAGGCAAACTCCTTTTTATCGGGCGCAGCGCTTTCGGTAACCGCGGCATATTTGCCTTTAAGGCGGTTATACTCGCGCACTTCTTCGGTGGTTTCGGTAAAATCGCATTTGCCTCCGGGGCCGCCTAAAAAGTTCCAGCCATGCATATCGTCAATGTATCCGTTCCCATCATCATCTTTGCCATTGCCCGGCTTTTCTTTAATGTTGGTCCATAAAACAGGTTTCAAATCGGCTTGCAGTGTGTCAATACCACTATCAATAGTAGCTACTACTACTTGTTTGCTTTTTTTACCCTTCAATGCCAGGTAAGCTTTATTGAGGCTGATGCCATAATAGCCCTCGGTTTTAAGATCCATTACATGCCAAGTTTTAGGCAATTCTGGAGATGGCGGCGGCGGGGCGACCTGTGCAGTAACCTCCAAACCAACCAGCATTGCGCCGCATAGTACATACCCTATTGTTTTTTTACCGTAAGTAGTCATTTTTTTAATTTGTGGGCAAGATATTATAAATCGAATTTAATTTGTGTTGTAAACGACATTTTTATGCAATAATTGCCGACTACTTGTAAGCCGACTACTTGTTACAACAAAGCAGTGTGTTTAAACGTTCAATACTTACAAGTATCGAACAGTAAAAGTACTGCTACGCTAATGTAAAATTACAGTTAAGGCATATATTGTTTTTTGAAAATGAAAGATTAATATGGTTATTAACTACCTGCTGATAATCAGTGTATTAATAAGAAATTTATCCACATAGTTTTAATGTTGAAAACTAAATTGTTAACGAATGCCTTATAATTGTAATTTGAACTCAATTAAGGTTTGTTATTATGCCTCTATTGTAGTAAATTGAGATTATACCTGTAATTACGATCAGATGGAAGATGAATATGAATTTGGTTTTACTGAAGATCCCAAATTTTCGGTAGAGCGATATGAGGAGATGATCCGCAATCATGATCAGTACTTTTTTGATGCACAGGCATTTGAAAACATTATTGATTATTATATAGAAAAGAACGATGCGGTTAAGGCGCTTCAGGTAGTGGAGTATGCCCGTAACCAACATCCTTTTGCAGCTGTGTTTTTAATTAAGCAAGCACAACTCTTAGTGGTAACCAACCAGGTGCCCGAGGCTTTTGCTGCTTTAGATAAAGCCGCATTATTAGAAGCATCGGATGCAGATATTTACATTATAAGGGGTAATTTATACGAAAGTTTAGACCGTTATACCGAAGCCCTGGAAAATTATGAAAAGGCTCTTGAGATGGCCGAAGAAACCGACGAAATTCTGTTGCACATGGCTTATGTTCATCAAAACATGGGCGATTATGAATTGGCTATCCATTTTTTAAAAGAGTGCCTGAAACAGAATATGGAAAACCAGGACGCCCTTTATGAGCTGGCTTTTTGTTACGATGTGATAGACAACCAACAAGAGAGCATCCAGTTTTACCAGCAATATATAGATAACGAACCTTATAGTTATGCTGCTTGGTATAATTTGGGTAATGCATTTACCAAACTAAGCCTGTTTGAAAAAGCTATTGATGCTTACGATTACGCCATATTAATTAAAGATAGTTTTGCTTCAGCTTATTTTAATAAAGGTAATGCCCTGGTAAATTTGGAAAAATATGCCGAAGCCATTGAAGTGTACCGCCAAACATTTGAGTATGAGCAACCCAATGCCGATACTTATTGTGCCATTGGCGAATGCTACGAAAAGCTGGAGCAAATGGATGAGGCAAGATCTTTTTATAAGAAAGCGGTCCGTATGGATAGCAAACTGGCCGATGCCTGGTTTGGTATTGGGGTAACATTAGATTTTGAAGAACGATATTTTGAAGCACTACATTTTTACCGTAAAGCACTCGACCTGGATGCATTGAGTGCCGATTACTGGTTTGCCATTGCCGATGCCGAGTACAAATTGGGGCATATGACCGAAGCCGAAATTGCGTATGATAAAGTTGTAGAACTTAACCCGCTTGATGTTGATGCCTGGTTAGATTACTCTTCTATTTTATATGAACAGGAACGACTGGTTGATGCCATTGCCGTAATTGCCAACGCTATTAAGAATAACCCCGAAGCCGCCGAATTATATTACCGAATGGTTGCTTACTTATTTGCCAAAGGCGATTATAATGATGCTTTGAGCAACCTGGAGCTGGCCCTAACATCAGACCCGGATAAGCATTATATTTTATTTGATTATTTACCGCAGTTACAAAAAAACAAAGTGATATTGGATATTATTAATCGTTATACCAGGTAGTTATAAAGTTATATTAAGAAAAAGAGCTGCACTGTGAATGCGCCCATAGAGTTATCTAATTTATAAAGAAAATGTTTCTTTTTTATATTGAACAAAAATTCCAACACATTAAAAACATTTTTGCCATTGCCAATTTAAAGCTTCAACCCTATCTCTACGTGCATTGTTAATTAATAAATTTATGATGCAGTTCCTTTACTTGGTGTATAAACACGTGCTATCTATGCTTTTTGCAAAACTTCGTTAATTGTTCTTTCCAATTCGTCCAAATCAAAGGGCTTAGCCAGGTAGGTTTCGGCTCCGGCGTGATCGGCCAGTAACTGAATATCGCTATTGGCCGAAAAGTACACAACAGGAATGTTTTTTAATTCAACGCTATTCTTGAGAATTTGCGTAGCAACAATACCGCCTGTATCGGGTATCCAGTTGTCCATTAAAATAACACTTGGCATGACAGTAGATACTTTTTCGGCAATGTTGTTACAGTCTGTAAAAGTATGCACCTCCCAGCCTTGTTCCTCCAAAATATAAGCGCAGATAGAAAGGATATCTTCATCATCATCGAATATGACGATCTTTTTAACGTAATTATTATCCATAGATGCAGTTGTGAAGTATTACAAACTTACAATATATTTTACTTGTGATTTTTAATTATTTGTATAATAAGTTTTTGGCCAAGTTAAAATGCCATTATATACTGATTAAACCGATAGCAAATCGACCCAGTTTTTAAACTTAATAAAAGTTTGGTTAGCTGTATTGATAATTTCGCTCTCTTCGTATGCAGATTTGGACTGTAAATTTAAGACCTGCTTAAACTTTTCCCACATGGTACCAGTATTATCTCCATATCCGCTGAAAAACGAAAGTCCCTTATCATCGGTTATGCGCAATTGTTGTGCCATCATTTTGCTAATGATCTTACCACCCAACGTAGATCCTTCAATTACATACATTGCGGCATAGGCCTGCAGCGTGTTTTTAATAGTAGGAAGAGAGCCTCCGCTTGCCTTTTTTACGGGCGTTCCACCCAGGTCTTCAATATCTTTCACTAAAGCGGCCGACTTGCGGCGCTGCTGGTAATCCGGCAGTTCAGCTGCAGTAATGTATTGATCTATTTGCTCCTCTAAACCACCAAAATAGCTATAGAAAATCTGTAACAGACCTATATAATCTTGCAGAGAGCGAATAGCTCTCATTCTGTCTACTAACAATTTTTCTAATTGCTGATGATTGGTCAGTGTCTCTGTTTTTAATTGGTCGGCAAGCATGTATTGATAGCTGTTACAACACGAAAGTATAAGTTTATTATTTACTCCAGGGTATCAGGATAGTATATTTTAAGATCCTCTATTGTTTTACTACGCTGAGGACGGATGCTTAACATAAATATAATTAGCATCAACGCTACCCCGGCGCTAATTAAACAGCCGCTTAATAAAAGTGCTACCACATTAAAAAGTGCGGCGCCTTCTAATAATGCATACCGGGTGATATACGCTGCCACATATTTTGTAAACTTTTCTTTAACTGAAGTATTAGTGTCAATTTTTTTAAGGAGTATATTGAACAATATATTACTTGATATTACAGATACTATACTTAATGCAATAGCAATATAAATAATTATAGTGTTTGGGTCATTAGCAGGCATAAGCACCAGCTTATGCTGGTTAATAAATATGGCTACTAATAAAAACAGGATAACACCACTGCATAACGCCAAAGTTATCATTTGTAATGCTTTAAAAGTTGAATTAGCGGGTTGTTGCATCATATTGCTTTTAAGATCAATTTCCGGCCCAACCCTCACGGTCTAAGCTGCGGAAGTGTATAGCTTCGGCCAGGTGTTCCAGTTGTATATCGTTGCTACCGGCAAGGTCGGCAATGGTACGGGCTACTTTCAAGATCCGGTCATACGCCCTTGCCGATAGGCCAAGCTTTTCCATAGCTTTTTTCAACAAGGTTTGCCCTGCATCACTTATCTTACAAACATCGCGCACCATTTTGGTGCTCATTTGCGCGTTCGAATGCAAGTCGGCTTCATCGCCAAAGCGCTCTATCTGTATTTCACGGGCTTTGATCACACGCTCGCGGATGCTCTCGCTCTTTTCCGAAACGCGCTCGGATGCGAGTTCGTTAAAGTTTACCGGCGTTACTTCCACATGAAGATCTATCCGATCAAGCAATGGACCCGATACTTTGCTCAGGTACTTTTGCACTACACCCGGCGGACAAACGCAATCTTTTTCGGGGTGATTATAATATCCACATGGGCAGGGGTTCATACTGGCCACCAGCATAAAGCTTGAGGGATAATCTACCGTAAACCGAGCGCGGGATATAGTAACCCGGCGTTCTTCTAACGGTTGGCGCATTACTTCCAATACGCTTCGTTTAAATTCGGGCAGTTCATCTAAAAACAATACACCATTGTGTGCCAGCGAAATTTCGCCCGGCTGAGGGTTGCTGCCGCCGCCAACCAGTGCTACATCGCTTATGGTATGGTGAGGCGATCGGAAAGGTCTGGTAGTAACCAGGGCATCGGCTGCAGCCAGCTTACCGGCTACCGAATGTATCTTAGTGGTTTCTAAGGATTCCTGCAAGCTTAACGGTGGCATAATAGATGGCATGCGCTTGGCCAGCATAGTTTTACCAGCTCCCGGCGGACCTATCAATATTACATTATGGCCACCTGCAGCGGCTATTTCCAATGCACGCTTAATGTTTTCCTGACCTTTTACTTCGCTAAAGTCGCTGGCATAATTGCAAAGGCTGTTGTAAAATTCTTCACGGGTATTTACCACGGTGCGTTCCAACTGGGTATCGCCGCTAAAAAAGCCTACTACTTCTTTTATGTTATCAATACCGTAAACTTCCAAATCGTTTACTATGGCTGCTTCGCGGGCATTTTGCTTAGGGAGGATGAACCCTTTGAATCCTTCTTTACGGGCCTGTATGGCTATGGGCAGGGCACCTTTAATGGGCTGTAAGCCGCCATCTAACGATAGTTCGCCCATAATGATGTACTTATCCAGGTCGTTCGCCTCTAACTGGCCGCTGGCTGCCAGCACGGCTGTGGCAATGGTCAGGTCGTAAGCCGAACCCTCTTTGCGGATATCGGCCGGGGCCATGTTAACCACCACCTGCTGGCGGGGCATTTTAAAAGCGCAGTTCTTCAAGGCCGATTCTATGCGGAAGTAGCTTTCTTTGATGGCTACATCGGGCAGGCCAACTATAAAATATTTGGTACCGGCAGCAATATTAACTTCTACGGTAATGGTAGTAGCTTCTATACCGTAAACAGCGCTGCCAAAGGTTTTTACTAACAAGGATATAAGGATTAAATAGCGCTCTAATATATTAATTATTGAATTAATATAACTCTTACTATAAATAGGTATGCAAACTTTAAGCTTAAATAGCAGCGCTGATGGGTAATGTAAACCTATAACTTTACAAGTTTTTCGCCATTTAAAATAGGAAGAGCAGTGGTTAAATCAACTTGCAGGCAAAAAGCTATGTCTTTTTCTATACCCAGCTTTTTCAGGCGTTCGCCGTGCGATGTTTTTTGGAGGTACAAGCCAATATCATCTTTACCTAACTGAAACAGGTCATTTGCCGCCAGCGCAGGGTCGTCCAGCTTGTAATTGCCACTTTTAAGTTGTTCCACAACCGCACCGGCAAACAAGGTATCTTCTAAGTTAAAGTTGTTTTTCCAACCGGCACAAACCAACAGGATATTTTCGTTCTGTGTTTTTAACCAGGTGCAAAGAGCCGTTAAGTTTAAAAACGACCCGATCACGATCTTTTTAGCCTTACGCGATAAATGCAGCGCATGCGTACCGTTGGTAGTAGTAAGTACTACCGTTTTACCGGCCACCTTTTCGGGCGTATAGGCAAATGGCGAATTACCAAAATCGAACCCGGCCACCACTTCTCCATTGCGTTCAGCAGCGAGTAAGTAATTTAAACCCTTTTCGCGGTATGCAGCACATTCCTCTACTTCCGATACCGGGATAATGGCCTCGGCACCATTTTCTATGCCATAGCATATAGAGGAAGTAGCCCGGAAGATGTCAATAATGACCACGATGAAATCTTCAACATTATATAGCGGAAGCAATGCCGGGGTAAGGCAAACTTCTAACCCCCTAACCCCCTGAAGGGGGAACTGAATATCGTTCATGTTTTAGCTATTAAGCTCCCCCTTTAGGGGGCTGGGGGGTTATTTCAAAAACGGCAACTTGGTTACCTGTGCTTTGATTTTATTATCGCGGATCTTGATGTAGATCTCGCCGCCTTCTTTAGCGAACTCTTTATTGACATAACCCATGCCTATAGCCCTTTGCAGCGATGGCGATTGGGTGCCCGAGGTTACACGGCCAATAACAGCGCCGTCAGCATCTACAATCTCATAATCATGACGGGGTATGCCGCGGTCTATCATGGTAAAGCCAACCAGTTTTTTGGCAATGCCCTGTTGCTTTTGTTCCTGTAAAGTTTCAGAATTGGTAAACGGCTTAGTGAACTTGGTGATCCAGCCTAAACCCGCCTCTAATGGAGAGGTAGTATCGTCAATATCGTTACCGTAAAGGCAAAAGCCCATTTCTAAACGCAAAGTATCGCGGGCGCCCAAACCAATTGGTTTTATGCCAAAAGGCTCACCTGCTTTAAACACAGCAGTCCAAATTTCTTCGGCGTGCTCGTTGTCAAAATAAATTTCGAAACCACCAGCACCGGTATAGCCCGTGGCTGAAACTATTACATTATCCACACCGGCAAATTTGCCTTTTACAAAAGTGTAGTACTCCATCGATCCTAAATCAATTTCGGTTAAGCTTTGCAAGGCTTCGGTGGCTTTGGGGCCTTGTATGGCCAATAGTGAGGTACGGTCGGAGATATCTTTCATATCCACACCGTAAGTATTGAACCGGCTAATCCAGTTCCAGTCTTTTTCTATGTTCGATGCGTTAACCACCAGCATGTAGGTTTCCTCGTTTATACGGTAAACCAGCAGATCGTCTACAATACCACCCTGGTCATTTGGCAAACAAGAATATTGAACCTTACCGTTGTACAATTTAGAAGCGTCGTTACTGGTTACCTGCTGAATTAAATCAAGGGCTTTATCGCCTTTTAAAATAAATTCGCCCATGTGGCTTACGTCAAATACACCAACGGCTTTACGCACGGTTTCGTGTTCGGCATTAATGCCTACGTATTGTACGGGCATATTGTAACCGGCAAAAGGTACCATCTTAGCACCTTCGCTAATATGTATATCAGTTAAAGCAGTATTCTTCATAGAAAAAAGTGTTCTTGGCCGCAAAAGTAACAAAAATAGGCTCAATATCAGGCAGAAAGCGTGTGCTGGTAAAATGTTACCAGGCGTTCGGTTATTTTGTGGGTATCGTGCTGCTCCTCTACCAATTTGCGGGCATTAAGGCCAATGCGCTTGCAGTAATTTTCGTCGGTAAT
Organism: Mucilaginibacter terrae; assembly: GCF_042679325.1. Lineage (GTDB taxonomy): Bacteria > Bacteroidota > Bacteroidia > Sphingobacteriales > Sphingobacteriaceae > Mucilaginibacter > Mucilaginibacter terrae. Next base: position 32,766 of record NZ_JBHTMJ010000009.1, read on the forward strand.
GCAGCGTTTAATAGCGCGGTAAAATTCTTGTGGCGTGTTAGCAATCAGGATGTTTTCGCCTTGCTGGTAGTTAATACCCTCGGCACCTAATGAGGTAGAGATGATGCATTTCTGCATAGCCATTCCCTCTACAATTTTTACCCGCATTCCCCCCCCCGAGAGCAACGGGACAATCATGATAGCCTTGGTATTCACAAACTCCAGCGCGTCATCTACTTCGCCGTGAATATATATCTTGCCTACTACTTCGTAATCATCAAAGCGTTCGGGAATATCGTTGCCTGCTACATAGAAACGCGCACGCAGATCACCATCAGTGAGTTCAGCAGCAAAATGATCTAAGAACCATTCGATGCCTTCGCGGTTGGGCATCCAATCCATAGCTCCTAAAAAGAACAGGCTCGGAAATTCGGTTTTGCGGTAATCGGGCTGGTAGCGAGATAAGTCTAACCCTACCGGTAAAATTTCTACAGGAATTTTTGCAGAGCTGTATTGTTGTATAGTTTCCTTATCCTGATTAGTAAAAACCGCTATTGCGTTAAACAGATCAAACTGCTGGAGTTCATATTGTTTAATGCGCTTAGCTATCATGCGCAGGTACAATTTTTTAACAGGGTCGTTCTTTTGCTTGGCTAAGCGTTCCCAAACCAGGTACTCTATATGGTGGGCGCGGTAAATGAGCTTAGCCTTAGTGAACTTGTTAATAGAAAGCAGGTAGGGTGTTACAAACAAACCTTCAAATTGTATGATGTCGTACTCGCCGCTTTGCACTTCTTTAATCAGCAGGCGTTCAAATTCGGCGTTATAGTACCGGTCAACGGTGTACAGTTTATGGTTAAATAAGCTTAAAAAAGCATGCTTGAGCGATATGCTGGTATCTATATAATGACAGTAATAATTGATCTGACTAATCAGTTCGTCGGCTGCATGGGTATGGCTTCCCTTTTGCTTTTGAGGATTAAGGGAAAACAGCGAAACCTGGTGCCCCGAATTAATTAACCCCCTGATGGTATTACCCACTACAATAGGATATCCGCTGTTTTGCGGAAACGGTGCAAGGTGAGTAAGGATAAGTATTTTCACAGGGTTAATTGGTTGGTAACAAAAATATCAACCCTGAGGGGGTAATCAAAATTAAAAGATACTTAATTGTGGATTTGTGACATTAAAAGTACGCCGGTGATGGGGTGTAAACCCATGCTGTATTACCATGTTACGGTGTTTTATGGTTGGATAGCCTTTATTGGTATGCCAATCATACTCAGGATGTTCTGCGGCTAATTGCTGCATGTGATCGTCGCGGTAGGTTTTAGCCAGTATGGATGCTGCCGCTATGCTGAAATACTTACCATCGCCCTGTATAACGCATTGGTGGGGCGTGGTTTGATATTTGTTAAAACGGTTACCGTCTATAATTAAAAATTCGGGTTTAATGTGCAATTGATCAATGGCCCTGTGCATAGCTAAAAACGATGCGTTCAGAATGTTAATCTCGTCAATTTCAATATTACTCACCGAAGCCACGGCATAAGCTATAGCGCATTGTTCTATTTCGGTACGTAGGGCATAGCGGTCGGCTTCGCAAAGTTGCTTGGAATCATTGAGCAGGCTGTGTTCAAAATCAGTTGGAAGAATAACAGCCGCGGCAAACACAGGTCCGGCCAAACAACCACGCCCGGCCTCATCACAACCGGCCTCCATCAATTCGTGCTGATAACGGGCCAATAGCGGAATAATCTCCTGGATTGGTTTTTTAGTTAAGATTTTCTTTTTAATAGCCTTTGCCTCTAACATTAACTTTTTTAACTTATAAGAGACACAAAGTATTGTGTCTCTACATTGTTTTTTCTAAAAATTGACTGTTATCCATTGCTTAAAGACACAAAAATTTTGTGTCTTTTTTCTAATCCTAAACTATCCTCAAAGTCAATAACGTAATATCGTCAATACGTTTTCCTTTAATGATCCGGCCCAGGTGATCCATCAGGGTCTGGTTAAATTTATTGGGTGATAGGTGGCCGTTCTCAATTACATAGTTAACCAGTTTGGCCTCATTCCAGCGGATGTCCTGCTCCAATTCATAATCCATTAAGCCGTCGGTATAGTTAAATACGAGGCTGCCGGGTTCAATGCTTACCTCGCCGGGTGTCAGGAAGGGCAGATCATCAAAAACCCCTATCATGGTGGTACCGGCTTTAAGCTGGATTACTGCTTGTCCGTTAAATAACAAGGGCGGATTATGCCCGGCGTTAATATAATTCAGTTTGCGGGTTTTTTCGTTATACTTGGCTAAAAACAGCGTAATAAATCGCTCTCCTTTGGTGTTGCGTATTACAATGGTATTCAGCATTTTAACTACGGCCGAGAGATCGCTTTCTACCGTTACCCATGCCCTTAAACTGGCCTGGAAATTGGCCATCAATAAAGCGGCCGATATTCCTTTGCCCGATACATCGGCAATACACCACAGAAACTCATCTTCGTTGAGCCTTAAAAAGTCAAAATAATCGCCTCCTATGTCCTGATGCGGTAAGTATTTGGCACTGGCCTCAACGGCTTTATCTTTATGGATCTTTACCGGAATGAGCATGTTTTGTACCTCAACGGCCAGCTCCATCTCGCGCTGAAAACGCTCGGCCTGCAACCGTTCGCGAAACAGCTTCTTGTTTTCTAACGCTACTACAATTACATTGATAAGCGTTTGCATAAAGTTAAGGTCATTGCTCATTATTTCGCCCGATATGGCAAAATCACCAATAAGGGCATAAGCCAACGGCCTGTTTTTATGATATATGGGAATAAAATAATTGTATGAATTGAGTATGGCATCGGTATAACCGGTTAGGGCCGTAGGCGATTTTATTTTTTTAAGCAAAGAACAGGCTTTGTGCAATGCCGGCACACCTTCAAAATCGCCGCCATATTTGGATACGCATACATAGCCGCCCTGCTTTTCAATTAAGAAGCGGAGCTTGCCCACCTGCAGGTAATTTTTTAAAATAACTTCAAGCATTTGCAGCAACACCGGTGCTGCCGTATTTTTATTGATGGCTTGTGTTACCTCCAGTAATGAATTTAATTCCCATTGCCGTTTAAGCAGCAGCTTTACTAATTCATCTTCGCCTGAACCTTCTTGGATATTATTCTGCATTCGTGTTCTTAGAAGTTCTAAATTAGAAAAATAATTTTACAAGCGTATGTTTTGTGATTTTATATCGAAAGCATCGCGCAAACCGGTAGTAACCAGGTTAAAAGCATATACTATAAGCATAATAGCGAGGCCCGGTAACACGGCTAAATAAGCCGCATCCATAACAATATAGCCATAATGTTCGCGTATCATGCCACCCCAGGTGGGTACCGGCGGTTGTGCGCCAAACCCTAAAAAGCTTAACCCGGCTTCCAGCAAAATTGCCGAGGCAAAGTTAGACGAGGCAATTACCAATACCGGGCCTATCATATTAGGCAAAATATGCCGGGAAATAATACGTCTGTTGGTATAACCCAAGGCCTTTGCCGCCTCAATATATTCGGCTTGTTTAAGGCTGATGACCTGCCCGCGCACCAAACGCGCGGCTTCTACCCACATAGATAAGCCCACTGCAATAAATATTTGCCATAGGCCTTTACCTAATGCAAACGATAATGCAATTACCAGCAGCAATGCCGGCAACGACCATAAAATGTTCATTAACCAGCTCAATGCCGAATCAATCCAGCCGCCGTAATAACCCGCTAACGCGCCTACAGTAACACCGATTAGTAAGCTGATTAGTACGGCCATTAAGCCAACTGCCAACGAAACGCGCGCGCCCAATATAAGGCGGCTTAACATATCGCGGCCATAAATATCGGTACCCAGCCAAAAGGTGCGGGTGGTAATATGTTGTTTTACAAATTGGTTTTCAGGTATTTTACTGGCTGCTATTTGAGCAAGAGCGTATGCCTTGCGTTCGGGTTTATCTTCATCGCTTAAATATTCGTCAACAATTATAGAGTCGCCTTTAAACAGATGGTTTTTGATGGGTACTTCCTGATACCGGAACGGTTTACCAAACAGCATTTTATGAAGTATATTAACCGCTTCTGCCTTATCCTCTTTAGGTACAAGCAACAGCGTAAATGTAGTACCCGGCTTTTTTAAACTTAGGGCAAGGTTCATGTGGTTGGCGTTGGCACTATCATCGGGCATAATTAAATAGCCCAACACTGCTGCAAACGCAGCCATAATAATAATCACCAAACCAGCTACAGCCGGTTTGGTGCGTTTAAATATTTTCCAGGTACGCTGAGCTGGCGTAATGTTAATCAAGACCGTTAATTTTGGTTTGAATATCGTTTATTTATACGCCATTGAGAAATTTTTGATTGGCCGGCAATAAACGTTGTGCAATACTTGCCTGTATATTATACTAAATAGACACTTTTAAGGACACCGTACATTAAGCAAAGCAACAATAAAATAATTTGAAAATTAAAGTTTTTAACTGTAAGGTTTCAAATGGTATTAAACCATTGGGCTGTATAGTATTCTATATACTTTGGCATTAGCTTTGCCTATATTAATCACATAAATGTTACATACTCACATGAAAACTTTAAAATTTAAAACAGCCGTTGTTGCCGTAGCTTTAACTACTACCGTATTATTTGGCGCCGGTTGCGATTCATTAACTAAAACACAAAAAGGAACAGCTATAGGCGCCGGTGCAGGGGGAACTATTGGTGCCATTATAGGTAAAAGCGCAGGTAATACTGCATTGGGTGCTATAATTGGTGGCGCCGTTGGTGGTACCGCAGGTGCTTTTATTGGCCGTAAAATGGATAGACAAGCAGCCGAAATTAAACAAACAGTACCAGGTGCAACAGTAGAGCGTCAGGGCGAAGGGATTTTGGTGAAATTTGATTCAGGTATTTTATTTGATGTAGATAAAACTGCGTTAAAATCTGCTGCTCAAAGCAATTTAACTAACTTAGCAACCTCGTTAACCAATAACCCGCAAACTAATATTTTAATTGTAGGCCATACTGATAATACCGGCAGTGCCAGCCACAATCAAGACCTATCTGTTCGCAGAGCCGAAGCTGTAAAAGCTTATATTTCTTCACATGGAGTTGGTTCGGGCCGTTTAACCACACAAGGTAAAGGCTTTAATGAGCCCATTGCCGATAACACTACCGATAGCGGCCGTGCTCAAAATCGCCGTGTAGAGATTGTTATCGTTGCTAATGATCAGCTTAAACAAGAAGCTAAACAAAGCGGAAATTAATATTAGAATAATAGTTTTTAACAAAGCCTCTTTTCCTTTACCGGAGAGAGGCTTTTGTTTTGAAACAGAATTAATATTGGTTTTATGCCAAATATTACTTAATTATAAAAACGTTGGGTTATACCTTGCCTTTTTTAATAACATTGCACAAAATTAGTTAAGCAATAGATTTTGACTGCTACCGCAAAAAAATGGATCTCGTGGCTGGTTAAGGCCGGTATTTTGGTGCTTACGTTTACCTTTATTTTCCGCAGGCTCAGTAATAACGAGGGATTACAGCATTTTCAGGAGTTGATTACCCAGGTTGGACGCGTGCATGCCGTTGCTGTAATTGCTTTCATTGTTGTTTTAATGGTATTTAATTACTTATTAGAAGCCATGAAATGGCAATACTTAACGCATAAGTGGGCGCCGATTACTTTATGGCAGGCTATTGAGTCGGTTTTTTGTGGCTTGTCACTGGCTATTTTTACACCTAACCGCTGGGGCGAATTTGGGGGCCGGGTAATGTTTTTACCGTCGCGCAGGCGGGTACATGGTGTTTTTGCCATGGCAGTGGGCACATTTGGTCAGCTGGTAGTAACCAGCGTGGTAGGTTCGGCATCGTTGCTGTGGTTTATTTACTATTTCTTAGGTATAAACCAGTGGTTGTATATCGGGTTTTTAACCACTGGCATTGGCTTTATGTTACTGATGCTCATTTTTTACTTTAACGTACGGTGGGTAGTGTTTTTACTGAATAGCATACCTTTTCTTAAAAAATATCATCGATTTTTTGATGTGATGAAAAGGTACCGTTTTAAAGAGCTGCTGCACATTATGGGATATTGCGTTTTTCGGTTTGCTACCTATTCGTTTCAGTATTACTTAATTATGCACCTGCTGCTGCCCGAAATACCGATGTTTAAGATCATGTTGTTAACCTTTGTGTTCTTTTTCATTCAATCAGTTTTGCCTACTATTGATATAGTGGATATTGGCGTGCGTAGTGCCACGGCCGATAAATTATTTGAATACGTTACTCAACAGCACATTGCAGTTATTGCTTCAGTGGCTTTAATCTGGTTCACCAATATTATTGTTCCGGCTATATTAGGTTCTGTGTTTGTTTTTAAATTAAAGATCTTTGATAATAATTTATAGTTGCATTGTATTGCTGCTCACTGGTTTGTACCTGGTTGTGCTTGTTTATTTAATTAAAGGTTGGGCTGCTTTACGCAAGCCAAAAGTCAGGGCTAATTCAGCTACGCTCAGCACCAAAGTAACCCTGCTGATTGCCGCCCGAAACGAAGAGGAAAACATCACCTTAACTATTGAAGACATACTGGCGCAGGACTATCCCAAACATCTGCTCGAGATTATTATTGTAGACGACCACTCAACCGACCGAACTGCCGAGATAATTCTGAGCTACGCATCGCAAGGTATCAAGCTCCTGCAATTAAACGAAGCTCAAAAGCTTAATTCTTATAAAAAGAAAGCTATTGCCGAAGCCATTAAACTTTCTACCGGCAACCTCATGGTAGCCACCGATGCCGATTGCCGAATGGGGCCGCAATGGTTGAGCAGTGTAGTCAGTTATTATGAAACCGAGCAGCCGGTCATGATCTCATCGCCCGTAGCTTACTTCCAGGAAAAGAGTTTGTTCGAACGTTTACAAACGCTGGAGTTTTCGTATTTGATAGGTATTGGTGCATCTTTTATAGGTAACGGGCGAGCATCTACTTGTAACGGAGCTAATTTAGCTTATCGTAAAGATGTTTTTTACGAGGTTGGCGGCTTTACCGGTATAGACGACTTGGCATCGGGAGATGATGAACTTTTATTGCAAAAGGTTGCCGAGCGTTACCCTGACCGCATCGGTTTTTTAAAGGAGCGCGAGGCCATAGTGTACACACATGCTAAGCCAACCCTTGCCGATTTTTTACAGCAGCGCCGCCGCTGGGCATCCAAATCAACCAAGTATAAAGATAAAAGTGTAGTAGCCCTTGCGGTTTGTATATGGCTGTTTAATTTAAGCATGCTTATAAACGCCTGTCTTAGTTTTTACAATATTGCCTTTTTGCAGCTCTTTGGCCTGCAACTGCTGCTTAAATATTTATTTGAAGCTGCTTTTTTATTGCCCATTACTGCTTTTTTTAAGCGTTCGGGGTTAATTGGTTTGCTGGTTATACTATCGCCCATACATATTTTATATTTTGTTTATGTAGGATTAATTGGAAACACCAGCAAATACCAGTGGAAAGGGCGGGTGGTAAAGTAATGTTTAGCATAACATTATATTGTAAGTTTTTTTAAACAAAAAGATCATTTATATATCGTAGATTTATTTGCCTGATATTTGCCGGACCCTGATTTATATGTCTACAGTTCCATTACCTAAAAACGAAGATGAGCGCCAGGCTTCATTAGCTTCCTATAATATACTGGATACGCTGGCGGAAGAAGATTTTGATTCTATTACCCTGCTGGCATCTGAGATTTGCCAGACCCCCGTAGCTCTTATCACCCTGATAGATGGTCAAAGGCAATGGTTTAAATCGGCCATAGGTACATCTTTAAGAGAGACGCCCAGGGAAGAAGCATTTTGTACTTATACAATTCTTGGTAATGAAATGATGGTGGTAAGCGATGCGCGCACAGATGTTCGTTTTGCCGATAATCCTGTGGTAAAGGGCGATCCTAATATTGTTTTTTATGCTGGTGTGCCGCTGGTTAACAATGAAGGTTACCCGCTGGGCTCACTTTGTGTATTGGATACCGAAGTTAAAGAGCTAACCTCAACGCAGGTAAATGCACTCAAGGCCCTAAGCCGACAGGTATTGGCACAATTAGAACTGCGTCGTAAAATGCAGGTATTGGAACAAGCCAACGAAAGTCTGCTGGAATCGAACGTATTTATACAGAAATTTGCCAGCATGGCCGCGCACGATATTAAGAACCCGCTCAGCAGCATCTTGTTAACATCACAAGCCCTACAGCGTCGCTTGCAAAAAAACGAGGATGAAAAAAGCCTGCAGCTCATTAACATGAGCATAAACGCCGCTAAGCAATTACTCCACATGGTAGATGATATGCTGGTTTACTCCAAATCACCCGCGGCCCTGCTGGCCGGACAGCATAATGTTAACCTTAACGAGCTGCTTACTAAAATCGTTCGTCTCATAAACGTGCCCGAATCCGTTAAAGTGCAGCTACCATTGGTAGAGCATACCATCAGGACTTCGGGCGTTGCGCTGGAGCAGATTTTTTTAAACCTACTAACCAATGCCGTACGTTATAACCATAAACCACAGGGGCAAATCCGTATATTGTTCAGAGAGGAAGAGCAGCGTTATAATTTTAAGGTAATAGATAACGGTTTAGGTATTGAGCCGCAGTACCTTACCCGCATTTTTGAAGAGAAATTTACCCTGGGTAATACCGACCGCTATAACCAGCAAGGTACCGGTATAGGCCTAAGCACGGTAAAATCACTAGTTGAAAAACTGGAGGGCAGTATCCATGCCGAATCCGTGTATGGTGAGGGTACTACGTTTGTGTTCTCCATTAAAAAGTAATTAGATAGGAGCCGATTACACTAATGGTGATCGTTTTTCTTAATGATTATCCTCTGTGCCTGCTTCAAAGAGGTAACCTTCCACACTTTGGCAGAGAATGAAATCGTTATCATCTTCAGAAATGCCATTTACACCATCTTCGCTTTCATCTGGGTCTGCCGAAAAATAGATCTTGCTGCCAATATGGTAAAACTTGCAGGAGTCTATCTGGTACTCGCCTCCAACAGGGTTGGTTTCAAAGCCATTGGTAAAAACATCTCTGAAAATCAGCATTACATCGGCTTCAGTATAAGCCAGCTCAAATAATATACTGATAGCCGGACTGCCTTCTACCTCGTGCTTTTTAAAGTTTTTTATAACGGCATTCAACAGGCTCAAGTCGTTAACGAGGTAATTGATAATATCCGAATCGTGACCAATAAATTTCATAGGGAATATTTGTTTGTGTTGCTATAGCAAACTACGGTAAGTACTCATTATGGATGAGCGCAAGTGGTGTGTAATTACAGTTTAGATTCCGGTTAAATTTAAAAAAACTGTTATTTCGAAAGAGAACGAGAAATTTTTTGAAGATACAAGTAGGCATCCTGTTACACCGTTTGCGTTTCCGCTGTATAATCAGCATCAATCTCCACCTCTATCTCCCCCTCAAACACTTTCTCTGCCGGCCCTTCTAAAAAAATGTCAGTAAATTTTACCCCATCGTAATTAAAGTTAATGTTGAGCTTACCGCCCAACACTTTTACGGGGGTACTAATATGACCGGTTTGCTTGTTTTCCTGGGCCATGGCCAGGGCTACGGCGGTTACTCCGGTACCGCAGGCAAAAGTTTCGTCCTCCACGCCGCGTTCAAAGGTGCGTACAAAGTAGCCGTTATCTAAGGGTTCTACAAAGTTTACATTGATGCCTTTGGCCAAGTAAGTAGGATTATTGCGGATGGCGTAACCTTCGGCATACACGTTTTTATGCTTCAAGCCACTGGTTAATTGTACATAATGCGGCGACCCGGTGTTAATCACATACGCATCGGCATCGCGGTTTACGGTGTCTACATTTATCATTTGCAGGCTTACCCAATTGCCGCTTGCTGAAATTTTGGCATAATGCGGGCCGTCGACTGCCAAAAAGTTGGTCTCACTGTCAATTACGCCCATGTATTTGGCAAAGGCTACAATGCACCGGCCGCCGTTACCGCACATACTGCTGGGCTGGCCATCGGCGTTATAATAAACCATTTCAAAATCGTAGCCTTCAGCATTTTGTAAAAACATCATCCCATCGCCGCCAATGCCAAACCTACGGTCGCATAACTGACTGATTAACTGAGGATTGTGGTGGTTTATTTGCTCGGTGCGATTATCGACCAAAATAAAATCGTTACCAGCACCTTGATATTTATAAAAAATAAGCTTCATTTTACGTTCTGATTAACTAAGCCTAACACGTTGTAACAACATAGCAGCTATACCATTCGGTATTTTAACATTTTTTAACAAAAATGTCAATAACTTATTATTGTTCCTATCGTCTTAATGGTATTAAATTTGAAAAGTAAAAGTAACCTTAATAAAAAGATAAAATAAAAATATGAGAAAAATTGGTTTAACCTTGCTAACTGCCTTTGCTGGCGGGGCAATGGCGCTCGGTACTTATAAAGTATTGGAGAAAGATCCGGCCGATGGGATGACTTTCGAGGATCGTCAGAAAGTATATTTTGCCAGCAATAAAACGTCATCAAACATTGTATCATCGGCAGGTGATGTTGATTTTACCCAAGCTGCGGCAGCGGTTACACCGGCTGTGGTTTATATCCGTACTACTTACTCGGCCCAGCAGGGCGGTGGTGGCAGCGGCCGCGACCCTATTGAAGAAATGTTTGGCGATATGTTTGGTCAGCGTGCGCAACCACAGCAACGCCAGCCGCAACGTGCATCGGGTTCGGGTGTAATTATCAGCACCGATGGTTATATTGTAACTAACAACCACGTGGTGGCCAACGCCAGCAAAGTGGAAGTGACCACTAACGATCACCGTACCCTGCAAGCTAAAGTTATAGGTACCGACCCTAATACCGACCTTGCCTTAATCAAAGTTAGCGCCACCAACCTGCCTATTGTAAAATTAGGTAACTCGGATGATGTGCGTGTGGGTGAGTGGGTTTTAGCCGTAGGTAACCCTTTTAACTTAAACTCTACTGTTACCGCAGGTATTGTAAGCGCCAAAGGCCGTAACATTGGTATTTTAGGCAGAGATGACGAAGAGCAACAAAACCCGTTTGGCCGTAGCCGTTATCAGCAGCAGCAACAAGCCCCCCGCTTAAACAAGGCTATTGAGTCGTTCATACAAACCGATGCCGCCATTAACCCCGGTAACAGCGGTGGAGCATTGGTAAACACGAAAGGTGAACTCATAGGTATTAACTCGGCCATTGCATCGCACACCGGTTCGTACGAAGGTTATGGTTTTGCCGTACCGGTTAACCTGGCTAAAAAGGTATTGAACGACCTGGAAAAATTTGGATCGGTTAAACGTGGTTATATTGGCGTAAGCTTTACCGAACTGAACCCCGATGTAGCATCTGAACTAAAAATTAACACCACCAATGGTTTATATGTGAGCGAACTGGTAGATGGTGGTGGTGCCGAAGCTGCAGGTTTACAAAAAGGTGATGTAATTACCAAAGTAGAAGGTGTGAAGATCTACGAATCTTCGGACTTGCAAGAACGCGTAGGTCGTTTACAACCTGGTGATAAAGTACGCTTAACCGTGTTACGTGCCGGAGCTGAAAAGAACTTTACCATCACTTTAAAAGGCGAACCAACAGAAAATAAACTTGCAGCAGCAGCGGTATCAAAATCGGCCGAGGAGTTGTACAATAAGTTGGGTGCCAGCTTCCAGCCGTTAACCCCTGCTCAAAAAAGTAAATTCCGCTTAAACTCAGGTGTGGTGGTAACCCAGGTTCGTCGTGGTGGTTTCTTTGAAAACTACGATATACCCGAAGGATCTATCATCACCAGCATTAATAAACAAGCAATTAACAGTACTGCCGATATTGATAAAGCTATTACCAACCTTAAAAACGGACAAATGGTAATTGAAGGTTACAGTGCCGATGGTTCTCGCTTCAGCAACAGCTTTATGGCGCAATAAGCCATCGTTGCTTTCTTAAACAAAATTCATCAATTAAAAAGTCCGGCTACTGAAAACAGAGCCGGACTTTTTTGTGATTTAAACCTATGGCATTGAGATTATTTTGTAGGCCGCAACTACTTCATCATCTCCGGTATTACCTTCCCTATACAACCGCTTGGCATTTGAATATGCAGCAAAGCGGCCAGCGTGGCCGAAATGTCGGTCATGTGGGTATCGCGGTTAAGGCTGCCGTGCTTAATGCCCCAGCCCATAAATAACAACGGGATATGCGTATCGTATGGTGAATTTACGCCATGCGAGGTGCCTGTTTTACCGCGGCCTGCATAGTAACCGGGTTTCATGATTAACTGAATAGCCCCACTACGTTCGGTATTGTAACTGTTAATAATGCGTTCACGAATATCGGCCGGAACGGAAGCTTCCTGCGCTTTTTGCATATCAACCGCGTATAAAACACCCTCTTGCTTACGCAGGTAATTAATGCAATCCTGTTTTATTTTTTCTATATCAGCACTCGCGTTGGCTAAAGCAATATTATTAAAGTTCAATTCGTAGTTATCAATACTGAGTATGGCACGTTTTACCTTATACTGATCTTGCAGCATGGTGTTTAATGCAGTTGTAGCCGCGCCGCTATCAAATAAGCCGGCAGGTATGTTATGATCTTTCAGGAAAGCGGGATTATGCGCAGCCCCGTGATCGGCAGATAAAAAAACAGTATAATTGCCTTTGCCCACTTTAGCATCTAAATAAGTAAAAAAAGAAGCCAGGTCCTGGTCTAAACGCAGGTACACATCTTCGGCCTCTATAGAGTTAGGGCCAAACTGATGACCCACATAATCTGTTGAGGATAGGCTTACGGCTAAAAAATCGGTTTGAGTACCTTTGCCCAATTGCTCGGCATCTACTGCGGCCTTCGCAAAATCCAGCGTTAAAGTGTTGCCCGATGGGGTAACCCGCAACGACACAAATCCATCGCCTTTAATAGCGGCCATGTCATGCGGAAAAATCGGCGCTTTCTCACCCCGGAACAGGCCTTCATAAGGACTATTGTCGGCAGTACTTTGTTTATAGCTTTCTAATGGATATAGTGTTGTCCACGGCTTGGCTAAATAAGTACCCGGTAATTTAAGAGCATTAAATTTTTGTACCCAGGCTGGCAAGCTCTTGGTGTAATATGTACTGGTGATCCAATTGCCGCTCACGTCATCGAACCAGTAAGCGCCATCGGGGGTGTGGCCCGCAGGCAATATACTGCCACGGTCTTTAAGGGCAATACCAATCACTTTCGAACGGAAATTGGTAGCCAGCTTTAATTCATCGGTAATGGTACTGGCCTGTAAGTTACGCGGCGACATTAAGCCGGCTCTGGAGGTTGTGCCCACGCTTTGTACGGTTGTATCTTCCACGCAATACATATTGTAGCCGGTAGACTGGATATAAAAATTATTGGCCGCTATACCATGTATAGATGGCACCGAGCCGGTGTAAATACAGCTATGGCCGGGGCCGGTTTCGGTAGGCAGATAATCAATATGGGTGTTTTCGCAGCTAAAACCCTCACTAAGCATACGCTTAAAGCCGCCGGTTTGGTAGCGGTCGTTGTAACGGTACAGGTAATCCCAGCGCATTTGATCAACCACTATACCTACTATGAGTTTAGGACGGGCTACGCCGGTTGCCGTTGTAGCAGACCTGGCTTTTTGTGCGTTACTTAATAGGGGTGAAAAAGCCAAAGCGGCCAGCAGCAAATGTTTAATCTTCATTCCAGCATTTTTTAAGAAGGTCAAATATCAGCAATGTTATGATAATGCCATGTGATATTTTTGTTATGAAATGATTTACCCAACTGTATGCATATAGAGGTATTGATGTTCTAACCTATCATGGATAGCTGCTTATGTATCCTCCACTGGGTCAAGTGACTTTTAAATCTGTTCTCCCTACCGGCGAGGGCCGGGGATAATAAAAACCGAAATGGAATATCCGTTTCCGAAATCAAAAAACTATTTTTGCAAACTTTATAAATAGGTATTATGCTTAGAACCCATACTTGTGGCGAATTAAATATCAGCCATTTAGGCCAAACCGTAACCTTATGTGGTTGGGTGCAAAAATCGCGCGATTTAGGCGGAACCACGTTTATTGACGTGCGCGACCGTTACGGCTTAACCCAACTGGTTTTAAATACCGACAGCGATGCCACCCTACGCGAAACCGGTCGTGCTTTGGGCCGCGAGTTTGTGATTAAAGTGGTGGGTAAGGTTTTGGAGCGTTCAAACAAGAACACCAGGATCCCTACCGGTGAAGTTGAAATTGCTGTGGAGGCTTTAGAAGTATTGAACGAGGCCAAAATACCTCCTTTTATGATAGAAGACGAAACCGACGGTGGTGAGGAACTGCGTGCCAAATACCGTTACTTGGATTTGCGTCGTAATCCTATCCGCAATAACCTGGTAATGCGCTCTAAAATAGCCCAGGAAATTCGTAAATATTTAGATGCTCAAAATTTCATCGAGGTGGAAACCCCGGTATTGATCAAATCGACCCCCGAAGGCGCGCGCGATTTTGTGGTGCCAAGCCGCATGAACCCGGGTGAGTTTTATGCTTTGCCGCAATCGCCGCAAACCTTTAAGCAACTGCTGATGGTGAGCGGTTTCGACCGTTATTTCCAGATTGTGAAATGCTTTAGGGACGAGGACTTACGTGCCGATCGTCAGCCAGAGTTTACCCAGATCGATTGCGAAATGTCGTTTATTGAGCAGGAAGATATTCTTAATATATTTGAAGGTATGGCCCGTCACCTGTTCAACACCGTTAAAGGTATTGAATTAGGTGATTTCCCCCGTATGGATTACGCCGATGCCATGCGCCTGTACGGTTCCGATAAACCCGACATCCGTTTTGGGATGGAGTTTATAGAACTGAATGACCTGGTTAAAGGAAAAAACTTCGGCGTGTTCGACAATGCCGAACTGGTAATAGGTATTAACGCCAAAGGCAGTGCAGGTTACACCCGTAAACAGTTGGATGAACTGACTGAATGGTTAAAGCGTCCGCAAATTGGCGCTACCGGATTAATTTACATGCGTCATAACGATGATGGTACCTTAAAATCATCGGTTGATAAATTTTATAACGAAGAAGAACTGCAAAAATGGTCGGCCACGTTTGATACCAAGCCGGGCGACCTGATATTGATCCTGGCCGGACAAACCGATAAGGTTCGCAAGCAAATGAACGAACTGCGCCTGGAAATGGGAACCCGCCTTGGCCTGCGTAGTAAAGATAGTTTTGCACCGCTTTGGGTGGTTGATTTTCCATTATTGGAGTTTGATGAAGAAAACGGCCGCTGGCATGCCATGCACCATCCGTTCACATCGCCTAAACCCGAAGATATTGACAAACTGGATACTGAGCCGGGAAGCGTACGTGCCAATGCTTACGATATGGTGATCAACGGTATTGAAGTAGGCGGCGGTTCCATCCGTATCCACGACCGTAAGTTGCAGGCTTTAATGTTCAAGCACTTAGGCTTTAGCCCGGAAGAAGCGCAAAAGCAATTTGGCTTTTTAATGGATGCCTTTGAGTTTGGCGCCCCTCCGCATGGTGGTATCGCCTTAGGTTTCGATAGGTTGTGTTCTATTTTCGCTGGTTTGGATTCTATCCGCGATGTGATAGCATTTCCTAAAAACAATTCGGGCCGCGATGTAATGATTGATTCACCATCCACCATTGCCGATGCACAAATGAAAGAGCTCAATATTAAAACCACCGTTTAAGCGTTATAATGCCATGAAGAAAAATTTACTCCTGTTGTGTACGCTATTTGTGTTGTTGGTTTCGGCCTGCAAAAAGGATTCATCAGATAATTACGCTGCCGAGCAAGCTATTGTCGATGAAGCGCAGATCAAAGCTTATATAGATGCCAACCGTTTGCTAAATGTGGTTAAGGATCCGTCGGGCCTGTATTACCAGGTTCAGACACCGGGTACTGGCGCTTACCCTACCGCCACTTCCACTGTAAATGTAAATTATAAGGGTACGTTCACCGATGGTACCCAGTTTGATTCAGGTAACTTTACCACTGCAGTTAATGGCGATATTATACAAGGCTTTAAAATAGGGCTGACCAAGATTAACAAAGATGGCCGGATACTGTTAATGGTTCCATCGGCTTTGGCCTATGGTCCTGGAGGAAGAGGGACTATACCCGCTAATAAAGTTCTTATATTTCAAATAGATATGTTAAGGATTTTGTAAAACATCTATTTGATAGATTTTCAAAGAGGCGTTGAGCCTCTTTTTTTGTTTTAGCCTGCAACATTTTAATATTTTAACAGTCAAACAAAAAACGGATTATAGATGATCAGGATATTGATGCTTTGCTTGTTCGGCAGCTTGTTATGCCCGAATATTGTATTTGGACAGGCTCGTAGTTCTTTAGGCTTTGCACTGGGCGCTAACCAAACCTTAAACCAGTACGATCATACCTTAAATGCCAGCATTGCCCTGGTTGGTAATGTACGTATTTTCAATAAACTGGCAGTTGAGCCTTCCCTTGGCATTCATGAAGTGAACGATTATGTAAGCGCGCGGCTTTCGGCTAAGTACTATGTGGCCAACAGGGTATTTATTACCGCCGGTCCGTTCTTTTGGGTGGGCAGTGATATTCGTACCGGCTTGGGTACTACGGCCAGTGCCGGGTATCGTGTTTTTAACAAACCTAAGCGCAACTTTGAAGTATCGGTACATGGCAACTTTGCACGGTATATTTATAATAGCACGCCGGTAATAGGTTTTAGGGCAGCTTATAATTTTAGTTTTAGGGAGATGTAGGGAAGTGGGTTTTCTATCCACTGCCGTTGTTATTTTTGTCCTGTCCGTCTTGGTTTTTTATTTCGGTGGCATCTCAAGGCGCAAGTACAAAAGCTACACAGGTACAAGTGCCACATTCAGCTCAAGAGCCATTTTCTCTAAATGCTTTTTCTGTTGAATAAGGCTGTTTTGATAAGCCTCCACGCCTCGTTCAACCAACTCAGATCCTTTTTGTTCTTCTTGCCCGAACTGTTTTGTCACGGTGATAAAGCCAGCCAGCTGATGTAATGCCTTTCATTTGGCCACATGCTCAGGTCTGACCCTACTTCGCCATATAATTCAAGCCAATTATATGGCGTAAATTCAAGAAGTTTGGTGTTGCATCCCGCCCATCAAATATTTTTAGCAGGTGATCACCCAGGCTCTTCATACGGACAATGTATATTGTTAATAGAACTATTGCTCGCAATAACAGCGTGTTTCTTCAGAACTTCCAACACTTACCGGCCTTTTTTTGCCGCCGGAAATTTCATTTTATATTCAACCTTCACCATACCACGCGATATATCGTTCAACCTTTTTTCAAGCAGGCGTTTACGCAGGGGACTTAGTTTATCGGTAAATAATTTGCCTTCTATATGGTCATATTCGTGCTGAATAATACGGGCACCCATCCCTTTAAAAGTTTCTTCGTGCTGCACCATATCTTCATTATAGTATGATAAACGCACCACGGGCTGGCGGTACACATCTTCGCGTATATCGGGTATGCTCAGGCATCCCTCGTTAAAAGACCATTCTTCGCCTGTTTCTTGTAGTATTTGTGGGTTAATAAATGCTTTTTTAAAATTCTTCAGTTCAGGTTCCTCGTCGTCGAACGGGGTGGCATCTATCACAAATAATCTTTTTGATAAACCTACCTGGGGGGCGGCCAATCCAACACCACGAGCGTTGTACATGGTTTCAAACATATCGGCAACCAGTTGTTTAAGGCCGGCTATCTCATCGGGTGCAAAATCAGTGGCTTTTTTTCTCAAAACCGGATCGCCATAAGCTACAATAGGCAGTTTCATGCTGCAAAATTACGCAATTATGCGCTGATAGAAAATTAACGGGTTTGATAAATGATTAACTGATTGTCATTTCCTGGGGTAAACAACTGTTTATCAGCTTACTTTTCTTTGGTAAATACAAATGTTCGCCCGCCTTGTAATAATGTAAGCTGGTTTATAGCTGCGTCAAACTTGATCACAATTCAGGGATCGCATAAACTTTATGATTAAGAATATTTAATACGCCGATCATATTGTATTTGAATAATAATTAACGCCGTTTCCACAATTATCATCCAAGTCATTATACCTACTTTTCTTAATTATTTCGTTGTTTAACTCTTCGTAATTAACGGCTATAGTAAGTTTCTTTAAAGATTTTAAAGTTATTGAATGTTGACTTCTGGTATATAGATTTAGTTCCTGAGTAGCCAGCACATAAAATTCCCAATGATCTAAATTTAAAGGATCACATGTTTGCTTGTTATCATGATGTAGTAAGCAAAAAACATATACATCTGCGCTACGTTTAGCAATTTTAGATTGCAGGTTAGTCAGGCTATCCCAATATAACGCAGCTTTTATACTAAAAGAAATTTTTGAAAGAGACCTTTGAAACCATGTTTGAATATATGCTGCCGACTTAACTTCGATTTTAGTCCCATCGGGGGTTTCTAAATCATAAGCACCCCATTCATCTCTTACTTGTTGTATATCTAATTTAACAGCAGTAGCTACAATAAATTCAGCAAAACGTCCTCTTGTTGCATTGCTCAAAATATCTGAAACACTCCATCGCAAAAAATCAAGTAACGAAAACGCTAAGTTTTGATCCTTACTGACAAGCCTTTCATCTCCTGTTTTTAGTGTCGCTTCAATTTTATAGAAAGCCATACTTAATCTCCCTTTGGCTCAAACAGCAGTGTTACCAAACGGCTTGCATCAAATATCTCGTTGCTTATCTCCAGCACCTGTTCGGCTGTGGTTGCTTCTATGCGGTCAAACAATTGTTGCAGGGTATCAATGCTGTTAAAATCTATCAGACTTTTGGCCATGGAGATAATGAGGCTCAGGCGATTTTCTTCGGCCAGGGCTATTTGGCCTACAAACTTTTGCTTAGCCTGGTGCAATTGTAGGGTTCCTAATTTATTATCGCGTAATTTTTTAAGTTCTTTATGGATCAGGCGTATAGCCTTGGCCGCTTTTTCGGCATCTGTACCAAAGTAAACAGAAAACATGCCGGTATCTGTAAGCGGTGTATAGTTCGATTCGATGGTGTATGCGATGCCATGCTTTTCCCTGATCTCTAAATTTAAGCGACTGCTCATACCCATACCGCCCAGCAAATTGTTCACCAGTAGTAACCCGCTTTTATAATGGTGCGATGAATCATATGCCAGTGCGCCAATTACTCCATGTGTTTGCGAAATGGGCTTTTCAACGGTAAAAAAGCCACCTGGAGGGCTGCCTGGTTTTTTTCGGTTTTTAGGCTTATGGTTTTCGGGTAGGTGCCCCAGGCACTTTTCGGCAAGCTTAATTAGCTTATTAAAATCATAATCGCCAATAACGGCAAACACCATTTGGTGGGTGTTGTAGGTATCGGTAATGAACGCTTCAATATCGGTACGGTTCAATTGGTTAACCGATTCTTCGCTACCCAAAATATTGTTGCCCAACGCATGGTTTTTAAACAAGATGCCTTCAAAGTCATCCTGTATAGCTTCTTCGGGCTGGTCCTGGTAGGAGGCTATCTCGTCCAGGATCACACTTCGCTCTTTCACCAGTTCTTCCTCGGGGAAGGTAGAATGAAAAATAATATCTTCAAAAAGATCGAGTGTGCGCTCCAGATGCTGTTTAAGTAACGAGGCGTGGATGCAGGTATATTCTTTAGTGGTATAAGCATTCAGGTCGGCACCTACCAGTTCCAGCCGGTTTAAAATCTGGTTGGTACTGCGGCGTTTGGTTTGTTTAAAAAGCAGGTGTTCAATAAAATGGGCCAGCCCGTCTTTATGCTGCGGCTCGTCGCGTGCGCCGGCGTTAACTATAAAGCAAGTGTGGGTAATGTTTGTAGCCGCGTGCTTATACAACAGTCGTATGCCATTGGCAAGCGTATGAACCTGGTAATCTATCATCAACATGCAAATATAAGCTAATTTTATATCGTTATAGTGTTACTATTACCCCGCTATTATGTATAATTGTACATAAAAAAATGGTAACGGCCGGCCGGGAGCTGAAATACGCATTATCATTTTGCAACCTTAAATAACCCATTTATCATGAAAATCGCCGATCTTACTTTTGAACCGCTAATTGAAGAAAAAGCTATTGCCAAAAGAATTACTTTGCTGGGCGAGCAGTTAAATAATGATTATGCCGGTAAAACTCCTATTTTTATTGGCGTACTCAGCGGCTGCTTTTTATTTGTGGCCGACCTGGTAAAGCAGATCAACATACCCTGCGAAGTAACTTTTACTAAGTTGGCCAGCTATTACGGCGGTACCACCAGCACACTTAAAATACGCGAGGATATAGACCTGAGCGTAGATATAAACGGCCGCCATGTAGTTATTTTGGAAGATATTGTAGATACCGGTAACACGCTGAGCTACCTGATAGAAAAATTAAAATTACATACCCCGGCCTCTATTAAAGTATGTTCGTTACTGCTTAAACCCGGTAAGCTTGAGCTATCAATTGAAGAACTGCGCTATATAGGTTTTGAAATTGAGAATGAATTTGTAGTAGGCTATGGGTTGGACTATAAAGAGCTGGGCAGAAATTTAAAGGATATTTACAGGTTGATCAGTTAGTAATAATCATCAATATTTATCCAATATAAGCTACAGCAGTATTGATTTTGATATCGTGCTTTTTATGGGCAGTTGCCTGGAGCGTACATTCTTAAATTTTGTACTTTAGTCGCTACATCAGCCGGAGTTTGTAGAGTGGAAGCCAAGTACAGATTATAACCCTGTGTACCTTCCATTGTAAAAAAAGCCATAGCCAAGTAATCATCCATAGTAACGTTTAGTAAATAATGTGATAGATTATCGGGTGTGCTATCCCGTACAAAATCTTTTATTCCTAAAGCAATATCATAGCTTAACATGGTAGCCATATACTCGTGCTGCACTGGGTTATTGGCTGCACTTTTTGCCAACCCTGTAGCCGGGTCTATTGAACCTGAATAAAGATCATACAAATATGGATCTGAACTTCGCAACGTTTGTGCTAAAGACGACGACGACAACCCAGCCTGTATAACTTTTTGACTAATATAGATGTGGGCCATCTCATGGATAATCGTTCGGGCACCATCTATAGCTGAAGAATTGTTCATGTATGTTCCATTTAGATGGACGGTCAAATATTGTGATTTACTATTAAAATTTGTACTTGCATTGACTTCCTTACTCGAATCATAATAATCAAAAACATGCTCATCTACCACAAATTCAACTGTGTAACCATTATCCTGAATAAAGGCAGCTAAAAACCGGGCGTAAGCATTATTACTTTCACCAATTTTTGATAGTATGCAGTCTATCTTGGGATTAGCTTTAACTGTTGCGTTGTCTTTAATAACTTTGCTTGGCTCATATTGATTGGGATTATAATTAGGATCGCCTGTAACTCCAGGAGGAAGTGGTGGGTTAATATAATAGCTTGGGCACCGCGTTTCATAACCCACAATAGTTTGATGGCAACCATTAAAACTATAATTATAATGCCCGTTTACCGTACTTTCTGCCCATTCGCACCATGAATCGTAGATAGCAGTCACTGTAC
Source organism: Mucilaginibacter terrae (assembly GCF_042679325.1). GTDB lineage: Bacteria > Bacteroidota > Bacteroidia > Sphingobacteriales > Sphingobacteriaceae > Mucilaginibacter > Mucilaginibacter terrae. The sequence continues at coordinate 54,411 of NZ_JBHTMJ010000009.1, forward strand.
AGGCAGGTTCAGTAAGTTTCTTATAGTTTAGTGTACTTTTATTTTCTTCCGGGAGATTAGTTGTAATTGAAACGGGTTCAACTGCATTTCCATTTTTTACTCTGTAGCCGTTAATAAAAGTTTTATTAAAATTATAATATAAGATAATACCGTTAAAACGATATGGAATTTGATTATACTTAACTTCATTAATCACCGGTATTGAATAATTATCAGGAATTTCCTCTATAACCTTCATGTAAAAGTTTAACCTGCTACCATCGGCTTTTTCAATAAATACCGCACTGGTTTTATTGCGGTAATTAATTCGCTCTCCGGGTTTAAATTGCTTCAAGGCTAAAAATATAGAATCTTCATTAACCACGAACTCGGTTACCTTGCTTGCACTACGTTGTTTTAATGCCGGCCTATCCCAGTTAACGCTTTTAGCATGAATAAGATCGGCAGCAGTGTTGTTTACCGCATTTGTTTGATATCCAGATGTTGTATTCAACCGCGTTTCCTTTTCGTAAATTTCCTTTAACTTTGTTATGCCTTCGGTATAATGGTTTACAGCGTCGGTGTTTTTCAAGAAATCTTTCTTACAACTATACACCAGTATTGCAAATAAAGCACCAATGAAATAGGTAAGTGTTCTTGATTTATTTCTGTAATTTTTAATAAAAGACCTATTCATATAAGCATTTAGCAAGTGTCATACTTTGAAACAATGATACTAAAAAATTTATATTTGCATATATGAAGTTTTTTGTATTACTATCCATCATGTCTTGTCTTTGTTCCTGCTCTCTATTTGGGCAAAATACAAGAGCAAAAACCCCCAACAAACAAAGGTCTGCACCGGTAAAGCCGCGGACGATTGTTGTAAATGACACCACATCTCTCACGAACATTTTACCCACTGATAGCCTGATCATTCAACCTCGCGATGTACATAAATATATCGGCAGATTAGCCCATGTTGCTGCATATGCTTCTTTTAAAGAGGAGCTGAAGGATACAGTAATAATGCATATTTACTCACCAGTAGGAAATAAAAAAGAAATCATGACTATGGTATTAACCGGCAGTGCGGCAAAACCTTTTAGAGGCGCAAATAAAAATGAGTTGGTAGGCAAAGGACGGGTAAATATCAGAAATGGATTACCCAACCTCAATATTAGCAATATTAAAGATATTGAGTTTTGGATGAGTGTTGATTAATAACGTTTAATTATTCCGGCTCTTATCCCCGTCGGCAATTGATTTGATCAGGCTGCCCCAGGCAATAGGATTTAATAACGGATTGGGAATAAGTGAGTGAGAGTTGAGGATGCGGTTGTGCATATCCTGCCCAATAGCCGATTGAATTTCGTTGGCATCGCGGGGCAAGCTGGTGTACGAAACGTTGGTAAGGCCTTTGCTCAGATTTTTACGGGCGTTCTCCAGGTCGTCGTCGGCCAGTTTCATAGTCAAAAAGTCGCGCTTAAACTCATCTGTAGTAGCCCATGGAAACATGTGGAAAGCCGGCAGGGTAATTACCTGCGGCTTCATCAATATCTGTACGGTATAACTTTTATTGGAGTTAGCCGGTATTACTACATCCTGCGCGGCAAAACCTACTGCTGTAAAACGCAGGGTATCCTGCTCGTGGGTTACAAATGAGAAGTAGCCTTTATAATTAGCTATGTAAACCGTGTTTTTATTAGAGAGATTAGTTACCGTAACGTAAGGCACAATGAACTTGGTGCTATCGGCATTATAAGTAATGCCGGTAAACTGCACAAGTGGTTTATCCGCGTTTTGGGCAAAAGCGGTAATCCCTGCAAACAGGCTTAGCAAAATTATGAGCAAACACTTATTCATTCAACACTAAAAGCAGTACAGCATTATTTACGTTCGGTTTATAAAAATAGTTTAATGTTACAAAAATAAACTTTTTAAAAAAAGCACTTTTGCTTTTAACATTACTTAACACCTACCGCAGGTTTTCGGGAAGTACGGCGTTAGGATCATCAATATCGGTTAAGTTTAAAGCCACCACTGCAGTAATTTCGGGTACAGATTTCATTATAGCCTGTTCAATGCCAGCTTTGAGCGTCATAATGCTCATTGGGCACGAGCCGCATGAACCTAACATTTTTAATTTTACTACATTATCAGGAGTAATCTCTTCCACCGAAACGTTTCCACCATCAGCCTCCAGATAGGGTCTTATGCTATCCAGAGCTGCTTCTACCTGATCAATTAAACTCATGTTTATAATTTTATTAATGTAAAGATATTAATTTTTTAACGATTAATCACATCGGTATTGTTACTGGCCTTGGCGTTATTAATAGATATTTGTTGTGCAACCCGTTCTGCTATGTCTTTGAAAGCTATATCCATTATACCATCGCCGCTAAGCACAACCGGCGTACCCGCATCACCACTTTCGCTAATGCTTTTCACTAAGGGTATTTCGCCTAAAAACGGTGCCCCAATCAGGTTAGCCAGTTTTAAGCCGCCGCCTTGTCCAAATATATAATACTTGTTTTCGGGTAGTTCGGCCGGGGTAAAGTAGCTCATGTTTTCTATTACACCTAAAATTGGCACATTTATAGATTCCATCATGAGCATGCTTACACCTTTTTTAGCATCGGCCAGGGCAACATCTTGCGGAGTAGTTACAATTACGGCGCCGGTTATAGGGAAGCTTTGTGTAACGGTAATATGAATATCGCCTGTACCGGGTGGAAGATCCACCACCAGGTAGTCCAAATCGCCCCAGTCGGCATCATTAAACAATTGCTTTACCGCGGTTGATACCATTGGCCCGCGCCAGGGCACCGGTTGGTTAGGATCGGTAAAAAAGCCTATACTCAACAACTTAATACCGTATTTTTCTACAGGCTCAATACGGGTTTTACCGTTTTCTTGCGTAGCCTTTGGCCTTGCACCCTGCAACCCGAACATAATTGGCACCGAAGGACCATAAATATCGGCATCAATTAAACCCACTTTTGCACCCAAAGCCGAAAGGCCCAGCGCCAGGTTGGCTGCCACAGTTGATTTACCTACACCGCCCTTGCCCGATGCCACGGCAATGATATTTTTAACGCCGGGAACACCGGTGTTTTTTAAAGTAGTAACCTGCGAGGTCATATTAATGGTTACCTCTATCTCAGGGCTGATGAAATGACTGATGGCATTGCGGCAGGCATTTTCAATTAAACCTTTAAGCGGGCAGGCGGGTGTGGTTAACACTACCGCAAAGCTTAATTTATTACCGTCAATATGTATATCCTGTATCATGTTCAGTGTAACCAGGTCCTTTTTCAGATCCGGTTCTTCTACATTGCCCAGGGCTTGTAATACTTGTTCTTTATTTAACTGCATGTTTTTATATTGACGCAAAAATACTAAAACAGGGGCGCATTGCTTTTGTTAGAGAAATAATTACGGTTCGAAATCGTTTTATAGCTGATAAGATTTAGTTTTGGATAAAATTTACAGATGCGTCGCCTCAACCCCAAATATATTCGTGTAGCCGCCATTATTATAGGCGTACTGCTTCTTGTTACCTTAATTGGGGGGTACATAGCGTATTCCAAACGCGAATCGCTCCTTCAAACTGTAATTGTCAAAGCTACGGCAAAAGCCAGGCGCGAGTATAATTTAGATGTAAAAATAGGCCAGGCGCGTTTTACAGGCCTAAGTACGGTAGCATTCAGCGGCATTAGCATAGTGCCCTATCAACGCGATAGCTTATTGCGTATTGATGATTTTGAGGTAAGTGTGAAACTGATGCCCATTATTTTAGGCGAAGTTAAACTGGCAGATGTGAGGCTCAAGAACGGCTATCTTAATTTAACCAGTAAAAATGGTGTACGCAACTTCGACTTTCTGTTTCGTAAAAAGAAAGACTCCACTACTACCAGATCCAAATCGGGACTCAACGAACTGGCAGATAACCTTATAAACGAGGTATTATATAAGATCCCGGACAACCTTGACCTGCAAAACTTCAGGATTACCTTTGCCGATGATAGCAACACGGTAAAACTGTTAGCTAAAAATGCGCTGATTAAGGATGGTGATCTAACTTCTACCATTGATGTTAATGACCAAGAATCTACCTGGCACTTTGCGGGTAAAATGCATCCGTCGGACAAGGAAATTGACGTAAAACTTTATGCCGATGGCAAAAAAGTGGAGATGCCACTGATAGAGAAAAAGTTTAAACTAAAACTAAATTTCGATACTTTAACTACCCGTTTAGATAAGGTAGAACATGGCGATGACGAAACGCAGATATTTACTTACTGTTCAGTTAAAAATTTGCTGGTTAATCATCCGGCATTATCCGCTACCAACGTCATTATTCCCAACGGTTCGGTTGATGCCAATTTATTTGTAGGCGATAAATACGTATCGTTAGACAGCTCATCGGTTATTCATTTAAAAAAGCTGGATATACATCCGTACATCAAGTATAAGCTGAGCCCTGTTAAAATGTACACCTTAAAAGTACATACCGACTGGCAGGACGCGCAGGATTTTTTCGACTCCTTCCCTACAGGGTTGTTTGAATCATTAGATGGCATACAAGTAGCCGGCAAGCTGCGCTACAACATGCATTTTTTTATGGATACGTCGAACCCCGATGACCTGCAATTTGAATCGGGCCTGGCCAAGCAGGATTTTAGGATCCTTAAATTCGGCAAAACCGATTTGAGCCGCCTGAATAAAGAATTTGTATATACACCTTATGAGCGGGGCAAACCTATGCCGCCGCGAACCATCGGTTCGTCAAACCCCTATTTTACCACCATCAATAATATATCACCCAACTTGCGCTATGCGGTTATGACGGCCGAAGATCCTTCGTTTTTAACCAATCGCGGTTTTGTGCAGGAATCTTTACGCAAATCTATAGCAGAAGATTTTAAGGAAAAACGGTTTAAGCGTGGTGGTAGTACCATTTCCATGCAGCTGGTTAAAAACGCGTTTTTAAGCCGCCAAAAAACACTTACCCGTAAGTTTGAGGAGATCCTGATTGTTTGGTTGATTCAAAACGGGCAGATCATGACCAAAGACCGTATGCTTGAAGTGTACTTTAACATTATTGAGTGGGGGCGCAATGTGTATGGCATTGGCGAGGCATCCCGGTATTATTTTGATAAATCACCGGCTGAACTTAGCCTGGGCGAAAGCATTTACCTGGCCAGCATTGTTCCCAACCCTAAAAACGGTTTGTACGCCTTTGAACCCGACGGCTCGCTCAGGTACAGGCTGCACGGCTATTTCAGGCTCATAGGCAACCTGATGGCCAAACGCGGTTGGGCCCAGCCCGATAGCAGTGCTTATGGCTTTTACAACGTAAGGCTCAAACCATCGTTAAGGCCAAAAATGCCTATTATTGATACGGCCCTGGCCGATAGCCTGCTGCAACAAAACCCCGACGATGCGCCAGATGGGATGATTATGCCCGGCACCGTAGTTGAAGACCAGGAAAAGAAACCGGGTTTTTTTCAGCGGCTCTTCGGTAAAAAAGACAAGGATAGTTCGGACGTTAAAAAAGAATTGATAGCCGACTCAGTTGATGCTGCCAAGAAGCGTGAAAAGGAGGCTAAAAAAGAGCAGAAGCGTTTAGAAAAACAACGCCGAAAAGAGTTACGCGAGCGTGGGCTCATGTAAATATTACAATTTCTCAACAGCTAAATGCGCTCATTAAATGTTGCGCTATAACGCGTAAAGCATCACATAGGCATCAACAAATATAAATTTGTAGGTTTTGTCGTTCAATAATGAATTTCATACACAAGGTTAAATCTTTTCAGGAGCTTAATGTTAACGAACTGTATGAGCTGCTCCGCTTACGCAGCGAGGTCTTTGTTGTAGAACAAAACTGCGTGTTTTTAGATCAGGACAATAAAGATCAGCAGTGCTACCATCTCTTGTTATTTACAGAAGGTAAATTAGCTGCATACTGCAGATTAGTCCCGCCGGGCTTATCTTATAAAGAGATGTCGATTGGCCGGGTAATTACTTCAGCGGCTGTTAGAGGTAGCGGCTTTGGCAAAAAGGTAATGCAGTTAGCAATTGAAAGTTGCCAGGAGCTATTTGGACATAACAATATCCGCATTGGTGCACAAACTTACGCGCTTAACTTCTATGAGTCGTTTGGTTTTGTTGCAGCTGGAGAGTTTTATGACGAAGATGGCATTGAGCATGTGGAAATGCTAAGAAAATGAAGATATCACAAATCACTCTAATTTTGCCAGGCTTAACCAAACTAAATAGTTTCAATAGGTTTTTCTTAAATTCAGCATAAAGCGTTTCAAGTGAAATACCACCTGGAAACGCTTTATTTTATATATAATATAGCCGCCACTATTTGCTTATTCTAAACTAATCTGGCGTTTTATAGATTCTTCCAGAGAGATAAAGGTTTCGGTACGTTGTATGCCGGGTACACCCTGAATGTTTTCGTTAAGCACTTCACGCAAGTGATTGGTATCGTGGCAAACAATTTTAGCGAATATGCTCCACTCGCCGGTAGTGTAATGTAACTCAACTATCTCGTTAATTTCTTTCAGCTTTTTAACAGCCTCATGGTATTGCGAGCCTTTTTCAAGATAAATACCTAAAAACGCAGTTACATCAAACCCAAGTTTTTGCGGGTTTACCTCTAAACTGGCCCCTTTAATTACACCCATTTCCTCCAGCTTTTTCATCCTTACATGGATGGTTCCGCCCGAAACAATGAGGTCTTTTGCAATTTCGGTATAGGGTGTTGTAGCATTTTTCATTAAAATAGACAAAATTTGGATGTCCAAATTATCAATTTCTAAATTTTGGGCTTTTCTGTGCGGCATAAATTTGTATTTATATATTTATACACAAGGATAATTAAAATTTGAATAAAAATGCAAATAAATTATTGAAATATTTGCAAGAAATTGGTTAAGGCTTTAGATTTGTAATAAGCAAATGAGATAATGCTTATCTGTTCTTTATAAAAAAATAATGTTGGGTGGTGAAATTTTTGGCAGACACACCTCCTTGTCCCGGTGGCGGAGAATATGGGAAACCCGAAGCGGGCTAACCACTCTATGGAGGTTCGAATCCTTCCCCAACAGCTCTTCTCATAATTTAGGTTTATAATTGGTTAGTAAATGCCTCCTGCCCATCAGGAGGCTTTACTTGTTTTATGAGGTTTCGGTTCCTGCGCCAAATCAAGCTTTAACGATCTGTAAACCGGTTCATTTTTTAATATTGCATCCAAAATAATTCGCACACTATCCTAAAGAATACCGGTATCTTTTAGGATAGTAGTGGTTATTTAAAAACAACGTTGCCTATGTTTGTTTAAACATCAAATAAACAAACATGAAGATCTTACATCTTATATCGAGCCCCAGGGGCGCAGCATCGTTCAGTATAAAACTGGGAAATGCCATTGTTGAAAAGCTACAGGCAGCAAACGCAGCCGCCACGGTGAAAGTACATAGCCTCATAGATACGCCATTTCCGCACCTGGAGGAGGCACATCTTAATTCGTTCTTCACCCCGGCCGAAAGCCGTAACCCCGAACAGGCTGAAGCCGTAAAACATTCGGACGGGGCCATTGCCGAACTCATGGATGCCGATACTATTGTAATTGGCGTGCCCATGTACAACTTTAGCATCCACTCCACTTTAAAGGCGTGGATAGATCACATTGCCCGTGCAGGCATAACCTTTAAATATTCTGAAAACGGGCCCGAAGGCCTGGTGAAGAATAAAAAAGTGTACCTGGCCATTTCTACCGGCGGTGTTTACAGCGAGGGGCCCATGAAATCATACGATTTTACCGAACCCTACCTGCGTGCCGTTTTAGGCTTTTTAGGAATAACGGATATAACCGCTTTGCGTGTTGAAGGCGTAAACATGCCCGACTTAAAAGATAGCGCTTTGGATAAAGCTATCGAAAAAATAGTGCTGTAATTTAATTGTATCAATAAGGCTGAACAATCCTTGCACCTTTACCCGGCATTGTTCAGCCTTTATATTTAATAACTCAAATAGCCTTTATTTGGGCTTACTCAATAAATTTACAAACAGCCTGTAAGCACCCGGTACACCGGCTGGTAACTGGCGGAAAAAGGCCAGCGAGGTATAAACAAAGCGTCCTTTACCATAGTTGGCTGTAATGAGCGATCCTTTATTGGGCGCTTCGCCTGCATCGTTTATTTCAAAAATGGTTTGATACTCCGGCGCTATGCCGCTTACAAAATACAAACCGCGCTCCTGCACCCAGCCGTCAAAGTCTGTTGGCGTAATTTTGTTGGGATAATTTAATAACGGGCTTTGCGGATTGGTAACCGTTACTTTTGCAAATTCATCGGTTACCCGCTCGTTAACCGGCCTGAACGGATAAGGCCCTATTTGCTGTACCACCAACCCCGCCGGAATATTATACTGCACTACCAAATTACCACCATTTTTCACATACTCCATTAGTTTAAAATGCTCAAAAGCCAGGCGTTGATCTACATTGTAAGCGCGTACACCCATTACTATAGCATCGTAAGCAGAAAGATCGGCGTTCATCATTTCGCCCTCGGTTAATAAATGGACCTCGTAGCCTATTTGCCTTAAAGCCTCGGCCACAAAATCGCCTGCGCCGGTAACATACCCTATTTTTTTACCGGTGATTTTCAAATCCAGGTTTACCAACTTAGCCTGGGCCGGCGGAAACAGCGTAATATTAGGAATATGCTCATACCTGATGCGCTGCAAACCCATATTATAAGTTTGTTTGTTTACGGTAACTTCCGCTTCGGCTGTGTTGTTTTTTGCGGCGGCTAACGGAGTAACTATAAAATCGGCTGTCCATTCATCGCCTTTACGCTTGTTGCTAAAATCAATACCGGCCGGACTAATTTGCCACCCCGCTACAGGTTTTAAACTTACCTTGCCACTACCGTTAATAAAGCTCTTTAATTTTACCTGCAATGTTTGCGGCTTATTACCATTATATACGTACACCTTGTTCTCTATAGTTCCCGTAACAGGCGGGGCAATTTCTATTGGCTGGTAAAGCTCACCGCGTACCGGGTCAACATACTTGTAAACCAGGTTGCGGCTATATTTAATTGGCTTTCCTTCTATAATAAATTCATAAGTTACCTTTAGTAAGTCAGAATTTTCGGGATTACCGGCAAGTTTATCATCCGCTAATGTATAAGCGCCAATACCATGAGGCGCACCTAACCAATAAGGCTGTGTAATTTTATCGGCTAATGCTTTTGAGGTGTAGCTTTGCAGCTGGTTGGCGGGTATTACCAGCCCGGTACCGGCAAAGGTTTGCGCCTGGTTTTGAATGCTGATGCTATGCAGTTTAACCTTATTGTTATAGCGGTTAATTACCTGCGAGCGAATGGCAATGCTATCGCCCAGGGCATAAGCCGCTTCGCCGGCATAGCTCTCGAACCAAAGCCCTGCACACGTGGCTATCAGGTTATCCAGTTCTTTTAGTTTTTGGGTGCGCCAGTAAACATCCTTAATATTTTCAACTTTGCTGCGTAACTGCACCAGGCCGGGTACCGATCTTTCAGGATTTTCGGCATCGAAACCTTTGCTGACAATGGCCAAATTAGCGGCTATGTCATCGCCGCCTTTTACCCGTTTCCAGGTAGTGTTAACACCATCTAACAAATCGGTTTGCGGAACATCGCCCAGCAGGTTTTTAAAATACTCCAATGCCTGTCCGCGTTGCCGTGCCGAACCAAAGCCCTGCGATTTATGGTTAGACCGGCTTTCAGCAGCTATCTCTCCATAACCTTTACCTAATATAGCGTTGTACACGCCCACGTCCAGCTTAAACTGGTCTGGCGCGGTAGTATTAGCGCTGCCAAAGTTAAACGTATTCCATAACAGGCGTTTGGCCTGCCAGGGTTGTACATATTTCAACTGTTCGGGGTAACGCTTAGCATCGGCTGCAGCAGTATATGCCTCCTGCGCCAATATAGCCGATGAGGTATGATGCCCATGTCCACCCTCGCCTGTAGTTGGAAAACGGCAGATCATTACATCGGGTTTAAACTGGCGGATCACCCAAACCATATCGCCCAATATTTTATAGCGATCCCAAATTTTTAAAGTTTCTTCTGGCCCTTTAGAAAATCCAAAATCGTTAGCACGGGTAAAAAACTGTTCGGCACCATCTGTTCGGCGAGCCGCTAAAAGTTCCTGGGTACGTATGAGCCCTAACAGCTCGGCTTGCTCATTACCAATTAAGTTTTGGCCGCCGTCGCCACGGGTTAAAGCCAGGTAACCTGTGCGGTATCCTTTTTCCTGGGCGAGGTAAGCCAGCAGCCGGGTATTCTCATCATCGGGGTGGGCGGCAACGTAAAGTACGCTGCCAAGCACGTTCAGTTTCTTATAATTTTGTTTAACGGTATTTAAATCGGCCGGTGGTGCAGTTTGCGCCAAAGCACCTGAACATATTAACTGAAATGCGAGAATATAGCTGTAAAACTTCATTACTATGCGGAGGTGTTTAATATATTATCAATGTACAAATATTAAAAACAAATCAGTAATACTGTGCTTTCTGATAAACAATTAATCGTTTGATTAAAAATATGATATTATGTGAGAACATCTTTCATTAGCATGACATAAATATTTTTCACTAATCAATCGTTTGATTAATTTTGCCTAACGAAAAAATGGAAAAAGAAAAGACTGATAAAAAAGACCATATTATGGATGTAGCCGAGAGGGTATTTGCCGAACATGGTTTCGATGGCGCATCTACCCGTTTAATTTCGGGAGAGGCCGGTGTAAACATGGCCATGCTCAACTATTATTTCGGCTCGAAAGAGGGACTACTGGTTGCTATTTTTGAAAGACGTACCTCGAATTTCCGCAGCCTTATTCAAAATATAGGCAGTAACGATGCCATTAGTTCCTGGCAAAAAGTGAGCGAATATGTTGATGCTTATATCAACCGAGTATTCAATAACAACTGCTTTCAAAAAGTGATACATCAGGAAATGACGGTTAGGCGTACCGGCGAACTGGCCGATAAAATTACCGACATGATTATGCAGAATGTATTAGAATTAAGAAAGATACTGTACGAAGGCATAGAACGGGGAGAGTTTAAACAGGATACTGATACTGAAATGGTGGTAGCAACCGTATTTGGCGTTAAGGGCCAAATCATTAACTCGCCGCATATATCATCGGAAACACTTGGTTACGATACGCAAGACCCGGTTAATATGGAAGAAAAGTTAAAACCCCGGCTTAAAAATTACCTCAAAAAACTACTAAGATCTTATTTACTTATTGAAAATGACAACGCGAATTAATACAACCATTATTACTGATGCCTTGCAAAGCTTGCTTAATAAGCCGGTGCGTTGGGGTGTTACCGTCATTTTGGCGGGCCTGTTGCTGGGCAATGCAGCCAGCGCTCAGGAAAGAACCATTACTTTAGAAGAAGCCATTAAATTAGGGTTGGAGACCAGTAAAACCCTAAAGCTTTCGCAAACCAAAATTGAACAAGCGGTATCGCAGTACAACCAGGCTAAAGACCTGGCGCTGCCAACCGGTACCGCCAGCTTTATGTATAGCCGTGCGCAAATACCGGCCAACACCCTTAACCTGGGCGAAGAATCGTTGAGCCTGCCTAAGAGCGCCAATGCCAACTTAGGTATCGTATCAGTTGAAGAGGTTATATATGGCGGCGGCCGCTTACGCTATGCCAAAGAATCAACCGACCTGCTGATACAGGTTGCCCGCCTGGATGCAGACCGCGACCGGGAGCAAATTGCTTTTAACATAGTAAACGCGTACTACAACCTGTACCGCGTAATACAAAGCAAGGGCGTGGTTGAGCAAAACTTAAAAGCCATAGATCAGCAGATACATCAGGCGCAACGTTTTTTTGAGCAGGGTTTGGTTACTAAAAATGATGTGCTTCGCTTTCAACTACAACGCGCTAACATTGAACTGAACGGGATAGATCTGGATAATAACCGCAAGATTGTTAACTACGATTTGCTTATTTTATTAGGACTTCCCGAAGACACTCAGCTTAACATTGCCCAAATTGCCGATGCACGGCGTAACGTAGCACCTTTAGAAAGCTACCGCGACAGTGCCCTTGTTATTCGCCAGGAAATAAGACAGCAAGACCTGCGTACCAAGGTATCGGAAACCAACATTAAAAACATACAGGCCCAAAAGTTGCCTACCCTGGCCGCTACCGCTGGTTTGTATTATGTAAATGCATCGGCCAACCCTTTTCCTAATACCGGTAAATATATTACGCCGCTTACAGCCGGTTTAGCCCTATCGTGGAACTTCGGCTCGTTATGGACTAACAAGAACAAGGTTATTGAGGCACGCATACAGCGCCAAGAATCGGTAATTAATAAGGATATTGTTACCGATAATATTAAAACCAAGGTAAACCAAAGCTACCAAAACTATATTAAGGCTATCAACAAGATCAAATTGCTGGAAACCTCTATTGCGCAGGCCACAGAGAACAACCGGATCTTAACTTCAAAATACGCTAACAGCACTGCATCGGCAACAGACAGGGCCGATGCCGAAACTTTATTGTACCAGGCACAAATTAACCTGGAACTGGCTAAGGCCGATGCCGGACTGGCCTACTACAACCTGTTAAAATCAACCGGAAAACTTACTAAATAATAAAAACGCTACAACTATATAATACCATGGCACAAGAACAAGAAATACAATCAGAAGTTAAGAAAAAGCCCAACCGCGTTATCCCCATTATACTGGCTATAGTGGTAATAGTCGGTCTTATTTTCGGTGTTAAAGAATACCTGTACTCCACCAAGCACGAGGATACCGACGATGCACAAATTGATGCCGACATTAGCCCGGTAGTATCCCGCGTAGGCGGTTATGTTGACAGTATATTTTTTGAAGATAACCAGCACGTGAACAAAGGCCAGGAGCTGGTAAAAATTGATGACCGCGATTATAAAATTAAAGTAGAGCAGGCAAAGGCCGCTCAACAAGGTGCCGGTGCCAACGTAGGGGTAAGCGAATCGCAGATATACAGTAACCAGGCCAACTCGGCCAGTGCGAAAGCAGAGGTTAGCTCGGCCGCTGCCAAGCTGGAAAAAATGCAGAAAGATTATGCACGTTACGCTAACCTTATAAAAGATGGCTCTATTACCCAGCAACAGTTTGACCAGGCAAAATCTGACCTGGATGTAGCACAGGCTAATTACCAGGCATCAAAAGATAAATACAAAGCTGCACAGCAACAAGTTGGTACAACCCGCAACCAGTTAAAGGTTACCAATACAGGCGTTAGCCAGCGCCAGGTTGATGTGGATTATGCCAAACTACAGTTAACTTATGCTACCATTAAAGCCCCGGCCAGCGGTATTACTTCTAAAAAGAGTGTGCAATTGGGGCAACTGGTACAAGCGGGTCAAACCTTGTTTTCGGTAGTGAACGATAACAGCCTGTTTGTTACCGCCAATTTTAAAGAAACGCAGTTAGAGCATTTGCGTAACGGTCAAAAGGTAAAGCTTGAAGTAGATGCCTACCCCGACCTTGAATTGCAGGGAACGGTTTACAATTTCTCTCCTGCCACGGGTGCCCGTTTTTCTTTGCTACCCCCCGATAACGCTACTGGCAACTTTGTGAAGGTTGTACAACGCGTACCTGTTAAAATTAAAATCAACGGAAATAAAGAAACTTTAGATAAGCTGCGCGCAGGAATGAGCGTAAACGTTTCGGTTTCTATTAAAGACTAATATTCTATGGCCGAAGTAGGATTTAAAAAGTGGATCATTACCATTACGGTAATTACAGCTTCGTTATTAGAGCTGATTGATACCACCATTGTAAACGTATCCTTGCCAACTATACAAGGTAACCTGGGTGCCACATTAGAAGATGTAGCCTGGATTACCACTGGCTATGCAGTAGCTAACGTAATTATTTTACCTATGTCGGGTTGGCTGGGCAGTTTTTTTGGGCGAAAAAATTATTTTTTAGCCTCTATCGTTATATTCACCATTGCCTCGTTTTTGTGCGGTAATGCAACAACTTTAACCGAGCTCATCCTGTTCCGAATTTTGCAGGGCATGGCCGGGGGTGGTTTAATATCAACATCGCAAGCTATTTTAATAGAGACCTGGCCGCGCGAACAGATAGGTACCGCAACTGCATTATTTGGTTTGGGTGCCGTAGTTGGCCCAACTGTAGGCCCAACTATTGGTGGTTACATCACCGATCATTTTTCGTGGCCGTGGATATTTTATGTGAACATACCTGTGGGTATTTTGGCAGCCATATTTACTATTATGTATGTAAGGCCCACACCAAAGGAGGGGCGGGAGAAGCCGATAGACTGGTGGGGAATTGGCCTGCTGGCACTTGCCGTAGGCAGTTTACAAACCATATTAGAGAAAGGTGAATCGGAAGATTGGTTTGCCACCCCGTACATTACGGCATTAACCGCTACCTCTGTTATTGGTGTACTGCTGTTTATATGGCGCGAGTTAAGTACCGATCACCCGATTGTGAATTTTAGTATTATGCGGCACCGAAGCTTTTCTATAGGTATGTTCACCTCCTTTATATTAGGTTTTGGTTTATATGGCTCCGTTTTTGTTTTCCCTATATTTTGCCAGGCATTGTTAGGGTTTACCGCCCAGCAAACCGGCGAATTATTATTTCCTGGTGGCTTGTTCACTATATTTATGATGCCGTTTGTAGGCAGAATGCTTAACAAAGGTGTACCGGCGCAGTTTATGGCAACCGTAGGTATGTTCCTGTTTTTTGTGTTTACCCACATGCTCAGCAACTCTACCCTGCAAACCGGCGAACACGATTTCTTTATTCCGTTGGCTATACGCGGTGTGGGTATGGCATTATTGTTTGTACCGTTAACCACACTGGCTATATCCGATTTAAAAGGTGCCGAAATAGGTCAGGGAGCGGGTTTAAATAATATGATGCGCCAGTTAGGCGGTTCATTTGGTATTGCGGCGTTAACTACGCTCATCCATATTCGCCAGCAAGGGCACCGTAGTAATTTACTGGTGAATATAAACGAGTATAACCCGGCATTTAATGAGCGCTTGCAAGGTATGATCCATAATTTTATGGCACATGGCCGCAGTGTACTCGATGCTACTAAAATGGCTTATGCCTCTATGGATCGTATTGTAACCCAGCAAGCCATGCTGCTTACTTATGATGATGCTTACTGGCTTACCGGCCTGGTCATGCTATTTTCTATACCCTTACTCTATCTGCAGCCTTTTAAAAAGAATTTGAAACCAGCCGCCGATGTGCATTAAAATATAAAAGCCGTTCTGGAGTCAGCAGAACGGCTTTAAATACAATTAAATTGTTTTTTATTACCCATTAGCGTGTATTAAGCGTATTTAAATAACTTAAACTAACAGGCTTTTAATCTTGCCCTAAATTTACTCGTCTTTTTAATTAAAAGCAAATAAATTAAATAAAAATTGAGGGTGGCTAAAAAAATAGTCACCCTTTATTAATTTTAACTCTTTGTATTAAAAAATTATTTTACCGGTTGCAGTAACTAACGATGCGATACGCACGGCATCAAAAATACGTTCTTCGGTAGTGCCTAATTTCATTAACGAATCTTCGTGGGCATTCACACACATTTCGCAACCGTTTACGGCAGAAATGGCTAAACTCATCAACTCAAAAAACTCTTTACCGGTTACCGGCTTCATCATCAGCTGCATGCGGATGCGCGCCGGGATCTGGGTGTACTTTTCCTTTTGCGTAAAATGGCGGAAACGGTAAAAGATATTGTTAGAAGCCAGCAAAGAAGCGCAACCGGCAGCTTCGGCAGTTTCGGCCGGGGTAGCACCTTGCTCTTCGGCGTATTTGGTAAAGTAAATGGTTAGCGGCTTATTATTGTTATTAATAGCCGTGGTTAAACCAATTAACGCACATTCTTTAGTGGTTAATTTTTCGGAAGTAAGGGTGCTGGTCAGGTTTAGTTTTAAATCGCGCAAGTAACGCGATTCGCCTGCTTCCAGCAGGGTTAAACTTTCGGTACGATAATCTTTATCAACAGCAACGCTTTGCAGCAGTTCCTGTACTATTTCGGTGCTTTCGCTCATGGGTATTAACAGATTAACCCCTCCCAACCCTCCCCAAAGGGGAGGGCTTTGAAAGGTATATTTATAACTCCCCCTCCTTTGGAGAGGGCTGGGGTGAGGTTATACAGTAATAGTTTCTTCGCCTTTTTCCCAGTTGCATGGGCAAAGTTCGTCGGTTTGTAAACCGTCTAATACACGTAAAACTTCTTTAACGTTACGGCCTACGTTTAAATCGTTCACACATACCCAACGTACCACACCGGTTGGGTCTATGATAAAAGTAGCGCGGTAAGCGATCTTTTCGGTAGGCTCTAAAATACCCAGGTCTTCAGCTAATGATTTTGAAGTATCGGCCAACATCGGGAATTTCAGGTCGCGCAGGTCGTCATGGTTCTTTCTCCATGCCGCGTGAACAAACTCAGAATCTGTAGAAGCACCAATTAAACGGGAATCGCGATCGCGGAACTCACCGTAGTTTTTGTTGAATTCAGCAATTTCGGTAGGGCAAACAAAAGTAAAATCTTTCGGCCACCAGAACATCACGGTCCAAACGTTATCATCGTTCACTAAAAAGTCGGAGGTTATATCTTCAAACTCTTTACCTTTCTCTATGCTTACTACGGCTTTTTTATTAAAAGACGGAAATTTTTCACCAACTGTTATCATAATATGCTATTTGTTATAATTTTCACAAATATAGCTAACTTTAAACCTTTGTGTTATTCAAATAATTGATAGCCTATAGCTTTTATCTATATATAATTTAAACACTATAATCTAAAACGCAAATCCAAAAGCGATTTGTATTGTTGAATTGCTAAATGGAAAAGGAAGAATTTTTAGCTTTGAAGGAGCAGTATATGCCTAATAACGTTGAAGTGCTGTTTATTGCCGATGGCATGCCGGTAAACAACCGGTACTTTTACTTGAAAAACTCCAGCATGTTCAGAGCGGTTAAAGATGCTTACACACAAGTTTTTGGCGATTTTAGCAGTAATGATGAATTTTTGAAAGTGTTTAAAGACATGGGCTGCTACTTTGAAAGTTTAACTGTAGAGCCTATTAAATATTTACCACTTAAAGAACAAGTGACCGCGCGGGAGGCCGGAGTTCAACCCCTGGCCAATAAGATAGCCCAAATGAAACCACGTTTAATCATTATTTCCCTCAAAACTATTGAAAAATATACACGCAAAGCCATCAGCCTATCGGGTGTTACATCGGTAGAACATATTGCCGTAACACCTTTCCCGGTTAAAAGCATGGTAAACGTAAATAATTGTATAAACGGTATTGTGGCCGCTTTAAAAACAATTAACTGGGAAGAGTAAAAAACACAAAGGCACCCTATCGGTGCCCTTGTGTTTTTGTTATTTATCAGGATTTAATCTATCCACTCAAACTTAGTGTAAGGCACCAGTACCTCCGGTATTTTAATGCCTTTATCGGTTTGGTTGTTCTCCAATAAAGTAGCTACAATACGTGGTAAAGCTAATGCACTCCCGTTTAAGGTATGCGCCAACTGCGTTTTACCTTCGGCATTGCGAAAGCGTAATTTTAAACGGTTGGTTTGATAAGTTTCAAAATTCGATACCGATGAAACTTCCAGCCAGCGTTGTTGTGCCGCGCTCCAGGTTTCCATATCGTAAGTTAAGGCGGAGGTAAAGCCCATATCGCCGCCGCACAAACGCAGCACGCGGTAAGGCAATCCTAATTTTTGCAGCAACCCCTGTATATGTAAACTCATGTCTTCCAATACTTTATAAGACGTATCGGGGTGTACTACCTGTACAATCTCCACTTTGTCAAACTGGTGTAAGCGGTTTAAACCACGTACATGCGCTCCGTAAGAACCTGCCTCCCGGCGGAAACATGGCGTATAGCCGGTGTTCTTCACAGGTAACTCATCAGCTTTTAGGATCACATCGCGGTATAAATTAGTAATAGGCACTTCTGCGGTAGGGATCAAGTATAAATTATCCTGGCCTACAAAGTACATTTGTCCTTCTTTATCGGGCAACTGCCCGGTGCCAAAGCCCGACGCTTCGTTCACCATCAGCGGCAGCATCACCTCGTTATAACCGGCCTTTTCTGCCTCATCTAAAAAAAAGGCAATTAAAGCACGTTGTAACTTGGCACCCTTACCTTTATATACGGGGAAGCCTGCGCCTGTTATTTTAACCCCTAATTCAAAATCAATGATATTATATTTAGTGGCCAATTCCCAATGCGGTAAGGCGTTTTCGGGCAGGTGCGGCTTTTCGCCATTCTCCAGCACGGTTTCGTTATCCTCGGCACTTACACCTTTAGGTACGCTGCTATGCGGCAGGTTGGGCAGTACTACAATTTTTTGCTGCAACTCCAACTCTATGCTGTTCAGCTGTTCGTTCAGCTGTTTAATATCTTCTTTCCAGGTTCCGGTTTGCGATTTTAATTGCTCGGCTTCGGCTTTTTGACCGGTACGCATCAGCTCGCCAACACGTTTGGCGGCGGCGTTGGCCTCAGCCAATGTACTATCTAAACGGTTTTGTGTTTGTTTGCGGCTATCATCTAATTGTATGATCACGTCAATCAGTTCGGGCTGTTTAAAATTTTTTACAGCCAAACGTTCTAAAACCTGTTCCCTGTTATCGCGGATATAACTAACTTGCAGCATTTATTTATAAATTTTCTTCGCAAAGATAGGATTCAGTTGTCTGTTTGCGGTTGCCAGTTGTAAGATTTATTGGCACCTGCATACTGATATACATAATTAGCGACTCCGACAACTGAAAACCAACAACTGAAAACTCAATCATGACCGGTAAACTTTTCTTAGTACCCACGCCCATAGGCAATTTAGAGGATATGACCTTTAGGGCCATCAGGGTTTTAAACGAGGCCGATTTAATTTTGGCAGAAGACACGCGTACATCGGCACCGCTGCTTAAATATTTTGGTATCGAAAAAAAGGTTTTTGCGCACCACCAGCATAATGAGCATCAATCGAGCACCGAAATTGTAAAGTTTTTGCTGGAAGGAAAGAATATAGCCCTCATTTCGGATGCCGGTACACCAGCCATTTCTGATCCCGGTTTTTTCCTGGTGCGCGAGGCATTAAAGTTTGATATTTCAATAGAGTGCCTACCCGGAGCTACCGCTTTTGTACCTGCGCTGGTGAACTCAGGTTTCCCTACCGATAAGTTTTGCTTTGAGGGATTTTTACCACTCAAAAAAGGCCGCCAAACCCGTTACAAAATTTTAGCCGATGAAGAACGTACCATTATATTATACGAATCGCCCCACCGTTTACTGAAAACATTGGATGAAATGATCACCTACTGGGGTGCCGAGCGGCAGATCTCCGTATCGCGCGAACTCACCAAAATGTTTGAGGAAACTGTACGCGGAACCGTAGCCGAAATAAAAACGTATTATGAAACGCACCCGGTTAAGGGCGAGTTTGTAATATGCGTGGCGGGGAAGGGGTAGTAATGAACAGCGTAAGGTTAATAATTGGGGTGTTATTATACAACGCTGCCCGTTACATAATCTTTAGTTAATAATATATATGTACGTCCATCGTTTCTTTGTATCACATGAGAAAAAACCTTTTACTTGCCATATTCTCTGGGCTGTTGTTGTGGATAGCCTGGCCGCCTACATCATATAATACATTTTTGTTGTTTGTGGGGTTAGTACCTATGCTCATCACCATAGAAAACATCATTGAATCGGGCGTTAAAACAAAAGGTAAACTCATTTTTGGCACCACCTTTACCGGCTTTTTTATATGGAACAGCCTGAGTATATATTGGGTGTATAATTCATTGAAAACCATAGGGCCGCTTATTGCGGTGCCTATCACACTTATCCCTTATGCGCTGGGGCCATTATTAATGGCTGGCGCCTGCTGGTTATATTTTAGGTTTCGCATGGTAACATCGCGTGGCTGGGGTTTGGCGGCACTGGTTTGCTTTTGGATAGGCTATGAATACCTGCACCAAACCTGGGATCTTAATTTTCCCTGGATGACGCTGGGCAATGGCTTTGCCGTAAGCCATAAATGGATACAATGGTACGAGTACACGGGAGTGTACGGCGGTACGGTTTGGATATGGCTTTGCAATATTTGCCTATTTTTACTATACACCAGTTTGCGCGAGGCAAAAAGCAAAGCTTATCAGATTAAGGTAGTTGCCGCTTTTGCAGCGATTTTGATTTTTCCCTTAGCCTTTTCCTTATCCAGATATTATAGTTATAAGGAACAGGAAAGCCCATCGAAAGTGGTGGTGGCTCAGCCTAATATTGATCCTTACACCAAATACAATATTCCTGTTTACCAGGAGATTAATACGTTAACCCAATTATCTGACTCTCTTGCCCAGGCAGATACCGAATATTTTATTTGGCCCGAAACCGCCATCACACAAGACATCAACGAAGAGCAATTTGGTAAGAGTCCGCAATACCAGCAAATAAAACAGTTTATTAGCAAGTATAAAAATGCTAACCTCATTACGGGAATATCTACCTATAAAATATATAATGATGCACAAACTGTAACGGCACGTTCCATGTCCGAAGGTAACCAGTATTATGATATGTTTAATACCGCTGTACATGTCGAAAACTCGGGTAAACTGCAGTTCTATCATAAATCGAAACTGGTACCGGGTGCCGAGGCTTTGCCTTTTGGTTCGGCACTTAGCTTTTTAAAACCGGTTTTTGCGCACTTGGGTGGAGCAACGGGCGGTTATGGCAGCCAGCCGGAAGCCGATGTTTTTTACTCGCAAAGCGGCATAGGTGCCGATCCGGTTATTTGTTATGAAACCATTTGGGGCGATTGGGTAGCGCAATCGGTGCGTAAAGGAGCACAATTCATCGCCATTATTACCAACGATGGCTGGTGGGAAAACACCTCGGGTAAAGACCAGCACTTGGATTATGCCAAACTGCGCGCCATTGAAAACCGCCGCTGGGTATGCCGTTCGGCCAATACCGGTATCTCGGCTTTTATCAACCAGCGGGGCGATGTGGTGCAGCAATCGGGCTGGTGGGTAAGGGCAGCGCTAAAACAGGAGATTAACCTTAATTCGGACCTTACTTTTTACACCCGCCACGGCGATTATTTACCAGTAACGGGTTGCGCGCTGGCACTGTTGGGTGTTATATGGATTGTATTCAGGCGTTTTAAGCAGGGGAAAGCATTAAAGAGCGTCTGAAATACGCCTGTCAGGCTAAGCTATGAAATCAATTCCCAAGGGCTTTTGCGCTCTGTAGGACAGATCTTCAAACAATGAAACCATGGTTTGCTAAACTTCAAATACATCGGATGGGGTGAGTTTGCCTGGCGTTTGAGAGGCAGAAAATGACCGGCTGTAGCCATAAAAGTTACGGCAATAAAACTTGCTGCTCAATACTGGCGATTAATTGTTAAAGTATCTAACTTTGTTGAACGAGGCGTGGAGGCCTATCAAAATATCCTTATCCAACGAAAAAAAAGCGTTTAGAGAAAATGGCTCTTAACCTTAATGTGGCACTTATATCTGTATGTTTTTATGTCATGGGTAGCTATGTTGAAGAATTATACTTTGCTAAGTCTTCAACAATACTGACAGCCTAACAGACGAAGTTATTATAGCTTAGGCATCCAACATTTCTCAAAGCATTATTTAACATCTTCAAACCCATATTCCACATTTTTCATATCTTAAAGGCCAAATCCATACCCGATATGAAAAAAGCTTACCTTATCGCTTTATTGTTATGTGCCTCCGCGGCTTTCGCCCAAACCGATGCCCTTAGAGCCTCTATAGCTAAAAAAGCCGATGCCATTCAGCCCAAGCTGATAACTTGGCGTCGCGATTTGCATGAGCACCCCGAACTGGGCAACCAGGAAACTCGCACGGCCGGTATAATTGCCGCACACTTAAAGGCCTTAGGCATTGAAGTAAAAACTGGTGTGGCTAAAACCGGCGTAGTAGGCTTACTTAAAGGCAGTAAGCCAGGCCCTGTGGTTGCCCTGCGTGCCGATATGGACGGCTTACCCATTATAGAGCGTACGCCGGTACCTTTCGCTTCTAAAATAAAATCTACTTACAATAATGCCGAAGTGGGCGTAATGCATGCTTGTGGGCATGATACACATGTATCCATCTTAATGGGCGTGGCCGAGGTGTTAGCGGGCATGAAAAGTGAATTGCGGGGTACGGTCAAGTTCATTTTTCAGCCGGCCGAGGAGGGTGCGCCTTTTGGTGAACAAGGCGGTGCCGAATTGATGATCAAAGAAGGCGTGCTGGAAAACCCTAAGGTGGATGCCATTTTTGGGCTGCATATTAATGCGCAAACCGAAGTTGGAAAAATTACTTACCGCCCGGGCGGTACCATGGCTGCCGTTAACGATATGCAAATCACCGTAAAGGGCAAGCAGGCACATGGCGCTTATCCCTGGAGCAGCATCGATCCTATTGTGGTATCGGCACAGATCATCAACAGCCTGCAAACTATTGTGAGCCGTAATTTAAACGTGACCGAAAATGCCGGCGTAGTCACCATAGGCGCTATAAACGGCGGCAACCGCTCCAATATTATTCCTGAGCAGGTGGTGATGCTGGGCACCATACGGGCGCTGAGCGCAGCCGACGAACAAATGCTGATTGAACGGGTAAAAACTATTGCTACCAAAACAGCCGAAGCTGCCGGAGCCACGGCTGAAGTCAAAATTCCGCTAAGTGTGCATTACCCGGTTACTTACAATGACCCGGCCCTTACGGCCAAAATGCTGCCCACCCTGCAAGCTACCGCGGGCACGGCCAATGTAGTGTTAAAACCTGCCGTAACCGGTGCCGAAGATTTTAGCTTTTTCCAGGAAAAGGTGCCTGGCCTGTTCATTTTTTTAGGTGGCATGCCCAAAGGAGCCGATCCGCTTAAAACCGCCGCCCACCACACGCCCGATTTTTATATTGACGAAAGCGGTTTTAGTTTGGGCGTAAAGGCCTTGTGTAATTTAACGCTGGATTATATGGCGGGGAAAGGGAAGTAATTAATGTGCAGATGCGCGAATTCAGATGTGCAGATGATTAGTCATATAGATTAAAGAATCGTAATTAAATCTAACTATAACATGCAAAACACCTTCTTAGAATTTAGAAGATATAACGACCTGGCCTTGGCAAGCGAGCTAATTGAATTACTGAAAAAGAATGACATCGCTTACACGGCTGTAGAGAGTGCACTGTCGTTTGACCCCACCTTTGTAAATAGTCAAAATTTAACAGATTATACGGTGAGGATCGCGGCTGCTGATTTTGTAAAGGTTAATCAATTATTGGTTGATCATGAAGAAGCTACATTGAGTTCAATAGAGCCCGATCATTATCTGCTCAAATTTAACAACAGTGAACTGATAGATATACTCATTAAGGCAGATGAATGGAGTGCTACAGATCACGCCCTCGCTATACGGCTGTTAAGGCTACGCGGAGCAATGCCAAACGACGATAAGTTAAATGAGTTAAAACAAGAGTATTTAAACAGTCTTAGAAAACCAGCTAAACCTCAAACAACCTGGATCATTGTAGGCTACATATTTGCTGTGCTTGGTGGCGTAATGGGTCTTTTTATTGGCTGGCATTTAATGAAACATAAAAATACACTTCCTAATGGCGAGCAAGCCTATGGCTACATAGAAAGCGACAGAAAGCATGGCCGCCGTATTTTCATTGTCGGCATAATAGGTGTTTTATTTGCAGTCGGCCTCAGAATTTACCGCAATATATAAAATCAACTTGCGCTCATTTGTAATGAGTGCTTCGTGTGGTTTAGCGTTTATAACGCTTGAAATAACTTATTACTAATCAAATAAAAAAAATGCCGGATATATTTTCAAAGAGTGTTGCTATCAAATTAAAAGTTTTAGGCTGGTATCAAATCATAGGCGGTGCTATTGGCGTGTTGTTAACCATATGGCTATTAGCACGCACCCAAGCTGTTAGCGGCTTGCTTATTTTGTTGTTTATGGTTGCTTTTTGCTTGTACGGCTTATCTATTACTGCCGGGAAAAAGCTGCTTGGATCACAATATGATACTGGTTTAAAGCTGTCCATAATCAATCAAATGCTTCAGGTATTCAGCTTTTTGTTTTTAGGATACGGTTTCATGTATGTATCGGGTTTGGTACTATCAGGCAATATCAAATACAATGTAGGAGAAGATGGAAATGGATTAAGAATGGGGGTTGATTTTGGCTTGTTTTCTAAATGGAATTTCGATATCAATAGTAACAACCGATCATTTCTTTTTAGTATGAATTTTTTAGCCGTTTATCTTTTGTATTTCATTTATCGGCTTCGTCAAAGAATTAATTTTGAGTTTAAACAGTATCAGCTATTGGAAACTGAAAATGATGCTGATGAATCAAATTCAAACGATAATGAATTATGAACAATTAATATAGATTTCTTACGCTCACCTATAATGAGTGATTCATACAATTTAGCGTTTACAACGCCCCCAATAATTCATACTGAAACTTACATGAATAAACCTCTACTCAAAGCTGCCCTTCTCTTAGCTATCAGCAGCTCAACCCAGCTATCATTTGCGCAGGAAGAATCGTCCGAAGCTAAAAAGACCTACACAGCTGGCAAGCAATATATCCAGCAGATCAGCAGCATTGCTAACAAACCTACGGTTAAAAAAGCATTTCAAACTATTGTTGATTTGCAGCCCGAAACACTGGCCGATCATATTTTGCTGACCGAAATTCCCGCACCTCCTTACAAGGAAATGGAACGGGCGAAGAAGTATGCCGAGATGCTAAAAGCCGCCGGTGCCGATAGTGTTTGGATTGATAACGTGGGCAATGTAATAGCCAAACGTAAAGGCAAAACCGGCAAAAAGACCGTAGTGCTGGAAGGGCATTTAGATACCGTTTTTCCCGAAGGTACCGATGTAAAGATCAAACACCGGGGTGACACCTTGTATGCGCCCGGCGTGGCCGACGATACCCGTGCTTTGGCCGTAGTACTTACCGTGCTCAAAGCCGTAGAAAAGAACAGCATAGAAACCGATGCCGATGTACTGTTTATTGGTGCGGTTGGCGAGGAAGGGCAGGGCGATTTACGCGGGGTTAAAAACCTGTTTAGTGCGCAGGGGCCCGGTAAAATTGATACTTACATTGCGGTAGATGGCACAGGTATGAACGGCATTGTACACCGCGGATTAGGTTCGCACCGGTACCGTATTACCTTTAAAGGTTTAGGCGGGCATTCGTCGGGCGCGTTCGGGTTGGCTAATCCGCATAATGCCCTGGGTCGGGCTATCAACTACTGGGTGCTGGAGGCCGATAAGTTTTCGCGCCTGCCGGGTGTAAGGGTCACCTACAATGTGGGTGTTATTGGCGGCGGTACATCGGTTAACTCTATCCCGTTCGAATCGTGGATGGAGGTAGATATGCGCTCGGAAAGCCCTGAACGGGTAACCGGGATAGACAAGCTATTACAGCAAGCCGTTCAACGCGCCTTAAAAGAGGAGAATCAGATGAAGCGTTTAGGTCCCGATTTAACCGTAGACGTTAAAATGGTAGGCGACCGTCCGTCGGGTGTGGAAGATCCGGCTATCCCATTTGTGCAGCGGGCTATTGCCGCTACCAGCTACTTTAAAGTGTCGCCAAGCTTAGGCGTAAGTTCTACCAACGCCAACATACCCATTTCTAAAGGAATACCAGCGGTAACCATTGGCAGCGGCGGCAAATCGGGCGGCGCACATGCACTAGGCGAATGGTTTTTAGATGACAAGGGCTATGAGGCTACCCAGCGAGCTTTACTGCTGTTGCTGGCAGAGGCGGGTTTGGCTAAGTAGTATTAATTAAAATAAACTGATGAAAAAGTATTTACTATTGTGTGCTGTTTTATCCATTGTGTTAATAAGTTGTTATTTGCCGGATGATTGCATTGAAAATATTAATAAGTTGCCTATGTATGGCCGTGTAAAAAAGTGTACGGCACAGATAGAAGCAGATTCTAACTTTTTAAAGGGAGAAGACAAGCATTTTAAAAGTAGAAAGGCCGCTGCTATATATTTTGCTAAACGAGGTTGGGATTTTTATTATCAGCAAAAGCCCGATACTTCTATGTTTCGTTTTAACCAGGCTTGGATGCTGGATAGCCTAAATGCCGAAGTGTATTGGGGCTTTGCAAACTTAACAGGTATGAAAAGATTATACAAAGAATCTTTACCGCTATTTGAAAAAGCTATTAAACTCGACTCTATCAACGCAAAAATTTACATAAGTGCTTATACAAGTTATGGCAATATGTTCGACCAAACCAAGGATGTTAAGTATCTTGATACCGGTATTTTGTATTTAAAAAAGGCTGACCGGTTAAACCCAAGTAATGCCAGTATTAATGCATTTCTTGCCGGAGCTTATAGT
Source organism: Mucilaginibacter terrae (assembly GCF_042679325.1). Lineage (GTDB taxonomy): Bacteria > Bacteroidota > Bacteroidia > Sphingobacteriales > Sphingobacteriaceae > Mucilaginibacter > Mucilaginibacter terrae. The sequence goes on from NZ_JBHTMJ010000009.1 coordinate 80,940, forward strand.
CAATTACTTCAAAAAGACAGTGCCCGTAAGTATCTTAAAATTGCTGAAAAAATTGATCCTAATGCAGTGCATCCTGATATAAGAAAAATGGTTGCCAGTCACTAAAAAAACTTCCCTTGTCCAACCTCCTTTTCATCTGCAGCAAAAACCGATGGCGCAGCCCCACGGCCGAAGCACTGTTTAAAAATCATGCGTTTCACCAGGTGCGGTCGGCGGGTACCAGTGATAAGGCCAGGATTAAGGTTAACGCTAAACTGCTGGCCTGGGCCGATGTGGTGATTGTTATGGAACGAAAACACAGGCAATTGCTGCAACAGCGTTTTGCGGACGAATTAGCGGCAAAGCCGGTTCTTGTTTTGCATATTGAAGATAATTACCAGTATAACGATCCCGAACTGATTGCTATATTGCGCACAGCTTTAACAGAATACCTGTAGCTGTTTTTTAAAAAGCAGAACATTTGTTAAATTCCTGCTGTTATTACCATAACAAACCTCAAAATTATGTTACTCACCCTGCAGCAAGCCACCGAATGGCAACATATATTAATGATGAATTCGCCGGATAACGACCTGACGGATGATGGCGATTTGAGTGATGAATTGTTAGCTGATGACGATGATGAAGATTTTGAAGACATGGCCGAAGACCGCGACGACCTGAACGAGATTAGGGTAGGCGATGATTTGCGCGAGCCAGACCCAGAAGACGACGACCATTTGCCAGACGAAGAACTGCAATAAGCTTCTAACAAGCTTGTATTGAACGGAATTTTTCTGAACTAATGAATTGACAGAATTTCATCTGCACATTGTGCATTTGCATATCTGCACATTCGCCCTACTTTTTCTTAAACTCGTAAGGGGTCATCTCTACAAAGTCGGCTACCTTAACCTGTACGCCGCTTACCCGGTTGTTTTGCGTTCTGAAGGTGAATACGGCCTTGCCAAATATAGGATCGGAAAAAGTAACAAAAAAGCGGTTACCACCTAAGGGCTGCAGTTTGGCAAACATTTTAGGATGATGCTCAAAACGCATTTCAAGATCGTTAGCCTCACCTTTAGTAACGGTTAGGTTTCCGTATAGTTCGTTATTATATTTGCCCTCATAATCATTTAAACTAAACGCAGGACGCAGGTTTAAGGCTACGCTATCGCGCATCGCTTTGTTGTGTTTTAACTCGCTTTGCTGATCGGCTTTAGAAGCGGTAAGTGCCTCCTTATCGTGGTTACGGAACGGCATTTTCAGGTAAGCATCAATAATATCCAGGTTCAGGGATCCTATGAGGCTGTTTTGATCGGTGTTGGTTAGTATCACAATGCCCAGGTTTTGGTCGGGCACTAACGTTACGGACGATACGAAGCCATTAACCCCGCCTGTATGGGTCACTAACCGGTGTCCTTTATAACCTTCTAAAAACCAGCCTAACCCGTAAGCGCTAAAGCCGCCGTCATCGGCACCGCCTACTAATATCTGGGGCTGCCTGGTGGCACGTATGGCCGCTGTCGGTATTACTTCTTTAGTGCCTACCTTGCCGTTGTTTAACAAGGCTAATATCCACTTGCACATGTCATTAGCCGATGAACTGATGCTGCCTCCGGGGCTCAGGTTGTCTATTTGTGGGTAAGGGATGGCGGCTAACCGTCCATCTATAAATGTATGCGCGGCAGCTTTATTAAAAGAGGTGGCCAGGTCTTTTGATAGTGTTACGGTGTTGCTCATACCCAGTGGGGCCAGCAACGTTTCTTTAATATAAACTTCCCATGGCTTGTTGGTCACTTTTTCCATCACCTCACCTGTAGTTAAAAAAGCGGCATTATTATATCCCCAGCGGGTACGGAAAGGGTAGGACGCTTTTACATGGCTCATTTTTTCCACCACTTCCTTACGGGTCAAATTACTGGTCCAATAGGTAAAATCGCCCTGAAAAGTAGCAAAGCCAATACGGTGACAAAGCAGATCGCGCAGGGTAACCATATCGGTGAGGGATTTATTTTCCAGCTTAAAATCGGGCAGATATTTGGTCACCCTATCATCCAGCGATAGCTTATTTTGCGTTTGCAACATGGCCATGGCGGTAGCGGTAAAAGCTTTAGTATTGCTGCCAATCATAAACAAGGTGTTTTCGTCTACCTTGGTGGCCTGGCCTAACTCTTTAATACCATAGCCTTTACGTAATATTATACGGCCATCTTTTACAATACAAACGGCAGCACCCGGTATACGCCAGTTGGTTAATGCACGGTTAATATAGTTATCAATACTATCGGTTATAAACTTGTTGCGGTTTACATTTTGGGCCAGCAGGGTGTACTGGCAAAAGCACAGGGCGAAAATGAGGTAGACTTTTTTCATAGATGCAGGAAAAGGCTATCGTATTAAATATTAATTTAACGCAATTTTTATAGCCTCATTGTATAATGAGGCTAAGGTAGTTTTAAAAAACACTTATTGTATGAACAAGAATTTTTACCGCCTGCTTTTAATGGTGATGTGTAGTTTGCTTATAATACTGATACAAAGCCAGGTAAAAGCCCAAGGCCTGCAATGGGCGACCGATGGTTACCATTATTACCGTACAGTTGATGGCGAAATAGCTGAACTGGACATCCGCGATGCGGCTAAAAAGAATGTAATTGTAAGCCGGGCAGCTTTAACACCAGCAGGTAAAAGCGCTATCCCGGTGAGGCGTTTTGTTTTTTCGGACGACAGGCAAAAGGTGCTTATTAATACCAACACCAAACGCGTTTGGCGGCAGGATACTCGTGGCGACTACTGGGTTTATGATGTTAAAGCCAAAACTTTTACCCAATTAGGTAAGGGTCGCCCCGAATCATCGCTGATGTTCGCTAAAATATCACCCGATGGCACCAAGGCGGCTTATGTGAGTGAGCATAACGTTTATGTGGAAGATTTATCTACAGGAGCTATTAAAGCATTGAGTACCGATGGAACCAAGCGGTTGATCAATGGTACGTTCGATTGGGCTTATGAGGAAGAATTTGATTGCCGCGACGGTTTCCGCTGGTCGCCCGATAGCCGTAACATTGCTTACTGGCAAATTGATGCAACTAAAATTCGAAATTATTTAATGCTCAATACAACCGATTCGGCCTATTCATTTAATGTGCCGGTTGAATACCCTGTAGCTGGTACTGATCCCAGCTCCTGCAAAATTAAAGTGGTGAACGTTACCGATGGTAAAACCATGGTAGTGAATGTGCCGGGCGATGCCGTACAGCATTACATTCCGCGTATGGAGTGGGCTGGTAATGGCAACGAGTTGATCTTACAACAATTAAACCGTGCACAAAACGCAAGTAAACTTTTCATTTGCAATATCTCCAGCAATGCATCGCGCGTGGTTTACCAGGAAACCGATAAGGCCTGGATAGATGCTAAAGATAGCCCTATTGGCTGGGAATGGATTGAAAAGGGTAAGAAGTTTATTTGGCTGAGCGAAAAAGACGGCTGGCGACATGCTTACAGCATCGACCGTTTTGGTCAGGAAAAACTGCTCACTAAAGGTAACTACGATGTGGTAAGCATTAACCTGATCGACGAAACCAACGGTTTTATCTACTTTATAGCATCGCCCGATAATGCTGCCCAGCGTTACTTGTATCGGGTTAAGCTAAGCGGCGGTGCAGCACAACGGGTATCACCAGCCAGTCAGCCCGGTACGCACCGTTACGATATTGCCCCTAATGGTTTAGTTGCTATCCACTCGTTCAACAACAGCTACACGCCTTACGCTACCGAAACCATTAGCTTGCCGGCACACCAACCGCTGGATGGTAAGCCGAGCACTATTAACCCTGATGCTTCTGCCGCTAAAAATAAGCCGGAGTTTTTCACCGTTACCACGGCCGATGGTGTGAACATGGATGGCTGGATGATGAAACCCACCAACTTCGACCCGGCTAAAAAGTACCCTATAGTATTTTATGTTTACGGCGAACCGGCTTCGCAAACCGCTGCCGATGTGTATGGGGCCGGTCGTAATTTTGAATACGCCGGTGATATGGCTGCCGATGGTTATATTTATGTATCGATGGATAATCGCGGTTCGCCGGTGCCTAAGGGCCGTGAATGGCGCAAATCTATCTACCGCAATATTGGCATAGTCAACGTTCGCGATCAGGCCATGGCTGCCAAAGAACTGTTTAAAAAGAATGCCTTTATAGATACTTCGCGTGTAGCGGTTTGGGGTTGGAGCGGCGGCGGCTCGTCTACCCTTAACTTAATGTTTCAATACCCCGAAATTTATAAAACCGGTATTGCCGTAGCCGCGGTAGGCAACCAGTTATCGTATGATAATATTTATCAGGAGCGCTACATGGGTGTACCCACTAATGAGGAGGGGCGTTCGTACTTCATCAAAGGCTCGCCTATAACTTACGCTAAAAATCTGCGTGGCAATCTGCTATATGTACATGGTACCGGCGATGATAATGTACATTACTCCAATGCCGAACAACTGATCAATGAATTGGTAAAATACAACAAGCAGTTCCAGTTAATGTCGTACCCTAACCGTACACACGGCATATCCGAAGGCGCGGGCACCAGCCAACATTTACGGTCTTTATATACAAAATATTTAAAAGAACATTGCCCTCCGGGAGGTAGGTAGTAGTCACTTATTTAAACATTTGAGGGAGAGATTATTAGAAAGATATATTTTCTTCAGGAGTTATGAGTATATTGTAAATAGTGGTATCTTGAAAAAAAATAGAGATGGCATTTGAACCAGTAAACAGGCGAAAAGCGATGCAGTTGCTTGCTTTAACCATGGGAGGTACGGCTGTGGCAAGCAGCGCGCTGTTTGCCACTGAAAATAAAGAGGAGCATGGTCAGCCCGAGCCCGTATTTATCCCGGCCTCCATGGGTAAAAGGGGAAAGATTGGCGATGGTGATATCTTCTTTAAATTGAATAAGAAGCAAACCTCGGGTTTGTTAGGTACTGCCGAAAGCGTGTTGCTTCCTGGTACATTGGGTGCCCCACCACATTATCATAAAGGGTTTGATGAAATATGCCGGGTGCTGGAAGGCACACTGACTATTATGGTGGGAAAAGAGCTATTTGAAGTTGATGCCGGCGACTGGCACCTGCGCCCTAAAAGTATTGTGCACAGTTTTTGGAATAGCGGCAAAGCCCCCGTTCGGTTTATTGAAATGTATGTTCCAGGAGGGCATGAAGCCTACATGAGTGATCTGGCAGATTTGTTTATAAATAACGCCCGCCCTAAACCCGGCGATTTAGATAAGCTTGCGCAAAAATATGATATAACCTTTGTATGGCCAATGCTTCAGGAAATTATATCGAAATATAAAGTTCATTTGTAGTTGGTATTGATTTATTTAAATCACAAAAGTCCTCTTTCATTTATTTAATGTGTAAAAGAAGGCTCTTGTGATTGACAATTTTACCTCTTCAGCGTTTCTTCAAATAGCTTGTAAATACGTTTGTATTCATCGGTCCAACTGCTGGGTTGTACAAATCCATGGTCTTCAACAGGGTAGGAGGCCAATTCCCAGTTGTCTTTGTGTAATTCTATCAGCTTTTGCGATAACCGGATAATATCCTGGTAGTTCACATTCACATCTACCATGCCATGCGCCATCAGTAAGCGGCCTTTTAAACCGTTGGCAAAGTAAATTGGCGAGCTTTGTTTGTAGGCCTTTTCATCATTATATGGCTCGTTCAATATGTTGTTGGTATAGCCATGGTTATAATGTGCCCAATCGGTCACCGAACGCAAGCCTGCGCCAGCTGCAAAAACATCGGGTTGGGTAAAGAGGGCCATCAGGGTAATAAAACCACCATACGAACCACCGTATAAGCCCACATGTTTAGGGTTGATGCCATATTTATCAACCAGGTATTTTACCCCATCTACCTGGTCATCCAAATCTTTACCACCCATGTGGCGATAGATGCCTGTGCGCCAGTTGCGGCCATAACCAGCGCTACCGGTATAGTCAATATCAATTACCGTATAGCCGTTCTCGGCCAGCAGGTTATTGAACATATATTCACGGAAGTAGGAACTCCACCAGTAATGCACATTTTGAAGGTATCCTGCACCATGTACAAAAATTACGGCAGGCTTGGCAGCATCGGCCTTTTGCGGAGCATATACCCGCGCATACACGTTGCTGCCATAACGGTTTTTAAATGTTACCACTTCAGGATCGCGCCAGGCGTAAGAATTAAATTCGGCACTGGCCGAGTTGGTAACCTGCACGGCTTTAGCACCCGGCTTATTGGGTTGTACGTAAAGCTCCCAGGGTTTATTAGAATAAGAGTGACGGATAACCAGCCATTTTTCATCGGGCGAAAGATCGACCTCGTTACCGCCTTTCATGCTGGTTAACTTAACAGGTGTGCCTCCATTTACCGGCAAGCGGTAATAGTGGCTTATACCCGGATGATCCATATTACCGGTAAAGTAAAACGATTTTTTATCTGCAGATAATTTAAGTCCCGATACTTCCCAGTTACCGTTGGTTAATTGTTTCTTAGTTGCGGTAGTTACATCCACCACGTAAATATGAGAGTAACCGCTGGCTTCGCTCTGAAAGTAGAAATGGCTATTATCCATCCAACCGGTATTACCACCCGAAAATCCGCCTCCACCAATACCGGGGCCACCTATCCATGCCTCATCACGCTGACGGTCTAACGGGGTGAGCTGGCCTGTAAGCGGGTCCAGTTTCATGATCCAACGGTCTTTATTGTCTTGTGCTGTTACAATAACCACGGCGTGTTGGCCATTCTCGCTCCAGACCGGGCCTTGTATTACCACCTTTCGGTCTTCGTTGCGCTTAGTGCGTTCTTCTAATTGTTTGGGATAATCTTTTACATAATCGGGCAGGTCTTTAATACCGGGGATTTCTTTGGTAGAGATGCTGTACACGGTATCGCGCTGTATATCAAAAATATAGGATTGTGAAGTGGATTGAGCGACACCCACTTTGGTACGGTTTGGAATATCCTCGGTAAAGCCCGATGCGGTTACATAGCTGGGAACAATAGTAGTTTTAGTGCCTTCGGCCTGTTTAATTAAACGGTAGGTTACGTACCGACCGTCAGGACTAAGCTGCACAAAGCTCAGCGATTGATCGCCAATGGAAATGTCTTTCAGTTTTTTAGCCGGTTGCATAAGTTTACGTTCATTAGCATTCAGTTTTTCGTCATTAGCCTTTTGGCGTATTACTTCAAAAAGTTCGGTTTGCTCATTGCGCAACCAGCGCTCCTGCGGGTTGCCGGTTTCGGTGTTGCCGCCCTGCCTTGGAGGCCCACCGGCCAATGCACCACCCTGCCGACTGCCGCCGCCCCGTACACCTAAACCCGCTGTAGCTACCGGTGTGCTACCCGCCGAGGTACGGGTGAAGTTGGTTAGTTGTAAAAGTTGGCCGCCGTTTAGTTTTAAGGCGTACAAATTATCGTTACGCATAAAAAGCACTTTGCTTTCATCGGCATTAAAGGCCGGGTTACTTTCTCGGTCGGTTGTTACGGCGATAGGGAGTATGTTTCCTGTTTTAAGGTCCGACAGGAAAATATCCCCGTTGTTTTCAAATAATTTAATATTGCGTTTTTTATTCCAGGTACCCGTTGCCATTATTGCCTTTCGCTCGGCTAAATCAACCTTAACCGCTTTTTTGTTTCCCGGGTTAATGCTGTAAAGGGTGGCGCGTTCTGCGTTCTCGGGGTTCCAGGTAAAATAGATCTTTTTACTATCATCGCTCCAGCGTACGTCATCGGGCGAGGTACCCATCCATTTAGGATCGCTCATGATTTTTTCAATGGTCAGCTTTTCCAGCTTTTGGGCATCAACACCAGTGGCATAAGCAACAAGCAACAACATAAAAAATTTCTTCATATATATTTTAAAGAATTATAGTGATAAATATAACAGGAATTTAGACAATTGGGTTGTTAAGGATTAATTACTATAAGAATTTTACCTCAATCCCGAACACAATATATTTAACGGTATCTTAAAAAGCCGTTATTCGAGAGGTTGCATATATGGGAGGTGAGGAAAGGGTGAACGGGTTCCCCCGGTAACTTCTGTTTACATGGGTTTCCAGGCAAGTCCCTCAAATCGTATTTAAATAGCTGCCGATAAATCACTGGCCTAAAATATATAACCGATGTTTAGAGAACAAACGCATTTAAAGCCAGGCTGTAAAAACTCAATTATCAACGAGCAACTTTTTAAATTAGTTTTACAAGGCGGTTTATTTAACGCTAAGATGGCCTGGCACCTGGCAATAACGGGTTATAAAATACCGCTCGATAACTAATCCAATTACAACTCCACCTATATAAGCTACCAGATCGCTCCACAAAAAGCCTTTACCTAATATTAATTGGCCCGGCAGTGTTTGACGTAGCTGGTTGAGCCAATAGGCCTGGTATAATTGGCTCAACTCAATAATAAAGCAAAATGCTATGCTAATAATAGCCACACGCCTGGTGGATGCTTTAATTAACAGTACCCTTACCATCAGGTACACCATAAATGCCCACAATAAATCGCCCACCCATTGAGGCATACACAATACTTTGCGCGATAACAGCCCTACGATAATAACAATGATTATTAGGATGCAATATTTAAGTCTTGCTTTAAGCATGATTAAAACGAGGCTTAATGTTATTATTTAAGTCTTTATTCCTGACGCTGTAATCTTGAATCTACCTTAAGCGATCAACTGCTTCTTGATCTTATACCCGCTCAGTCCATAATACAAGATAAACAGGAAACACAACAGCGGAATAATATATCCTGGTTGGATCTGATCTTTATTAAAATCGATAACGGTGGCCATTACATAAGGTAATATGGCCCCACCAATAATAGACATTACTAACCATGACGATGCCGGTTTGGTGTCTTCGCCCAGGCCATTGATACCCAAAGCAAAAATGGTTGGGAACATAATAGACATAAAGAAGCCCAGTGCGCACAGCGCATATATTACAAACTCTCCCTGGCCTAAAACGGCAACTGCACACAAGGCCACTGTAACAACTGCATAAATGGATAGTAATTTAGGCGACGATACAAAACGCATTAGAGCGGTACCTACAAACCGCCCCAACATAAACAGGAAGCCATACAAACCCAAGTAGTAACTGGCCGTTTTTTCATCCAAGCCACCGCCCTGGTTAGCCATACGTATAAAAAAGCTGGTTACACATACTTGGGCACCCACATAAAAAAACTGGGCAATAACGCCCATGAGTAAATGCTTATGCCTTAATACGCCAAAAAAACTACCGCCTGTAGATGTTTCCTTAGATTGGCCTTTAATTTCGGGGAAACTAACGAAGTAAAACAGGATAGCCACCAGCATCAGCACAACAGCTAAAATAATATAGGGTAGTTTAACCGCCGATGCTTCACTTTGCAGGTATGCAGATCGTGCTGCATCCGTCATGGCTGATAACTGGTCCGATGTGTATTCTTTGCCCGATAATATAAATAATGCTCCAATAACGGGGGCAACCGAAGCTGCGAGTCCGTTGAAAGACGCAGCTAAATTTAAACGGGTAGTTGCCCCTGCCGGGTCGCCCAAAATGGTAGCATAAGGGTTGGCTGCAGTTTCTAATATAGTTAAGCCGCAACCAATAATAAATAAAGCACCCAAAAACATAGTATAGGCCCGCATATCGGCAGCGGGTACAAATAAGATGGCACCAAACGCAAACAACAGCAAACCTACAATGATACTATTTTTGTAGCCCCATTTCTTCAACATCATACCCGCAGGTATAGCCATTAAAAAGTACGCGAGGTAAACGGCGGTATCAATTAGTGTTGACTGGCGGTTATTTAACTGGCAAGCTTTTTTTAAGTGTGGTATCAGTATCGAATCCAGGTTATGTGCCATACCCCATAAAAAGAACAGGCAGGTAATTAGGATGAACGGTATAAGATATTTTTTACCAGGCGTATTAGTTTCGGTAATCAGCCCGGTAGTGTTATTAATAAGAGCCATAATTTAGTACAGGTTTATATGGGTTAAGTTAAACAGTTTTTTAACATTAACAAATTGCCGAAGGCAAGTTACCATATCGACATACCGGATAATTATTTCTACTATTCGGTTATGCTACTCTTTTTAAATCCATAACTATCCAAAAAGCAACCCAAAAACCTCCTCTATCCGGCTTACGGCTTTGATTTCGATTTTATAGTGCGATAGATCTAACTGGTTTTTATCCTTTTTACCTGGCAGGTTGTATTTGGAAATAAAGATCTGTTCGAAACCTAACTTTTGTGCTTCGGCAATGCGTTGCTCTATCCGGTTTACGGCCCTTATCTCGCCCGATAGACCTAACTCACCTGCAAAACAGGTTTTTGAAGAGATCGGCATGTCCTCGTGCGATGAAATAATGGCCGCAGCCAAACCCAGGTCAATTGCCGGATCTTCTACCCTGATACCACCTGTAATGTTAAGGAACACATCCTGATTCCCCAGCCGGAAACCACAACGCTTTTCTAATACGGCCAATAACATATTCATACGGCGCGTATCGAAGCCCGTAGCCGAACGTTGAGGCGTTCCGTAAGCCGATGTGCTCACCAGGGCCTGCGTTTCAATCAGCATGGGCCGTAAGCCTTCCAGCGTAGCGCTGATAGTAATTCCACTCAATGCCTCATCCCGTTGTGATAATAAGATCTCCGATGGATTAGACACTTCCCGTAAACCGGCACCCAGCATCTCGTAAATTCCCAGCTCTGATGCTGAACCAAAGCGGTTTTTAATGGCCCGTAATATCCGGTACACGTGGTGCCTGTCACCTTCAAACTGCAGCACGGTATCCACCATGTGCTCCAAAATTTTCGGACCTGCTATCATGCCATCCTTGGTAATATGCCCGATCAGAAAAACCGGGGTAGAACTCTCCTTGGCAAAACGTAATAATTCGGCCGTACATTCTCTCACCTGCGATACACTGCCCGGCGTGGATTCGATATGAGCCGAATGTAGTGTTTGTATCGAATCCACAATAACCAAATCGGGCTGTAGTTCTTCTATCTGCTTAAAAATATTTTGCGTTGAGGTTTCGGTAAGTACAAAGCAACCGGTTTTGATTTCAGGATGCTGACTTTGAACGTTAAGCTTCGAACTTTCAACTGTACTAATTCGCTCCGCCCGCATTTTGATCTGCCGGTCGCTTTCCTCACCCGATACATAGAGTATTTTAGCCGCAGGCATACTCATGGCAATTTGCAGCATCAGGGTCGACTTACCAATGCCCGGTTCGCCACCTATTAACACCAACGAACCCGGTACAATACCGCCGCCCAATACGCGGTTCAATTCTTTATCGGGTGTTAAAATGCGGTGTTCTTCAGAAAAAGTGATATCCGATACCTGTACAGGTTTATTGGCCCGCTGCAACGAAGTGGAACCATTGCTGATACTTTTCCAGTTAGGGGCTGCGGCATTAGGCTTTTCCACAATCTCTTCAACAAAAGTATTCCATTGCGCACATGAAGGGCATTTACCCAGCCACTTAGGCGCCTCAAAGCCGCAGCTCTGGCAAAAATATGCTGATTTAGTTTTAGCCATGTATTTGATGTGCAAATGTGCGTATATGCAAATGTGCAAATGATTTCATGATATAAAGATAAAAAAATACTAATAATATTAGCCAGTATATTTAGGCTATATGAAAGTTCGTAAACAACAAAGGCTCCGCAAAACGGAGCCTTTGAGTAATCTGCACATTTGCACATCCGGCATCTGCACATTTATAGTTTGATCTCTTCTTCTTTAGTATTTAAAAAGCGAAACTCGGTGATCTGGTAAGCGGGGTTGCCCTTTACCTTAATCCATTGTCCGTATTTAAAATACCATTTAACTTGTTTACTTACCAGGCCCTTTTTGATATAGGCTTCGATGTACGGGTGTACACAGAGCGTAATACTTTTTTCGTTCTGCTCTACCAATATGTAATTGAAATTATTTTCAATATCATCCATCAGCAATATGCTCGAACGTATTGTGCCGGTACCTTTACAGGTAGGGCAAACCTCGTTGGTTACAATGTTCATTTCGGGCCGCACACGCTGGCGGGTAATTTGAACTAAACCAAACTTACTTGGTGGCAATATGGTATGCTTAGCCCTATCGTGCGACATTTCATCGCGCAGGTAGTCAAACAAATCTTTACGGTTTGTTGGCTTGTGCATGTCAATAAAATCTACCACCACAATGCCGCCCATATCGCGCAAGCGTAACTGGCGGGCAATTTCTCTTGCCGCCTCTTTATTTACCTGGAAGGCATTATCTTCCTGATTCTCCTTGTTGGCTGTACGATTGCCGCTGTTAACGTCAATTACATGTAATGCTTCGGTATGCTCTATAACCAAATATGCGCCACCGGCCAGGTTTACGGTTTTACCAAAGGCAGATTTGATCTGCTTTTCTACGCCGTAATGTTCAAATATCGGGTCGCGGTGCTTGTGCAGGCGAACAATATTTTCAAGGTCGGGTGATATATCACGCACATACGAACGGATCTCTTCATAAATGGAAGGCTCGTTCACATGAATGTGCTGAAAATCGGCATTTAAAATATCACGTAACAGTGTTGAGGTACGGTCAATTTCTCCTAATATTTTTTTGGCAGGCTCGGTAGCAGGTAGCCGCGTCATAAAAGATTCCCACTTGGATATTAAATCCAGCAAATCTTTTTGCATTTCGGTTACCCCTTTGCCTTCAGATACGGTACGAATAATTACACCAAAATTGGCTGGCTTAATGCCTTCCACTATTTTGCGCAGACGAGTACGTTCAGTGTTGCTCTTTATCTTTTTAGAGATAGAAATAACATCAGAGAACGGCACCAGCACCACATAGCGGCCGGCAATAGAAAGATCGGCACTGAGCCTCGGGCCTTTTGTTGATATTGGCTCTTTGGCAATTTGCACCGGTATCAGCTGGTTTTTAACTAACACCTCAGATATTTTACCCGATTTGTTAATATCACCTTCCAGCTTCAGATCGTCCAGTAATTTGGTTTGGTAACTACCCCCACGTACCTGTTTGGTTAATTTGAGCAGACTTTGCACCTGCGGACCTAAATCCAGGTAGTGCAAAAAAGCATCCTTCTCGTATCCTACATCAATAAAAGCAGCATTAAGTCCGGGCATTATTTTTTTAACACGGCCCAGGTAAATATCGCCAACGGTATAATTGTTGGAAATTTGCTCTTTATGAAGTTCAACGAGTTGTTTATCCTGTAACAGGGCAATGGTAGCTCCAGCAGGGGACGAATCGATAATTAATTCTTTTATCAACTGCTACTCCATTTCTTTAAAGCGGCGTTGGTTGCGCCGCATACTAAGGATAAAAACAAACTAAAAAATTTGCCTGTCGCGGCTTTACTTTAGGTGGCAACAGGCAAATACACCGTTAAAACGGCTTATTTTTTCTTATGTCTGTTTTTTCTCAAACGTTTCTTACGTTTGTGGGTAGCCATTTTATGTCTTTTACGTTTTTTACCGCTTGGCATAATAAATTTTTTTTAAAGGGTTATTTAATTTTTTAATTCTTTAATATAGTCATCAATGCGCTGACCGAAAGTAGGGTCGGGCATTAGTTCCTTACATTTTTGGTAAGCTGCAATAGCTTCTTGTTTTTGGCCCAGCTGCTTATAGCTTTCGGCCAGATAAAAATACGGTTCTACTTCAGGCTTAATGGCGATCATCTTTTTAAAACGCTCAACCGCCTTAGGATACTGACCCGATTTCATGGCAAACTGCCCTAAGTTAAGATTAGCCGCCCGGTTATCAGGATCTTTAGCTACTACACCCAGCAATAAGGTAATACCTTGCATAGGGTTACCACCTTCTGCATCGGCAATACCTAAACTGGTTTGGTTTACATAAGCTACGCCTAAGCCGGTTTGCGCACTTAAATCATCAGGCTTTAACACCCTTGCTTTTTTAAATGCCTGAATGGCATAATTTACAAAAGTCGGCTGTACCGTAGTGTCTTGCGTAAACTTGTAAGCATCATTAAAGCGGTTACCAGCTGTAAGCCAATTGGTAAAATCGTTTTTGGCAGTGGCTAATGCCTGGTAGTAAAAGGCCGATGGCGCAGGCTGGTTAGCACTATCCCACAATTGGGCAAGCGCTAACTGATACTTTTGCCTTTCAGCTGGCGAGGTCGCTTTTTTAAGTGACCCTTCCAGCGAAATAATTTTGGTAGACAACGCAGAGCTTATAAGTGTTTTGGCTGATGTAGATGCTATATCAACATTTACATTAACTACTGGCTTGGCCGCTGCTGCCTCTTTGCCCGGAGCGGTACGCTCTTCTTTTGGCTTAACTAACCCTTTAACGGGCTGCATGTACAAATAGCCCATAACCGCAAATACGGCCACTACTGCAACTATCTGTTTTATTTGCATAATTAAGCTTTGGCTGTTTTAGATTTATTGCCTGTTCTAACTTTTTCAACAAAGGTTTTGGCTGGCTTAAAGCTGGGTACAAAGTGCTCAGGTATAATAATTGCGGTGTTTTTAGAGATATTACGGGCAGTTTTCTTAGCTCTTTTCTTAACTACAAAACTTCCGAATCCTCTAACATAAACATTTTCGCCACTTACCATCGAAGTTTTAACTACTTTAAAAAATGCCTCAACAGTTTCCTGAACATCAACTTTCTCAATCCCTGTTTTAGTTGATATCTCAGCTATAATTTCCGCCTTAGTCATATCTGTTTTTCTATTAATTATTTATGTAAATACTTAACTGTTTTGGGGTTGCAAAAGTATGCGTTTAAAAGTAAACTTTAAAATAAAAGATGTTTTTTTTTATTAAGCCTTTAATAAGATGATAAACAATGCTACATTTTAATGCTTACAATCCGGCTAATTAGTAATTTTACCGCACATGAATTTTGCCGATGAGTTGGTACAGTGGTACCACCAAAACAAGCGCGATTTGCCCTGGCGCCACACAACCGACCCTTATGTGATCTGGCTTTCTGAAATTATATTACAGCAAACCCGGGTAGAACAGGGCCTTCCGTATTTTAATCGCTTTTTAGAGAACTACCCCACCGTAAACGACTTCGCCAACGCCAGTGAAGATGACATTTTAAAGCTTTGGCAGGGTTTAGGTTACTATTCGAGGGGGCGTAACATGCTTAAAACGGCACAACTCATACAACAAGAATACGGTGGAAAATTCCCTTCGGGTTATGATGAATTAATAAAACTCAAAGGTATTGGCGATTACACGGCAGCGGCCATATCATCGTTTGCAGCCAACGAAGCGCGGGCGGTTTTAGATGGTAACGTGTTTAGGGTACTGGCCCGTTACTTTGGCATTAATGAACCCATTAACAGCACCACAGGTAAAAAGCAGTTTAAGCAATTGGCTAATGAGGTGCTTAACAAAAAGGAACCCGCTACACATAACCAGGCCATGATGGAGTTTGGAGCCATGCTGTGCAAACCTAAAAATCCGGCATGTGGCATTTGCCCGGTGCGTACAGGCTGTGTTGCCTTTAAAACTAATGCTACCACCCATCTCCCTGTTAAGCTAAAAACGGTTAAAGTACGTGAGCGCTTTTTTAACTATTTCTTAATAATTGATGATGGTAAAATTTTAATGAATAAACGTACCGGTAATGATATATGGACCGGTTTGTATGATTTACCTCTGGTGGAAACCAGTACATTACTTCCGGCCAATGAAGTAATTACGCTGCCTCATACTGCACAATATTTCGGCCCTGATGTGCATACAGAGGAGGTTTTTGGATTACAAAAGCACATTTTAACACATCAGCGGCTAACAATCCGATTTATTAAGATCAAAAATTTACCCGAATTTTTGGAGCCGGATTGGTTTTTTATTGAAATAGAAAACGTACAAAAATTAGCTTTACCTAAAATCGTTTTTTTATTTCTAACTAATTTTTTTAAATTTGAAAATAATTCTCTCTTTTCTAATTAACAAATGTCTGGAATAAATAAAGTAATTTTAGTGGGTCATTTAGACAAAGACCCCGAGGTGCGTTACCTTGAAGGAGGTGTTTCGGTAGCCAGTTTTCCACTGGCCACCTCAGAAAGTTTTAATAAAGATGGCCGTAAAGTTGAACAAACCGAATGGCACAACATTGTGATGTGGCGAGGCCTGGCCGATGTAGCTGCCAAATACCTGCAAAAAGGAAAACTAGTTTATATTGAAGGTAAATTAAGGACCCGCTCATTTGAAGACAAAAGCGGCATTAGAAAATACACCACCGAAGTGGTTGCCGAAAACTTTACCGTTTTAGGCCGTAAAACAGATTTTGAGAGTGAAAATGTAAGCAGACAAACTGTTAAGAGTGAAGCTGCCGACAGCAATTACGACAGAAGCACGGAAGCTGATAATCTTCCTTTTTAATTAACCAATTACAAACTTGAATTTATAGTAAAAGCCCTTCTGGTACGCCAGAGGGGCTTTGTTTGTTTAAAAAAAGAATGTTTCTTAAATTAAAACGCAGCACTGTCACTAAACAAAGTCACTAAACAAAATATGGTTGGCATTATTACCCATCACAAACTGAAATAGTTTTTAAACCTTATTTAAGGTCTGCCGGTAGGTGTGGAATTACCCTGACTGGCTGTGTCGGTTTCTGTCGTGTCTTTCGCTGTCGAATCAACTCCGCCTACGCTGCTTACGCCCTGGCCCGATGCGCTTTTCGAGGTATCGGTACTGCCGCCAATACTTTTGTTTTCGCTGCTTCCGCAAGCCGTTAACGCGGCTACGATAATTGCCATGGCTGCTATATTTCTAATGATTTTCATAAAGTTTTGCTTTTTATACTTATTAAACATCTGCGTTTCTTTTAATGTTTTAGCTAATTCCCATTGAGCCGGTGTGCTTGTTTTCAAAAATGAGTAATTTTACCACATCATTCGGCTATGCCTTGCAAGCTCAACTGTTGATAAACGGAATTTTCCATGACGCAAAACCCTATTAATAATCAAACCTGGTTCTGGCTTTTTGTAGCATTACTGGCAGGCTATATATTTGGCTTATTTGTGCCGCTCATGAACGAGGATGCCTCGCATCATGCCAATATTGCCCTGCACATGGTGCAAAACCATGATTATGTGAACCTGGTAGATGATAACGGTAAAGATTACCTCGATAAGCCTCATTTGCATTTCTGGCTTTCGGCTCTATCATTCAACATCTTTGGCGTTAACACTATTGCCTATAAAATCCCAGCTTTATTAGCTACCATTTTAGGCTTATTTTCTACTTTTCGTTTGGGTAAACTACTTTATAACCGCAATGCCGGTATGCTGGCTGCGGTAATTTATGCCAGCGCCCAAGCGCAGTTTTTAGCTAATAACGATGTACGGATGGATGCCCTGCTTACCGGCAGTATCATATTTGCCACCTGGCAACTGGTAGAGTCGGCCGTTAATAAACAGTGGTATAATTATGTGTTGGCCGCGCTGGGACTGGCTATGGCCTTTACCACTAAAGGTATGATCGGTTTTGTAATGCCATGCGCCGCCTTGTTCTTCTTCCTGCTTTATCAACGCAACTGGGGCATGATGTTTAACTGGCGATGGCTGGTGGTATTTGTGCTTTGGCTAATGTTTATCGCCCCTTGCGTGTACTGCTATTATTTGCAGTATGACCTGCACCCCGAAAAGGTAGTGCGTAACATGACGCATGTATCGGGTGTGAAATTTATTATGTGGCAGCAAAACTTTGAACGGCTGGATGGTAAGCACTGGGGTAAGGGTCATAAAGATTATTTCTTTTTCTTTCATACGTTGCTTTGGGCTTTTTTGCCCTTTTGCCTGCTTACTTACATTGCCTTTTTTGATAAGATAGCCTTCTTTATTAAAAACCGTTTTGCGTACATAAAGCACCATGAGTTTTTAACCGTTGGTACCATTATTATTATCTTCATTATTATTTCCTCATCGGGTTACCAGTTACCGCACTACCTGAATATCCTGTTCCCGTTTTTTGCCTTAATTACGGCAGGGTTACTGGTATCTAAATTTGATGCACAGCAGGTAAAAAGTTTGAACATGTATTTAAAGGTGCAATACCTGGTTATCGCTATAATAGTATTAATATTAATACTGCTTAATTTCTGGTGTTTCCCGGTACGGTCATGGTCGGTTATTGGGGTAGCGCTTATTGTTTTGGCAGCAATGGTATATGTAATTATAAAGGAGCAAAAGGTTTTAACCCGTTTGGTTGTATTATCGGTACTAATGGCATCGCTCACTAATGTGTTGCTTAACGGGAATGTTTATCAGCAATTGTTAAATTACCAGGGTGGTATTGGCCTGGCACAGGTAGTTAACCGTAATCACATCCCTAAAGAGCACATCTATAATTTTAACTATCACAGTTCGGGCTTTAATTTCTATGCTCAAAATCTTACACCTTTTATAGGCCTGAGTGGGATTAAAGAAAAAAGATCACAGGGACAACCAGTTTGGATCTTTACCACACCCGAAGCAAAAGCCAACTTAGAAAAAGAAGGAGTGAAATTTGATGTGGTATACTCAGACGTTGATTTTGGCATTACCCGCCTAACAAAAGAGTTTTTAAACCCCGCTACCCGTAAGCAGGCCTATACGCATGATTATTTGATTAGAGTCCGTTAGTTTTTAGTCGGAAGTCGGTGAGTCCGTTAGTCCGAAATTAGTATTTCCAACTTTCCCACTTGCGGACTTCCGACTAACAGACCCACCGACTATTTACAAAAGCACTTGAAAATCAAAATTTAATTGTTATATTTGCGCATCGAAAGAGGGGACCTATGTCCCCTCTTTTTATTTATCAATCAAATTTTTGCAAATGACAACTGTTGAAAAAAGAGCAACAGAACTGGTTGAGGAGAAGCTTGCAGAAAAGCCGGGAGTATTTTTAGTTAGTTTAAAAATGCATAGCAATGGCAAACTCATCATTTTAATTGATGGTGATAACGGCCTTGGAATTACCGACTGTGTTGATGTAAGCCGCCATGTAGGTTATCATCTGGAAGAGGAAAATGTAGTTGACGATGCCTACAACCTGGAGGTATCATCGCCGGGAATAGACACCCCGCTTACCCTGCCGAGGCAATATGTGAAAAACATAGGCCGGCAGGTAGAAATTAAAACTACCGATGGTAACAAACGTGAAGGGAAATTACTGGCTTTAACCGCCGACCACGTACTGATTGAAGAGACAATAAAAATTAAAGGTAAAAAAGCGGAAGTGGTAGAAAGTACCATTCCGGTAGATACTATAACAGAAACCAAAGTTTTAATATCGTTTAAATAAATATGAGCAATATTAATTTAATAGATTCCTTTCAGGAATTTAAAGACTTCAAAAACATCGACCGCCCAACCATGATGAGTGTGTTGGAGGATGTATTTCGTAGCATGATCCGTAAAAAATACGGTAATGACGAAAATTGCGACGTAATTGTAAACACCGACAATGGTGACTTAGAAATATGGCGCACGCGTAAGGTAATGGAAGATGGATTTTCGGAAGACGACGATTTAGAGATCGAACTGGCCGAAGCCGTTAAGCTTGACCCTGATTTGGAAGTTGGCGACGAATATGTAGAGCAGATTACGTTAGAAAGCTTTGGCCGTCGTGCCATTTTAGCCGCGCGTCAAACACTGGTATCTAAAATTTTAGAACTGGAGAAAGACGAGATCTTCAAAAAATACAAAGACCGCGTTGGCGAAATTATTACCGGCGAAGTTTACCAGGTTTGGAAAAAAGAAACTTTAGTGCTGGACGATGAAGGCAATGAGTTATTGCTGCCTAAAAGTGAGCAAATACCGGCCGACTACTTTAAGAAAGGCGACAGCGTAAAAGCGGTGGTTTATAAAGTAGATATGCTGAACAGCAATCCTAAGATCATTATATCACGTACGGCTCCTGAGTTTTTACAACGTTTGTTTGAACTGGAAGTGCCCGAAATTTTTGATGGTTTAATTACTATCAAAAAAATTGTTCGTGAACCTGGTGAGCGTGCTAAAGTTGCCGTAGAATCATTTGATGACCGTATAGACCCTGTAGGTGCCTGCGTGGGGATGAAGGGATCGCGTATTCATGGCATAGTAAGAGAGTTGAAGAACGAAAACATCGACGTAATTAACTACACCAATAATATACAGTTATACATACAAAGGGCGTTATCGCCGGCTAAGATCACTTCTATTAAATTAGATGATGAGCGCAAAACAGCCGCTGTGTATTTAAAACCCGACCAGGTATCACTGGCTATTGGCCGTGGAGGTCATAATATTAAACTGGCCGGTAAGCTAACCGGTTATGAGGTAGATGTGTACCGTGAGGCCGATGAACATGAGGAAGATGTGGACATTGAAGAGTTCTCAGATGAAATAGATGGCTGGATTATTGATGAGCTAAAACGCGTTGGTTTAGACACAGCAAAATCAATTTTAAGCCTGAGTATTGGCGAATTGGTGAAACGTACAGATCTGGAAGAGGAAACCGTTAAAGATGTTTTATCAATTCTGCAGGCAGAGTTTGAATAAGCTGAATATATGCCGATAAAAAGTAGTAATTTTGCATATAATACGCAGAGAAAAAAATATTAAATGTCCGAAGACAAAAGCATAAAATTAATAAAAGCAGTAAAAGAGCTGAACATTGGTATGGGTACCATTATTGACTTTTTAGCAACTAAAGGCTATAAGGTTGATAAAAGTCCTATGTCTGTATTGAACGGCGAAATGTACAGCACACTGGTAAAACAGTTTGCTGCAGACAAAAGTATTAAGGAAGAAGCCAAGCAGATCAATATCGGAAAGATCCGTAGGGATGAGCCTGGTTTTGTACCTGATGCTAAACCGGCAGAGCCACGTTCTAAAGAATTTGAGCGTGAAGAGATCCTTATCAAAAATGCAGGAATATATAGCCCAACGCCGGCTAACAGGCCCAAAGAAGCCGAAAAAGATCAGGAGCGTAACGATGGCACATTGCCAGGTGTAAAAGTAGTAGGTAAAATTGATCTGAATAACTTGAACAAACCTGCACCGCGCCCCGATGTTAAGCCTGAGCCTGTTGCCGAAATGCCAGCGCCGGTAGCTCCAACTCCGGCACCTGTTCCTTTAGTTGTTAAACCAGATCCAAAGCCCGAACCAGTAGCACCTGCACCGGTTGCATCGGCACCAGTGGTACCTATTGCACCTGAACCGGCACCAGTTACTGTGGCGGCTATACCCGAACCCAAACTCGAGCCTTTAGCAACCGTTGCTCCTGTAGTACCAGTTGCTGCTCCGGCTTCAACACCAGTAACTGTAACTTCTGCGCCCGCAGTTCCGGCTACACTGGCTGTTCCGGCAGCAGAAACCGAGGCATCGGCACCTATAGATGACGTTATCCGCGCTAAGGCAGATCGTCTTACCGGCCCTAACGTAATAGGTAAAATCCAGCTACCGGTTGATAACAACCGTCGTGGTGGTAACGGGCCTGTTGCTTCATCAAATCCTAACAGCGCCGAAAATAAGCGTAAACGTAAACGTAAAGAAAATGCACCAGGACAAGGCCATGGGCCTAACCAGGGGCAACAGCCAACCCAGGGGCAAGGCGGTCCGGGTCAGCAGGGTGGTCAAAGCCAGGGTGGTCAGCAAGGTGGCGGCTATCAGGGCAATCGTCCGGCTGGTGGTGGCGGTTACCAGGGCAATCGTCCGGCTGGTGGCGGCTATCAGGGCAATCGTCCCGCTGGCGGTGGAAATAATGCTGGTCGTCCGCCTTTTGGAAATCGTAATGCCCCGGCAACACCGGGTGCGCCTAAAGAAGAACCTACAGAAAAAGAAATACAAGATCAGATTAAAGCTACACTGGCCCGTTTAAGCGGTGCCGGCAAATCGGGTAAATTTGCACAGCGGGCTAAGTTTCGTCGTCAAAAACGTGATGATGTAGCTGCAACGGCCGAAGAACTGGCAATGGAACAGGATGCCCTCTCAAGAGTGCTGAAAGTTACTGAGTTTGTTACGGCTAATGAGCTGGCCTCTTTAATGGATGTATCGGTTACACAGATCATCTCTACCTGTATGAGCTTAGGTATGTTCGTATCCATTAATCAACGTTTGGATGCTGAAACCTTAAGCATTGTGGCCGACGAGTTTGGCTACCAGATAGAGTTTGTTACCCTGGCCGATGAAGAGATCAATCTTGAAGAAGCCGACAGCCCCGAATCATTAATTCCACGTGCACCTATTGTAACCATTATGGGTCACGTAGATCATGGTAAAACATCATTGCTCGATTTTATACGGAAAACCAACGTTATTGGCGGTGAAGCCGGGGGTATAACCCAGCACATTGGTGCCTATGAAGTAACGCTGGAAGATAAAGGTAAAATTACATTTCTGGACACACCGGGTCACGAAGCGTTTACCGCTATGCGTGCACGTGGTGCCCAGGTAACAGATATTGTTATTATTGTTATTGCAGCAGATGATAGTGTGATGCCGCAAACGCGTGAGGCGATAAACCATGCGCAGGCAGCAGGAGTGCCGATCATATTTGCTTACAACAAAATTGACAGACCTGGTGCAAACGCCGATAAGATACGTGAGCAATTATCTGCTATGAATATTTTAGTGGAAGAATGGGGTGGTAAATACCAAAGCCAGGAAATATCGGCCAAAACGGGTTTAAATGTAAGTTTGCTGCTGGAGAAGATCTTGCTGGAAGCAGAGTTATTAGAACTGAAAGCCAACCCTAATAAACGTGCTGTAGGTAATGTAATTGAAGCAGCTTTGGATAAAGGCCGCGGTATTGTAACTACAGTATTAGTACAAGCAGGTACCTTACGCGTGGGCGATCCAATATTAGCCGGTAGTTATAGCGGCCGTGTTAAAGCATTGACTAACGAACGAGGTATGCGTGTAAGCGAAGCAGGACCAAGTACACCGGTACAGGTGTTGGGTATGCAAGGCGCACCAACTGCGGGTGACAGGTTTAACGCGCTGGAAAGCGAAGTAGAAGCACGTGAAATTGCCAATAAACGTTTACAGTTACAACGCGAGCAAGGTTTACGTACCCAAAAACACATTACTTTGGATGAGATCGGTCGTCGTTTGGCTATCGGTAACTTTAAGGAACTTAACATTATTGTTAAGGGAGACGTGGACGGTTCTATCGAAGCCCTGTCAGATTCATTGTTGAAGCTGTCAACCGACCAGATCCAGGTAAACATTATTTCCAAAGCCGTAGGTCAAATCTCCGAATCGGATGTATTGTTAGCTTCGGCTTCAGATGCCATCATTATAGGTTTCCAGGTACGTCCTTCGGGAAGTGCGCGCAAACTGGCCGAGCAGGAGCAAATCGATATTCGCTTGTACTCGATCATCTACGATGCTATTAACGAGATTAAGGCTGCAATGGAAGGCATGCTTGCCCCAACTTTTGAAGAGAAGATCGTTGCTAATGTAGAAATCCGCGAAACCTTTAAGATTAGTAAGGTGGGTACTATTGCAGGTTGTATGGTATTGGATGGTAAAATTAACCGTAACAGCAAGATCCGTATCGTACGTGATGGTGTAGTAATATACACAGGTGAACTGGCTTCATTAAAACGTTACAAAGATGATGTGAAAGAAGTTGCCACCGGTTACGAGTGCGGGTTGAACATTCATAACTTCAATAATATTGAGGTGGGTGATATTGTAGAGGCTTACGAAAACGTAGAAGTAAAAAGAAAGCTTTAATTATATCATAATTAACTTAAATACTTAGAGAGGCTGTATCAATATGAAGTGACCCCCAAAAGTTAGACAAAAACTTTTGGGGTTTATTATTATGTCAAAGCACATAT
>NZ_JBHTMJ010000010.1:0-223585 GCF_042679325.1 Mucilaginibacter terrae
TCACTCCCACAGCACGTTATCGAACACAAGGAGTTCTCTCAATTCAATAAATAATATTTATTAATTTAGTTATAGTTAGAACAAGAAGGCCTGAAGTATAAAACTTTCAGGCCTTTTTGTTGTAAGGTAGCAGTCAAATCGATTCGAGAGTTATGCGCATTAAAGTTAAACTGCAATTATTAGATGGGTAATCGCTAACAACATACTATCAATCTTATTTGAACCTGGCACAATAGATTTATGAAAACAAATATCTACTCAAGTGCTAAGTTGTAAAATTCCTCATAAAAAAAGCACCCACATTTCTGTGCGCGCTTTGTGTGAAATCCTTTTAAATATATATTAACTTTTAGTAGGCTTAGCAGTTTGGTCAGCAGCTTTTTTGCTTGCTTTTTCTGCATTTTTTTCAGCAGCAGTAGTTTTCTTTTCAGCGGCAGCAGCAGCTTTCTTTTCAGCAGCGGTAGGTGTTTTCTTTATTTTGTAATCCCAGGTGTTAGCCTTGAATTTTTCAATGCTGGCTTCTATTTGTTTTGATTTTACTGATTTGTCCTGATCTGCATTAATAATATCTGCAGCGGTGGCACCTGGTACAGTTGCAGCGGCGGCTAACTGCGCAGTTGTGCGTGCAGCTTCGGAACCTGTTGCCCTATTAATAGTACTCGCATACTTCCTTTGTACAAAAATGTCATCTAAAGTAGTATCGTACAAATTACGATCTGGGTCAGATATGTCTTTGGTAGCAAAGAAATCGCGGCACTGTGGAAAATATAACCAAAATACTGGAGCTTCACCAACAGTTGAGCCAGCAGCCTGAATAGCTTTCAATGGAGCGATGCCAATAATGCGTGTAACCACCATTGAACGTTTTTTATCGAAATAAATATCTTCCTTAGTCCTGAATTTGGTAACATTTTCAGGGTTAAATGCATTTAAAACCATTTGTGAGCTAACCTTGTTGCCATTGGCATCAAACTTATCTACCATGGCGCTATCCTGAAACCTTGATAATGCTGACCTTGAATCTATTCTTTTTGCAAAAGTACTATCATTATTGGTAGCACTTGGTTCGTAAGCGGTAAGTTTGCCTGTTCTAACACCTTCTAATATCATTTCGGCAAGTGTGGCGCCAGGTGTATTTAAAAGGGAATTTTTAGGGTCTTTTACATCAATATCGCGCCATACCCGTTTAAAGAACTTTACATCACGCGAGTTAATGGCAGGGTAATTAAATGCCTTGGCATTAGTGTACATTTCGTTTTTGTAAAAACCATCCATAGGAGGTAATGAGTCGGCCGGAAGTGAATCTTTAACTGCTGTTTGTGCAATAACAGGTGTAGAAGTTGTAACTGGTAAAGTTTCCTGGGCAATTAACGGTTCGGCAGCAACTGGCTTAGTTACTTTTGGTTTGGCTTTAACAGTACTTTTGGCCTTAGTACTTCTCGATTTCTTTTTCTGAGCATCTGCCGTACTGCTTAAAAATAATATACCTAACAAGCAAAAAGCCGTTATGTAAATTTTATGTGCTAAATTTTTCATCTCTTTAGTCGTTGTTTGTGTTGTAGCTCTTTTTTTAGCTAAGTAAAGTTTCAAAGACCCTACAACGGCTACCTATTTAATAATTAATTTTTAGCTATTTTCCTGGTTTTGGTTTGTTCAACAACAATGTCGGGTGCAGGCATTACACATCTGAAACCGATATATGAATGTGATACGTTTTGAATTTCGTAAGCCCTGGTGGATGGAGTAAGCAGATCTGCATTATCTTTCCACGAACCACCACGAATCACTTTACGTTTCATAGCCTCACTTTCTGAATCATCTGCATCATAAAGTAATACAGGATTCAAATCATGAACTAACTCTTTGTATGATGGGCTAAAGGCATCCAATGTCCATTCAGATACGTTACCCATCATGTTATATAACCCAACAGAATTAGGAGCGTATGATTTAACGTGCATGGTAAATGTACCACCATCTTTACGGTAATCTCCTTCCTGCTGCTTAAAGTTTACAGCAAGAGCGTCCACATTCTTTTTTGTCTTTTTATCTCTAATATTAACTGTTGATAGTTGATCAAACTCGGTAGGTTTAAGATCTTTAGAAGCAGCATATTCCCATTGTGCTTCGGTAGGCAGGCTGTATTGTAAGTTGTAAGTTTTAACTAATGATCTGTCTCCAACTGTAGCAAATATCATTTTGCTGCGCCAATTGGCAAATGCCCGGGCTTGTTTCCAGCTTACACCAACAACAGGATGATCTTGATAACCAACGTTGGTGTAATAATTATTATCCATTACCTCCATTTGAGAATTTGGAAAATCTGTTGACCATACTTTGGTATTTGGAGCAACAGCAACAGTATCGGTAATGTATTTACTCGCACCTGAACGGTTCACAGACAAACGATCATAACGATACTTTACAGCATCCTTTATTAAAGTTGGTTTTCCATTTTCCATGGTTAAAATCTTACCCATAAGCAAACCTCTGATCTGCGGATCGGGACTTTGCCACAAAGGTATCCTGCCTCCAACCTTTACCCAATCAATAGTTTTGGTGGTATCGGCAAATGTTGTTACATCAGCAGCAGTTTGATTTTTACCCTTGCTTTTAGACGCTTTTGGAGCCGATGCCTTCTTAATTTTATGAAAATATTTATCATCTTTCAAGAAATCTGTAACAGCAACAGAATCGGCAACCCAATCAACAAATGTACGGTATTGCTTGTTGGTAACCTCAGTTTGATCCATGAAAAATGCACTGACAGTTACTGTTTTTGGAACCGTATCAACAGCCATTGAAGTGTCTGTAACGGCCTCTTTTTCAATAATAGTTCCTGCCGGTACGAAAACCATACCATGCGGAGCTAAAGGAGTTAGCGTTTGTAGCGTTGGCTTTGATTTTCCAATGTTATCCATTCCTTCCAGGCGCTTGTTGGTTTTACAAGACGTAACAGCTAACACAGCTGAAAGGGTAATAGCAATTTGAGAAAATTTAATATTCATTGATAAAGCAATTATATTCAAATAAATTATGGTGTAAAGGTCTTAATTATCTTTTACTTTTAATGTGTAATGATGTTAAGCAGTTGTTAACACTTAACAAGATTTTAAATTTATACATTGATAAATCAACTAAAATTGTGTATTGTTTCTGCAACTTACAAAAAAATCTTCATTAATCATTACAATAATAATAATAAATTCTTTCTCAGTAATAAAACATTATAAAAAAAGGTGATTTAACTGTGCTATTATTCATGTAAATAATTTTAAGTTAAATAATGTTATTTAAACAAAATATTTAATAATTATATATGGAATATAATATCTTTAGGATAGAACAATAATTATCTATTAGGTTTAACTGAGGAGTATATTTTTTTACTTTTATGAATAATAATGTAATAAGTACAAGGTATTTACAATAACTAATTTAAGGAAAGAGCAATTCATAATTTATTTCAATTATTGGGCATACAAGTAAAAACAGAATACGCTATAGTTTTAGGAAATTAGCCTCGATTGTTCAAACCCGAATATATTGCTTTTTTATTATCTTTAAGCCATTCTTTATTTTATCATATACTATGAATACGATTTTAGTTTTTGGAGCATTGGGGCAGTTAGGCCATTGTATAAAAAAGGTAGCTGCAGAAAAGCAAGTTACCGGTATCTATTTTCCAGAAGAGGGTGAGGCCAATATTTTAGATGAAGCCGGGCTGGAAAGGCTGTTTGAAAAATATAAACCACAATTCTGTATCAATTGCGCTGCTTACACAGCTGTTGATAAGGCTGAGGAAGATATTACCACTGCGCGTAAAGTAAATAAGGATGGGGCAGCTAACCTGGCTAAATTATGCAAAACACATAGGGCTACAATGGTTCATGTATCTACCGATTTCGTGTTTGAAGGTAACACGCCCTATCCACTGGTTGAAACCGATGCTACCAACCCAATTAATGTTTACGGCTTAACCAAGTTAGAAGGTGAACAAGCTATCAGCGATGTTTTACCCGAGCATTATACCCTGCGTACCAGTTGGCTGTATTCAGAATATGGTAATAACTTTGTGAAAACCATGCTGCGCTTGGGTGCTGAAAGAGATGAACTGAATATTATTGCCGACCAAATAGGTACACCAACTTATGCTATTGATTTGGCCGGATGTATTTTGGACATTATTGCTGCTGATAATAAACAGTATGGTATATATCATTACAGTAACGAAGGAGTTACCTCTTGGTATGATTTTGCTAAGGGCATATTCGATATCTTTAAAACCGAGGTTAAAGTTAGTCCTATCCGTACATCGCAATACCCTACACCAGCGGTAAGGCCAACGTTTTCGGTAATGGATAAAAGTAAAATTAAATCAACCTTTAATATAGAAATACCTTATTGGCGCGATAGCCTGGAGGTTTGTATTATGCGTTTAAGCGAGCAATAGTATCGTCTACATAAGAAATAATAGAGGGGACATCAGTGGGCAAAAACCATTTGATGTCCTTGTCTTTTTTAAACCAGGTAAGCTGGCGTTTGGCAAAGCGACGCGTGTTTTGTTTGATCATTTCTACTGCGTGTGGCAGATCTGTATTACCATCCAGGTAATTAAATATCTCTGAGTATCCAACCGTGTTCAACGCATTTAAATTTCGGTAAGGAAGCAGTTTTTTCACTTCGTCTACCAATCCGTCTGCAATCATTATATCCACCCGTTGATTAATACGCTTGTACAATTCTTCCCGGTGCATATCTAATCCAATTTTTATAGTTTGAAAAGAACGTTGCTGATAACTGCCTTTACGGTACGATGAGTAGGGTTGACCAGTGCTTTCAAAAACCTCGAGCGCACGAATGAGGCGTTGCGGGTTATGCAGGTCAACACGGTTAAAATATTCCGGATCGGCCAGTTGAAGTTTTTGCTGTAAAACGCTGATGCCCTGTTCTGCAAACAGGTTGTTCAGGTTTTGGCGGATAGACGGATCAATATCCGGCAGTTCATCAAATCCTTCGGTAATAGCCTTCAGGTAAAGCCCCGAACCACCTGCCATCAGTACCACACTATGTTGTTTAAATAACTCATCCAGCGTACTTAATCCCTGCTTCTCAAAATCTCCAACATTAAAAGTGTCGGTAATACTGTGCGAATTAATATAATGGTGGGGAGCCGCAGCTAATTCGTTTGCTGAAGGTTTGGCAGTGCCAATACTCATTTCACGGTAAAACTGGCGCGAATCGGCTGAGAGGATCTCTGTATGATAGTGTTGGGCAAGCGCAATAGCAGCAGCAGTTTTGCCAATAGCTGTTGGGCCGGCTATGCTAATAAGGTATTGGCTGCTATGCATAGGCTGGGATAATTAGCCTCAACTAAATCCTCTCCAAAGGAGAAGATTTAGGAAGTATAAATTTTTTTATTCCCTCTCCTTTGGATAGGGCCGGGGTGAGTTTAATAATCGTCGCTTTTGCCACGGCCACCACCATGATCTTCGTCTTCGAAACCTTCATTATCGGCAAAGTCACCACCAAACTCGTCCTCTTCTTCAGGTACTTCTTCGTCATCTACCACAACGTCGCCTGTAGCCGTTACTTCAGTAAAGTCTTCCGTTTCTTCAGGATTGTATTCCATTTCGTTTAAAAAGTCAAAATCTTCATCTTCGACGGCGGCTTCGGCAGCGGGAGTGTACACATTACCAAACTGTTTTGGTGCCTCGCCTACAGTTTTTATAGTTGCCGGATAAGTTACGCCGGGTGTTTCATCTAATATTTTTACTAATTCTACATGAAAATCAAATGGACGTTCAAAGTTGAATGTATAATAAAACTTCTGGTGCGGATCGTCAATAAAGGCGGTAAGCCTGGAGTTTTCCATTAAAGCTACGCCACGGTTTACTTTGCGTTCGTTAGGTTTAAAAGCAATTTCTTCGCCTTTGGTCCACTGGTCGTTACTGATATAAAAAGAAGAAGAATAATCGGGGTTGTAGCCTATAGATTGATGAATAGCCTGGTGCAGATCGGCAAAAGTATGAGTCGATTTAATATCAACTTCCCTGCTTACATCATCATAATCTTCAAAAGTTACCCTGAACCGGTATAGTGCCATTTTTAGTAGGTTGATTTGGTGGTAAAAATACTGTTTTTAAATTTAATTTGAGTTCGCTACAACTTTTAAGCCAATTTCATGGCCCTTGTTAATTGTGAACTGTAACGCTGCATCATAGGTGTTTGGTATCTCGCCTTCCAGTATAGCTTCACGTATGTGGTTTTTAATTATACCTACTTCCTTACCTTCTTTTAAGCCAAAAATTTGCATAATAT
Source organism: Mucilaginibacter terrae (assembly GCF_042679325.1). GTDB lineage: Bacteria > Bacteroidota > Bacteroidia > Sphingobacteriales > Sphingobacteriaceae > Mucilaginibacter > Mucilaginibacter terrae. The sequence goes on from NZ_JBHTMJ010000010.1 coordinate 6,322, forward strand.
CGTTTCCGGTTATAGGTGGCTGCCAGTTACGTAGCTGGTCGCGCTCTTCCACATCTTTTAATTTCTGCTGAACCAGTTCAAAATTCTGGCGGTATTTTTTTACTTTGTACTCATTTTTGGTGGTAATGTCTGCTTTGCATAACAGCATTAGGCTTTCGATATCATCGCCAGCCTCAAACAGCAAACGCCGCACGGCCGAGTCTGTTACTATATCCTGCGTTAAAACAATGGGGCGCATGTGCAGCTGAACCAGTTTTTGCACAAACTTCATACGCTCGTTCATGGGCAGTTTAAGCTGGCCGAATAATTTGGGAACCATGCGCGCGCCGCGGTCTTCGTGGCCATGAAAAGTCCAGCCGTGGCCGGGTTCAAAGCGCTTGGTAGCCGGCTTGGCTATGTCATGCAGTATAGCGCTCCATCGTAGCCAAAGATCATCGGTAGTGGCTGCTATATTATCAAGCACCTGTAAAGTATGGTAAAAGTTGTCTTTATGTCCACGCCCGTTAACATACTCCACGCCATACAGGTTTGCCATTTGCGGGAAAATAACCTGTAGTAAGCCGGTATCCATCAGATACTTAAAACCAATAGAAGGCAGCGGCGAAAGGATGATCTTGTTCAGTTCATCGGTTATGCGTTCTTGCGATACGATGTGAATACGTTCTTTATTCAGCTTTATAGCATCTATGGCTGTTTGGTGAATAGTAAAATTAAGCTGTGTTGCAAACCGGATAGCCCGCATCATGCGCAACGGGTCGTCCGAAAACGTTTCTTCGGGGTTTAAAGGTGTACGGATCAGTTTATTTTCCAGATCGGCCATTCCGGCAAAAGGATCTATCAACTCGCCAAAATTAGCTGGTTGCAGTGCAATGGCCAAGGCGTTAATGGTAAAATCGCGCCGTAGCTGATCGTCTTTAAGGGTGCCGTTTTCTACAATGGGCTTACGCGATTGAACTCTGTACGATTCTTTTCGGGCGCCCACAAACTCTACCTCTACATCCTGATATTTTAACATGGCAGTACCAAAACTCTTAAATACCGCTAATTTTACATGGAGTTTTTTTGCCACGGCCTCGGCAAAATCAATACCGTTGCCAATAATTACAATATCAATATCTTTTGAGGGGCGGTTAAGAAAAATATCGCGCACGAAACCACCTATAACATAGGCCTGCACTTGCTTTTCGGCTGCTGTGGCCGAAAGTACTTTAAATACAGGATGCTGCAAATGTTGTTTCATGATAGGGTTAGTGTAGCCCAGTACTTAATTTGGCCGCAAAGGTAATTACTAAATTTTAATTACACAGATGTAATCATATCAACATTTTAGTTTAACCAAATTAGTACTGCTAATACACAAAAAAACAGCCACGTTTTTAACATGGCTGCCTTACTCACTCTGCATCAAAATCACACGCACAATATGTAAAGAGTTAGGCAAACTTAGTGCCAGCTTTAATTTATAAAAGCATTTAAATTTATTTAAAACGAAGTGTTGGGCTTTCGAAACTTAATAGCTATGTCTTTAAAAATTTCTGTGTTTCCACAATTATGTAATGTAGGGTGTATTGTTTATTTTATGGTCATATTACATTTGCTGCTAACATATTTTACATAACCTGTATATAATGGCTCGTTAACCATGCGCTTTAACGCCCTTACATGCGCGTCCTGTAAATCATTACTCATGCTGCGCAGTTTCATAAATTTTAAACCGGTTGCCAGCGGCAAACAATCATTTTTTTCGGCCATTTCTTTGGTCTTAAGCAACGAATATTCAAAGGCCGCCTTTTCGCTGTCTTCGGGGTTCCATTTTGTGCGGTCTATAGTTAGAAAATAATGGAGGTGGCCCACCTCATGGTACAGCACCACGATTAACCGGTTATCGTCAAAATTAGGTTTAGGCTTATTTAAATAGCTTATATTAATGGTAATAACGCCTTTGGGCGAGGCAAAAGCAGGGCCAGTGCCCGGCTGCTGAACAAATACAAACTTTTTAATCAGCGTATCCTGGGCTTTAATGTACTCAAACTCCCGATAAAACTGGGGAAAGGTTTGCTCACATTGTTTAATGGCGGCATATCCTATGGAATCGGCCACAAAACTGTTCTTTTGTGCACTGGCTTGTATAAAAAAGAAAAGACCCGATAGTATGAATAACAGATAACGCATAATATAAATTTTTGTGAACCAAGTTAAATAATGGTATCGAAAATAACATTCATTTTTTATAAAGATGCTTTTTATTACTTTACCTGCGAATGATTTTTAGCAAACGGATAAATATTATTTTTATATCCTTTAAAACTGATGCAACTATTTGCTGGTATAAAGCACAATATTAGCTTATTACTGTTGCCTTACTAACAGGTAATATTTAAAATAGCGTATGAAAGAGGAATTTTATAGGCATATATGGGAAAAGACGCACGATATCAAAGCCATTCCATCAAACACACAAATAGCGGAGTGGGCTTTAAGCGTGGTTCATTTGCTGTACCCCGAGCATGCGGGGCATAGGTTTAACACCTTGGAGGATTTAACGCTATATACTGCAAAGCTCCACGAAACTTTGGAGGAGATCATTTGCGCAAGCAGCGATTACACGCATGCGCATAGCCAACTGTTGGCGGCTCGTTTTTTTGACCGTTTACCAGATTTATACCGCATTTTAAATACGGACATACAAGCTATATATAATGGCGATCCGGCCGCTCAAAGTGAGTTTGAAGTTATCAGAACCTATCCTGGTTTTTATGCTATTTGCTTTTATCGTGTAGCGCATTTGCTGTTTACATTTGATGTGCCATTGGTGCCACGTATATTAACGGAGTACGCGCATTCTAAAACAGGTATCGATATTCACCCTGCGGCAATTATTGGCGAATATTTTCATATAGACCATGGAACCGGCATTGTTATAGGCGAAACCTGTACTATTGGCCGCCATGTAAAAATGTACCAGGGGGTAACGTTAGGGGCTTTAAGTGTACGTAAAAATATGGCAGGTACCAAGCGGCACCCTACGGTTGAAGACCGGGTGGTGATCTACTCGGGCGCAACCATTTTGGGTGGTGATACTGTGATAGGGCACGATAGCGTAATAGGTGGCAATGTTTGGCTAACTCAAAGTGTAGCTTCGCATTCTACCGTGTACCATACCCCGATGATAACGGTACAAAGTATAACCGAAAGCATTTAAAATTTATTACAATAAAAATTATGGCAGGTATTATAGACTTGATAGGCAATACGCCGCTGGTGGAGATAGCCAAACTTAACCCAAACCCTAACGTAAAGATCTTCGCCAAACTGGAAGGCCATAACCCCGGGGGTAGTGTAAAAGACCGTGCATCGCTAAATATGATACGCAGTGCTGTAGAGCGTGGCGAAATTAAAGAAGGTACCAAATTGGTGGAGGCTACCAGCGGTAACACCGGCATAGCCCTGGCTATGATAGCGAGCCTTTTTAATTTAGATATTGAGCTGGTAATGCCCGCAAACTCTACACGCGAACGCACCCTTACAATGGAGGCCTTTGGTGCTAAAGTCACTTTACTGGAAAGTATTGAAATTTGCCGCGATTATGCTGAAGAAAAAGGTGCTACCGAGGGCTACTATCTGCTCAACCAATTTGCCAACGCCGATAACTATATGGCACATTACAAAACCACAGGTCCTGAATTATGGCGCGATACCGAAGGCCGGATCTCTCATTTTGTAAGTTCGATGGGGACTACGGGTACTATTATGGGCTGTTCAAAATACCTGAAAGAGAAAAACGCCGATATACAAATTGTGGGTTGCCAGCCTACCGAAGGTTCATCCATTCCTGGCATACGCCGCTGGCCCGAGGCTTACCTTCCCAAAATATTCGACCCAAGCCGGGTAGACCGCGTGCTGGATGTATCAGAAGCCGAATCGACAGCAATGGCCCGGCAATTGGCCAGGATTGAAGGCGTGTTTTCGGGTATGAGCACGGGTGGCGCTTGCACGGCTGCCATAAAACTGGCCCAAGAACTACAGGAAGGCCTCATTGTATTTATAGCCTGCGACAGGGGCGACAGGTATTTGAGCAGTGCGTTATTTGGGTAAGTTTTTTTCATCCCTCCTTGGGGAGGGCATGGAGGGGTTTGATGTAAATTAATGGCGTAACCCCTCCGTGCCTCCCTCAAACCAGCCGCACCTCTCCCCCAGGAGCAATTTTGACAACGGCAATAATATTATGCTATAACAAGCTTGGATTAAAGGCTCTCAATCATTCACTTTCGCAAGGTTATTATCGCAGTCTTCGTTGGGTTCTACGTCTAAATCACTTTTACCGGTAGAGGAACTGGTTATTAATTGAAATTCGTTTTATGGAAAGCTTTCCTATTCTGTTTCGGGGTTGCTGGTTTCGCCAAAGCCTTTCGCTTCGGTGTCGGGTTCAATAAAATCCGGCAGCTTGTTTTCTTTCCTGATTTTTAGGGTCTGTAGTATGCATGGTCAATAGTTCTGTTTCAATTAAAGAACCACCTATTTACTACAATGTATGTTTGATAAGGGTTTTACAGGCTGTTTACCAACTTTTGCTATCAAATCTCCCCGCTGATCCAATCTCTAAACTCTCCTACCGAATAAAAGATCCAGTCAGGGTTTAGGAGTTCTAATTCGTTAACGTTAGCGGTACCTGCCCAGGCTGCGGCGGCTATAGGAATGGTTAGTTGCTGGCAATAGGTAATATCGCTTGACGCATCGCCTACATAAATGGTGTTGGTAATATTGCTGTTGAGGCGGTCTAATACGTTAATCAGTCCATTAACTTTGTTAGGCCCCTCGGGCGATCCGGTTTCCAGTATCTCGAAGTATTCTGCTAAACTAAATCTATCTAACGAAATGCGGGTACTATGCTGCCCTTTACCGGTAATCATAGCCAGTTTCACACCATTGTCCTTCAAAAGCTCCAGCAATTCTTTAATGCCCTCAAATGCAACGGGGCAAGTATCATGCATGTCGGCATAATTTTGGACGTAGGCTTTAACACCTTCTTCCTCGTGTTCGGGTATAAGTTTGCGGATGGTGCCCTCTTCCGAAGGGCCGAAGCTGGCAATAATCTCTTCATCGCTAACGCTTCTTTGTAGCAGGGGCTCAATGCTTTTTCGGAAGGCAGCTATACATAAAGGTAGTGTATTGGCAATGGTGCCGTCTAAATCAAAAATTACCGCTTCAATTTTCATCTTGGTCTATTTAACGCAAATAACCGTAAAAAGTATGTTTTACGAATGAATGTTTAAGTAGTAGTAGTCCAACCCCAGCTCAATCAAGCGTCATGCTAAAATCTACTATCATGCTGATGAATCTCAGCATCTCAGCTGCAAATTAGCCCGTTAATTACTGTTTACATCTTCAACCGTTATAATGAGTTGCTAAACAAAGTTCGGCATCACTATTATTGCCACAACAAAAAAAAGGAACCACCTTGCGGCAGTTCCCACAAAACACATCAAAAATAGCTTTACTTTGCCGCAGCGTATAACTGGTTAAACAATAGTTTAAACGTACCATGTGCCTGTGCCCTGAAAGTGATCTCGGGACCAAACACATATAGTTTACCGGCACCTACTGGGGCCATAAATGCGGCCACATTGTTTTGTAGATATTTTTGTCCCCATGCCCAGCCGCTGCGCAATGGCGTGGCGCTGGTGTAGGTAGCCAACGGTTTAAGGCTGCCATCGGATAGTTTAAATACCGGGCTGCTATCAAACTGTACATCGCCGGTGGCAGGCATACCCCAGGTTGCAGGTTGGGTGGTATCGTAAGTTACCTGTAAAACACTGCCTGGTATGTAAAATTTATCGCCTGGTAGTGGTCTTTCTTGTCCGCCAATAGTTTCAACCAATGCATTGCTTACCGGTAATTTAAGGTGATAGGCCAGGTTGGCACTGCTGCCAATAGTTACGATGTTACCACCTGCTTCTAAAAAGGCTTTTAATTGCGGTACAGATTTATCGGCAGTTACACGCCCGGTTTGAGTGCGGTACTCGGCTGGTAATTCTTCTGGTGATGGTGTGCGTCCGCCAAATTCACCAAAGCCGCCAGCGCGCACGTTGGCCGAAGGGATAGCACCGCCTACAAATACCAGCACGTCAAATTTGTTCTTCAGGTTTCCGGCATCAATTTCCTGTGCGTACACACGCTCAAAAGTAAAGTGCTGCTGCTCAAATAACCAGCGCACCCAGCCCGATGGTATGGAACCGCCATAAGTGTCCCATAAACCAATACGTAAGTTTTTAACCTTGATGGCACCTTTAGGGGCTTTAGCCAATGTAGTTGCCTTTACACCCAAAATAGCATCGGTACCTAAAACGGTTTTGGCTTGCGCTGATGCCGGGATGTAAAACGCACCGCTTTCGGCAGGCACACGGTAAACTTCGGCACCGGCTTTAAGCAGGTCATTTACAATAGTAAAACTGTTGTTTACTGCCGAACTCAGCATATAGCCGCCTTTGGCAACTGAAGCAGCAGTTTGCACCGGTGGGTTTTGCAATTCGCCGTATGGTACCGGTTTAAAAGGACCATCGAAACTTTCCATCATGCGGTCGAATTTAACGCCCATTTGAAAAGCCAGTGTCCAGCCCGCATTATCGTACGGGCGGATAGGAGGACCTCCGGGGTATTGAAAATCGTTAGGGTGATCCTGCGGCTCAAACATATCCAGGATATGCGGACGAAAAGCCTGATCGGTTTTTACCACGTACGAACCGGCAGGATAGCTTATGCCATTCACCTTAAACTCAGCTGTTGATTTTTGTATCAGGATACCAGCACGTACGAGCGTATTAATAAACTTAACCGCTGTAGGAAAATCGGTTTGATTAGCCGGAATTATATAACCACGCGGGTCGCGTAGGGTAGGGTCTTTTAAAACCTGGTCGTAATATTTAACAGGTACACCAGCATTACGGCCACCGCCTAAACCACCTCCAGCGCCACCTGACGTAGGGGGAGGTGTATCTTTACGATAAGCTGCATTAATAGAGTCGGCACGTTTAGGCGAAAGCGTCCAATTGTCTTTATTACCACGATTGATAGAGTTTTTACCCATGATGTACATGTTGTATAGCATTTGATCGCGCTGGCGTACGGCATAACCCAATACAGCGTAGTTTAAGGATAACGAATAATCGATAGACTGCTTATAATGCCAGCTTTGCGGGGTTACCGGGTAAGGCGTGTTACTGCTGGGCACCAAACGCTCGGGTACTAAAGGTACTGTGGCTGGTGTAGGGCTGCCAATAATTTCGGTTAACAAACCTACCATGTTGTGGAAATAGGTAGTGGTACGTAAACCTCCGTTCCACCAGGTAGAAAAACTGGTACCGTTACGCTCGGTATAACCCGGCTTGTTCTCGGCATTCAAACGGCTGCTCATGGCAGCGCCCAAAGCATCAATACTGGTAACCAGCAAAGGGTCGTAAACGTAATTGAACGGGTCGCGGTACGGCGGACCAGCCACTACAGATCCGGCGGGACCGGTTTGGTGGTGGTTATATACCACTTGCGGCAGCCACTCCAAATATTGCTGACGCGTAATATTTTGCGATTCTTTCATGTTCATCATAAAAAAATCGCGGTTGTTATCGTGCCCAATGTATTTCTCGTAAAGGCGCGGAATGTTCATATTACGCTTGGCCGGGTCTTTTTGGCTCATGTACCAGTTACTCACCAGTTCTTGCCCGTCGGGGTTGGCATGCACCAACAATATTACGGCATCATTTAAAATGCGCATCGTTTCGGCATCGGTACGGCTCACTAATTCGTAAGCGGTTTCTATCAATTGATGGGTACCCACGGTTTCGGTTGCATGCAGGCCGCCGTCTATCCACACTATGGCCTTGCCTTGTGCGGCTAAAGCCTTGGCCTGGTCGTCGGTTAAACCTTCGGCACGGGCCAACTTGCGCGAAATGTCCTTGTATTTATCTAAGTTCTTAATGTTTTCGGGCGATGAAACAATGAGCATCCACTGGTGACGTCCTTCTTCGGTTAAGCCAATATCAACCAGTTTGGTACGCGGCGAGGCCGATAGCTTTTTAAAGTAAGCTTCAGTTTGCGTGTAGTTAGCCAGTTGATAATCGTCACCAATGTTAAAGCCGAAATGCGCTTTGGGCGAGGGGACGTTTTGAGCCTGGGCGGCCGTGGCAAGCCATAACGAAAAGGCCAGCGTACCAAGTAAGTTTAGTTTCATCAGGAATAAATAGTTTTAGTTTGACTTTACTAATTTAAAAAATTAAGTACTTGGTGCATGTAACTTTTTTGTGTTGAAAGAGTTAGGGAGTCCGTTAGTCCGCGAGAAGTAGGAAGAGGAGAAAGTCCAGAAGCAGGATTAACTTCATCCATCCGGGGGGAGGGCAGGGAGGGGTTTAGCAAAGAGGCTGATCTTGTGATCAAACCCCTCCCCGCCAACGCACATCCAACCGCACCCCTCCCCAAGGAGGGAAGTTGAAAAAATGAAAACAATACTTCTCATCCCGTATCGCCACTAACGGACTAACGGACTAACGGACTAACGACTAAAAACTCCGTACTTCATTTCTTTTCTTAAACCAGCAAAACAACTTTACCGCCGCATTGGTTGTTACAATAACAGCCTTTAAACAGGTTGTGTTTAATTCAAACACTAAACTGTATTGCCATGAAAAATTATGAAACCTTAGTGGACGCCACTAACGATTTAATGCAAAGAGGATACACCGCTAACCTGAGTTTTGAGGATGATGGTGAAACTATAGATGATAAAAGCAATAACATACACATGCATGCCGAAGACTTTGAGGTAGATGAGTTCTTCCGTTTTGAAGGCGCCAGTAATCCTTCAGATATGTCTATCGTATATGCCATATCATCGGCTAAGTATAATTTAAAAGGAGTTTTGGTTGATGCCTATGGCACCTATGCCAACACCAGTACCTCGGCTATTGAGGCCAAATTGCACCACCACCAGGTGAGCGATAACCTGCATGGCGAAGATCGTCCTAAAGAATAATAAAAATAATTATTAGTGCTGTAAAGTGCTGAGTAAACGGCAGCCTGTAGTTTGTATAGCGGGGCTGCCGTTTTGCATTAAGTATCTTAGCTGGTTTTGCAATTCTTCGGCAATCCAGGGGTAGCTATACCTTAAATTACATAACGTTTCGCTGGCGCAAACCTTTACGGCTATTTTTATCTTGGGATCTATCAGCCAGTCGAAGCACAATTCTACCATTGGTTCCAGGTCTGTTATGGCAAATGAAGCTACAAAATCCTGATCTTTAGTGCAGTACATAAAAATACGGGCATAGTGTCGCTTGCAGCTTGGGTTTTTATTTTGCCTGGCATAGTTTAAAAAGAGTGGTAAATTGCCGGCAAAATTCGATGGCTCAAATGCGATTATGGTGTCTAACAACCACACGGCATGAAAAGCCGTTTGCGTATCTTGGTGAAGAGTTAAATTTAAGAGGTCTGTTAAAACAAAGCCTTTATAAGACACTTCCATCGCCAGGTCGTATATCCAGTTTTTATAACGGGGGCGCTTCAGCAGCTTTAGTAACGAAACAGGGTTTAACATTTACTTTCAAATATAAAAAATTGGTTTAATAGATTATGTAACGGCTTTGTTAATATAGATATTGGTTTTTAAAAATAAATTATAGCTATAATAGCGTTTCAAAAGCGTTAGGCTTTATTTACTTAGCTAACCAATAAACCAATGAAAACCGTTATTCTTTTTATACGCAGTGCGCTTATGTTGCCCGTTTTTATACTTATCGTAAATACCGGGTTATGCTATGCCACTGCCCCCGGAGCGCCTTCTAATTTACGTACTTGCGATAAAATTAAACCTGTAGGAACCAACAATAAACCATTTTTTGGCTGGTATGTTAACGATGCTGATAAAAACGAGCTGCAAAGCGCTTACCAGATTTTGGTAGCAAACAGCCTTGCTAAACTCAATGCCGGCAAAGGCGATGTATGGGATAGTGGAAAGGTGCCATCATCTATGCAAAATTATGTAAACATGCTGGGCAACGCCGTTATACCAGCCACCCGTTATTATTGGAAAGTACGCAGCTGGGATAAAGCCGGTGTTGCAGGCCCTTATTCGGCTACCAGCTATTTTGATACAGGTCTTTTTACGGCTGATGACTGGGTAGGCGCTAAATGGGTAAAGCGCAATACTTTGGATAAGGACGACTACACCTATTATCGTAAAAACTTCACCTTATCTAAAAAAACTGTTAAAAGGGCTGTGGTGTATGTGGCAGCCTGTCATAACTACGAACTATATTTGAATGGTAAAATTGTTTCCAAAGGTTCATCAAATCACTACCCGCAATATGCTTATTACAATGCTTTTGATGTAACTACTGCTGTAAAAGCTGGTGTGGTGAATAACCTGTCGGCATTAACGCATTGGTATGGTGGCGGGCAGGGCAGGGCAACCGGGAGCCGGGGGTTTATTTTAAAAATGGTGACCGAATACACCGACGGCAGTAAAAGTTTGGCGGGTACCGATAATAGCTGGAAACAAAAGCAAGCCACCTACTGGACCGCCGGTCAGCCTGCACGTAACGGTGAGGGAAACGGTTATTTAGACAGGATAGATGCCCGAAATGCTATTAACGGCTGGAATACCGTTGCTTGTAACGATGCCAACTGGGATGCCGCGGTTGAAATTGGCGCACCACCCGTTGCCCCATGGGTAAACCCTTTACGGGCCGATCTTACCCGGGTCATCGAGCAAACTATCAAGCCTGTGTCGGTAAAAAGTTTAGGTGCCGGTAAATTTATTATAGACCTGGGTAAAATATATGCAGGGGTACCTTCCATTAACTTTACAGGCGGCAAGGCTGGCGATGTGGTAAATATTCGAGGTGCTTACCTGCTCGATGATGATGGCACGGCTTCCACCAAAAGCGGAAACCAAAGTACCAACCTGGCTTATTACTTTACGTTGAATGGCAAACAATCTATGTTTCAGCCTTTGGTGTATTTGGCTTACCGGTATATCCAGGTAGATAATTCGCCCAATGTACTTACGGTTGATAACGTGCAGTTTATTACCCGCCACTTCGAACTGGATGAGTCCAAGGCGCAGTTCACATCATCTCACAATATGCTTAACCAGGTTTGGAACCTCATGATCCACTCGCTGGTACAAGGTGCGCAGGAAGGTTTTGTAGATACTCCAACACGTGAAAAAGGTGCCTTTTTGGGCGATGGTAGTTACCAGGGCCCGCCTGCCATGAGCACCATGGGCGAGCGTGCCATGAACCACCGTGTACTGCTCGAATTTTTAGATTCGCAGGACCAGTACTGGCCAGATGGCAGGTTGAACGCCGTTTACCCTAATGTAGATGGTAAGCGTGATATTCCTGATTATACGCAGGAGTACCTGATATGGGTATGGGATTATTACCTGCTAACAGGTAATGTTGAGTTTTTAAAAACCAACTACGCAAAACTGAAAAAGGTGGCCGATTATGTGCACGCTTACACCAACCCAGCCACAGGCCTCATTCATAACCTGGCAGGTGGCGGAGGTGCTTACAAATATGGGATTATCGACTGGCCGCAAAGTATGCGCTACGGGTACGATATGGGTACCGAATCGCGCACGGTGATTGATGCGCTGGCATACATTGATTACGATATTATGGCTAAAATAGCCGCCGTATTAGGCAATGCACCCGATAAGGAAATTTACAATACCTATGCCAGCGATATAAAAAAGGCTATGAACGTCAAACTGCTTAATACCGATGGGGTATATATTGATGGGCTGATGACCGATCTTTCGCAAAGTAAACATATATCTCAGCAGGCCAATATGTATGCCTATGCAACCGGAATAGTTCCTAACGAAAACAGGAACACCGTTTTTGCAGGTATTAAGGAACGCAAAATGGCATCGGGGATGGTTACCCTGCGTTATTTACCCGAGGCTATTGGCCAGGCGGGCGATGGTGAGCACCTAATTGACCTTTACACCAATACAACCTGGGATGGCTGGGCCAAAACCGTTGCTAAAGGCGGCACCATGACCTGGGAAGCATGGGACGCCGATGTAGCCAACGAAAGCCTGTCGCACCCATGGGGAGCCATTGGTTTGCTGGCTATGCAGCAATATATGTTAGGAGTAACGGTACTGAAACCGCAGTATGAACTGGTGCAAATTAAACCGCTCGATTTTGGGGACCAGCTAAAATTTGCCAAAGGCGTTTTCCCGGGCGATAGGGGAAATTTAGCGGTTAACTGGGAACGCAATACTCAGCGTTATTTAATGACCGTAACCATTCCGGCTAATGTAACCGCTAAAATATATATACCTAAATGTGGTAAACCCGGTAATAGTATATGGGTAGATGGCAAACAAATTACGGGTATTCAAGAAGGCGAGTATATTTTAGCCGGTAATATAGGTTCGGGTGTACACCGCTTTGAGCGCAGTGTAAAATAATAGTTTTGTATGTTGCTTTAAGGGCAACAATTGTAAAGTTGTGGTTTTCTGTTTCCAAATTCATCACTAAAACCTTTACATTTGCCGGTCTATAAAATTTGTTCTGAACTACATGGTTAAATTCAACCGTTTTACACTGAATAATGGCCTGCGCGTTATTGTTCACGAAGATAATACCACGCCAATGGCGGTAATTAACGTTTTATACGATGTTGGCGCCCGCGATGAAAACCCCGAACAAACTGGCTTTGCTCACTTGTTTGAGCATCTTATGTTTGGCGGATCAATCAATATACCGGCATATGATGAGCCCTTGCAACGCGTGGGTGGCGAAAATAATGCTTTTACCAGCAACGATATTACCAACTACTACATTACACTGCCGGCTGCCAATATTGAAACCGTCTTTTGGTTAGAGAGCGACCGCATGCTAAACCTCGCTTTCAGCGAAAAAAGCCTGGAAGTACAGCGCAATGTGGTAATGGAAGAGTTTAAGCAGCGTTACCTTAACCAGCCTTATGGTGATGTAATGCTGCGTTTGCGCCCTATGGTGTATAAGCACCACCCTTACCAGTGGGCAACCATCGGTAAAAGTCTGGAACATATTGAACACGCTAAAATTGAAGATGTAAAAGCCTTCTTTAAAAAGCACTATACCCCGCAAAACGCCATTTTAGTAGTAGGGGGCGATGTAACTACCGAGCAGGTTAAGCAACTGGCCGAAAAATGGTTTGCGCCTATACCGGCTGGTGAAAAGTATAATCGCCATTTACCGCAGGAACCAGATCAGCATGAAGAGCGCCGCGAAACGGTTACCGCTAAGGTGCCTTTGAACGATATATATATTGCCTTCCAGGTGCCTGCCCGTACCGATGGCGATTACTTTACGCTTGATCTGATTTCGGATATTTTATCTCGCGGGCAATCATCACGCCTTTACCGTTCACTGGTAAAGGAAAAGCAGTTGTTTAGCGAGATCCATGCCCATGCCACCGGAAGTTCGGACAAAGGGATGCTGTTGATTGAAGGTAAACCGCTGGAAACCGTAAGCATTGAAGAAGCCGAAGCTGCCATTTGGGTAGAACTGGAAAAAATATGCAATGAGGCAGTGCCCGAAGAGGAACTTACCAAGGTGAAAAACAAGACCGAAAGCACGATGGTGTTCTCGGAAATGGCTTTGCTGGATAAGGCCATGAACCTGGCATTTTTTGAATTGCTGGGCGATGCCGACCTTTTTAACCACGAAACGGCCAAATACTTAGCCGTAACCGCCGAGCAGATCCAACAGGAATCCAAAGCTATTTTCCGCAAGGATAATTCATCAACCTTAATTTACTTAGCAGAGAAGTAACAAACATCACACTTGTCATTTGATTGATAGCGAACAACAATTTAAAGTCCTCCCTCCCGGGGAGGATTTAGGTGGGGCTACTCGATATGACACCGTTAATAAGTAACATGTTAAACAGAACTATTGCACCCGAATTTGGGTCTATTGATAATATAAAACTAATTGAACCCGGCCATACCGTGCTGCCTAACGGCTGCCGGGTGTACTGGTTTAACAGCGGCGACCAGGAACTGGTGCGCATGGAGTGGATTTTTGGTAACCTACGTTTTGATGCCAATAAACCGTTGCTTAACATGGCGGCAAACACCATGATTACCGAGGGTACGTCAACGCTGACCTCCAGCCAGATAGCCGACCGGATAGATTACTACGGCGCTTTTTTACAAGCCGAATACGGGTACGATCAATCGAACGTTACGCTATACAGCCTTACCCGCCACCTGGGCAATACGCTACCGGTGATACTGGATATTTTAACTGATAGCCAGTTTCCAGAAAAGGAACTGGAAACGTTCATCCGTAACCAGCAGCAAAAATTACAGGTAAGTTTGCAAAAGAACGATGTGCTGGCCCGCCGTGCGTTTAACAAAGTGGTTTATGGTCACAGTATTTACGGCCAATCGGGTGAGGCTGCCGATTACCAGCAGTTACAGCGCGAAGATCTGCTGGCTCATTTCAAACAAATGTACCAGCCGTCGAACTGTACCCTAATCATTGCCGGTAAGGTCGACGAAGCTACTTTGCAGCAAATAACCGGAGCATTCGATAGCTGGACAAATACGGGCAAGGCGGCCAATACAACACAATCGGCTATTGAGCCTTTAAACGAACGTTTTTACTTCACCGAGAAGCCTGAAGCCTTACAATCGGCCATTCGTATGGGCTTGCCTATGGTTAACCGTACTCACCCCGATTTTCCGGCCTTGCAGGTTTTAAACACCGTATTGGGCGGTTACTTCGGGTCGCGTTTAATGACTAATATTAGGGAAGATAAAGGTTATACTTACGGCATTGGCTCGGGTATTTCATCGCTTAAACATGCCGGTGCCTTTTTTATAGCTACTGAAGTTGGTGCCGATGTTTGCCGCAACGCCGTAGCCGAAATTGAAAAAGAGATTAACCTGTTGAAAACCGAACTGATCACCGAAGAAGAACTATCCTTGGTGCGCAACTACATGCTGGGCAGCCTGCTGGGTAGTTTAGAGAATGTGTTTTCGCATGCTGATAAATTCAAGATCATTCATTTTGCCGGTTTAAATTACGATTACTATACCCGCTATACCAACATTATTAAATCTGTTACCGCCGAAGACTTGCTGCAATTGGCTAACCGCTACTGGGATTTTGAGAGCTTTTATAAAGTGATTGTAGGGAAGTATTAGGGATATAGAAATTCGAATGTTCAAATTTGGAATTGAGAGCCATATTATTGATCCTGAGTTTCGAAACTTAAAAACCCTGTCATAGGAATAGTGTAGCGATGTGGCAATCCCATCGCGTTTAAATGTACATACGACGGTATTACCAGACTATCGCTCGCAATGACATTATTTTTCAGGCTATTTTCAAGTAATTCCGTTAATCCTGAATTTTTCTAAATTTCACTTCAAAAATCTTCCACATTCAATTGTCATTTCAACCACCTGCAAATTCTCTCATTTGCACATCTGCACATTTAACCTTACCTTTGCCCGGCAAATAACCATAATTATTTGCCATGCAGCTCGACCCCTCCAAATTTGTTGCCGAAGGTTTAACGTACGATGATGTACTGCTTTTACCGGCTTACTCTGAAGTTTTACCGCGCGAAGTTGATACGAGTTCGTATCTCACCAAAAAAATCAAACTGAACATTCCTATTGTTTCGGCCGCTATGGATACCGTGACCGAATCGGCTTTGGCTATAGCTATTGCACAAGCTGGTGGTTTAGGCATGCTGCACAAAAACATGAGCATTCAAGGTCAGGCTGACGAGGTGCGTAAAGTAAAACGCTCGGAAAGCGGCATGATACAAGACCCGGTTACGCTGGATGAAAACGCTATAGTGGCCGATGCTATTAAAATTATGCGCGAGTACCGCATTGGTGGTATCCCGGTAATTGATGCCGACCGTAAGCTGAAAGGTATTGTGACCAACCGCGACTTGCGCTTCCAGAAAATTATGGATAAGCCGGTACGTGAGGTAATGACTACCGAAAACCTTATTACCGCCCCGCTAAAAACCAGCCTTACCCAGGCCGAAGAGATACTGCAAAATCACAAAATTGAGAAGCTGCCGGTTGTTGATAATGACGGTCGCCTTTGCGGACTGATCACTTTTAAAGATATTCAAAAGTTTAAAAACTACCCTATTGCCTGTAAAGACGAGCATGGCCGGCTGAGGGTAGGCGCTGCTGTTGGCGTAACTGCCGATACCATGGAGCGTGTAGATGCCCTGGTAAAGGCCGGTGTTGATGTAATTGCCATTGATACAGCGCATGGTCATTCAAAAGGAGTGATTAATCAACTGAAAGCGGTAAAAGCCAAATACCCCGATCTGCAGGTAATAGCCGGAAACATTGCTACTGCCGATGCCGCCCGTGCGCTGGCCGAAGCTGGTGCCGATGCCGTTAAAGTGGGTATTGGTCCGGGTAGTATTTGCACCACCCGTATTATTGCCGGTGTGGGTGTACCGCAATTATATGCTGTTTACGAGTGTGCCAAAGCTTTGGAAGGTACCGGCATACCGGTTATTGCTGATGGTGGTATTAAACACACGGGCGATATTGCCAAGGCCATAGCAGCCGGTGCAAGTTCTATCATGGCAGGTTCGTTGTTTGCCGGGGTGGAGGAATCGCCGGGCGAAACGATTATATATGAAGGTCGTCGCTTTAAATCATACCGAGGTATGGGTTCTATCGAAGCCATGGAGACCGGTTCGAAGGATCGCTATTTTCAGGATGCGGAAGATGATATTAAAAAACTGGTTCCCGAAGGTATCGTGGGCCGCGTACCGCTGAAAGGTACTCTGGCCGAAATTACTTATCAATTTGTAGGTGGTTTAAAAGCCAGTATGGGTTACTGCGGTGCTAAAGATATTGAAACCTTGCAAAAGGCTAAGTTTGTACGCATAACCTCGGCCGGTATCCGCGAATCGCACCCGCATGATATTACCATCACTAAAGAAGCACCGAATTACAGCCGTTAATTATTGGTTGATAAAGTTATTATTTTGATAGCTTAACAACCACTATGAAAGTAATTACAGAAAACCGCAATCACAATACAGTTTTACAACTGTTATTGCATAAAAATAGTTTACTGAAAATGAAGCCGTTCGCCTGATGATTAGCCGGAATGGATAATGATATTTTATACCTCCTATTTCTGCGGGTATGAATTAAAATTTCATTGAAAATAAGGCTGGTCGGCTTTTGTTATTATCATAGGGCTTACATCCGGCATATGCAGGTTATTGTTATTATAACAGATATGGGGCATACCCATAATCACACCGCTCTTGTTTGGGTAAAGGTAAATAGTATTTTATCTCCAAACCTGTTATTGTTATCTCCATTCATATATTTTTTTACAACTACCCGGAATAAAAACACTTTACGATTTTTTAAGTTGCTGTACTAAATATCAATACAACTGGTAATTAATAGTCTACAAATGCGCGTTTATACTAAACACATATTTCAAATAACTTTTTACGGCTTGTTCCTAAATATTATAGCCCTTACCTGCGCACAAGCCCAGGACACCAGCCGGACAAAATGGACTGTATTGAAGCCAATTCCACGTAATTTAATGCGCGAAGATATGGAAACCGACAGGCCGAGTATTACTGAATCACCGCATACCGTTGATGCGGGGCACTTTCAATACGAAGCCGATCTTTATAAAAACCAGCGTGAAACAAGCGATGATAGCCGCCAGCGCCGTTGGCTTGTAAACCAGGCTAATTTCAAATTAGGAATATCAAAAAATACGGAGTTTCAAGCTATTTTACAGAGTTACGGAAAAGAAATAAATCGCGATCTTCTTACTAATGAAAAGCAGGAGGCATCGGGTTTCGGTGATATTACATTACGTTTAAAGCAGTGCTTATATAATAATTACACAGGTGTTTTTAGTATAGCGTTAATGCCTTATGTAAAGCTTCCTACTAATAGCTTCTCTGATAATAAAATATATGAAGAGGGGCTTATTGTACCTATGTTGGTTAAGCTACCGCACGATTGGAAGATAGGCTTGCAGGTTGAAGGCGATTACCTGAAAGACGATAATACAAACGCCCGGCATGCCGAGTTGTTGCAATCGGTAGTCATCAGCCATGTTTTTTTTAAAAAGTTGGAGGTGTTTGGTGAAACTTATTATAGCTATAACTTTAAAGACCACCAAATACAAAACTTTTTTGACGCTGCATTGGAGTATGAAGTGTACCACGATGTTAAGATAGATGCAGGTATAAATTATGGTTTGCAAAAAACGGCACATAAAGATTTCTTTTTAGGTATTGCCTTCAGATATTGACCATTGCAATTAAATAATCATGAGCACCAATAAAGCAGTACTGAAAGCAGGTATAAAAGGTACTATGTTTATGACTCTATTTAGCAAAGTGCTATTGAAAGTGGAGGAAAGTAATTATAATGAGGCCGAAATTTTAGGCGAATTGCTGAATCGGATAACGATACTAAATAGATCAGAATAGCGCTTGGCGGAGTATGCGGGGCATTATGTAGTAGAACAGGTATTTGCAGCGGTTTATATAATTACCTTAAAAAAACTAAAACCAAACCCACCCTCTTAAATGGTGCACTATATGGAGCTTTAGCGGAGTTGGCGGAGCATTCATCTGGCATATTACATTTAAAGCGCACCCTAATCCACCGGGAGTAGACCTTGAAAATTATTATAAGCAATTGGTATTGGCACATGTTGTGTTTGGGGTGTGTGCTGTATTGGTATTTAACAAAGTGGAAAAACAGTAAGTAGCATTATAGATATACATCTGTCAAATAAATAGCCCAGATTTATACACAAAATCGAAATTACTTAACATAATGATAACATTGGATTAATCGTTACGTAACATATCTTTGTTCTACAATCAGATACAAAACAACACATGAAGAAAAGTAAACTTAAATTACTGGTTAAAGAAGCCCGTAAGTCAGCAAAAAAAGATATTGAACAAAGCGTAATTATTCAAGTTAAAGAACTAACTACTAATTTGGCACCTAATACCAAAAGTGTAGAAAAAGAAATTAATAAAGGTGCCAAGCAACTGGCTAAAAAAGTGGCCAAAGTATTAAAGTTTGATACTACCGTATTTGCAGAAGTTAGCGAAGAAGTGAAACAACCAGAAGCTATAAATGAGACCGAACCTGTATTAAAAACCAAAGCCCCAAAAGCTAAAAAAGAAACTGTTTTATTGTAATAGCACAAACTTAATAGTGCTCTCAAGTTTAATTTAATACCTAAGATACTAAGGGCTAAGAGTATTGAGTTAATTTTACTGTTGAATACTGGTGGTATGGCTTCGATATAGTCAGTTTATTTGCTCTTCAAAATCAAGTTATCTCAAACCTCTTCAACCAGTTCATTTCAGGCGTAAAATTTGCCTTTTATGCAGGATAATTGGGATGAGCCTACATCGGCTATTAATAAGGAAAACTATACCGGCCAAACTATAATAACGCTTTGCAGGCTGTTATGGAAACGGACCAGTTTCATTTAATTGATCAAATAACTGAGATAACGGCATCATTAAGAGTGGCACCAATAATACAAAAGTATTAAGGTGTAACAAAATATGATGGATAGAAATGTTAGTTGATGCACACATTACAGAAATAAAATTTTCTATTATTACGTTAATAATACATTAAAATAATGTATCTTTAATGTAACCAATTATTAGCCTATGCTCAGGCTGTTAAAAAATTTACTTCCTCTGTTATATACCTGTATAATTACTATTACATACGGGCAGGGGAGGGGATTGCCTGTTAATTTAGAGCTCTACAATGACCCATTCCGGGCATGTGCCGATTCCTCCATCTTGGTTAATCTCGATACGAATGTTTCTGAGGAAGCTATTAGGGCTTTTTATAAAAAAGTGGACACGGGCCACTATCAGCCGCTGGTGGATTCGTTACTGGCATACCAAAAAGAACATCATTTAAATGACTGGCTGTATTACCAACTTGTTCGTCGTGTTGCCCAGCAAATAAGTCATAAGGCAGATAACTATGCGAGGTACACCTTGTACAAGTGGTTTTTGCTGGCAAAATCGGGTTATGATGCCAGGCTGGCTTTATCTAAACGTAAAGTTATTTTCTATATTTACAATAATGAGGATATCAGCGATATTCCATTTTTTATGGTAGACGGTAAAAAGTTCATGTGCTTAAATTACCATGACTATCCTAACACCGATCTTCACCAGGAGCTGCCAAGCCCGGTAAATATTAAGGTTTTTAATGCAAATCGTGCATTTTCATACGAGGTAACCCGCATGCCCGATTTTAAACCTGCTAATTATTTTGATAAGCAACTGGCTTTTGTTTACGATCATAAAACCTACCACTTTAATATAAAGTTGAGCCACGATGTGGAAAATATATTTATCAATTATCCGGGCGTAGATTTCAAGTCATATTTCAATATCCCCTTAACTAAAGAAACTTATGGATCACTAATACCACTTCTACGCAGAAACGTTAAAAAAATGGATCAGAAGAAGGGCGTAGATTACCTGATGCGTTTTACCCGCTATGCTTTTTTGTATGAAGACGATGTAGTTAATTATGGTAAAGAAAAGCGGATGTCGCCGGGCGAAACACTATTTTCAAACTATAGTGATTGTGATGACCGTGCAGGTTTATTTTTTTACCTGGTTAAAGAGATATACGATGTGCCGATGATAGCCTTATTATATCCTACACATATTACCATAGCGGTACAGTTTGATAAGCCTGAAGGCGAAACCATAGTGTACAATGGCAAAGTTTATTCGGTATGTGAACCTACATTGCAACCCGAAGATCTGCGCATAGGACAGGTATCCAGTAAGCTGAAAAATATACCTTACCAAGTGGTATATCAATATCAGCCTGCTATAAAGTTATACGGTATCAGGTAAATTTATTCATAAATATTCTGCATAATAATAACCGGGATGTGTTACTTTAGGGTATGATAATCAGGCTATACGCTTTAACTATTTTCGCTGCATTCGTTTCATTTAATGCCGGAGCACAAACCAAAAGTGCAATAAATTCACAGGAGTTAAGAACTAATATTTCGGTACATGACCCGGTGATGATCAGGCAGGATTCTGTTTATCACCTTTATTGTACGGGCAGGGGAATAACCTCCTGGAGTTCGACCGATATGGTACATTGGAAAGCCGAAAAACCCGTGTTTGCCGAGCCGCCGCAATGGGCTGTTGAATCAGTTCCGGGTTTTAAGGGCCATATTTGGGCTCCCGATATTTCTTACCATAATGGATTGTATTACTTGTACTATTCCGTATCAGTTTTCGGTAAAAACACCTCTTGCATTGGTGTAGCCACCACTAAAACTTTCGATACCGCAAGCCCGGATTACAGTTGGACAGATTATGGCAAACTCATTCAATCCATTCCCGGAAAAACTAACTGGAACGCCATTGACCCTAATTTAATAACCGATAAAGATGGTACGCCCTATTTAGCTTTTGGCTCTTTTTGGGGAGGTTTGAAAATAGTAAAGTTGAATACTGATAGAATAAGCCTGGCCCAAACAACCGATAACCTTCTAACTATAGCCAGCCGCATTGCCGACCCGGCCGCAAAAGTAAATCCTGCCGCTGTAGAAGATAATCCGCCAAGTGCCGGTGGTAATGCCATTGAAGCACCGTTCATCTTTAAAAAAGGAAGTTATTATTATCTTTTCGTATCGGTTGATTATTGTTGCAAAGGGCCAAAAAGTACTTACAAAATGCTGGTTGGCCGTTCTAAAAAGCTATTAGGACCCTATGCCGATAAAGATGGGAAAAAGATGGCCTATGGCGGAGGTTCAATTTTGTTAGCTGGTGATAGGGATTGGTATGGTGTAGGGCATAATGCCGTTTGCACTTTTAACGGCACCAATTATATAGTGTATCACGGTTACGATGCCGCCGATAAGGGAATTTCTAAGTTAAAGATAGATAAGCTCAGTTGGATAAAAGGCTGGCCAAAACTGGTTTCGACTAAATAAAAATAAAAAGCGGAGTGTACTAAGTTTATAGCACATCCTGTTTTTTTTGGTTTAGGTAAACTATTGCAATTAATTATTAAATGATAGATATGCAACTGGCTGACACTTTTCCAGGTAGTAACAGGAAAGTTATTTGTAATAGGCGTTGGTATTCTCTTAAACCAACTTTCTTAGACATTTACAGCCTGTGACTTCTGCATCATTTCATCGCGATCGCTAAAAACAATATTCAGGTCTTTTATATCGTTATGTTTCGTGATCTGATGTTCGTCAAATTGGAGCTCGTGTAGCAAAATATAAAAATAAAATTATCTATGTTTATGAATATAAGCTTATTGCTAAACTAATATTACAGGCCGGTGTTCCTTACTAAAAGTATTGTGAATTATGTTCAAACACATCCATTTTATTGTTAACCTGCCAGCGGAAAAGAAGAGCCTGTTTTATCTTACATTAACAAAGCTATGGCGGCAAGCCATACAAATTGGGATATAACTATAACCAAAAAAAATGTAGGAGCCCAGGATGTTGCCCGAAAATTGGTTGGTAATACAGATTTGGTAGCTATTTACGGAGGTGATGGATGTGTGACGGAGGTAGCTTCGGCACTATGTAATACCGATACGCCAATAGCTATTATTCCGGGTGGTACAGCTAATGTAATGGCAAAAGAGTTAAATATACCCTTAGATACACGGGAAGCGCTGGAGTTGCTCGCCAGTAACGATCACCAGGTAATTAATGTGGATATGGGCATAGTAAACAGTACGCCATTTTTACTGCGGGTTAACCTGGGTATTATGGCTGCTATGGTTACCGATGCCGACCGCGATATGAAGAACAATATTGGGCAGTTGGCTTACGGAATTACGGCTTTAAAGGCTGTTGCCCATGCCGAAAGTATCAGATACTCTTTAACATTGGATGGAGAAGAGTTAATAGCGCAGGGAGTATCTTTAACCGTAACCAATTCGGGTAACATGGGTGTTGGCGATTTTACTTTACAGCCCGGTATAAGTATTACAGATGGCTTGCTGGATGTGATATTGATGAAAGACAACAGTTTAACATCCATTTTAAAAATTGCAGGCAGTACACTTTTACAACAAAACACCGAGGCTTTGCAGCATTGGAAGGTTAAAAAAGTAGTAATTAGTATGGACAGTGAACAAGCTTTTATTTGTGATGATATAGAAATGAGGGCTGATAAATTAAATATTGAAGTTGCTCCTGGTTCAATTAAAATATTAGTGCCCGCTGAAGTTCAATAAACAATATGCTGAAAAAAATTAAAAGCCTGTTTAAATTGGGCGAACTGTTTTTACAGTACAATTACGATAACCTGTACAGGGTGACTTTTGGTATGCCGCGCCTTAAACGTTGTCAAATTACGGCAAACCTGTTTTTAGGCAGCCAGTATAACCGGGTAGGTTTACGAAAAATGAAAGCGCTTGCTATTACAGCCATTATTAACATGCGTATGCATTCAGTTTATACCAGGTCGCAGTATGAAGGGTTTAAATACTTGCACCTGGCAACACCCGATAACACACCACCACCCATGGACGTACTAATCAGAGGTGCAGATTTTGCAGATGCTGAAATTAAAAGCGGCGGTAAAGTGTACATTCATTGCCGTCAGGGATTAGGCCGCGGACCTACCATGGCCATTGCTTATTTACTAAAAACAGGCTTAACTGTAGAAGATGCTATAACGTTGATAAAAAAGTCCCGTTCTTTTATTAATCCACGCTCCGGGCAGCTTAGCCGTTTAAAAGAACTGGAAAATTATTATCGGAACCATGGGTAATACAAAACGGGACAAAGCATCTTTAGCTGCTATTGTCCCGTTTAAAGGTGACCCCTCGGAGGATCGAACTCCGGACCCACTGATTAAGAGTCAGTTGCTCTACCGGCTGAGCTAAGAAGTCATACAGTACATAATTTATCAAAAAACGTCGTTTGTGGATTATCTTGGGCTAATTTACAAATTATTTTATCTATTCATACACTATTAAATTATTGCCCAAAAAATCTTCGTGACGTATTTGTGACGCTTTTTGTAACGTGACAGACGTTTTATCCTATTTTTGATATATATTTCGACCGGCTTTTAGCGCTAAAAGCTTTTCTTTCTAAGGAATAATATTTTCCATATATCTTGTATTTGCTGCAACTTTTTGCATAGCTTATGTCTCATCTTTGTACCATGCACAATAAAGGTTTTCTTTGCCAGCATTAGCATTCAAATTATATTGTTAACACTAATATAACATTAGGCTGCTACTTTTACCCTATGAAGAAAAATGTGTTCACTGGATTATTTATTGCCATAGCTGCCGCCCTGATTTCCTGGGGAGGAGTAGGTCACAGGACCATTGGCACCATTGCTGAAAGACATCTGACACCACAGGCTAAAGCCGGTATCCGCAACCTCATCGGTGATACCGCTATCGCAGATATCGCTTCCTGGGCTGACCAGGCACGTTCGACACCCGCCTATAAATATACTGGGCCTTGGCATTACCTGGAATTCACGCTTGGCATGAATTACCAAGATTTCACCGCTCATGTCAACACCCTCGATAGCAATAATGTTTACGGCGCTATCCTGAAATGTGAACGGGATATCAAAAATCCTACAACCACTACCGCGCAAAAAGCCATTGCGCTTAAATTTCTCGTTCATTTTATCGGCGATTGTCACCAGCCTATGCACCTAAGCAAAGCAAGCGACAGAGGGGGCAACGATTTTCAGATCCAGTTCAACGGCAAAGGCTCCAATCTGCACAGCCTTTGGGACAGCGGCCTCATCAATAAGGAAGGTAAGACCTTTGACCAAATGGCGAAAGACTACGATATCGCCACACCCTCACGAATCAAACAATGGCAAAGCGAAAGCCCTATGAAATGGGTCTTCGAAAGTTACCAGATAGCCAGCAATATATATGATGATATGGAGAAAAACGGCAGAAAACCCGGTGACGCCTACTACGAAGCAAACATCCCGGTAGTTCATCAGCGTATTGAAATGGCTGGTATCCGCCTCGCAGGTACCCTTAACGAACTCTTTAAGTAAAAGTTTAGAAGTTGCTTTTTCCTTATCAGAGAATAAATTGAAGTCTGCGCATGGCATACTTACATGATCCCGAGCGGTTGTTTTCACCATTTATAAATATGCAGCATTCTGGCACCCTTAGGACACACTTGCCACTTCTTATCTACTTACCTGATCTGAGGAGACAATTGAATAGCATGAACGGGATCCGTGGCGGGTATCATAACAGTTCTAAGAAAGTATCTTCAGAAAGTTAGCTGTAAACAAAAGAACCGCCCCATGAGTCATAAGACGGTTCCTTTGGCATCGTGCTTATTGGATTACAAGACGCTTCTATTTAATAAATTGCTGCCTAAATGGTAAGTCAGGGTCACCTCATTTGACAGAACGTGGAAATTCCGAGGCCATTGACCACCTCAATCTGGGAATGTAATAAATCGATTCCACAACACTTTGACCAGGCTAATTTATTGACTGAATGAAATTAAATTGAAAATCAGATTACACAAATCGGTGGTCTAAATCCTACGGAATGGTATGGTCAACCCATGCGGGATCTCCAATTAGGGAGACTATTTGAAAAACCGGGTTTTATATTTGTATCATTGTTCTTCAAGACCTTAGAACAATATGAAAAGACAAATACTTAAATTTCGGTGGCTTGTGTGCTTAATGGTTGGGGCTCTCTTGCTTTACTCCTGCCATAAAGTATCCTATGATGGAGATGTTATCACGCTTACCGACCCAAATACCGCACTTGATCTTGCTGGTGCCAAGAAGTTCTACCTCGAATCTTTAAAAGAGCAATCCAATGCGGTAACCGACCGGGTATCAGCTTCAGTGATGTCGATAAAGAAGAATAACACGAAGCATGTCATATTCAGAAAGGGCTATTCTGCATCGACCCGCAGGGCTTGGTTTGTAGAAGCGCCGTTGGTTTATGAGCAGCGTTCAAACTTGTTTATAATTATGGCCGTAAGTTAACAGCGGAACAAGAAGTAGAAGTGTTTAAGGGCACCATTAATAGGATTCTGATTTATAAAAGCAAAGTCACAGGTAAAATCAAACAAAAGATATTAACCTACATACCTGCTCTTAATTACCTACGCCTGCATCACGGCGATATCAGTAGCAATCAGTTAAATAAGCTTGACCCTAACTTTGACGGTACCCTGCAATTCAGCGATGCCAATGGCCAGCCACTTTATCTCCTTGTGATCAAAAATCATAAGATCGTAAAACGGATTGGTTTTAAAGGCATGCAAGTCGAGAGCTATGAGGCGTTCGTTAACCGCAGTTCGGGTGGAATAAAGAAATCCAATGGTCTGTATCAGTGCGGCGTTGATAGCGAACCCGTATACGGTTATGCGTGTATTGATGCAGGCGAGACTGGCGACAACAATTGTACCCCTTATATAATGTATTATATAAACACACCTATTATGTGTGACGATGGTTTAACGGGTGATTCATGCATTGATTATGGCATAAATTGCGATCCGGAAGAAGATCCTCAACCTGACCCATGTAGGGATTATGGAATATGCGATGAAAATCCACCTCTAAATGAAAATTCTCAGATCATCAACAACAACATAACAGACTCTTGTGTTCATAATGGGGTCAATGCTGTCATAAACGCTGGTTTAACTACTTTTACTTCCCAAATTGCTAATTCTTTGTTTGGTGGTGTTCAAGACGACATCAACCTTGAATTCATTGACGCAAACTTACAGGACAGTATATCTGGGAAAACAATGAATGTGTATGGTAGCGGACATAGTTTCCATGCTTCAATTGGTTTAAATCAAAATCTCTTGCCAACAGCCTCCAAAGAATTCACTGCTGCTGTAGTTATGCATGAGACAATCCATGCATATATTACATGGATGGGGTCATTACCTACTTTTGAACAACATCAAAATATGGCTGTAAATTATGTCAATTACATGAAGAATGATTTACTGAGTATGTTTCCTTCAATGTTACCTGATAATGCGGAAGCATTAGCGTGGGGAGGCTTATCCAAAACTGCAGCCTGGACGGATTTAGTTAGCAGCAATCCAACAAAAGCAAATAATATTTTATTAATTAATCAAGCCTATTTAGATCATAATGGAAACAAAGGTACAAGGTGCCATTAGGCACATATTTTTAACGATCTTAACTTTAACAATAGCTTTTTCATTACAAACGGCCAAAGCACAAGATTACAAACTTTTTACTAAAAGTATATTTAAAAACTTAAAATACCCATCGGAACTCAGCGATAATTGTGTCGTTACTTATACCAACCTGTTACTTCAGGTTTCTAACAAAGGTAAAATTACAACCATTCGTTTGTCTGATAGTGCTCCGGAACTACTTAAAAGGGCGTTAGCTGCTGCAAGGAGTAGCTTTACGCTAAAGGAAATTGAAAAATTAATTCATGATAAGAAACTCAAAAGTTGCGGAATTGTGTTTCCTTTAGCTTATCTATTAAATTCAGACCGCTGTCCGCATGGCTTTGATACTTTTAATGATATGATTAAGTATTACCATTACTATGATGGAGAACCATATAAAGGACTTACTTACAATTTGGAACCTATGATAATTACGGTGTATGATAATATAAATTAACCGTATCTAAAAATTTTAGGATTGCGGTCTTTATCATTACTGTACCACTCTTACATAACAGTCTAATTTCATTGATACGGTGATAACATGGCCATGTGTGAGTAGTATTGCAAAGTTTGGCGCCGGCTTGAGTTAACATCCTGTACAGGGCCCATTCAGTTGGAAGTTAATACATTGTACAGGGCTCATAACGATGACATTTCCGCAGCGAACCCTGCTGATAAGGCAAATTATACTTTTGCGCTGGTAACCGCATTTGGGTCTTATCTATTATCTATTAATGATATTACAAAGTTTGAAACGTTTAAGAATAACAATTTTAACGCCGACAATCCAATCCAATCTCAATCCTTTTTGACTATTTTACAATGTTTACATAAATAAAAACAATACTGCTGCTCGAAACGAAGCGCACTTAGTACAATTACTGGAAGCTCAGTCAGGGGTAAGGGCCTAACTTAATGAAAAACGTTGGGACAACTAACCCTATTTCGAAAACAGTTGGAAACGATGACGGAACACCCACCTATACAAACTGTCCATAACCTTAAATAAATAATGAAAATAACTATGAAAAAATTAGCGATAGTACTATTTGCATTTTGCCTATCTGGTACTCTGGCATCAGCCCAAGATAGAGATACGATAGATGCAGAAAGTTTAAACGTTGATAAACTACCAAGAGCAGGTACGGTGATTTCTAACAGGCACTTCAGTAAATTTGTTGGTACATGGGTTTTTCAAGATGCTCAAAGCCAGTTAACTATTAAATTGGAAAAAAAAAAATCAATTTTGGTAAGCATCCCCTTTTATTTGAGATGTTAGTTGGTGGTTTTCAATTCATTAAAAACAGACAAGAACTTTTTAATACCCTATTACAAAAAAATATTCATGCTCAAGTGTATAAAAATGACAAAAATCAAATTATTTTAACATTTACCGGGAATGAAATATTTGTGAGAACCTTGTTTAATGCTAAGCTCATTGATAAAAATACGCTTGTACTTACCGTAAATACTACCGAAAGAGGTGAATTCACACGAAAAGATCCAAAACTTGAATTTTTAAATAATCTAACGCTTAAAAGGCAATATACATCTGTCCATTAAATCTATAATTACACAAACTACTTGACTTACATTCGTTTTGTGATTTCTTCGGGATGTTATAAAAGATTAAATATTGTTATTTTTAAGGTGAGCTATATATTAATTGTTTTAAGCTTGTTACTTTATAACAATATTTGCAATGGTCAAATTATCAAGGATGATCAAGAAGACAGCATTAAAACTGTCGCATTCATCTTTAAAACATCAACAGGTCAAAAAGTGATTACCCACAATCTGATTTTGACATCTAACGATTGTGAATCGGTAAAGCTTTTAACAAAAAAGGAATTTGCAGAACAATATAAGACAGTTCGTGCATTTGCTGGTGCAGAGGTGACCTTTAAGCCCGAAATAAAAGTATTAAATCTTACACAATTACTTGAATATTATCATTTTAATGGAGATCATAATAATTTGCTTGTGAGTGTTAACAATAGTAAACCTGTACATAAAAGAAATCTTTATGTGAGTACACAAGCGGTAGAATCTCTAAGGGTGGATTATAAAAAACAAATTATCTACATTATTCTGAAGCCGGAGTAACCAATTAAGAAAAATAGCCTTTAGAATTCAAGTTAAAAGTAAACAATGTCTAACAGCTATTATCTCTTGCGGTTTATTAAACGCTTAAAGCATAAATTCAAGCTACTGGAAGTTTGGCGTTCCAAAAGGTTTAGACCATTTAATCATCCATTGCTTAGCTTGGAATTCGGTGTTAGCTTAAATTTTAATAACAAACTTATGCTTGCATATGCTATAGTATGTTTAGGCATATCTTCTTGCTTAGGTAGTAGGGCATTTTGCATAGGCTATTTAATGGCAGCATGGATTGTTATCTACTTAGGTGAGTTAAACAACCGATTCAGAATCCTTTGCCTAGGGGGAGCTGTCTTTGTATTGAGTTTAATAACAGCGATATTTTTTGTGAATACTGACTCATCATTGGGAAGGGCGTTCATATATAAGATTACATTTCACATTTTCCGTGATAACTGGTTATATGGTATGGGTTTAACAAATTTAAAGTAACTTACTTATACTATCAGGCAAATTACTTTAGCAATCAAGATTACAACATTAAAGAGTTATTATTAGCAGACAACACAAAATATGCTTTTAATGATTATTGGCAATTTATAATTGAAACGGGATTGATTGGGTTGTCATTGATTATAGCCGCAGTTGCCGCAATCACAGTCTTAATTACCAAGGCGCTTAAACAACAAAAAGGCCATTTATTACTGCTATTTGCAATTGTCCATTTGGTTGCAATAGCTGTTGCGGCTTTCTTTATGCATGTGTTCGAAAAACCGTTGGTACAATTTGGATTTACTATATTCTTATTTACAATAATTGCACTCTGTTACTCGAAGAAAATAATCTTCTTCATAGGAACGCTCGCTTTAATGGCGATATCATATGTCCAATGGGGGCACTATCTTTTGAATTATCAAAAGTATAAAAGTTTGGATAATGCGAGTGAGTTATACAACGCAGGCTATGTAAGCGAGGCTATATATACCTACCAACGTTTATTTAACACTTTTAAAGAAGATCCAACATATCTCGCACAATACGCTGAAATACTTTCAACATGCGATGTTCGTGAAGCGGAAAGCGTTCTAAAATTACTTTGTCGTAAGAAGACCGATTATATCTATTGGAGTCACCTGGGCGATTGTTATTATAAAAATGGAAAACTGAAGGAAGCAGAGTATGCTTATAAATTCGCTGTTAATATGGTTCCCAATCGTTTTGTTCCACGATATAATCTCTTTTTGTTCTATTCAAAAATAGGTCGGAGATCCGAGTTTTTTGAAACGGGCGATAAAATTATGAGATTGCCTATCAAGATTGCGTCACCAGTGATCGACAACATTAAAAACCAAGTCAAGAAGCAATTATTATTGAAAAGCCGTAGCGCTTCGTTCGAAATTAATATTTGAAGGTTACTAAAATATTATCCCTATCACCGAATAGTGTTCATTTTATGAAATTGTCAGGGCATAATTTCCAACGTATGTTGTCCCCATCATCGGTATGGAATGACAAAGTAGGTAACATGTTATAAATACCGATTTAGGTATGTATGCATAAAGTTCAATCCGACATACAACCGTTTTTATAAATTATTTGAAAAACCGGTTTTGTATAACTATTATTGCGTCTTGATTGATACAGCCAATTATTAATTATTTCAAGTAATCGTTCAATTCAAAACATGTCAATTTCTAATTTCAAATTAAAAGGCATAACCTGGAATCACAGTAGGGGTTACACACCTATGGTAGCCACTGCACAGCGATTTAACGAGCTTAAGCCGGGAACTGAAATAAGTTGGAGCAAAAGATCCCTTCAGGAATTCGCTGATAAATCTATTGAAGATCTGGCGAGTGAATTCGACCTGCTGGTCATCGACCACCCTTGGGCAGGTTATGCGGCTCATACTGGTGCCTTGATACCATTGGATGAGTACCTGAGTGAAGAATTTTTATCCAAACAAGCCATGCATTCTGTGGGCGTTTCTTTCCAGAGTTATACTTTTAATAACCATCAGTGGGCGCTTGCTATTGACGCTGCTACACCGGTAGCCTCAAGCAGAAAAGATTTGCTATTGGACAAAGGATTAAGCCTCCCAACAACTTTTGATGAATTACTCAGTCTTGCGGCAAAGGGTTTAGTTGTTTTGCCGGGAATACCGTTGGATACCCTGATGAACTTTTATATGCTTTGCTCAGCTTTTGGCGAAGACCCGTTTACAAAAAAGACTGAGGTGGCTTCAAAGAGTGTCGGGACAAAGGCGCTTACGGCGCTTCATACTTTAGGACAGTTGATTGATCCTGAATGTTATCAGTTCAATCCAATACAAGTTTATGAAGCGATGAGCAGTACGGATAAATACGCTTACTGCCCGTTTGCTTATGGGTACTCCAACTATTCCAGGCAGGGTTACTCACATAAAGTATTGCACTTTCATGATCTCGTCGAATTTGCTGGTACAGGTAAGTTAAAAACCACCTTAGGCGGAACAGGAATCGCGATATCCGCTATGTGTAAAAACATAGACAAAGCAATTGATTACCTCAGCTTCATCGCTTCGGAAACTTGTCAGCAAAGTTTATATTTCGATAATGGAGGGCAGCCCGGCCATCGCAAAGCGTGGGAAGATGCTCATGTAAATGGCAATTGTAGGGATTTTTTTAAAGCGACACTTCCAGCCTTGGAAAGGGCTTTTTTAAGACCTCGATATCCTAATTATATGTTATTTCAGGACAATGCAGGCCATCCAATACAACATTTTATGAGATATGGAGGGGATCCGGGAATTGTTCTCGAAGAAATCAATGCCCTGTATGTCAGAAGCTTGAACATAAATTAGTACCCAGTTTAAAATCCCATGTCATAAGATGCTCCCTTTAGAAAACCTTATAATATTAGAATTTTGCCAATATATGGCTGGCCCGTCTGCCGGATTGCGGCTGGCGGATATGGGAGCCAGGGTTATTAAAATAGAGCGACCGGGTACAGGAGAAGGGGGCCGGAAAATTGCAATTAATAACCTTTTTTCGGGAGATGATAGTATAGTATTCCATACCGTCAATCGAAATAAAGAATCCTACACGGCCGATCTCAAGTCACCTGAGGACTTGGCAAGCATAAGGAAGCTTATTAAAGTTGCAGACGTAATGACGCATAATTTCCGGCCTGGGGTGATGGAGAAAATCGGTTTGGGATATGATCAGGTTAAAGCGTTAAACCCCCAGATTGTATATGCTACAATTACCGGTTATGGTAATCAGGGACCTTGGGCAGCCAAACCCGGACAAGACCTGCTGGTGCAGGCTTTATCCGGACTGACTTGGCTATCCGGGGACAAGACAGATCCACCTACTCCATTTGGCTTGGCTGTTGCAGACATTTTTTGCGGTGCCCATTTTGTGCAAGGCATACTTGCTGCATTGATCAGGCGGGGCAAAACCAAACAGGGTGCGCTTGTCGAAGTGAGTCTCCTTGAGTCGTTAATAGATCTGCAATTTGAAGCTTTGACCACATTTTTGAATGACGGGAACAAGCTGCCCCAAAGATCAGCTCAAGGAAATGCTCACGCTTACCTTAGTGCCCCCTACGGTATCTACAAGACGAAGGATAGCTACCTGGCTTTAGCTATGGAGGAAGTTGTCTTATTGGGCAACCTCCTCCATACGGACCGCTTAGCTACCTTCCTTGACAGTTCTGACTGGTTTGAAAAGCGGGATGAGATCATGGCTATCCTACAGGATTTGCTGAAGCATAAAACAACCCAGGAATGGCTTGATCTTTTAGAGCCGGAAGATGTTTGGTGTGCCGCTGTTTTCAACTATAAAGAGCTTTTGAACCATGCAGCTTATAAAGTTCTACAAATGGATCAAACGGTTGTAACTACAAGCGGAGATAACATACATACCACCAGGTATCCTGTTAGATTAAATGGACAACGCTTAACCGCTGCCAGGCCTGCTCCGGTATTAGGACAGCACACACAACAGATCAATTCGGAGTTCAAACTAAATCTATCATGAAACCATTACTTGATTTGCTAGTAATCGATTTAAGCCAGTTTCTCTCTGGGCCGTCTGCCAGTTTAAGATTAGCCGATTTGGGTGCTCGCGTGATCAAAATCGAAAGACCTGTAACAGGAGATATTTGCCGGTCATTATACGTTTCTAACCTTGATTTAAATGGGGAATCTTCTATTTTTCATGCCATAAACCGGAATAAGGAAAGCTTCATAGCTGATCTCAAGCAGTCAGCAGATTATAATCAGGTTATTAAATTAATCAAAATGGCGGATGTTCTAATTCATAATTTCAGGCCTGGCGTGATGGAAAGATTAAAGCTTGACTATGATTTGATAAAGCAAATTAATACCTCCATAATTTACGCAGAAATTTCTGGCTATGGTGTGGACGGGCCATGGGCTGGTAAGCCCGGCCAGGACTTATTAGTGCAGTCGCTTAGTGGTTTAACGGGGCTCAATGGCAATAGCGATAAAGGGGCTGTACCAATGGGTATTTCCATTATCGATATATTGACAGGAACATACTTAGTGCAAGGGATTATGGCTTCCCTCGTCCAACGCGGTATTACAGGAGAAGGAACGCTAGTGCAGGTAAGCATGTTAGAGGTTGCAGCTGATTTTCAATTTGAAACAATTACGACTTATTACCGGGACGGTGGCCAGCCTACCCGCAGGACACTCCATAATAGCGCACATGCTTATCTTGGAGCACCTTATGGTGTTTATAAAACAGCGGATGGATTTTTGGCTATCGCCATGGCATCGGTCCCCGAACTCGGTAGTCTGCTAGGCTGTTCCGAATTACAGGAATATCAGCAACCTGCTAGCTGGTTCCATGAGCGGGAAAAGATAAAAAGCATATTGGCCGATCATTTATTAAGTAAGGCTACACAGCATTGGCTTCAAATATTGGAACCGGCTGATATTTGGTGCGCCGAGGTTTTGAACTGGCAACAATTGGTCAATCACGAAGCATTTAAGTCCCTGGAAATGGTTCAGCGCGTTCAGATGAAAGATGACTTTTCTTACTTGACAACAAGGTGTCCTATTAAAATAGATGGTGAACCATATTTTTCTTCCACCGCTGCACCAACATTAGGAGAACATACCGCGCAAATCACTAACGAACTTTTAATGACCAATTCTTTATGACGACGCAGGTAAAAACGAAATTCAAAATAGCTTTGAGGGAGTTTTCGCCATTCGAAGTCACTGTGAAAAAGATATGGGATCAGTATTGCCGTAAGACCGGGTGCAAACAGGAATTGGAAATCCACGCGCTACCTTTGCACGATCTATATGACAGACTAATTAAAAACCAAGAATTAAGCACAGAAGAGTGGGATTTGGCTATTCTTAATACGGATTGGATCACCGAAGCTCATGCCAAGGGACTGGTAACAGACTTGACATCGTATATTGATCAGGACCCTCCTGAAGGATTTCCTGAGGGATGGCCCCCGTCATTATTGGGTATGCAACAATTTGAACACCAAATTTCTGGACTTCCATTTCACGACGGCCCTGAATGCTTAATTTATCGGAAAGATCTATTTGAAGATCAGCAAGAGCAGGAACAGTTTTTTATTAAGTATGGTAAAGTTCTGCAAGTTCCTCGTAACTGGAATGAATTTACTGAGGTAGCTGAATTTTTTCATCGCCCGTATAGAGGACTCTACGGAACAGCATTTGCGGCTTACCCCGATGGTCATAACACTGTTTTTGATTTCTGCCTTCAGCTTTGGACCAGAGGTGGAGAACTTACTGACGACAATGGCCGGGTAAACCTTAATTCAGCAGAAGCAATTAATGGCTTATTATTTTACCGTGAAATGCTCCGCAATAAAGCTGCAATTCACCCATTAAGTCCGTCTTTAGATTCCGTTAAATTGGGTCTTGCATTTGCATCTGGCGAACTGGCTATGATGATCAATTGGTTTGGCTTTGCCTCTATGAGCGAGGTTCATCCCGATTCTTTGGTTAAAGGCAAAGTTGACGTTGCAGATATACCGTTTGGTATTGGTGGCCATAGCGTGTCGTTTAATGCTTATTGGTTGTATATCATACCTACAGGAAGCACTAATAAATTGCTGGCTTACGATCTCCTTCGTTACGCAATAAATGAGGAAAATGATAAGCTCCTTACACTTGAGGGCGGTATTGGCTGCAGGCTGTCCACTTGGCGGGACACAGAAGTCAATGCGGCCGTTCCCTTCTACCATAAATTGGAACCGCTCCATATTAACGCCAAATCTCTCCCTCGACAAACAAATTGGGCCGATATAGCAAAAATTATCGATGACATGGTGATCAACGTTATTCGCACCGACCGCGAGGTTTCTGCTATAGTTAAAGATGCTCAAATAGAACTGGACCTGTTGTACCCAAAAGATGAATATACCTTATAAGCCCGAATTACCGAAAAACCCTCCTTCTATCATCATCATTGGGGCTGGAGGCATCGTACGGGACGCTCATTTACCTGCTTACAAAAAAGCTGGCTTTGAAGTTTTTGGCATCACCAATCGTAGTATGGCACGAGCCCAGGAACTTGCGGAAGTTTATGGTATACCTCACGTTTTTACCTCCCTTACCGAAGCCGTTGAACATGCTCCCAATAATGTAATTTACGACCTTACATTAATGCCGGATCAATTTGTAGACGCCTTGAACAAGCTACCCGATGGGGCAGCTGTTTTGATACAAAAACCCATGGGTGATTATTTCGAGCAAACCAGCGAAATTTATGCAGTTTGCAAACGAAAGAAGCTTAAGGCAGCAGTTAATTGTCAGTTACGCTATGCGCCTTTTGTTCTGGCAGCACGTTATCTGATTGATGAAGGCTTTATCGGGCAGGTTTATGATATGGAGGTTAGATTGACCACCCATACACCTTGGGGTATCTTTCCCAATGTGGTGAACCACCCGCGGCTAGAAATTCAAATGCATAGCATTCATTATATTGATCTGATCAGGTCTTTTTTAGGAAACCCGGACGGAGTTTACGCCAAAACGTTAAAACATCCCTCCAAAAATTATGCATCAACCCGGTCTACATTAATTTTAGACTACGGCGATGCGCTTCACGCGGTCATTAATACCAATCATGATCATGAATTCGGGTTGCACAATCAAGAAAGTTTTATCAAATGGGAAGGAACCAAAGGCGCCATCAAAGCTAAAATGGGTTTATTGTTGGATTATCCCAAAGGCGTACCGGATTGCTTTGAATATTGCCTGAAAGTACCTGGCGAAGCTCCAGTATGGCAGCAGCTTGAATTGGTAGGTAGTTGGTTTCCTGACGCGTTTATCGGCACTATGTCCGCACTGATGATGTTTGCCAATGGTGAGTGTAATATTTTACCTACCGGAATTGACGACGTGATTCATACAATGGCAGTTATTGAAGCTGCTTATAAGTCTAATCATACGCATGGCATACGCCCTGACGCGGATGCATTTAATTTAAAATAGAAAGATATGTTTATCCGATCGAAATTTTTTGAAGATTATATTTTAAACGAAACACGCGCCACACTGGGACGTACGATCACGGAAACTGATTTTGTGATTCACGCTGGTCATACAGGAGATTTTTTTCCTCATCACATGGATGCAGAATGGTGTAAAACACAATCTTTCAAGCAGCGAATAGCGCACGGCACCTTAGTTTTCAGCGTGGCTATTGGACAAACTGCGTTAGAAATTAATCCTGAAGCTTTTTCTAAGGGCTACGACCGGTTACGGTTTGTAAAACCTGTGCATATTGGTGACACCATTACCACGCATGTAACCATTAGTGAACTTGCCGACGATAAAAAAACAGGTTTCGGGAAAGTGGTAGAGCACGTGGAAGTAAGTAATCAACATCAACAGGTGGTGCTGGTATGTGATCATATTTTACTAGCTAAAAGAAAAAATTAAACATGGATTTTTTAAAGCAATTTAATTTAGCCGGAAAGACTGCTTTAGTCACCGGCTGCAAGCGCGGTATAGGCAAAGCCTTTGCTTTAGCGCTCGCTAACGCGGGTGCGGATATTATAGGTGTATCAGCTACACTGGAAAAATCCGGCAGCGAAGTCGAACTGGCTGTAATGGAGGCAGGCCGCAAGTTTTTCGCTTATCAATGCGATTTTAAGAACCGGGAGTCGTTGTATACATTTATTAATCAAGTAAAAGCTGATTGTCCACCCGTCGACATCTTAATTAACAATGCCGGAAATATTCTTAGAAAGCCAGCAGTTGATCACCCGGACGCCTATTGGGATGAAATAGTTGAAATCAATCAAAATGCGCCCTTTATACTATCCAGGGAGTTTGGGAAAGAAATGGTTGCTAAAGGCTATGGCAAAATCGTTTTTACAGCTTCCTTATTGACTTTTCAAGGGGGTATAAACGTGCCTGGTTATGCCGCTTCGAAAGGCGCTATTGGACAATTGACCAAAGCACTTGCCAACGAATGGTCTGTTAGCGGAGTTAATGTGAATGCTATTGCTCCAGGTTATATCACAACCGATAATACAACCGCCCTCCGGGAAGACAAAGGTCGGAATGCGGCCATTTTAGCACGTATCCCGTCCGGCAGGTGGGGTCAGGCCGAAGATCTTGGAGGAGCGGTGATATTTTTGTCTTCACATGCTTCAGACTATGTTAATGGTACAATTTTGACCGTAGATGGCGGCTGGATGGGACGCTAATTATTAAAAAAGAATTATGAAAGCAGCATATTATTGCGGAAATGAAAAATTTGATATCAGGCCGGGCACCCAAGAAGCCTTGATACCAGGCATGGTTAGGGTAAAGATCGCTTATTGTGGTGTTTGTGGCACTGATGTCCATATTTATCATGGTAAAATGGACCAGCGTGTGCAAATTCCACAAATCATTGGACACGAAGTGGCTGGGGTCATTGAAGAGGTTGCCCCGGATGTCGCCGAATTTAAAAAAGGTGATCATGTTGCAATACGCCCACTTCAGCCAGGTCTTGAAGATGCTGCAGATAATGGCCAGTTACATATTGGAAAAAACCTGAAGTTTATAGGTATTGATTCCCCGGGCGGTATGCAGACATACTGGAACGTACCAGCATATACTTTGCATTTGTTACCAGAGGACATGCCTTTGCATATTGGTGCATTAATAGAGCCATTGGCAGTTGCGTGTCATGACGTACGGCTCAGTGAATTGAAGGCCGGAGAAAATGTTGTTGTACTTGGCGGTGGCCCTATCGGAGTATTGATAGCACTTATTGCGCAATATAAAAATGCAAGTGTTTTGCTATCTGAGCCTAACATTAACCGAGCACAAATGGCCAAGTCTTTAGGGATTAATGTAGTTAATCCAAATTTGGATGACTTAGTTTCAGCAGTGGAGGTATTCTCTCATGGAGCGATGGCGGATGTTGTCTTTGAAGTAGCTGGCGTTATTCCGACAGTCGAAATAATGACCCAGTTAGCCCGAGCACGCGGACGAATAATTATGGTCGCCATTCACGGTGTCAAACGGGAGATTGATTTATTCAGGTTTTTTTGGAGAGAATTAAAACTTATCGGCGTTAGGGTCTATGAACCTGAAGATTTTGACGAAGCTATTCAAATCGCTGCATCTGGCAATTTACCACTGGAAGAATTAATTACAAGCATCAGCCCATTGGAAAAAATTAGTGAGGTTTTTAAAGCGATTGATGAAAATCCAGCAGGTATAAAATACCTTTTGAAAGTTGATTGAGCTAATCGGTTAAAAATTATTTAAGTAAATTACATCGTGATGATCACACCTAATCCAATTGCTGGTACCGCTTTACATGCTATCGGAGGAATATCTGCATCAACTTGTTATCTTCCTTATCATCAAACAAAAAAGTGGTCCTGGACTTCTTTTTGGTTAGTACAAGCATTATTTGCATGGTTATTAATCCCCTTGTTATTGGCTATTTTGACCGTGACCGATTTTATCGGCATTATCAACCGGGCACAACCATTAATTCTCGGAGGGACATTTATCTTAGGTGCATGCTATGGTTTCGGTGGAATGTCATTCGGCTACGCTATCAGGCATATTGGTTATTCGCTCACCTACACGATTTCTATAGGTATTTCTGCTATTTTAGGTACCCTCGTGCCTCTGATTATCAAAGGAAATTTAGTAAGCTATTTTACAAGACCAGGCGGGGGTATTGTTTTTCTGGCAATGTTAACAGCGCTTCTGGGAATTATTTTATGCGGCTGGGCAGGATTCAAAAAGGAAAGAGAGTTAGGCGCGGATAAAACATTTAATATGCGAAAAGGGCTTATACTTACCATCATTGGCGGGCTCTTGTCGGCAGTTTTTAATATCGCGCTAGAGTATGGCCAGCCGTTGGCTGATGCCGCCGCAATAGCTGGGGCCGGTCAGTTTGAAGGCAATGCCAAGTTGGTGGTAGCCACATCCGGATGTTTTGTGGTGAATTTAATTTGGTTCCTTTATTTAGGGTATAAAAATAAGGAATT
Source organism: Mucilaginibacter terrae (assembly GCF_042679325.1). Lineage (GTDB taxonomy): Bacteria > Bacteroidota > Bacteroidia > Sphingobacteriales > Sphingobacteriaceae > Mucilaginibacter > Mucilaginibacter terrae. The sequence goes on from NZ_JBHTMJ010000010.1 coordinate 46,218, forward strand.
GAAGGAGATGTCAATTTCTGGTGGCTTAGCGATTCGCGATTTGATCAGGAACTTTCTATGGTCGGCTTTGGCAGGTTTTCTTTGGTGTATGCAGTTTTTCTTTTACGGCTTGGGTCATGTGAAAATGGGGAATTTTCAATTTGCTAGTTGGCTAATACATATGTCTATGCTCATATTTTTTAGTTATGTAGTTGGATTGATTATGAAGGAATGGAAGGACGTTTCAAAAAAAGCTTCTTTAATTCTTATTATTGCCCTTTTTATATTGTGTTGTTCTTTTGTTATGATGACATATGGAAGCTCTATGGGCGAAACCGTAAGTGGCCATTAGTTAAAGAAACATTTACAAACACTCTTTGGACAAAAGGTTGAAAATTATACCTAGACACGGCTAACATCTAAAACTTTTTCACGTTATCAAACAGGACTCAATAATTTCGGGCATCACTAATTTTAAAACAGATCCACTTTTTATAAGATTATTTTGGCTGAAACTAACGATCGGAATTCGGTTGATGAGGTAAAGAGGCTTTAAAACTCTTAGTTTGCCGGATTTTAACATTCATAGCTAAAAATGCAATTTGCATTATATTTAATTAACTGTCTAGGTTCAGTGAATTGGTGGCTAGGCAGTATTATTTCGCAAATAAATGGCCAATCGATGGGTCGATAAAAGATTGTTTAGAGCGAAAAAATTCCAGCCATTATTGATTAACTATTATGCTACTTTAAAATATAGCCCCTGCGCCTTAGCCGATTTTTACCATACTCCAAACACATCTTTATGCGGGCTAATATTGACAGAATTGCAGCGGGGTAATTTTGAATTTGGAAGAAAAAAATTATCATGATGTAAACTCATGCTCACAAAGAATTTTGCACCTGCTTTTTTATATAAAGCCACCAACTGCTCGGGGTTCCATATTCAGCTTTCCATCAGGATATAATATCTTATATCCTGATACGATGGGTTACTGAATGCGCCTATCCTGCGTGCAAACAACTGTCCGGGAAAAAAGCCAAATAAGGAGGTAACACCATCGTAATGCAATTGCAATTTGTATTTTAAATTTCAGCTTGAGCATATTATTTTAACGTTTAATATATTTAATACGCTTGTAAAATTACTTCCGCGTCTCTCAAATTTGCCGAAGTAGCTTTTAGCAAAATTTTCCCTGGGCTTTTATTGGTTTGTATTAAAACCTGGCAATAGCCATTGAAGGCCTTCCGCTGATTAGATTTTTCCGGATCATGGCTGCTCGGGTCGCCGTTGCCTACACCAATGATCCTACCCGGACCGGCGATCGAAAACTTAACCAAATTATCTGCTGTCGGCACCACGCGGCCTTTATTGTCTTTTACCGCAATATTTACAATGGCTACGTCTGTACCATTAGCCTTCAGCGTTTGGGTATCACTAACCAACGCCAATAGGGAAGGCTTATTTGTTGTTTCAATTACCTCTTTTGTGATTAATTTATTTTGTTTAAATCCTTTTACCTCAAGCCTGCCCGGTTGGTAGATCGCGTCATATTCGAAATAATCAAAAGGTTCAATCTTTTTCTTTCCCAATGTTTTGCCATTAACAAAAACTTCAACTTCATCGCAATTAGTGTATCCGCGTAACTTAATTGTTTTACCTTCTTTTCCGGGCCAGTTCCAATGTGGGAATATATGTACCGTTGGCACTGTAGTCCAGGCTGCTTTATACGCGTAGTAACCATCCTTGGGGAAACCACATAGGTCCATGATACCGAAATGCGAACTTATATTTGGCCATAGGTAAGGCGTGGGTTCGCCCCGGTAATCAAATCCTGTCCATGCAAAGGTTCCGCTTAAATAAGGGTAAAGCACGATATGTTTCCAATCTTGTCCAGGTTGTAATCCCCAGCCTACACCCTTCCCGAGATTAGAAACGTAGGCTTTTTCCTTATTATCTTCATATTCACCACGTGTTGATACATAGCTGGTTGATTCCGTAACCAACATTTTACGGTTTGGAAACTTTTCGTGATCTTTAACGTATTGCATCCCGCGTTGACCGTAATTATAGCCGACAACGTCTAATACATCGCTGTATCCGCCTTCGTTCCAGCCATGGTTCATTGCTGCCGTTACCTGCCGCGTAGGGTCAAGCTTGTGTACAGTTGCAGCCAGAGTTTGCAAGATTCTTGTTCCTGTTACATTACCTTCCAGGTTTTCTTCATTTTCGAGGTTCCACATCATCACCGAAGGGTGGTTTCTGTCACGCAGCACTAATGTTGTTAGATCTTTGATGCCCTCTTCAGTACTAGACAACAACCGGTTTTCATCAAGCACAAGCATACCCAGGCTATCACATATATGCAGCAACTCAGGGTTCGGTGCGTTATGCGCAGAGCGATAGCCATTGCATCCCATTTCCTTGAGGAGCTTTATTTTATATTCGTTTATTTTATCTGGCAGCGCAACGCCGACACCTGCAAAATCCTGGTGGTTCGCCGTGCCCTTTATTGGATAAAGCTTTCCATTCAGAAAAAAGCCCTGGTTAGTTAGCTCAACCGTTCTTACGCCGAAAGTGGTTTCATAAGTATCAAGCAGATTATCGCGTTCTTTAACTTCGGTATGCAGTTTATACAAAGTCGGCGCTTCCGGTGACCACAGCGAGGGATGTTTAATAAGTCCGTTTTGCGCAACTACCTGCTGGTCGTAAGGTGCTACCGTTTGAGTCGCGGTCTGTACATCTAACACAGTTCCTTTACTATCTAAAATTTTAGAAATGAGCGTTATGCTTTTCGAAGTAGAATTCTCATTCTGTATTGTGGTTTTTATATTAACCCGGGCTTCGCTGGCAGACAACTGCGGAGTGGTTACAAAGGTTCCAAACCTGGTCACATGAACACGGTCCGTTTTTGTTAGCCATGTATGACGATAAATTCCGGCACCTTCATACCACCAACCTTCGTAATCGGTGGCATCTACCTTAACTAAAATCACATTTTTCCCCTCCGTGCCATATCGCAGCACATCTGTCAGGTCATAATTAACCGGTATATATCCACTTTGGTGGTTGCCCATCAAATGTCCATTTACCCAAACCGTACTATTCCTGAATATTCCGTCAAATTCTATGGTAATTTTCTTGCTTTTGTCGGTCTCGGCAACGCTGAATTCCTTTCTGTATAAACCTATTCCACCCGGATGATACCCATTACTGGCTCGCTGGCTACCGATCGTATTATCATTCACCACGGGTTCATCAACTAACCAGTCATGAGGCAGGTTAATGTTTTGCCAGTCGGTAGGTTTATAAGGAACAATCTTGTTTTTATCGGTATAAGCAATTATCTCTTCATCTCCGGTTATCAATTTAACATTTGCATCTGTCAGGCCGCCTTGTCGTCCAGCTTTCACCGCCTTTTTGATAGCGATATCGCCTTTGTGAAATTGCCAGTCAGCATCAAAATTTAGGTTTAGCCTTTGCGATTGTGCGTATGATTGATAAGGAATATTAGCCGTGTAAACTGTTAAAAATACAATGATGATTTTTACAATTCCCATCAAATTGTCATTGCAGTACGTTGTTTTCATTAGAATTAAATTTAAAAATACCTTAAACATTGTTGTCCGACCGTGCATTTTTCTTAGCGCACAGGTAATAGAAAACGGTACAAAATGTTCAAGCAATGAATTATTATCAATTGTTTATAAAAGCATTTAGTGCCTTGGTTGGTTTACCGTCGTCGCCCCACGCACTTAAGGCATAATGGCTCCAAATGCCGGCGCCCTCTGGCTCCCAATAAATTACACCTAAGCCTTTGCCATCAGGCACTTCCCTTACTTTCTTTTGAACAGCCAATAGCATATCATGTGTGTTTTGCGCTTTTGTAGCTTCGCCACCTACTTCTACAACCATCACTTCTTTGTGATACCTTGAAGCCATATCTTTTAAATTATTTCCCAAATCATCAATAGAAAGTGTATAATCAGGCTTGCCTTTAAGCCAGTAGGGATAATACGAAAAACCTATAACATCGTATTTTTTACTATGTGATGTGGCGTTGTCAAACCAAATTCGAAAGCGGTCGTTATAATTGCACCGGTCAATGTGTAATATCACTTTCGTTTTAGTGCTAACTGATTTAACAGCATCATAACCCTTATTAATTAATTGCGATAATTGGTTCCAGTTAGAAGTACTTCCTTCCGGGTATATCATTCCGCCGGGTATCTCGTTGCCTAATTGTACCCATTCCGGAGTAACCTCTGCTGCCTTTAATGACTTCATTATACCCAGCGTATATTCATAAACATCAGTTAATAAATGAGGAAAATCATGCCCTTCCCAAGCTTTAGGTTTTTTCTGTTTCAATGGAGAAGCCCAACTGTCACTGTAATGGAGATCGATCATCACGCGCATCCCTAATTTTTGTGCCCTTACAGCCATAGCTACAGTTTCTTCAGTACTGCAATGCCCTCTTGTTTTATCATCCGATGGATTAACCCAAGCCCTGAGCCGAACAGTATTGATACCGCGTTCTTTCAAAATTTTAAGGCAGTCTTCTTCTTTGCCGTTTGTATTATAAAACTTAAACCCGGTGGCTTCCATTTGCGGTAACCAACCTACGTCTGCGCCTTTAACAAAATTATTAGCGTGATTTACTGTGGAGATTTTTTTTACGGTGCACCCTGCCGCTATAATAAAAAGCAAGAAACAAAAGGCTGACCCCGTATTGATTTTCTTCATAAGTTGTTATCATTAGTTTATAAACATTAGTCCTTTTCAATGTCATGGACTGAAATTACAAAAGATCTTATTCTGAAGTTTCCAGGCTAAACTTGGTAATTCCTCTTTAATGGCCTTCCGGCCTCAGCGGTTGATTTTGAGAAAAATAATTATGCATGAATAATAGCTGATAGCCAATGGCATTGGACCAATAAGACCAATTGTGCGTACCCGGTCGTGCGACGTAGTCGTGGGGGATATTCAGGTACTGCAGTTTTTCATGAAGGGCGAGGTTAACTTTATAAAAGAAATCTTCCGTCCCGCAGTCCATCATTAGCGCAAGGCTGTTTGGGGACAATAGGTTAAGCATATTAATTACGGTGTTCTTATCCCAGTTTTCTTGTTGTTTAGCAAAAGTTCCCAATCGTTTAGCCAGTTCCCAGTTTCCCGGAAAAGGCCTGATGTCTACGCCGCCGCTCATACTCCCTGCTGCGCCAAAAACATCTTGGTGCTTAATAGCCAGGTATAAAGCGCCATGTCCTCCCATACTTAAGCCTGTTATGGCCCTGGCAGTTCGTTTCGGGATGGTATGGAAATTCTTGTCAACAAAACCAACCAGTTCCGATGCGACATAACTTTCATACCTGGATGTACTGTCTACCGGGCTGTCCAGGTACCAACTGCTCCAGCCACCATCAGGGCAAACAATGAGTAACTGGTATTGATCTACCCATGTCTTAAGCTCCTTGACATTTTTCATCCAGTTGGAGTAATTACCTCCGTAGCCGTGTAAAAGATACACAACTGGGTACCTATTCCGACCGGAATAACTGTCCGGAATAATTACAACTGACTTAATACTTTTATGCATAACAATGCTGTAAGTACTTATGGTGTCAACTTTTGCCGCCCATGAAAGCATTGGTAATGCCAAGAGTGAAAACGATTTTAGTAAAGTGCTAAAAAATTTCATATTTAATGCTAAGCTCTGATTTGTTCAACAGAAAACTAGGTGTTATATTCTAGTCCACACACCATAGCTGGTCCTTACATACAAATTGATTTGACAAACTAATGGCGTATATTCCTTATTAATATAATTGGGCAGCCAGCTAACTGGCAGGAAGTTTACTAATTCGTTTAATAACTATACCGCGGAAAGAAGTATTGCGTTAACAATTAACGACTGCTATGCTTCAATTTATTAATTAACACCGATCAGATTTAAGATTACTTAGCCTGTTTACTGACCGATATTAATTTACTTACTAGTCCTTATTTTTAGCTGATTAATAATGAATGGAACAGGTCATTTAGTGACTTACAATAATTTGTTTCCGGTTAACGCTATTCGCTGTTTTCACATGTAAAAAATAATTCCCCGATGGAATCCAGCTAACATCCACCTGTACCGTTGAAATCTTATCAGAACTTCCATGTAATAAGATTTTGCCTTGATGATCTAAAATTTGGTAACTAAAGGGTGCTTTTGCCGTAACCATGAGAAGCCTGTCAACTGGATTAGGATAAAATTTAAAACCTCCGGATTGAGTCAGTTCTGGATCCGTTGTTTCTACATTACTTGATTTAAAGTCTTCCTGGGGTACAAGTCCGGCTAACGTTGTCACCACCGGTTCCTCAAACGTTATACACCAATTCCGGAGTATATTTCCCATGGTTGCAGGAACATTTGCATCCTGATATAACGCTGTCGTAGGATCTGAATCCCGTAAATTGCCTTTTGGAGAACCGGCTATATTTCTTCCGGTTAATGAGCCCAGCACTGCAGAAAAAGCGTAACGAAGTTTTGGATTATTCCCCGTTGGAGCATTTGTTAAAGTAAGTCTGACTTTATCCGGGGCTATAATACTGATACCACTTTTGCCCGTCAATGATGCAGAATTCGAATCATCTCTATATTCAAATCCGTAGTTAGCCGTTGACATCACTGCTGTTGTATCAAAAACAAGCGGCCCCACAGGCACATTAAACTGAACTGTAATAATATTGCCGGAAATATTCACCGATTTTGGAGATAGGGGAAGCCATGCCTGATTATCAACCAAAACCTTTTTAATAACTTTTCCATAATATTCGCCAAGGCGCCTGTACGAATAATTAGTTAAATGTAAATTATCGCTATAATCGAGCATATATTTAGGTGCAACCAGGTAAATTTTACCGGGATTATTTTTTGCCGCCGCATATTGTCCTAGAGCTACTCTCGGAAAGGTTCTGAATACATTCCATGAAGACTCCTGACAGAGAAAGAGTGGAATAGTTTCCGATTGTCCGGTTATAGCAGTCATATCGTTTTGATAGTCCTGTTGCCAATCTTCAAGAAAGGTTCTGTATTGACTAGCGGTTGTATTTATCTGCTCGTCTCTTTCTCCGTGAACTGTTGCCGTAGCAGACACCCGGTAAGGTTTGTTAATTTGAACAGATAATTCCATACCGGCAGCAATATAACCGATTCCGTTCTGATAAGCTGTCGTTCCCTTTTTCAATAGGTTATACTCTGTTCCACCAATTCCGTTTAGGGATACGATAGAATTAGATGTACTTGATAAGTTTGAAAGTTTGTTAGCTAAGGCGCTGCTCATCGATTCGGCATTCGGTCTTGCATTGGTGGCTGGCTCAACTAAAGGAAGCAGTGCAGTTGCTTCAAGGTTAAGCATTTTGTTACTGTATGGCTGCGTAAGGGTTAAGGCCGGTGTTCCATTCCATCCTAAAGAAAGACTCTGTCCGCTGATTAAAATATGCTGATTATAATTAGCTACTGAACCTGCAGAAGGCGTGGCTGTTCGCAATGTACTTACCGGACCTATTCCGGATGACGCATCAACTGTGCTTATCCTGAAATCATAAGCAGTCCCATTGGTAAGCCCGGTTACTTTTACACCTAATTTGGTAGATACGCCGTCAGCAAACGTACTCCATGTACTCGCGCTGGACGCCTTATATTGTATGATATAATCAGTTGCTCCTTTTACAGCAGTCCATTGTAACAGGACCGAGGCTGGAAGAGAAATGGCATTAATGTAGGTGGGTGCAGCAAGGTTGGTTAAAGGAATGCCATAAAAACCCAATTGATCAGCTTCCATAATTTGGCGATCCGTGGCAGAAATCTCAGTATCAAAAATGAGTACTTCTGGCATACTTCCCGATACGCCGTAAGTGCTAAATCCTCCAAGACTCGAAAAATTACCTACAGTACCCGTTAACGTTCCATAATTTTTAACAAGCAATGAGCCGTTCTTCCATGTAGAACCGACGGGACCGGATTCGGTATTTGTTATAATATTTGTATTAGTGTTTTGAACAGTTTGGTAGGCTTGCTGATTAGTGCTTCTTGCAGAATTCAATATCAAAGTATCGGTATGGGAATAACCGAACTGGTTAGTGTTAGTATTTCCAACAAAAATATGAGCACCCGTTGTGCGGCTCAGTTTGTTAACGACCGAAATGGTATGTTTAGATGTAGAAATAAATGCAGTTGGAGCGGTTAGTGTTGTGATTGGGCTATTAGACCAAATGATGGTCGGCTTACCGTTTTGCGTTTCTATAACACCAGAATTGACTATGCGGGGTTGACCTGACGTTGTTGTATTGACTGCATTTCTGCCATTTCCCGACTGATCATACCAGGTTGTTATGTAGGCACTGGCAGAACCTACGAAGGTAGTAAGCGCCGTAGTGTTAAGTGAGCCTTCGGTATTGAAGCCAATATCCTGAGTAGCGTTATCATTGCTTCGGCGTACCTTTACGGCTAAATTAGCATTGTTTTTCACTCGCCGCAGGCTATAGGCTGCCGATGCGGCTGAGGTCATTTTATTTAAAACCGGCTGACCTGAAACAGCAATGGTAAAATATGCGCTTTGATTTGCTTCCAGAGAAAGGCGGTCTGCTGGTGAAATCTCTGATTGAAAGATAATGATTTCGGGGGTGCTTCCCGATACACCAAATGTACTAAACCCTCCTAAACCTGTCATTGATGCCGCCGTACCAACCAAGGTACCGGTATTTTTAGTCAACAAAGAGCCGTTCTTCCAAACTTCTCCACTGGCACCGTTTCTGGTATTTGTTAAAATGTTAGATATAGTTGTTTGGGTTGTGGTATAGGCCTGTGCAGAGGTGGTTCCTCCAACGTCGAGATTAAAAACCGTTGGACTTGTGTAACCCAGGTAATTGGTGCTCACATTACCAACAAATACGTGAAATCCTGACGTACGGGATAATTTATTGACAATTGAAATGGTATGAGCTGCTGTAGAAATAAACGGTGTTGCCGGTGTTAAGGTGGTTAATGGGCTGTTAGACCAAATAATAGCAGGCTTATTGTCCTGCATATCAATAATACCCGCATTTACAATACGTGGCTGACCCGTTGCAGTTGTATTTGTGGCATCCCGTCCGTTACCCGACTGATCATACCAAGTGACAACATAACCGTTACCTGAAGAACCTACAAAAGTTATTAATCCCCCTAAGTCTAAATCTCCCTTTGAGTTGAAGCCAATATCCTTGGTGGTGTTATCGCTGCTGCGACGGACTTTTAGAGACAGTGTAGCCGTGCTTTTGAGTTTTCGGATGCTGAATGCGGCAGACGGTATGGCAGAAAGATTATCTAATATAAACTGCGCACTGGCCGTCAGGCTTGTTAAAAGAAATACTCCAAGAATGGAAACTAATTTGATTGTCTTCATAGGTGATTTTATTGGAATAGGTTATTAGGTAACAGGCACGTTAAGCCGTAATCAATAATTGGTCAACAAACCTAATAAAGAAAACCGGTTTTGCAAACATTTTTTTATTTTTAGTATGATACAGCTTAACGATTAATGATTGAAGGAACTAATTGATTATAAGGCGGATTTGATTGGTTTATAATCTAAAACATTCGTTGGCAGATCTCATGCGGGAAAAAATAGAAGTTTTTAAAAATAAAATGAAAAACCGGTTTTATTGAATTAATATTGCTACCCAATATATTACAAACCAGTTTAAGATTATACCGTAACCATTATTTAAAAATTTATGAGAAGAAGATCTTTGATTAAAGGTATGGGCTTAACGGCCTCAACGCTGTTCCTCAGTCGATACGTAAAAGCTCTCGAATCACCTGATCATTATGGTGCATCAGTTCATCCGGGCACATTTCTACCCAATTGGGAGTCGTTACAAAAGAACTACCACACACCGGACTGGTTCAGTAAAGCTAAATTTGGAATATGGGCGCACTGGGGCCCGCAGTGCCAGCCTGGCTCAGGTGACTGGTATGCACGACGTATGTATGAGGAAGGTTCGAAAACCTATCAGTTTCACCTCAAGAAGTATGGGCATCCATCGGTATTTGGATTTAAAGATGTTATTCATGAATGGAAAGCCGAAAAATGGGATCCTCAAAGTTTAGTGGCTTTATATAAAAACGCAGGGGCCCAATATTTTGTGGCACTGGCCAATCACCATGATAATCTGGATCTATATCGTAGCAAATATCAGCCTAATTGGAATTCAACCCGCGTTGGTCCAAAAAAAGACGTTATCGGAGGCTGGTCAAAAGCAGCGAAAGAGCAGGGGCTACCTTTTGGGGTAAGTGTTCATGCCTCTCATGCCTGGACATTTTACGAAGTAGCGCAGCGTTCAGATCAAACAGGGTCTTTAGCTGGTGTGCCATATGACGGAAAATTGCAAAAAAAGGATGGTGCCGGCAAATGGTGGAATGGACTCGATCCGCAGGAATTGTACGAACAAAAACACCCGCTAAGCGAAAACAGCGGAGTTAATGGCATTCTAGAAAATAAGCAATGGCGCTGGCAAAACGGTGCCGCTAAGCCAACCCAACGGTACATCAACAATTTCATCGATAGAACCATCGACCTGATTGATAGCTATAATCCGGATCTGGTTTATTTTGATGATGCTGTTTTACCATTTTGGCCGTTAAGTGATGAGTGTTTGAAAATAACCGCGCATTTATACAATAAAAGTATTAAAGACTATGGCAGCCTTAAAGCGGTAATGAATGCTAAAGGCCTCGATCTCAATCAGCGCAAAGCGATGGTTTGGGATATTGAGCGGGGCAAAACCAACGCTATCGAACCGCTTCCATGGCAAACCGATACTTGTATAGGTAGCTGGCATTATGATCAGAGTATCTATGAACGTAAAGCTTATAAGCCAGCAAAAACCATTATCCAGATGCTGGTTGATATCGTAAGTAAAAATGGAAATCTCCTTTTAAATATCCCCGTTCGTGGAGATGGCACTATTGATGATCAAGAACAACAGATCGTTCAGGAGATAGGACGCTGGATGAAGGTAAATGGAGAAAGTATTTATGACACCGTTCCCTGGAAAATTTTCGGAGAAGGGCCTGCGCAGGAAACAGAAGCTCAATTGGTACGGGAAGGGTTCAACGAAGGTAAAGGAAGGGCCTTTGGGCCGGCAGATATCCGGTTCACCTGTAAACCGAACATCTTGTTTGCTACAGTTTTTGGTTGGCCCGAAACAGATAGTATAGTTATTAAAAGTCTTGCCAATGGGTCTGCTAATTTGCAAGGGCCAATCCAACGTGTTGAACTACTCAGCACCAAACAAGTGCTGGAGTTTGAACGCAGACCAGAAGGCTTGCGTATAACACTGCCAAAGGATAAACCCTTGGACAGTTATGCCAGTGTATTCAAAATACTTACCTCTGCCTGATCTAAAATATCTTTAAATGTTAAAGCAACTTCAATTGAATACATACAGAAATTTGCAAAACCGGTTTTATTAATTTATCATTGCCTTGCTAAACCTGAGTTTCCCAATTAAGATTTCGGAACCACAATAAACGATACTACATGATATACAAGAACGATCCGGAACTGAACACACCTTATGTGTTAACCGCTGATATTGGGGGATCGCACATTACAGCTGCCGTGTGCGACCTAAAGACTAATACGATCATCGACCAGAGTCTAATACGAACAGAGGTTATGAGCAAGGGTCATGCATCACAGATATTTTCCACTTGGGGGCAGGCTCTTTCGAAGTCGGCACAGCTAAGCGGAGTTGAGATTTCCGGATTAGGACTGGCAATGCCTGGTCCGTTTGATTACGAAAAAGGCATTTCATGCATTAAAGGACTTAATAAATACGAAGCACTTTTTGGCATGGACGTCAGGCACAAACTGGCGGAATCCCTGACTTTGGATCCGAATAGAATCAAGTTTTTAAATGACGCAGAAGCTACCATAGCCGGAGAGGCTATGTCAGGTGCCGGGAGCGGATACAAGAACTTTGTGGGTGTTACGCTGGGAACAGGTTTTGGTTCGGCGCATTGCCTTAACGGACAAACAAAAGATTTGAATTGGGGTAGTTTGCCTTTTAAAGATAGTATTGCTGATGATTTTCTTTCTACTCGTTGGTTTCAGCGCCGCTACCATGAGTTAACCGGTATTTCAATCAGTGGTGTTAGAGAGTTGGCACAACAGGCCGATCAAAGTCAGACCTCCCGCCAGCTATTCAAAGAATTTGCCATTAACATGGCCGACTTTTTAAGTACACTTCTCGCGGATATTGAACCCGAAACCCTGATCCTATGTGGAAATATCACTAAAGCGTCCCGTTTATTTTTGCCGGAATTATCTAAAAGAATCAATGTGCCAGAGATCAGACTGGCCGGGCTTGGTGAAACCGCTGCACTAATTGGTGCTGCAGGACAATTTGAAACTGTTTCTCTAACTTAATTAAAGCCCATGATACCAGAATCAGGCAAAGCTGCCTTTACCGAAAAGAAGTTTATTGTAACTTATGTTTTTGTAACGTCGCTATTTTTAATGTGGGGTCTTCTGCATTCTATGAGCGATGTACTGAACAAGCATTTTCAAAATGTTTTGAATTTATCTAAAAGCCAATCCGGACTCATCCAGCTTTCCGTTTTCGGAGCCTATTTTGTAATGAGTATTCCTGCTGGTTATTTTTTGAAAAAATTTGGCTACAAACCTGGCGTAATTTTGGGATTGGGCTTATTCGCATTAGGAACATTTCTATTTATCCCTGCAGCAAACGCCGGATCTTTCGGCTTTTTTCGCATTGCCTTATTTATTATCGGATGTGGAATGGCTACGCTGGAAACCGTTGCCCACCCCTTTGCCGCCGCACTTGGAGACCAGCGAACCAGCGACCGTCGCATTAATTTTTCACAATCTTTTAATGCCGTAGGCACTATTGTTGGCCCCGCCCTCGGAACGTATTTTCTATTGAGGGCAACGGGTGGAGACAGCTCCGATCTTGGCTCTGTTAAAATATTATATGTCAGCGTCGGTATTGTCATTGCTCTCATAGCGGTAGTTTTCGTATTCCTGAAGATTCCTGTTTTGAATGATCCGCATGTTGCTGCGGATGTTGATGCTTCAGCAGTAAATGTCGATCTCGCTCCTGGAAAAAAGCTTTATCAGCACAGTCATTTCGTTTGGGCGGTAATTGCTCAGTTCTTTAACGTGGCTGCACAGGCAGGCACCTGGGCTTATTTTATTAACTATGGGCATGATGTGATGCACTTCAGTAACCAAACGGCAGGCGGATACATGAGCATTTTTATGGCAATGATGGCTTTAGGCCGGTTTTTCGGAACTTACCTTATGCGCTTCGTAGCACCGAATAAGTTGCTGGCTATATTTGCATTCGGCAGTATGGTGATGTGCGCAATTGTTGCACAGGGGCTTGGTTGGACATCCTATATCGCTCTGATGATGATCAATTTTCTTTTTAGCATTCTTTTCCCCACAATCTTTAGCCTTGGTCTAAAAAATCTAGGTAAGCACACCCAGCAAGCATCCTCGTTTATTTCCATGGGTGTGGTCGGTGGTGCGGTATTTCCTTTATTAATGGGGCTGATCGCTGATCATGATGTTGCAAAAGCCTACTACTTACCAATTATATGTTATGCCGTTATTTTTATGTTCGGCTACAAATTTTATAAAGTCAAGCACTAAATATTACCACACCAGTTATCAAGTTAAAGCCTCAAATGAGTATCAAACGTTTATCCATTTTTTTCTTATTTGCTATCGGTATTTCCGCTTTTGTTAATCAGGTCCACGGACAGGAAAAATTTTCTGGCAAAGCTGGTACCAGGATTTTTGACCGGGATTGGAAATTCTTAAGAGATAGTTTGCAGGGAGCAGAAAAGCCGTCGTATAACGACGCTACGTGGAATCAGGTGAATCTTCCTCATGACTGGTCTATATCGGATCTTCCAACCCCCTCGGCTGGGGAGGTTTCAGGTCCTTTTTCTCATAATAGCATCGGAGGCGCTGCTACGGGTTATACGGTAGGTGGAACCGGATGGTACCGTAAAGCTTTTATACTCGACCCGGAAAGTGCCGGAAAAACGGTGTCTATCAATTTTGATGGCGCTTACATGAACGCAGAGGTTTGGCTAAATGGTCATTATTTAGGTATTCAGCCCTATGGCTATATACCATTTCATTACGAGCTCACGGCCTACCTGAACAAACCCGGAAAGGTCAATGTTATTGCTGTAAAGTTACAGAACGCAGGTAAAAACAGCCGTTGGTATAGCGGTTCGGGGATCTACCGTCATGTGACTTTAAGCTTGTCGAATTCTATATTTATTCCGATTAACGGTCTTCATATTTACTCTTCAGGTGTATCAGCCGCTAAAGCGACAGTTGGATTGGAACTGACGGTGGTTAATCGATCTGAACATCCTGCTTTGATTTCCGTGTACACTAATATAATTAACAGCCATGGTAAAGTTGTAGGCTTCCTGAACAAATCATTGAGCATTAAAGCCAAAGACAGCACATTGGCAAAATATGCGGTGAGTTTGACAAGGCCAGACCTGTGGTCAACAGAAACTCCAACACTGCACCAGGTTACTGTTAAAATTAGGAAAGGAGCATCTGAAATGGATATGCTCAGCATGCCATTTGGTGTCCGTGGTATCGAATACAGTTCCAAGGGCTTTGCGTTGAACGGAAAAATTCTTAAGCTAAAGGGTGGTTGCATTCATCACGATAATGGTTTATTAGGTGCAATGGCCATTGATAGGGCAGAAGAGCGCAAAATCGAACTACTCAAATCCGCTGGCTACAATGCCATAAGAACAAGTCACAATCCGCCCTCGGAACAGCTGCTTGCAGCTTGCGACCGACTAGGTATGCTTGTTGTAGAAGAAGCGTTTGATATTTGGCATAAGCAGAAAAATAGCGATGATTACCATATTGCATTTGACAGTTGGTGGAATAAAGATCTTACCGCAATGATTATGCGGGACAGGAATCATCCGTCGGTGATCATGTGGAGTATTGGGAACGAAATACCTGAAAGGGTAGAGCCATTGGGGATCGAAACAACCAAAATGCTGTTAAATCGCGTTCATGAGTTAGATCCGGGTCGTCCCGTTACATCTGCTATTTGTAAATTTTGGGAAGGGCCTAACCATAAGTATACGTGGGACAGGGATACACCACCTGTTTTTGCGGTCTTGGATGTGTCAGGATACAATTACGAATACGAACGGTACGGGCCTGACCTGGCGAAGTATCCCAACCGGATCATTGTAGGTACAGAATCGTTTCCAAATCAGATGTTACAAAACTGGCGTGAGGTTGAAAAGTACCCTGGTGTGATTGGCGATTTTGTGTGGACTGCTTTTGATTACATTGGAGAGGCGACCCTCGGACACAGTAAAATCATATCTGAGAATCAGCCTCAAACTAAAACGAAAGATGTGTGGCCATGGTATTTTGGTGGTAGCGGTGACTTCGATTTAACCGGGGTTAAAAAACCCTCCGGCTTTTACAGAGACGTGGTTTGGAATAAAAGTAAAATTGAGATGATGGTTCATGCTCCCATACCCCATGGCATGAAGGAAGATCTTGGGCAGTGGAGCTGGCCCGATGAGCAGCACAGTTGGAGCTGGCCTAAAGCTAAAGGTGATTCATTGCAGGTCCGGGTATTTTCAAGAACCCGTCAGATCAGGTTAATGCTCAATGGAAAAAAAGTAGGTGAACAAATAATTCCGGACACAAGCATTACCGCAGTATTTAAAATACCTTATCAGCAAGGAGTTTTAACTGCACAGGCCCTTGAGAAAGGTAAAGAAATAGCGAGCACCACGTTAAAAACAGCGGGCAAACCGTATGCAATCCGCCTGATTGCTGACAGGTCGGTTATAAAAGCCAGCCTTAATGATCTTTCGTTTATTACGGCTAAAGTGGTCGATGAAAATGGTGATATCGTTCCTTATGCAGATGATTTTAAATTAAATTTTAAGGTTAGCGGAAAGGGAAAACTGATTGCTGTCGGCAATGGTAATCCTGAAGATCTCTCAAGTTTTCAGGCTTTCGAAAGAAAAGTCTGGCACGGGCAGTGTATGGCGGTTATCCAACCTGTTTATATCCCTGGCGAAATAAAGATCGAAGCCTCTGCAAATGGATTAGCCAGTGGTTCTTTAGTGATTCACAGCAAATAATTTAACCAATGAAAACTTATCACTTTCTGTTAAATGCAATAGGTATACTTGGTTGTTTAAGCCTGCAAGCACAAACTCATTCTGCCTCAAAAAATTATACATCTCTTGTGGATGTTTTTGTTGGGACCTCCGGCGATCACGGTCAGCTTACACCTTCCGCAACATTGCCTTTTGGATTGGTCAAGTTGGGCCCTGCAACTGACCCCACAAATCAGGCAGGCTATGACTATACCAGCCCACGCATTAAAGGGTTTACAATTAATCGAATGGAAGGGGTTGGTTGTAAAGGTGCAGGAGGAAACATTTTGGTTAAACCCGGTATGGGCAAGCGCGATACGACAAGTTATAGCTATGATAAAACTAGTGAACGCGCCGAACCCGGTTATTATCAGGTGATTTTAACAAAACCCACTATTGCATGCAGACTAACGGTTAGTAACGGGACAGGTTGGCAGGAGTTTACTTATAAGGAAGCGGGTAGCGCCTGGATTATGATTGATCTCTCTTCTTCCCTGGAACAATTGATTGCTGAACAGCATGAATTGAACGGGCAGTCGCTCAATGGGAGCGTAGAGGCATTTTCTGTATGTAAATTGGGCAAGTATAAATTTTATTACCATGTGAACATGGACCGTTCCGCTGATTCTGTTCGCCAGGACGGGCACCGGATATGGTATATGTTTACCGTTAAAAAAGGGGAGGCAATCAGTGTAAAAACGAGCGTATCTTCAGTTAGTTCGCAGCAAGCTGCAGACGATGCCCATGTTGAAGTTGGTAATAAAAGCTTTAATGAAATTAAGCATAAAGCTTCGATGGCTTGGGAAGAAAAACTGAGTAAGATTGATGTTCAGGGGAAGCAGGAATATGTGAAGCTTTTTTACACGCACTATTATCATGCTATGTTATCACCGTCTGATCTTAGTGGTACTTCGGGCAAGTATCGTGGGTCCGATGCTAAGCTTTACCATGCTAAGGATTATACACATTATCATGGCTGGTCGTTATGGGACAATTTCAGAACCGAAATGCCATTGCTTACAATTACTGAGCCAGCGGTTATGAATGATTTTTGCCGTTCACTGGTTGATCTTTATCATGAAGGGAAAGCCCCCTGGGCTACAGCTACAGAACCTTACCCAACCGTAAGAACCGAACATGCGGTCATCACGCTTCTGGATTGTTACCGCAAAGGCATCAATAAGTTTGATCTTAAATCCGTTTATCCATTGCTGGTTAAAGAAGCTGCCGCTTACCCCGATAAATCTCCGGATCAGCAACTGGAAAGCGCTTATGATTATTGGGCTCTGAGCCAGATTGCAAAAATACTGGGTAAGGATGATATGATCCGCTACGCTTTACAGGCTGCAAAATATAAAAACATATGGAAGGCCAAGTTTTTAAATATGAACGAAAACTCAGATATCGTGGGTGGAGATGGTTTATATGAAGGAACTTTATGGCAATACCGATGGTTTGTACCGTATGATATACGCGGTATGATGGAGTTAAAGGGGAATAAAGAATTTTTAAAAGAACTGGAGTATTTCTTTGAAAACCATTTATATAATCATGCCAATGAGCCGGATATTAGCGTGCCTTATCTTTTTAATTTTACGAGCAAACCCTATCTCACTCAAAAAATTGTAGATCAATTGCTGACCAAGCCGGTACGGGATGATTATGCGACCCATGGAAAATTTAAAACACCTTACATAGGACTAACTTACGAATTAAAACCGGATGGCTACGTCCCCGAAATGGATGATGATGCGGGAACGATGTCTTCCTGGTATGTTCTGGCTTCGATGGGTATTTACCCTGCTAATGTGGGTGACCCGGTATATACGTTATCTTCTCCAATTTTTAATAGTGTAACTATTAAAGTCTCAAATAATAAAAAGTTCCGTGTTATCTCGGAAAAGCGTACTGATCGTGCCATATATATACAAAAAGCATGGCTGAATCGTAAACCGCTCAAACGCAACTGGATTACCCATAAGGAAATTATTAATGGAGGAGTGCTAAAGTTTCTGTTAGGAGAGAAGCCAAATCCAAAATGGGGTATCTCGACACCTTATTTAACAACTTTAAAAAGACAATAAGTAAATGATAATCCGTAAAAATATTAAAAACATGATGTGGCTATGGGCTACTATTGTGCTAAGCAATGTCCAGGTATGTCCAGCTCAAACCAAAAGCGTGCTTGCGGCTATGTCCTACAATGTCAGGTCATATGGCGCCAAGGGTAACGGAAAAAATTTAGATCATAATGCAATCAATAAGGCTATTATAGATTGCAACGCGCACGGAGGCGGTACTGTATATGTACCTGCCGGCACTTATCTATGCGGCAGCATCAGGCTTAAAGACAATATAAACCTCTACCTTGACGCTGGCGCTAAAATACTGGGTGCTCCTGCCGAACTCAAAGCTTATGATGAACCGGAGGCCTTTACAGACACGGCCTACCAGGATGGAGGACACACTTATTTCAAAAACAGCCTGATATGGGGTATCGGTCTGTCAAATGTTTCTATTACGGGAAATGGGATGATTGACGGCGGCGGGCTTACGCGGAAAGACAAGGAGATTGAAGGGAAGGTTTTAGGAGGATCTATAGGCACGGGAGATAAGGCTATCGCACTAAAACTATGTAAAAACGTGCTGATAAGAGACATTACTATCTTTCACGGCGGTCATTTTGCTATTATTATTACCGGGTGTGACCGTACCACGCTGGATAACCTGAACATAGACACGAATAGAGATGGAATTGATATTGATTGTTGCGTAAATACCGTAGTAAGTAACTGCCGGGTCAATTCTCCGGGAGACGATGCGATCTGTCCTAAAAGTTCTTACGCATTAAATAAGCCTGTTTTTACAGAAAACCTGATTATAACTAATTGCCAGGTATCAGCATTCGAAGAAGGAACCCTGATTGATGGGCGCAGAATTCCCCATGCAGTAGGGTGGTCCGGCGGCAGGATCAAATTCGGTACGGAATCTAACGGAGGTTTCAGGAATTGCGTAGTTTCTAACTGTACATTCTGGCACAGCAATGGTATCGCGCTGGAAGAAGTTGATGGAGGAACGATCGATAATATTACTATATCCAATATAACGATGATGAATGTCAACCATTACCCTATTTACGTCACACTTGGTCAACGCAACCGGGGGCCTAAAGCCACGATGAAGATGGGCGTGGTTCGCAATATCCTGATCAGCAATATCTATGTTATCGGCGCCGATTCCCTTAGCGGCATTCAGCTCACTGGAATGCCAGGCTATCCGCTTGAAAACATAACCTTACAAAATATCAATATTCAGTACAAGGGAGGTGGTACAAAAATCCAGGGTCAACGTAATTTTCCGGAATTGGGAAAAGGCTACCCAGAACCCTTTTTATTGGGTGTAAACCCGGCTTATGGGATTTACGGACGGCATATAAGGGATTTAAGATTATATAATATGAGCTTTACCACATTGAAACCCGATGAACGACCGGTAATCATAGCCGAAGATGTAAACGGATTAGAGATAGACCGCTTTAGATTTCCAGTTGCAACGAATGATTTATTTAGGTTCACCAATGTTAGCAATCTCAGCATAGAACACGCCCCAGCACTCGATAAGGCATTGAAAAAACAATCGAATTAATTTAAATAAATTACCGTCATGAAAAAGGCGATATTTTGCGCGACCATTTGGTTTTTAAGTTGTAATTGCGGTCTTCAATGGCCGACTTGTTTTGGATTGCAAAAGAAACAAAAAGGGACTGGGGAAAGTTAGGCTTCTTAAAGTATCCATTTGTTTATGATGAGCAGACACTTAACTGCAACTATCAAATATGGTAGCGTTAATACATCTGATATACGCTGATTATTTACGAAGGAATTCCCACTCTGCATTACCTAAAGTAGGACAAGCAATGATTTCAAGCTAATCAAATTGTAAGTCAGTGAAACTAATGTAGGCTTGGGGTGGCTATAAAGATTAGTTTTGGTTGCTGATACTAACGATAGTTATATATTGGCTTTAATATATAAAGCGATTGTAAATCTTCTTAAGGGATTTTTTTGGTGAATTGAGGGGGCGACAGGGAAAATACGCAAAGCATTAAAAATAATTCAAAATATTTGAAAAACCGGTTTTATTAATTTAATGTTATCAGGAGAAGCAGCTGATAATAAATTTTGCAAATTGTTCATAAAATAATATTTATAAATTTGCAAAACCGGTTTTATTAACTACTTTTGTTTTATACCAATATAAACTACCCGCAATCATTAAGCGGATCTATTCTAATAACACCATTAGCTTCAAAATATGAGAAGAAGACTTACTGACGTACTTTTCTTTGCGGTTTCATTTCTTGTTTCCAATATTTCATATCGTCAAAAAAAGGACTTGAAATATATTCATAGATTGGTCATTAGCGGCTTTGTGAGATTTGCAGATTTAACATTCCGCAAGAATCAATCTTGTTTGCCGACTTACTTTTTCAACGAATGTTTTGTCCTTACTACATTGGTTAATTTCATGATTCGAAGTATGGTCCGTTATCAAATTTAAGCGTTCATGGCTTTGAATAATTATTTTTAAATCATGTGTAGGAAATACAACCGTTTACATAGGAGAATCCGGTTATTTCAGGTTTAGATGTTTTAAAAAAAGAAGGAAGATTAATAAATATTATAAATTATTGCAAAACCGGTTTTATTGATTTAATATTGCCTATACCAATTATAATGTGCTTCAGTGATAAGCGCTATTTAAAATACCTAATAAGTCCTGCTTTTAATTATTGTTATGAGAGAATTTCTTACAAAGTTAGTGGTACTAGCTACCGTCTTGATTTCAGCTGATTCTGCTATTGGTCAGACTACCCAATTTACTGATTTGCCTAAATGGGCTTTAGGCGGATTTGTTAGACCTAAAAGTGTAAATCCTATAATAACGCCTAATCCCGCATCAGTGTTTACTGATCCAATGACTAATAAGGCTATTGCCTGGGAGGCAAATGATACTTTTAACCCTGCCGCAGTAATAAAAGAAGGTAAGGTGGTTGTTTTATACAGGGCTGAAGATAAGAGCGGTGTAAGGATCGGGTCACGAACATCACGTATTGGTTATGCAGAAAGTATAGATGGTATACACTTCAAAAGGAAAGGTAAACCTGTCTTATTTCCCACAAATGATAGTCAAAAGGAGTTTGAGTGGACAGGTGGTTGCGAAGATCCCCGGGTAGCAGTTACGGAGAATGGTTTGTATGTGATCTTTTATACTCAATGGAACCGTAAGTTACCACGGTTAGGTGTAGCTACCTCAAAAGATTTAATAAACTGGACTAAGCATGGTCCTGCGTTTGAAAGCGCTTATTCAGGTAAATTCCTTAATATCCATCATAAATCAGCATCTATAGTTACAAAATTGGTGGGTGATAAGCAAGTAATTGCTAAGATAAACGGTAAGTACTGGATGTATTGGGGAGAACGACATGTTTATGCAGCCACATCTAGTAATTTAACAGATTGGGAGCCGGTTGTAGATGGCAATAACGAGCTTAAAGAATTAATATCTCCACGTAAGGGCTATTTCGATAGTCAGTTGACAGAGTGCGGTCCTCCGGCTGTTATCACAGATAAGGGCATTGTTTTGCTTTACAACGGTAAAAATTTGGCAGGTTTAGGAGGTGATTCCCGCTTAAATGCTAATTCTTACTCAGCCGGTCAGGTTCTTTTTGATAAAACAGATCCAACAAAGGTATTAGCCAGATTAGATGTTCCCTTTTTGAGACCAACCGAAGCTTTTGAAAAAAGTGGTCAATATGTGGATGGTACAGTGTTTATAGAAGGTTTGGTATATTTCAAAAAGAAATGGTTTCTATATTATGGCTGTGCCGATTCAAAAGTAGCTGTAGCCGTTTACGATCCGTCTGCTGAAGCTTTACCCGATCAAATGCTCACCACAACTTCAAATTGATGCTACCTGCAAAAATAGTGTAATGCCTATAGGAAAGATTTAGCTTTTGTCTTGAGAAAAGCCGTTTCCAACTTTATCTAAAATGTAATGAACCAAATTAATAAACTTATGATAAAAAATTTACGAACATCCCTGATCTATTCATCAATTCGACAGTTCATATTTTTGAAACGTGTAATTAAAACGGGGCGGGTATTGTCCCTGTCGGTTGGTCTTTTGTTAATTGCGCTGTCTTCCGTAGCTCAAAGTCAGACTAAAGTATCTGGAATTGTTACAGATAACGTTGGTCAGGTACTACCCGGAGTTACTGTTAAAATTAAGAATGCTAATGGGGGAACTATCACTGATGCTAAAGGTGCTTATACTTTAGTAATGCCTGCGGGAAAAAACACACTCATTTTTTCTTTTACTGGATTTGATACAAGGGAAGTATTGGTAAGCGGTAATAGGGTAGATGTTAAATTACAAGATGCGATAAATTCGTTAAACGACGTGGTCGTAATTGGATACGCTACTCAAAAACGGGGTGATCTTACTGGTTCAATTGCTTCAGTTACCGAAGGTTCAATCAAAAATTTTGCAGTAACTAATGTTTCGCAGTTATTGCAAGGTCAAGCTGCGGGCGTGTATGTAGCCAGCAATTCGGGCCAACCTGGAGATCCAGCATCAGTAAGAATCAGAGGTTTCAATTCGACAAATAACAATAACCCGTTATATGTTGTCGATGGTCAGTTTTTAGACGATATAAACAACGTTAATCCTAATGATATCGCAAGTATGGATATCTTAAAAGATGCTTCGGCCACAGCTATATATGGTTCGAGGGGTTCAAACGGTGTCATCGTAATTACAACAAAACAGGCAAAAAAAGGCGACAATATTGTTTCCTTTGACAGTTATGCTGGGCTTAAATCAAATTATGCTTATCCAAGGCCACTAAATGCAGATGAGTACTATGAACAACAAACTACCGCAGTAAGAAATCAGCAGCCAGGCCAGCCGGTTGCAGATACAAGGCTTACGCAGCAATATTTAAAGGGATATAATACCAATTGGTATGATGCCCTCAATCAAACTCCTGTATTTCAAACCTACAATCTGAACGTTAGAAATGGTACAGAAAAAGCGAGAACAGCTCTTAGCTTAAATTATCAAAATGAACAAGGCAGTATTATTACTACCCGTTTTCAAAAGGCAATAGCGCGTTATGTAGCCGATTATGATTTAAGTAAAAGGATTAAATTAGGAATTAACATAAGCCAGATATACTACAAGCAAAATTATTTAGGAGGCTTGCCTGGGTTTGCGTATATATTTATGACAGACCCACTTACACCGGTAATCAATCCTAATATAGATCCTAGTAGTGACAATTATGAGTTTAACAAGTACGCTCCTGCAGAATCATCATTTCAAACAAATTCAGTTGGTTTAATAAAGCGTAGAGATGTTTATGTTGACAATTATAATACACAGGGTAACATTAATGCCAGGATAAACATTTTTAAAGGACTAAGTTTTTATACACAATCAGATTTAGACCTTCGATTATTCAGATACAACACTTTTACTCCTTATTTTGTTGAAACCACAGATGTGTATAATACTGCGAGAGCGGATACAAGATCTAACTTAGTTAGTAATCTGGAGGCTCAAAGAAATCAAACTTTAAATTACACCTTACGTCAGCAATTAGAGTATAACAATAAGTTTGGTAAACACGCTGTTACTGCTCTGTTGGGAACCACTTATGAGAAACAAACGGGCAATACATTAAGCGCCAGGAGAAATGGTACGCCAAGTAATGATGAAGAGTTTCGTGTAATTGATGCCGGAACCACTGGAATTGCCAATGGGGGAGGACGTAGTTCAATAGCCATATTATCATATCTAAGCCGTGTTGGATACAATTATGACAACCGATACTTGTTAAATGTAAATTTTAGAGCAGATGGCTCTTCAAGATTTAGAGAAGGTCAACAATGGGGTTATTTTCCATCTTTTGGATTGCGCTGGCAAACTAGCAATGAAGCGTTTTTTAAAAAGCTTAACATTAATAAGTATGTCTCGAGTTTGAGTTTAAGAGGAGGTTATGGCTTAACAGGTAATCAACAAATTAATAGTAATAACGCAGCCTTCTCATTTATAGGGACGTCAACAGCAAACGTATATAATTTCGGTACAGGACTTGTTAATGGCTATGTTCCAACCAGTTTTGGTAACGAAAACTTAAAGTGGGAAGTTAAAAAAGAAACGAATATTGGTATAGACGCTGCATTCTTCAAAAGTAAACTAAATCTGACTGCAGATGTGTTCAGCAAAAAAACTGAAGGCATTTTACTGCAGATTCCTTTACCCGCTTCTGCCGGTTATAATGTTAGTGGCAATTCCCTTCCGTTCTCTAACGCCGGTAATATGACTAATAGAGGTTTGGAAATAACCTTGAATTACAGGGACAACATCGGAAAATATGCCAGTTACAGAATTGGAGGTAACGCATCATTTTACGAAAATAAAGTAACATCCCTTGGTAACGGAAACCTGCCACTTTTCGGCACAGTTTTACTAAATAATCTAGCAGTTAATAAAACTGAAGTTGGTGGCCCTATATCCAGGTTTTACGCTTACAAACGGCTGGGTATATTTCAAAATAAAGATGAAATTACAAATTACGTATCGTCCACAGGTAAAATATTACAGCCTCTCGCTCTACCTGGTGAATTCAAATTTCAGGATACCGATGGAAATGGTGTGATAAATGATGATGATCGTGTATACGTTGGCAATCCCCATCCGGATATGATTTTTGGGTTTAATCTAGGCTTCACCTATAAGGATTTTGATATTACAGCATTATTTCAAGGCACATTAGGGAACGATCTGTTTAATTCTTTAAAGAGTTTTGGCCAGCCTAAGAACAGTAATGGCTTAGCAATTGCACTTACAAATGCATGGAAAAAGGAAGGAGATGACGACGACTGGCCAATTATAATGAATGGTAATCCAGGTACAAATGCTAACTATCGCAATTCTTCCTGGTATGTAGAGGATGGCTCATATCTAAGATGTCAAAACGTTCAGATTGGCTATTCCATACCATCATCACTTCTTGCCAAAGCCCATCTTATTAGAAGTTGTAGGTTTTTTGTAAGCGGACAAAACTTGTTCACCCTTACTAAATATACGGGGTTAGATCCGGAAATAGGGTCAAGCAATGTGCTGAATTTAGGTTATGATCCGGTAAGATACCCTACAGCGCGTACAATAACGGCAGGATTAAATATTCAATTTTAAGAAAACGGATTTTCTCTATCTATTTCAAAGTTCAAAAGAGGTTATAATAAAATAAAAAGTATGAAAAATATAAAATTTTATTTGTCACTGGTCATTCTATCATTTGCCGCTGGCGCATGTAAGCGAGAGATTACACAACCCATTTATGGGGTACAAAATGTTACTGAATTTTACAAAACAGAAAGCCAGGTTCAGCAAGCACTAACTGGTGTGTACATCCAATTAAAAACATATGGTCGCGAATTTTCCATGAACCACATGTTACTCGGTGATAACTCTACAGATGATGGTGTTGGTGAAGATCCCCTCGGACAATTTGTTCCAGTGTTTCCCAATGAGTCAGTTGTAACTCAGCGTTGGCAAACCTTGTATTTGTGCATTGCCCGTGCAAATGAAGTTATCACATTATCCAGTGATGCTGTAGGCAACCAAGCTACTATTACGAAATACATTAACGAAGCAAAATTATTGCGTGGATTCTGTTATTACAGTTTAGTTACGGCCTATGGTGGTGTACCACTATTCACAAAACCTGTTACACCTAACGAGGCGCTAACTACTCCCCGCTCAACGGCTGACGAAGTATGGGCGCAGGTAATTTCCGACATCACTGCCGGAACCGCATTGCCAGCCAGACCGCAATTAAGTGCTGCAGATAAGTTCAGAGTTACCCGCGGATTGGCTTATGCGCTTCTAGGGAAAGTGTATATGTTTCGCCGGGATTTTACGAATGCAGAATTAGCGCTTAAAACGGTTGTTGAATCAGGAGATTATACATTGCTGGCCGATTATGGTAACAATTGGCGAACCGAAGGATCAACAGAATCGGTATTTGAAATACCTTACACACAAACTACAGAGGTAACTCTCCAGATTGGTACGCAAATTCCACAGGCATTTTCACCCAATATTGCAGGTAATGCCAATTATACGGGAGGTAACGGTCATCAACCAACACTTGATTTGTACAATGAGTTTGACCTGGATGATCCAAGAATTACTTATACGTTTACTCAAACAGGAGACAGATTCTTGAATGATGCAGCAGATCAAGATAACTCAGTAAATTATCGTACTCGCTTATTTGGACGTAAAACTACAGTGCCTTATTACTTAAGATCTGGCTTTACGTTTTTGCAAATTAGTTACAACGTACGTCTAATTCGTTTTGCCGATATTCTGTTACTATATGCAGAAGTTTTAAATGAAAACGGCAAAAGCGGCCAGGCTTTAACTTATTTAAATCAAATAAGGACAAGAGCAAGACAAACACCTCCTTTAGACCCTCAACGATCTAAACATGCATATGTGCCGCCAACTAATATTGCCACCTCTCTTCCTAACGTCACTACTACCGATCAAAATCTATTGAGGTTAGCCATATGGCATGAAAGGCGTTGCGAGTTAGGTATGGAAGGATGGAGAAGAGAAGACCTTATTAGACAGAAACGTTATGGCGAGGTGATGAGAGCCTATTCAACCAGACTTGTAGGGTACACCTTCCCAAAACAGGGAACAGGTTTCCGCGATGATAGAGATTATTTACTGCCTATACCAGCAAATGAAGTTACTTATACTATCGGCGTGGTTAAACAGAACCCTAATTACTAATTTGAAACCTTCAACTAAAACTAATGAAAAAAATTATCGGCATACCCTTACTAATTAAGTGTTTATATCAAGAGGGTGCTGTTTTGTTCACCGTATTATTGTTTTGCTGTTCATTTACATCACAAGCCAATAATATTGATTCGTTAAAAGCAGAAAAGGATTATCCTGCGAATCCTATAAAAAAGGAAGGATGGCTGCTAAGCGTTAACGATGAATTTGATGGAACAAAACTTAATGAGAAGCTGTGGATACCTTATTACTTGCGTCACAGATCCAACAAGGATTTGAGGGCTGAATATAAGTTCGAAAATGGTTGCCTTGTGCTTCAGCGAAATTCTGACGGATGTTCATCTATTCAAACTTTTGAACGAACTGATTTGCATAAGCTAGGAGTGAGACAAATACCAACAAAAATAAACTTTGTACAGCAATATGGATATTTCGAAATAAGGGCGAAATCTCAAACGGGTAAAGGGCATTGTATAGCTTTTTGGTTACTAGGTATTCAGGAAACACCGGCTCAAAGCGCCGAAATTGATGTAGTTGAACAACCTGGCCACTATGGTAACTATACCGGATTGTCGAGTCTTCATTTATGGGGCGACTCTACGCTTAAGCCTAATTCTGTAGAAAAAAGGGATTTTGGACAGAAGATAACCGCAAAGCAAGATCTTACAACATCGTTTAATATCTATGCTTTGGAGTGGACACCCTCTACGCTCAAGTATTATCTGAACAACGAACTCGTACTTACTGTACCTAGGTCGCCTCAATATAAGATGGGTATTTTGATATCCTTTTATCAGGGTGATAAAAGCTGGTTTGGACCAGTTGACAAATCTATTAGTTATCCGAAGGAGTTTGCAGTTGATTATTTTAGAGCATATACAAAAAAAGGTAATAAATATTAACTACAATACTGTTTCATAACATCATTTATAATAATTATTATGGAAAAAAATACTCATCAGGATGAAAATATAATCCTTAGTCAAAAAGACAGTAAATCTGCTAAGGAACAGCGACGATCGTTCCTGAAATATGCCGGTGCTGGTTTTGCTGTTTTAGCGTCAGTATCCACTGGATGCAATAAAGAAAAGGAGTTTGATAAGCAAGATCCTTATGACTTTGGATTCGATTTTAAGAGCGGAGACATTGCGATTTTGAATTATGCTTATGCATTAGAACAACTTGAGGCGGCTTTTTATACTCGAGTAACTAAATCTCCAACCTTCACAACATTATTTAACGCTACAGAACAGTCGTTTTTAATTGATATCCGCGATCATGAAATTGCGCATAGGGAGTATCTTAAAGTTGTTTTATTAAAACAAGGTATTGGTGCACTTGATTTAGATTTTTCCAGTATCGACTTTACTAACCGGACGTCTATTTTAACCAACGCCAAGGCTTTTGAGGATTTGGGAGTGTCAGCCTACAATGGTGTAGCTTTCTTAATAAAATCACCGGTTTATTTGCTTGTTGCCGGAAAAATTTCTTCGGTTGAAGGAAGACATGCTGCAGTGATCAGCAATCTGCTTAAGCCGGGTTCATTTGCAGATCCGTTGGCCACTGGTGGTACACTTGATTCAGATGGATTAGAAGTAGCAAAAAGCCCGACTCAGGTTTTAAGCATTGCTTCCAAGTATATTAAATCGGCTATAATTACTAACAACCTACCTAACTTTTAAAGAAAAGATTATGAACTTTTTGAACATATTGAAAGAAATAGAAGAATTTGATCCAGAAATTGGAGATAGGATAAATCCGAGAAGAAAAGCTATTTCCAGCATCACCGGTTTCGGTTCAAAGGTTGCCGTTGCGGCGCTTCCATTTGCCTTAGGTACTTTATTTAAAAAAGCTTATGGAGCCACACCAACTGAGATAGTTAATATTTTAAACTTCGCCCTCACGCTTGAATATTTAGAGTATGAACTATACAAACGGGGAACAAGTACAACTGTAGCTGCAACCTTCACTACACAAGGGCAAACTGCTGCCGTAGCAACTGATTTGGCAAATATTACCAATCACGAATTGCAACATATCAATTTCTTAATTAAAACGATCAATGCGCTTGGTGGTACTCCAAGAACGCCATTAAAATACGATCCAATACCTACAGTAAGTAATTTCGACTTCACCGGTGGTGGAAAGTTCAATGCAGTATTTACCGATTATGATACTTTTTTAGGTTTAGCACAGGTATTTGAAGATACAGGGGTAAGAGCTTACAAAGGTCAGGCTGCGCAATTATTGGGAGAAAAGGTTGTACTAACAGCAGCGCTAAGCATTCACACCGTTGAAGCCAGGCATGCTGCCCACTTAAGAATGCTGCGAAGGGCCAGAAAAGTTGAAAACAACAAGGGTGCCGCACCTGCAACTTTCAAGCCTTGGATAAGTGGTACTACTGCCACCACTGCTGGTGCCGGCCCTAACGATACCGGCTTAGGTGCAAATGTGGATTTAACTTACTTTGGTACAGTAAGAGAAAACGCTACGGCACAACCAAGTGAAGACCGTCCTATTAACATTAATCAAATTGGCTCTATAGAAACAGGTTTAGTGTTGCCGGTTACCGCCGCTATAGAATCATTTGACGAGCCGTTAACTACAGCTGAGATTATTGGAATAATTACCCCTTTTTTACCAAGAGGGTTTTAATGTCCAGTTATTTAATTATTAATTAGAAAATCATGAAGAAGGGAACAGGTTTCATTATTCCTATACTATTTATATTAGTTTTCACGCAGTGCAAAAAAGCGGAGATCATCGAAAACGCTGCAGAAACGCAAACCGATGAGGCGAGCATTCATAAAACGCTTTCGGGGCCAAGTCCAGGAGTTACGTTTTTTGAAAATATAAGCTACGGGGGGGTGTCCTGTATTGCCCTTAGCCCGGGCAATTACACAACCAGCCAGCTTAATAGTTTAGGAATACCGGACAATTATGTTTCGTCCGTGAAGGTTCCAACGGGTTACAAGCTTACAATGTATCAAAATGACAATTTTACAGGGACATCCTGGGTATTAAATGGCGATACACCCAACTTTACCACTCTTTCCCCAAGTGCCAACGATCAAGTATCGTCTTGTAAAGTTGAAGCTGCTGTAAATGTTTATGCTGATACTTATGCAGGAGCTACAGCAGCGTTGGCAATTGGCTATTATACAAAAGCTCAACTTTTAGCCTTAGGCATTAGTGATAACACGCTGTCGTCGGCAAAAGTGCCCGACGGCTTATTACTTACAGTTTACGACGGCGATAATTTCACAGGGAGTTCATGGCAACTTACCCAGGATAAAAATTTCGCATCTATTACCGGGTTGAATGATGTAGCAACGTCTGTAAGTGTAAGGGTACGGGATTTTCCTGCAAACCCGCTCGCGAAAGCTGGTTATACCGTAACAAAAGATGATGAATTTAATGGATCAAATTTGGATCTTGGTCTTTGGGTTCCTTACTATCTGCGTCATCGTGCATCTCAAGATGCGGATGTGGCAGCACAATATGTAATGCGGGACGGTTGCCTGGTTTTGCAAAGGGTAGGTGACGGAACCTCTTCTGTACAAACTATCGACCGAACTAACTGGCATAAAAATGGGAGCAGAACGATTCCAACATTAATTAATTTCTCTCAAAAATACGGGTATTTTGAAATCAGGGCCAAGGCACGAAAAGGAACAGGTTACTGTTCTACATTCTGGCTTGTGGGTGAACAAAATACGGCTTCAGAAACTGCAGAGGTAGATGTTTTGGAGCAACCAGGACATTACGGTCAGTTCGCCATATCTTCCAGCTTACATAACTGGGGTGATGCAACTTTAACTACTTTGGGTACTGGAGCACACGGAGTTACGCCTAACGTTACCGAAACATTTAATATTTACGGTTTAGAATGGACACCTACCGAGTTAAAGTTTTACTTTAATAATACGCTTTATTATACTATACCTCAATCTCCACAATATAAAATGGGTGTATTGTTATCCTTTTATCGTGCTACAGGCGCGTGGTTTGGTACGGCAGATCCGGCTGATATAGGAGAAACCAAAGAATTCATGATAGACTATTTCCGGGCTTACTCAAAAAACCCGTAGAACTTAATAAATTGATTTTTAACCAAATTCTAAAATTAATATTAAATCTAAAAAAATGAGAAATCAACTCTACATGGTATTGGTGCTCTTTCTGATGATTGTCAGTTCCTGCAAAAAGGCTGAACAACAATCAAGCAATGCTGATGCCGAAAACTTATCAAAATCACCGCCAGCTAAACAAACACAATCCACTTTCGGGCCCCTGCCTGGTGCAACTTTTTATTCAGCTGCCAGCTATGGAGGAACTGCTGTTCTGCTAAATGCGGGTACTTACACTAAAGCTCAGTTGGCTGCTAAAGGCATTGCCGATAACACTGCCTCATCGATCAAAGTGCCCTTCGGAGTTAAAGTAACAATGTATCAAGATGATAATCTTACCGGTACATCCTGGACATTTACTTCGGATGAAACAAATTTCACAACTTTGACACCTTATGCCAACGACCAGATGTCGTCTTGCAAGGTCGAACTTTATGCCACTTGCTACCAAAACACCAATTACGGAGGCACCGCAAGTCAGCCTTTAACGGTAGGCAGTTATACGCTTGCACAACTTAACGCTAAAGGTATACTCAATGATTGGGTGAATTCGATTAAGGTACCCCGAGGCCTAATTGTTATCCTGTTTGCAGACGATAACTTTCAAGGAAAAGCTTGTACTTTTTCCGGTAATGATGCTACCATGAGCTATGTACCTTACAACGATATTGCTGGTTTGGTATCGTCCTGTAAAGTGATTGCGGCACCGGGCGAGATCGCTATCAATCCATCAACAAAGCCAGGTTATACATTAACAATGGCAGATGAATTTAGTGGTACAAGTTTGGATACCACAAAATGGTCGCCGTATTACTTCCGTGGACGAACATCGACAGATGCGGAAGCAGCAGCAGTGTACACCGTTAGCGGCGGGTCACTGAACTTGAAAATTTTGCAGAACTCCACTCACTCTAATTCGGGTATACAGTCGGTCGAAGATTATCAGATGCATTTCCTTGGTGGGCGTGCAATACCAAGGAAAATCCTCTTCGCGCAAAAATACGGTTATTTCGAAGCGCGGATCAAAACGCAGCATGGTAGTGGTAGCTGCTCCTCTTATTGGATGATCGGTGCGCAGGATGGCGGTACGATAGAGTCGGCAGAAGCGGATATTATTGAGCAGCCCGGAAGCTATGGCGATTATGGATATCCTACGCATTATACCGACCATACCCTTGGTGGTGGCGGCGTAACAGAGGCGGCTGTTTATAATTATACTTTACCAAATTTAACCGATAGTTATAACGTTTACGCATTGGAGTGGACACCGACCGTAATGAACTATTATTTTAACAACGTTTTATACTGGACAACACCCAACAGAACGGATTATCGTATGGGTGTAGTTTTCTCATTGTATAACGCTTCCAGCGGCTTTTTCGGAACGCTCGATCCTAGCATTCCTTACCCTAAAGTAATGCAGGTCGATTATTTCAGAGCTTACAGTAAGAACCCATAACCATTATTAAAGGCCATTTATGATTTTAATAAACTTCATCACGTGCGCTCATTATTGTACGTGATGAGGTTTTATTTATAACTACCAGGCGGAAAATAATGCTAAAGTAACATATCGTAATCATTTGATTAAGTGGATTTAAGAGATTCTTGCCCTTTGGCGGCGGTTGAGTATAAGCCTTGATAATACCGTGTTTTTTAGCACTGTCAAAGTGAAGTCTTCAATAATTTAACGATATAACTAGCAATTAATCAAACGCAGATTGTGAAGCACCTCAAACCGTTATTCACTTTAGCTTTACTTCTTTTGATATGTAGTGCTGGTTTCTCACAGATCAGGGTGGCTTGTATTGGGACTGGTCTGATTAAAGTGCAGGACGGTGTTCATATAGCTGATTCATTGTCTTATCCTGCACAACTCCAAAAAAAATTGGGCAGCAGCTACGCCGTTCTGAATTATACGGTGAGTGGCGCAACTGTAGTCTCGAAGGGCGGGAGGTCTTATAGGGATGAAAAAGTGTACCAGCAGGCAATGGCCAGTAAGCCGAATGTGGTTTTAATGGAATTTGGGATAGAGGATAGCAAACCAATAAACCGAATTCATCTGGATGAATTTTTGAAAGATTACAGGGAACTGATCCACTCATTTAAAGCAGTTTCTCCGAAAGCGCGCATCATCTTGTTGTTACCACCGCCTTCATTTAAACCGGATACCGCGGATGTATGGGACCGCGTGTTAACGGGTAAAATATCACCGCTCATACAAAAACTGGCCTATGAAGATCAACTGGAAGTCATCAGCCTTCGCTTACCTCTGATTGACCAGCCAACGCTCTTCAGGGATTTAATTCACCCAAATGCTCAAGGTATAACAATCATAGCAACCCGCCTGAATGAACTGCTCAGTGCTCAGCACACCGGAGCGTTAAGCTTTTTTGCTGGAATTGCTCCATCACCCCATATCTCCTCATTTTATGGTTACGCTTGCACTGACTTCAAATTTCAGGGGAGGGATTGTAAGGTAGTACAACCTAAATGGTCGGCAGTTGGTCACCCCTGGATCTGGCGAGCGCGATTTTGGAATACCGAACCCCAAACGGATGTGGCCTTACTTGAACGGGGTTATCATTTAGTCTATTGCGACGTTGCGGAACTTTACGGCAACTCTAAAGCAATTAACATCTGGAATGATTTTTATGATCTTATGCAACAAGCCGGCTTATGCAAGAAGGTTGTATTAGAAGGTATGAGTCGTGGTGGCGTATACGTTTACAACTGGGCGGCTGAAAATCCTGAAAAAGTGGCCTGTGTATATGCAGACAACCCAGTATTAAATCTGAAAAGCTGGCCGGGCGGCAAAGGTAAAGGTCCCGGGAGTAAGAAAGATTGGGAACTGGTTAAGGTCGATTACAACCTAATTTCCACATTAGATGAAGATCGTTTTAGCGAAAGTCCTTTAGACAAGGTAGGGAAAATTGTAAAAGGTCGTTATCCAATGTTGCATGTTTTGGCAGACGCCGACGAAGTGGTGCCACCAGATGAGAACACCATTCCATTCGAACAGCAGGTGAAATCATTAGGAGGTACTATAACAGTTATTCACAAACCCGGATTTAAACATCATCCTCATAGCCTCACTAACCCGGCGCCCATAGTGAATTTTATTATCAATGTTGTTTCAAAACCAATTCAGTAAATACAATTTAGCTTCTAAATTAACCAATGTAAAGCGGTCGACCCTTACAGCTAATATGAAAAATAGACATACAGACAAAATATACATATGCCTATTCATAGCTCTGTTTTTCACTGTAAAAACAAATGCTCAACCAGTTCCTTTGATTGGTGCCCCGTACCAGGCTAATGATGAATTATTCCAGCAATACAGATATCCGGATTGGTTTCGTGATGCTAAATATGGCATTTGGGCTCATTGGGGGCCGCAGGCTGTTCCAAGATGGGGCGATTGGTATGCCAAAAAAATGTATATGCAAGGCAGTGATCAAAATAAGTATCATATTTCACACTACGGGCCACCGTCTCAACTCGGGTATAAGAATATCATACCTTTATGGAAAGCGGAGAAATGGAATCCCGATCAGTTGATGAAGCTTTACAAGAAAGCAGGAGCGAAGTATTTTGTAAGTATGGGTTCCCATCATGATAATTTGTTTTTGTGGAATTCCAGGATACATACCTGGAACTCTGTTAATATGGGGCCGCACAAGGATATTGTGGGGTTATGGCAGCAGGCAGCTAAAAAAGAAGGTCTCCGGTTTGGTGTATCAGAACACCTGGCAGTTAGTTTCAACTGGATTCAAATTGCTCATAGCTCAGACAAAACCGGACCGCTGGCTGGTGTTCCTTATGATGGTGCTAACCCCAAATACGTCAGCCTTTATCATCAGCCTTCAACCGATGTCACCACTCGGTTGACCCATAATCCAGCTTATCAACAGGAATGGCTGGCGAGCGTTACTGAACTAATTGACAATTACCATCCTGACCTACTGTATTCAGATAGCGTACTTCCTTTTGGAGATATAGGCCGTGCGATGCTCGCGCACTATTATAATGATAAGTTAGCCGGAAACGGCGGCGGAACAGAAGCTGTTTATACCGCAAAACAGATGTCAGGCGGTAAATGGCTACTGGATGTAGAGCGGGTTGTGCTCGACTCTATCAGCCCTTATCCATGGCAGACAGACACTTCGATCGGGGATTGGTTTTACAAAACGGGTCAGCAATATAAAAGTGCAGATGATATAGCTCAAATATTGATAGACGTAGTTAGTAAGAATGGGAACCTGCTGATTAATATCGTTCAAACCCCTGAAGGCGATCTTGAACCTGATGTACTTGCTATAATCGAAGGTATGGCCACCTGGATCGCTGCAAATGGTGAA
This sequence comes from Mucilaginibacter terrae, assembly GCF_042679325.1. Classification (GTDB taxonomy): domain Bacteria; phylum Bacteroidota; class Bacteroidia; order Sphingobacteriales; family Sphingobacteriaceae; genus Mucilaginibacter; species Mucilaginibacter terrae. The sequence continues at coordinate 81,810 of NZ_JBHTMJ010000010.1, forward strand.
GGAATTTACGCAACACGCCCATGGAAAATTTATGGCGAGGGACCGTCGACCATTAAAACCAACCAGCAAAAAGGACGTTACGGCGGACTATCTGATACGTACATATATCGGCCAACCGACATTCGTTTTACCAGTAAGAGCGATAACATCTATGCTTTCTGTGTGGATCGTCCGGTGGTTGCTGTCAAATATTTTTTTTAGGAAAATAATCTGTATTTACTAATAAAAGTATAACAGCTGTTACTTTACTCGGGAGCAATGAAAAACTAAGCTGGAAGCAGGAGGACGAAGCGCTGGTGATTGAAAACTCGACAATCTTCCTTCATGGCGGGTAACGGGATTTAAGATTTAATTTAAAAATTATATAATGGCAACCAGTGGTAACTGATGTCTCCGGATTTGATCATATCTCTATTCGCCAAAACATAAAGATTAATAAAATGAATAATATAACCTCTACTACTATGACAACACTATTTAAAGCGCTGAACATTATTTTTACGCTAACCATTTTCACCCTTTTTACATTCGGTCAATCAAAACAGATTACAGTTCCCATAAATTATGATTTCGGGCCAGGAAAAGCAGCGACTGGGTTTACCCAAATAAGGGCAAATCAGCAATTCACCGCTCAAAAAGGGTTCGGTTTTTTGTCTACCGCCGGGTTACAGGAAATATCAAGACAAAGAGGATCTGAGCTTACCAGTGACTTTATTACAAGTGATAACCCATTTTACTTCGCGCTAACCTTGCCCGACGGTAACTATGATGTGAAAGTTACTTTTGGAGACAGCGAGGGAACATCGTCCCAGACGCTTCGTGCTGAGAGCAGGCGGTATATGTTCCCCAATACAACAACAAAGGCTGGAGAAATTAAAACTGCAGTTTTTACGGTTCATATGGGGAGCAGTGAAATAGATGCGGAGAGAAAAATGCAGATCACCGATCGGGAAGTAAAGCTCATGCGTTTTGATAAACTGCTGACATTGGAATTTGCTGGCTCCGAAACTAAGATTTGCGCTTTAGAAATTCGTAGAAACGATCAGGCAGTCAACATTTTTCTGGCGGGAAATTCTACTGTATGTGATTGGGAATCAGAGCCCGGCGCAGCCTGGGGCATGATGATTCCGGCTTTTTTTAAAGCCAAAAAAGTTGCTGTAGCAAATTATGCGGAGTCGGGTGAAACGATGCTTGCTTTTGAAAAAGAAATGCGGCTTGCAAAAATTTGGCAGATGGCTAAAGCCGGCGATTATTTATTTATGGAATTTGCGCATAATGATCAGAAAGATGGTATCAATCATCTGGATGCGGAAACTACTTATAAACAAAAACTGATGGAGTGGATCATTGAAGCACGCAAACGTCACATTAACCCGGTTATGGTCACTTCCACTTCTCGCCGTAGTTTCAATCAGGCAGGAGTGGCCACAAATAGCTTAGGTAAATTTCCGGACGCAATGAGGAAACTGGCCAAAGACGAAAATATTCCAATAATTGATCTTAATGCGATGAGCATGGTCCTCAATCAAACCTGGGGTGCGGAAGGGTCTGCTAAAGCCTTTATAGATGGAACTCATACAAATGTTTATGGTGCCTATGAACTTGCACGATGTATAGCGGGTTCGCTCATGAAAGCTGCTCCGGAACTCGCCAAATATGTGAAGCAGGATTTTAAACAGTTCGATCCTTTGAATCCAGATGATCCATCCACAATTATTTGGCCTCCAGGGCTTAAAGTTTATAATTTTAAGCCTTTAGGTAACTAATGGCTTGTTTAATAACGTTCAGGTGCCCTTAACTTCCCTGTTTGTAATTTTGTAGTCGCTCAAATTCAGTCTGATAAAACTCAATATGAATAATTCGCACAACCGTCGCCGCTTCGTGAAACAAGCGTTGACTTTAAGCGTACTCCCAATTTTACCTGCTATCGCCAAAGCCTCGGTTAAAACAGTTTTAGAAAACGTTGATCCTGGGTATAAATTTTTATTCCAGGGTGATTCAATTACAGACGGTGGCCGGGGTAGAAACTTGGATTGGAACCATGTGCTCGGTCAGGATTATGTATACTTAATTGCCAGTAGATTATGGTATGATCATGTTAAAAGTGATTTTCATTTTTTTAACCGGGGTATCGGCGGTAACAAGATTACGGATCTGGCTTCCCGCTGGCAGCAGGATACGCTAGACATTAAACCTGATTTGTTGAGCATTATGGTTGGCGTAAACGACGTATCTGCATTTGCCAAAGGGGATAATAATTTTTCTGTTGAAAACTACAAGCAAAGGTACCGCGCACTTTTGGATGACACCATAGCAAAGTTACCTCATATCCAGATTGTGATATGTGAGCCTTTTTATTTGGTGGTTAATAGTAAAAAGCGGGAAAATTTCGATGTATATGCCGCTGAATTTGACAAATATAGGCAAGCTGCTCGCCAGCTGAGTATTGATTACAACACCATTTTTGTTCCTTTTCAGGATGTTTTCAATAGAGCATTAAAAAAAGCACCTGCTGAATACTGGATATGGGACGGCGTACACCCTATGCCGGCAGGACATGAACTAATGGCCCGTGAATGGATTCATCATGTAGAAAAGAAACTTAAGTTCATTAGATAACGTGCGGGATTTAAATTCAATGACATCAATTTCAACCCGATGAAATTTAATTTACCAAAAATTCCCTTTGAAGCGAGCACCTTGGGTAATTTATAAGACAAGCAGCCTTATCGGTTAAGAAGTCATCTTAGAAGAAACTGTATAAAAGGGTATGGAGCGGGCGGCTTTTATAGTCGGTAAATGAGATGCAGGCCTATTACATAACAGTTTGGTTTAGGCAAGCCTGCGTATCTTGGGCGTGGTTAGGAACAAAGTATTCGTTGGCAATTAAAAGGACGAAGGCAATTACAGTCGTGAAAAGATAAAATGTCAATAGCATTGAACTCGGAATATTTTTGAATCAGGCTTTAATAATTAACTCATCTCAAAACACTATTTAATTTTTTTTAAGATAAAATATGAAAAAGTATTGTTTTGCTCTGGATCTCATTGATGATAGTCAATTGATAGCCGAATATGAGCACTGGCACCGAAAGGAAAACAGTTGGCCGGAAATAAACGATAGCATTATTCGTGCAGGAATAAATACTATGGAGATCTATCGAACCGGTAACCGTCTATTCATGATTATGGAAACCACTGACACATTTTCGCTTGAAGACAAGGCGCTTAGTGATTTAGCAAATCCTAAAATTAGGGAGTGGGAGGAGATGATGCTGAAGTATCAGCAACCATTGCCATGGGCACCGGATGGTGAAAAATGGATACTAATGAATTTAATGTTTCACCTTTAGCAACCTCGTTTATTCTAATAGACACGTACTGATTATTATGCATGCTATCGCTAGCAAGAACGGCGCGTGATTTTGAAAAATTAGCTTTCCCGTTATGATTCCTGAAATGTGATATTAGAGCAAAACAAGTCGGTTTTGCCAGAAAGGGATTTGGGGGCCGGCATACCATTTGGCTAAAAGGGCAGGCACCGGGTTACGCCGAAAGAAGAACGCTCAACGAAATTAAGGGATGGCGTGAGCAATATAAACATCCGGAATTATTTGATTCAACCGGCCGGCGTAAATTTGACAAACAAATTTTGTACGATAATGATATAAACGGTTTAGGGATGTTTTTTGAAGGCCGCTTAACCGCCAAAACTACAAGAGGGACGATGGGTAGCTGATACCGGTGGATTGTTCATTAAATATACCCGGGAGGTCGTTCTTATACCCTTACAGCCGCCACCAGCTTTAACGGGTTTAACCGAAGCTCAACAAAGGATGGGGCTAATCAAACTCGAAACAATGAATCTGTTACTATGGCGTTATAAGTAGTTGTAATCGGCCTTGAACACATCACTTTAGCGCATCTTAATGTCCTAACATCAGGCAACATCATTTCCAGTTGATGTTTATATTGATAAAATTACTCCAGCAGTACTTTTCGAAAATGCTATCTTAGCAGCTTTTAATGGCGACTTCATATCTTGTATCACATTTATCAATGATATCTGTTTAAATTGATATTAAGAATAGCTCATTATCATACTCCTGTATAAACAGCATTGACAATGAAAAAAGTATCAATAAAAACTATCGCGGACGAACTTGGCGTAGTAAAATCCACCGTTTCATTCATCCTTAATGGGAAAGCTAGAGAAAAGCGAATCAGCAAAGAATTAGAGGAGCGGGTATTAAAATATGTAAAGGAAAGCGGTTATAAGCCCAATCAATTAGCTCAGAATCTAAGTACAGGCAAAACAAATCTTATTGGACTAATAGTTGAAGATATCTGTATTCCCTTTTTTTCCAGCGTAGCCAGATTTATTGAAGATAAGGCTTTTCAGCATGGTTATAAAATCGTTTATGCCAGTGACAATAATGATGTTAAAAAAGGGAAAAGACTGCTTGAACTATTAGCCGATCGGCATGTCGATGGCTATATAATTGCGCCCACTAGTGGGACAAATAATGAAATTAATAGCCTGCTCAAACGTAAGATACCTGTAGTTTTGTTCAATGGATCGCTACAGGAGGTGATTACGGACATCATTTACATCGATAATGTTGAAGGTGGCTATATCGCTACAAAACATTTGCTGGATAACGGTTATAAACACATTGCTTTAGTTACAATCAAGTCAAAACAGCTAGAGATGGATAATCGTAAGATTGGCTATGAAAAAGCGTTGAAGGAATCGGAGTCTAAGCCAATAATTTGCGCTTTACCGTATGGAACCGAACCAGAGAAAGCGGTGGGTTTAATCGCGAAATTTTTAACAAAGCATAAAGAAATTGATGCTATGTTCGTTACTACAAGCTTTTTTACTATCAGTGCAATTGAGGCAGTTTTAAGCACTGGTAAGAAGCTTTCAGAAGAAATCGGTTTTGTGACTTTTGATGATCAAGAATTTTTTAAAATTTATAAGCCATCTATTACTGCTGTAGCGCAGCCAATTGAGGAGATGTCAACTCTGGTTATAGATACATTACTTAAAAAGTTGAAGACAGAGGATAATGCTTTACAAAAATGCATTTTGTCGCCCAAATTAATTGTTCGAGATTCTTCAAGCGGGCGGAATTAGATAAGATAAAATCAATGCGTTTTATTTACTGTTACAAGCTTGAATATACCGCAGTAATGGCTATATATATTCTGATCCGATACATAAAGAATTGCTGTGATTGCAGCAGATAGAAAAGTATTATCAATTAATTCAATTATTGTATGGACTTAAATTAGTATCGATCTTTAGTGTGACCGGTCCAAATAAGCCCGATTTAAGTAAAGGCAGCCTTCCATAACGGCAAGCCGTTGTAAAAATGGAAGGCTCTCTTTCGATTAATTTACTACCTCCAACGAGTCGATTACGCCAGGTATTCGTGATTTGATCTCCAGTTTATTATTTCCCTCTCTTATGGCATTGCTAATATTCAAGCGGTACGGCATAGTCCATGCCACTCCGCAGTGCGCACCATTTATTTTAACCTGAGCAATATTTGCGATTTCACCAAATTCGATACGGAGAGGGCCTTTAGGTACTTTACTCAAATGAAAAGTATTACTATAAGTCGCAGTATCGGAGTAGTATTTTACTTTCTCATCTAAGCTATCAGACCAATCGGTTAATTTTGTAGCTGAAACTTAATTTGAACGAATGCCTGCATTATTGTTGAAGAAGATATCCCATAAGCCACCAACATTTTGAACTGTTCTCAGCTTAGGCCAGTTGTAACCGCCATGTCTTGTAATTTTCCCGGTTCTCTTCTTCATCACGATGAATATGGAGCCATTGTTAGAAAAGTACACAGGTAAGACGATCCTATTATTCGTTATTTTCCATTCTCCTGCAATTCTCATTTCTCCGGTAACTGGATCACATAGTTCAGAAATATATTTCGAAGCCCGTAAAGATAAGTTAACCACCCGGCCGCTATCCCGTTGATTCATCGCTAACCTGTATTAACACGCGGTTAGTCTGGTAACTATATTTCTTAGATTTAACCTGAATAGTCTGGCAGGTAAAGGATTTTTCAAATTCGTTTTGAATCCAGCAACGGCTTTTACTTTTAAATTCTGTTTGATTGCCGTTTTTTACCAGAAATGAAGCGTGTTCGCCGGTGCTTGTTGTGACCCTTGGTTGAATTAAATAGTTTGAAGCTAAAGTTCCAGCCGGAGCTGGGTATGGATATACAGCAATATCGTGATGATAATTCTTAACGGTTGCAAGGCGTGGTAAATAACCTTCGTAAAGTTTACCCTCGGCTATGGTTTTTTCAACCGAGGTGATTTTCTGCATGGACAGGTTCCGAGTTATCCAACGCCCGCCGCCAACGCAAAACCATCGCTGGCGTGAAGAGCGATTTTTGACCCAGGCTGTCCGATTGTTTTAAAGCATATTTCACTAGATTCAAAATTGCGGACTTAATTGTTGAGCTGGCGGATTGATCAGCGGAGGACTTTGAGCACCATAAATTGGCATTAAGTAAGCTCCACCCATACGAGCACTCCGCATAGCGGCTAAGTCTGCTTTTATCTCATCTTTAGTTATTGCTGCGTTCATCCAATACCAAAACACCCAGGGTTTTGTGTCATTCCCAGGTGTTTTAAAAAGATTTTCGAGATTAACCTTTTGCCGGTTGGCCGATTGCGAATAGGAAGTAGAAGGGAAAAGTATCAGCGTAAAAAAAACCTAACAAATCAACTTGTCGCCATTGGATTTTCATTATCTTTCGTATCGTATAATTCTTCTGTTATTGATGGAAATTAGCTAAGAGTAAATTATTTACGATTAGGGTTATATTTAATTTAAATTAACACGACTAGCATTGAATTTTTAGCGCATTAGCGTAATACTCTAATGGTTTATTATCAGGCATAGTCACATATAAAGCATCTTCCTTTTGCTCGAATACTAATTTCTGCTTTGTACTTAATAACTGAACTGATTCTACTTTTTTTCCATTTTTATCCGAGTTCTTTCCAAGACTTTTGACCTTTGTTTTTCCACTTTCGGGCCATCCCATAATTGTGGCATATACAACACTACCCTTGCTGGCAAAACGGATATCTTCTGCTGTAAAAGGTTTCCCTTTACCCTCATTAAATCCTTCTCTTTTTAGCTCCGCTATAGCTTCCAGCGCAGGTCCCTCGCCAAAAACCCTCCAAGGAACGGTATCATAAATACTTTCGCTGTTCGCTTTCATCCAACGGCCTATTTCTTCTACAATACCTTGTTCAATTTCATCGATAGTGCCATCTGCCCTAACCGGAATATTCAATAACAAATTCCCATTTTTACTGACGATATCAACCATCATCTGAATGATAGTCTTTGCAGATTTATAAGCTTTACTCTCATAAATACCCCTGTGATAATGCCAGTTCCCTATACACGTGTCCGTTTGCCAAGGAAGCGGCTCTATCTCGTTACTCAAACCGCGCTCAATATCCCAAACCATACCTTTACGTTGATTGGAGTCGAGGCCTTTCATTGTCATTACTGCACGAAGCTCACCATGATCCTTCAGGCTTTTGTTATATAGATGAGCCGCTATCTTCAATCCATCATCGGTCATCGGCCAAAGTGGTAAAATAGGATCGTCGAAATAAACCAGATCTGGCCCATAGGAATCAATTAAATCAAGGGTGCGGTCAAAATATTTTTTAATATACGCCTGAGACGGTTTTGATGCCCCGTTTATCCAACGCCATTGTTTATTAAGTATGCCGTCTACATCACTGTTTTCACTAAGCGGATGGTTCTGTTCATACAATTCCTGCGGATCAAGGCCATTCCACCATTGGCCGGCACCATTAGCTTTTTGCAGTTTCCCGTCATACGGAACGCCGGCTAAAGGCCCTGTTTTGTCAGCATGCTGTGCAGTCTCCATAAATATCCAGGCGTGGGCGGCATGTACACTTACGCCGAACGGTAACTGATGGCGTTTTGCAGCTTGTGACCACTCTGCAATAATGTCTTTTTTAGGACCTAATTTCGTTGAATTCCAATTTTTTTGATGTTTACTCTTATAAAGATCCATATTATCGCAGTGATTGGCCATCGCCACGAAATATTGAGCACCGGCGCTTTTATACAACTTCACCAAGGCGTCAGGATCCCAATTTTCAGCCTTCCATTCCTTTATTACATCTTTGAAACCTACTTTGGAGGGGTGGCCGTATTTGCTTACGTGAATATTGTAAGCTTTAGATCCCTGAACATACATGTTCCTCGCATAAAAATCTCCAGCTTCAGGTTGACATTGTGGCCCCCAGTGGGCCCACATGCCAAATTTTGCTTTACTGAACCAGTTCGGCGTTCGGTAATTGTTCTGAAGTGATTCCCAAGTAGGTTGAAATGGGCCTTTAGCAGGTACTTGGCTCGTTAAGCCATCTAAGGGAAATCCTTGAAGATGCTTATTTAACATCAGGGCGGTTGTTGAGAGCCCAAGGCTTTTTAGTATGGTTCTTCTTTTCATTGTGACTGCACTAATTTAATTTTAATGTTATTATCCGTTTAAGCTTACGGGATATTGGTTGGATCACGAACAACAATTATAAATTAATAAAACCGGTTTTGCAAACATGTTTTTGTGAATTTAATAAATGAAAACACAATTGACGATAATAAAACCGGTTTTGTCTTTTTTTTTACTAATTTGCAGTATATAATTACTACAATACTAGAGTAATAAGACCGGGAAAATGAAGAAAAAACTGTCGATCAACGATATTGCGCAACAGCTTAATGTAGCCAAATCTACAGTGTCCTTTATCATTAATGGAAAAGCAAAAGAAAAGCGAATAACCGACGAATTAACGCAGAAGGTACTCAAGTATATCGAAGAAAAGGGATTTAAACCAAACCAGTTAGCCCGGAGTTTAAGCACAGGTAAAACCAAAATGATTTGCCTTATGGTGGAGAAAATATCTGATTATTTCTTTTCCCATGTGGCTTATCACTTAGAGGAACTGGCTTATAAAAGTGGTTACAAAATTATTTACTGTAGTACCGATAATGATACTGAAAAAACCAAGGAATTGATCAATATGTTTCGAAACAGGCATGTAGATGGTTATATCATTACTCCACCACCCGGGATTGAAAACGAAATCCGTGAACTGTTACAGGACAATTTGCCTGTGGTTCTTTTTGACCGCCACTTCGACACTCTTTCGACAGATTATGTTATGTTGGATAATTTCAACAGCACTTACGAAGCAACTACTAATTTAGCCGTAAGCGGATACAAAAATATAGGATTTGTAACCCTGGCCTCACACCAAAACCAAATGCTGGAGCGCTACTCAGGTTATACAGCTGCAATAAATCACAATGACTTGAAAAGCAATATTTTACAAGTCTCCTTTGATAATGACAATGATGCAAACGTTAGTGAAATTAGCAGATATCTAACAGAACATAACGAAATTGATGCACTGTTGTTTGCCACCAATTATCTTGCTATTACCGGTATAAAGGCTATTAATGATCTCAAATTAAGCATCCCTGAAAATATTGCGGTTATCGCTTTTGATGACCATGAAATTTTAGTATCTACAATCCTACAATTAGTGCGGTTGCCCAACCGATAGGAGAAATGGCTAAACAGTTGATCAGTATACTGCTGGACAAGTTAAACGGAAAGGTTAAACATTCGGATTTGAGACAGGTTATTGTACCGGCTGAAATTATTCTCCGCGGATCCATTAAGCACACAGCTTTGCAAAGCTGACCATTCTGTTTGCAGGGTATTTGATTATTTCGAACAGCTAAGCAATTCAATCAAATAACTGCAAATTTGCAAAACCGGTTTTTTTACTTACAATTGTGCTGAGATGCGGAGTACATAGTTAACCATAATAAGCGTTTTGGTCATTTAACTTTTATATCCGGTTCATCAAACCTATAATTATTATATATGAAAAAGCTGCATTTGTTCGCTATTGTTGGTGCAATTTTCCTGTACGGCTGCTCTAATGGGTTTAAACCGCTCGGCGCAGGTTCGTCATATGAAGTAATAGATCAAAAGTCTGGGACATTAATCAAAGAAGGAGATTTTGTAAGTGTTCATGGGCAAATAAAAACGGACAATGATTCTTTGATCAGCAGCACTTACGATTTGGGTAGACCTACAACTTTTATTTTAACCAAATCAATATTCCGCGGAGATCTCACCAGCGCATTTAATCAATTGAGTGAGGGTGACAGTGCTATTATTAAAATGAGCGTTGATTCCATGATGAAGAAAATGCCAGGTCAACAAAAGCCGCCCTTTAAATCTAAATTCATTACCTACTTCTTGCGCGTTAACAAAGTAATTCCAAAAAAATCGCCCCAGCAACAAGCTGTATTTAGTCAGTTAATTATTGATTACCAGCATACTGTAGATAATCAATTAAAATCGGCAGAACCTTCTAAGATAGGGAACTATGTGGCCGAACATCATTTAAAAGTAACAAAGACAGCGAGCGGTCTTAGATATGCTATCGAAATGCCTGGAGATGGACCTATGATTGTAAAAGGAGATACGGCAGTTATTAATTACGTGGCTAAGTTTACAAACAACAAAGTTTACGGAACAAACCTTTCAAAAGAAGCTGCCGAAAACAAGCTACCAGCGAAAAGGAACTATGAACCGGTAAAAGTTGCGGTTGGTGCAAAGCAGGTTATCAGCGGCTGGGATGAAGGTTTGCTCCATCTCCGTAATAAAAGCAAATCAATCCTGATTTTACCCTCAAAATTAGCTTATGATAAGCAGGGAAATGGGCCTATTCCACCGTATACTCCTCTAGTGTTTGAAATTCAGGTTGTCAATGTCATTCATCCGAAAAAAGGAATTTAAGAAAGCCTGCGTATCCAATGACACCAAACCATTTTCATCATAATATCATGCTGGTCAGCCACATTAAACGTAAACAGATCTTGAAAAAACGTATCAGATTGCTATTAGCTAATATTATTTTGTTGAGCTGTAGCTTACATGGATCAGCTCAGCAGACTATGGTAAAATATCTATCCGGGATAGATAAAGACCATACCCAATTATGGGATTTTTATTGCACTAAAGGCAGCCATAGCGGCCAGTGGTCAAAAATAGCAGTACCCTCCAATTGGCAGTTGCAGGGATTTGGATCATACTATTATGGGCGGGATGCGCAGCCGGAACTTGGAGAAAGCGGTCTTTATAAAACTACATTTACGGTACCTACAACCTACGCTAACAAAAGAATATTTATAGTATTTGAAGGCGCTATGACCGATACAGAGGTTAAGATCAATGGTAATAGTGCGGGCGAAATACATCAGGGTGGTTACTATCGCTTTAAATACGATATTACAAATTTAGTCAAACTCAAAGGTGATAATTTACTCGAAGTAAAAGTTGACGGACAATCAGCTAATGCGTCGGTAAATTTGGCTGAAAGGAAAGCTGACTTTTGGACTTTTAGCGGAATATTCCGACCAGTTTATTTAGAGGCAGTACCCGATTCTTATATGGATAGGTGGGCAGTTAACGCCAAAGCCAACGGTAATTTAAGTCTTGATGTTTATGGTGTAAATTTAAAGGAAGGCAGTATTGTTTCCGGACAACTGGAGGATTTAAAGGGTAATAAGATTGGCGCAAGTTTCGTTGCCAAATCAAAAAAAGGGGAACAAACAATAAGCCTAAACCATCACTTTGATCATATCAAGACCTGGAATCCCGAGTTTCCTAATCTCTATAATCTCAGCATCTCTTTAACGGACAGTCGCGGAATAGTCCACACGGGTAAGCAAAGATTTGGATTTAGAACGGTAGAACTACGTAAGCACGACGGAATTTATGTAAATGACAAAAGGGTTGTTTTTAAAGGAGTGTGCCGTCATAGTGAATGGCCGGAAAGCGGGCGTACGATGAGCAAAGACTTAAGCATTCTGGACGTTAAATTAATGAAGGAAATGAACATGAACGCGGTTAGGATGTCACATTATCCGCCCGATCAGCATTTTTTGGATGTTTGTGATTCGTTAGGATTATTTGTACTTGACGAATTGACCGGCTGGTCTCGTAGCTTGGATACGATTGTCGGACGAAAGTTAGTTAAAGAAATGGTTGTTAGAGATGTTAACCATCCTTCTATCGTTTTTTGGGACAATGGTAATGAAGGTGGCTGGAACACAAATCTCGACAGTGATTTTTCACTTTATGATCCGCAGAAAAGATTGGTGCTGCATCCCTGGGACCGTTTTAACGGAATTGATACCAGACATTATCCTGAGTATAATTATTTGGTGAACAATTTATTATATGGAAATGATGTTTACTTGCCTACCGAATTTGTACATGGCAATTATGATGGCGGGGCTGGAGCAACCCTCGATGACTACTGGAATATAATGATGCAATACCCGTACTTTGCCGGTGGATTTGTATGGGCATTTGCTGACGAAGGTGTTATTCGCAAAGACCGTAATAATGAAATGGATACATCCAACGAGCGTGCACCAGATGGTATAGTTGGTCCACATCGCGAAAAGGAAGGCAGTTTTTTTACCATTAAAGAGATCTGGTCTCCGGTTTATATTAATATGCGGGTAATTTCACCATCTTTTGCCGGCACAGTTCCAATGGAGAACCGGTATATATACACAAATTTAAAGCAGTGTCATTTTAGTTACGAGTTAGTAACATTTCCACTCAGCACAGATAAAATAACAAAGCCAAAGGTGAATTACACGAGACAAGTTCCTGCATTTAATCTTGAACCTGGTGCAAAAGGATTTCTTAACTTAAACCTGCCCGCTCAATGGCGGCAGAACGACGCCTTGTACCTTACTGCAACCGACCCTTATGGCAAAAAAATATTTAAGTGGACTTGGTCAATAAAAAGTGCAGCGCAAATAGCACTTAAAAACATAGGTAGTAAGTCGGAAAGTAAAAATGACGTAACCTTCAAAAATATTGACGAATCGTTGATTATCAATGCTGGCAACATGGTTTATACTTTCGATAAAAAAAACGGACTTTTAAAATCTGTTAATAAAAATGGAACCCTTATCTCTTTAAAAAACGGACCTGTATTAGCCGGCGTTAAACTGGAGTTAGAGTCGTTCAAAACCAATCAGCAGGACGGCAGCTTGATATTACAGGCTAATTTCAATGGCGACAAAAACTTTCTAAAAACAAAATGGACATTCAAAACCGGTTTACCTGCGAAGCTGGAGTATAGCTATTTACAACGTGGTGATGCTGATTTCAGAGGAATTACTTTTGATTATCCTGAGGATAAAGTAACCGGCATGAAATGGTTGGGCAGAGGCCCTTACAGGGTTTGGAAGAACCGGTTAAAAGGTCAGGAATTTGGTCTATGGCATAAGGCGTATAATAACACGATAACGGGAGAAACCTATAAATATCCGGAATTTAAAGGATATCACGCACAGTTATATTGGACGGTTATCGAAAACAAGGAATCTCAATTTACCGTTTTCACCGAGGATACCAACTTGTTCCTGGAAATGATGAAGCCCGACAATTCCGTACATGCTCCAAAGGCCCTGCAGCCAGCCTTTCCAGAAGGCAACCTGGGATTTTTAAATGCAATATCACCAATAGGAGCAAAATTTCATTCAGCTACCGGCTTAGGCCCCCAAGGAGAAAAGAATGTGATGCCAAATTCAACTCCTGTGAGCGGAACTTTATGGTTTGATTTTAGATGAAACGATGTGGAAGATCTCCTGCAAAAAGTGTCGAATATGCATTTGATGACATTTATCAATTATGTTTTTTCTATCAAACAGCCTAGAACACAATTAGTGATATACTAAACCAAAGGAAATTGAAAAACTGTTGCCATTGCCGTAATATACCTGAGCACATCGTGGAATGACAATTTATGGTGAGGTTTTTCTTTTAAAGGAAGAGCGGTTCATTCCCGCCAATAGAGGAAGTTCGGGTGAACTATCCTTAAATTGGACCGACAGCAGATAGAAAGATCAATAAGAATTTAACGGTTTTTGTGACTCTAACCTAAAAGTATCCCTGTACATGTTGGCATTTATACTAATCGGTTTTAAGTCCAAGTTCTCAATAAGAAAAATATATGCATAGGAAAAATTGGAAATTATCAATATATAGCTTCTTTATGCTATCTCTGATCTCAAATCAGATTTCGGCCCAGTTGACAAAGAGCAGGGTAATAAAAGATCTTTATCACGAATTTCATGTGTCTGTAAGGGGTAACGATGCTAATATTGGCTCGGCAAACAGGCCATTAAAAACCATTATGGCGGCGGCTAATAAAGCGATGCCGGGCGACGTAATTACAGTGCACGCTGGTATTTACCGAGAGTCTATAGCGCCTCCGAGAGGCGGTTCTTCAGACAGCAAGCGCATTACCTATCAAGCTGCAAAAGGCGAAAATGTAGTAATTACAGGGTCCGAGCCAGTTAATGGTTGGAAAAAAGTGCAGAATCAGACTTGGACGCGAACCCTGCCAAATTCATTTTTCGGAAAAACAAATCCCTTTGATGAACAACTCTATGGCAGTTGGTATTTTTCAAAAAAGGGAACACTTCCTAAACGTAACCATACGGGCAGTGTTTACTTGAATGGAAAACGGATACGCGAAACTTTTTCATTGGAGGAGGTTACAAAACCAATTGGTGATAAACCGTTATGGTACGCAAAAGCAGCTGGTAACGGCGGTCCTGTGGTGATGAATTTTGAGTGGGTTTGCCCTGTCGGGGGAAAGCAGATGACTTCCATGGAGGCATCAGTAGAAGGTGGTGACCAAGCTGCATGGGTATCTATTACCCGTTGGCCCTTTGCTTATTTAAAGGATGGCTCTGTTCTGCATTTTGATGGCGTAGACTTTAGGAGTGGTACTGATACCTTAAATTTTCAGGCGTCTACATTCTCAAAAGGGGGCACTGTTGAAATGCACCTGAAAGATCCGGATGGTGAATTATTGGGCTCGGCCTTGGTTACCAATACGGGCGATTGGGAAACGTATGCTGTATTTAAGCTTAAAATGTTGAGAAAGCTCTCTGGAAAACAAGATGTGTGCCTTGTTATTAGAGCTCCAGCGCTTAAACCTAATGGGAAAACGACCATATGGGCACAATTTCCAGCAGGAATTGACCCCAATAAGAAAGCTGTAGAAGTTTCAGTGCGGTCACAAGTTTTTTATCCTAACAAAACAGGGGTCAACTACATTACCGTACGTGGTTTTACGCTAGAGAATGCGGCTACCAATTGGGCACCGCCATCAGCAGAACAACCCGGGCTAATTGGTCCTCGTTGGGCAAAGGGATGGATAATTGAGCATAATGTGATACGTAATTCACGTTGTACGGGTATATCGCTCGGCCGCCCTACGTTCGGGCATGCACACCATTACCAAAAACTGCACTATAAAGTATATCCCGAGCCTAACGGCGGTCAAACACAACAGCAGCTTATGAATTATTATGAGCTTGCATCATGGACAAAAGAAGATGCAGGTTTTCATATCATACGTAATAATCAAATTTATGAATGTGGCCAGGCGGGGATAGTTGGTAGTAGTGGCGGTTCGTTTAGCCTTATTGAAGGCAATGATATTCATGATGTTTGCATTGATGAAACTTTCGATGGTTACGAACAGGCAGGGATCAAACTTCATTTTGCTATAGATGCTGTTATAAAGAACAATCATATTTACCATGCCAACCGTGGGCTTTGGCTAGATTGGGGAGCACAAGGAGTACAGGTAATTGGAAATCTATTTCACGACAACAATGCCACCGAAGATGTGTTTGTTGAGATTTCTCATGGTCCAACTTTCTTTGCTAACAATATCTTACTTTCTAAAATATCCTTCAATTTAAATGCCCAAGGCATAGCGTTGGTACACAACTTTATTTATGGTGCAACAACAGGGGGAATTGATAAGAGTGGGCGGTTTTCATTTCTATACCGGCCCCATGAAACGACCTCTAACGGGAAATCCGCTAACCCCGGTGGCGACTGGCAATGGTACAATAACATATTTACTGATCAGGCCACATTGGGCAAATGGCGGGAAGCTAAATTGCCAATTAAGTATGCCGGCAATGTGGTGGCAAAAAATGCAAACGACTTATTGAGTGATTCTACGGCCTTGGTTTCCCCAAATTTTGATTCTAAACCCTGTGTTATCCAAAAAAAAGACGGCTGGTATATGAAGTTTAGATCGTCTAGCAATTGGATAAACGGACAAAAACGTAAAATGGTAACAACAGAAAGTTTAGGGAAGGCGATCATTCCAAACCAAGGTTTTACCAAGCCAGATGGTTCTCCATTAATCATTAATTACGATTATTTTGGTCACAAACGCGATCCTGCAAATCCTTATCCGGGCCCCTTTGAGCAGTCAGGCGATCAGGGGTTGGAGATCAAGGTATGGCCGGTTGCTTTGCTCCGCTCGCAATAATGAAAGGTCCCAAAAAGAAACCATAAACCTCAAAATCTAAGCTAATCTTATTCCATAATCCGGCTATGCCCATTTGATATAAACCGTGTACGGGACGCTGTGCTACCCTCTACATAATAAAACATTTACCATAATGATAACAAAAGCTAACAATGGTATTGGCAACAGTCGCCAGGACAATATCCCTGTATTTATTTTTATGGTCTTATTTGAAACACCCGCCTTTCAGCGCCTGAAATTGCTGACTGTACTTGTTATGCTATGTGGCTTCCGTGTATCTGCTGTTTCGTTGGCTACCCACCGGCCTGTACCCCAACTAAATAAAAAAGACATCCGGCAAATCATGAAAAAGGTTTGTGATTATCAGCTTAATAACTTCACCAATACCACCGTTATGTCTAACGGGAAACCGGAACAGATTTTTAATAACGGCTGGATACGGGGCGTATTTTTTACCGGTGTTGTAGCTACTTACGAAGCTACCGGGGACTCCAAATACCTTTCGAAAGCCATAGCCTGGGGAGAGAGCAATAATTGGGAATTAGGTAAAAAGGCGAGGAATGCGGATGATCAGGTAGTGTCGCAAGTATATATCCAGCTATATGCTATAAGGCGCGATGAAAAAATGATTGCCCATGCTAAATCAACATTTGATGCTATTGTGAAGGATCCTATGCCCGGTGAAAAGTTTGGATGGTCAAAAAATGTCAACTGGTCCTGGTGCGATGCATTGTTCATGGCGCCGCCTGCTTATGCTATGCTCAGCAAAGTAACCGGCAACGACTCTTACGTTAAAGCGATGGATAAAATGTGGTGGGAAACTTCTGTTTATTTATATGATGACCATGATTGCTTATTCTATAGGGACAGCGCCTACAAGCCGAAACTTAACGGACTACAGAAAACAGAAAAAAACGGGAAAAAGATTTTTTGGGGCCGGGGAAACGGATGGGTACTGGCGGGGTTGGCAAGAGTTTTAGAAAATATGCCTAAAAATTACAGCAATCGAAATAAGTTCGTTAATCAATTTGTTAGCATGGCTAAAAAGCTTAAACATTTGCAGGGCGACGATGGCTTATGGAGAAGCAGTTTATATGATCAGGAAACCTATCCCGATCCGGAAACCAGTGGAAGCAGCCTTTATTGTTACGCTATGGCCTGGGGTATTAATAATGGTATCTTGTCCGAAAAAGAGTTTAAGCCGGCGGTTATAAAAGCTTGGAGCAGGTTGGTTTCGAAGGTAAACGCTGATGGAAAGCTTGGCTCAGTGCAAAAAGTTGGTCACGAACCAACAGTAGTACTTCCCGAAGACTCCAATGAATATGCATCGGGGGCGTTTTTACATGCCGGCCTTGAAATGATCCGCATGATTAAATCCTGATTAAGACCTGGACATGAGAAAAAAACTCTTTACATATTTGCTGTTAATTGCTTACTACACAACATCTGCTCAAATTGAACGAGCATCAGTATTCAATTGCAGTTGGCTCGATCTGAGTACCGCAGGCACAAAAGATTGGGTGGTGTACGGACAAGGCACACAAAGTAAGCCGGTAAGTAATTATGCTTCGGATTTTAAAAAGAACGGGGCAGGCATTAACAAATCTTTTATCATAATAGGCACAGCAGACCTGAAAAATGATTTATTAAAAGAGTTTGGTGTAATCACTTATTGTTGCCGGTAAATGAAACTTTGGACATTGAATACGGTTTCTATCAGAGAACACCTTATGAGCTTAACTATCTTCAGAATACTTTTCTTTTGTTTAGTACCGGTAGGCGTATTTTTACTTGTCAAAACCATTCGTATGCTGAAGAATGTATTTAACGGAGAGGTGATCGCAGAAAAGCCATTTACCGATAAAGAAATCCATTTCGAAATTAAAAATGCGGGCGTCTATGCTGTTTGGCACAGAGGCCGGTTATTTCAACGTACTGCAATAGATAAATTCATTTTAAAGCTTTTTCACGAACCATCCGGCGAGATGGTTTCCATGGGACCATCTATTTTCCACCCTTATCTTAACAGTCTGGATACCGCACGGGTGGAAACCAACCGGTTCTATGCTGAACCCGGAAAGTACAGAATTCAAATTGTGGAGGGATCGGGTGTATCTTTTTTTGAACGACTGTTCTTGAAATTATTCCCCGATACACCGGTAGACTACAGCCAGTATTTTATACAAGTGCGAGAAAGCCGTCCAATATATTACATGATTGGGGCTATACCGCTATTCATCCTTTGTGGGTTTTGCATTATCGGTGGTTTTGTTGCGGGATTTATGACTCCCTATATTTTATCAGATTTGGGTATACAGTTTAATAAGTAATGATAAGCTTTGCATTCAATGATGTATGATTTAATCGAAAAAAGGCCTGACGGTACGACCGTAGTTTACATCGCTTTTTGGCGCTATTGCTTTTTTGGGCTTTTGTTCGCCGGAGCGTTTTACGCACTCATATCGACGATCGTTAATTTATACCATGAGCGGCCTCCAGACTTCTGGCACCATTGGAGTCAAACGGCGAAATTCATACTGGGCGCGTCAATTGGGGCGCTTGCTCTTCCGCTCTTCGCCTATTGGATGCTAAAGGACCTTTATAAAAAAGTACAGTTAGAAATTAACCGCTCAGGCCTGCGTTATCTGCGTGGCGGCGTACGCGGCGGGGTTCTTTTTTCCGAAAATTACGGCAATATCAGTTACAGTGACGTCACCGATATGGACACTGAGCAACAATTTCTGGTGAACCGGGTGATCAACATAAGGACGGGTTCGGAAACACATAAGATCATTTTGCTGCTATCTGAAAATGAAAAGATGCGCTGTTTTGAAGCCATTGAAGAGGCCGTAGCGGCAGCGAAGAACGTAGATCCGAAACACCGAATTAGCGGCTGATAAAACTGATCGGTTATATAGTTGGACATATTGAATTTGATGATCTCATCACTATATACCAGCACCAACATGTCATTATCGAGATAATTCGCTAGGAGTGTTAAGGTCGACAAGCGTTTATAAGGCAGCTGAATTTTGTTGAGTGTGTTTGTATCTATTAAAAAACCACCTGACTCGGCAGGAATGTAAACGTATTTTTTGTCAGGAGAGTCAAAGCTGAGCTTATCCAATCGCTGATCAAGCCGATTCCAGTTTTCAAAATATTTAGCGTTTTCGAGTTTTCCGTTAATCAAAAGATTACATATACGCAACAGTCGTCCGTTATTCGGCTCATCCCACCCGATTAATTCCAGCATAATATCATGAAACTGCGATTTTATAACTTTGGTCATTAAGTTGCTATTACGTGTCTTTAATTGGGTTGTTACACCTCAAGCACCCCGGATTACAAAATGTTATCCACCGTAAGGTTGAGTTTATCGCCTGATGTGGGTCTTACCTTTCTTTGATGATAGCAGATCATTAGCAGTTAAATATCCATGGCCATTCATGATATAAATTAATTTAAGTTCGTCCTGGTCGTTCAAATAAATAAAAGCATCTTCTTCCTGAAAAACCATATAGGTATAATTAACCACCCACACATCAATTTCGGGAGCACCGGTTTGATTTTGGTAGTCCGACATCGGTTTGGGTGTCCCGATGTCCATATGCTTGATCTGATACCGTTCAAGGATTTCCCGGGCGGCTTCAAGTACTTGTTCGGAAGTGTGTATCATCTATCTGTTAAACAATAGAAAGCGATTTATGTTGTTTGTTTGATGAACGAAGTACACCGCGACTATTGGGATGCATTTAACCGCGTAGGTGGTGAAACGCTTCACAAGCATGGATTCTCTTTTGAACTACTGCCTGAACAAGCAGGATCACCCACACTGTTCAGAATCGAACTTGACAGAAGAAGCCACAAATACATACTTTCTTTCTCCTCTCATCACGTGGATTTTCAGGATGGCGTAAGGATTGAAGAAGATGGGCAACTGGTGCTTCCACCGCCTGAACTAAAAAGGATCGGCGAGGGTTTGTATGGTTATACCGATCAATCCATCAAAAGGATGATCGATGATTTATGTCGGTTGAAAAACTAATCTTATGGATGAGGAACCTTTATATTCGATTAGCTGGGCAGATTTTATTACCGAAGAACCTCGTAGCCTGAAAATTCGGGGCAATGTCGATAAAACAGATAGCCAGGTATATTACACTTGTTTACTTAACAGCCAAACTATTGTGATTACCAATTTCAATGGACAATGGGTGGAGAACGGTGGCAAAGAAAACGCAATGGCGGTTAATTTAGGTCGTTTGCTGGAAAGTTGTGATTTCCTGTTGAAAATTGGCGACGAGAATAACTGAAAATATTTATGAATAAATTGTTATTCATAAATCCTGATAGCATCAAAATAAACCGCATTGCATGACAAAAATAATCTTTCTGCTTTATGTATTAATCCCAGGGCTAATACAAACAACAGTCCTTTGGAGGAAGCCTCAAAATATGTAGGTAAGATCATTAAGGTGAACTGCCCGCGCTTTCATACTATAGACAATAGCCGGACAATAACATTCAAGTTGGATTCCAAGCACCCGGCGAAATCGTTAGTCATCAGCTTAACTGGTAGAGCCAGGAAAAGGATACTGACTGAAATACAGGCGCGTAGAGAGATCAATCGGCAGGTCGCTTCTCCTTTGGACACCAGCCTCACAGCTTCCGGAAAGATCATCATGGTCAATGGCCGCCTTACAATGGTCGTCAGCCGTCCAGCAGATATTTATCTTGGCGCTGATCTTCAGTTAGAGCGACCTTAGTGCTAAATCAAACTATAATTTGCTTATAAAGTTGTAATAGCATATGCTGATAAAATTCTGCTGCCTAATCTGCTTTGTTTGTTTCGCCTCCACTAGCTTTTGCCAAACGCATGACAGTTCCTACGGAGTGGTCATAACCAAAATTCAACAGGGGTCCACAGACCGTGATACCAGCCGGTATCTATATGTCAGGAATAAGGGTGACGATCGCCTTACGGTGTACACCATAGCTGGCGGCGTGGTTTCGGAGGGGACCGCTTACCGGCTGGGTGCAGCCGGCAGCAGCTTATGGTTGTACAGCCGCCCCATATTGTCCGATGGGCTGATTACAGACAGTACCCGTATAGATCTTCAGGACGAAACATCTACTGTCATCATCAATGAGTCGGATCGCTATCAGCTTTTTCCCGATTCTTACGCTCGTTTCAAAGAAGAAACAACCAGAAAACATTCGATCATGGCTTTATTAAATTTGCTATCAGACGGTTTGGGAGACTACCCGATCTTAGCAACTTTACCATTGGTCAACTATAGACCGGTTGTAACGAAGCAGATCAATCAAGCCATTATTAAAACACAGCGCAGCCAGGCGGATATGAGCGACACCTGGACCTGCCATTACTTTTACAACAGATCGCAAAGGCTTGATCGGGTCGTTGCCAGATCGGCTGAGGAGATCCGTTTCACTAAAAAAGTCCGTTACCAAAAAGGTGGGTCAGTCCGGATTAATACGTTTCTGGATATCGAGAGCAGGCAGACTACCGACAGGTCCATACTTTACGACCATAATGAACGTGCTGCGGTGAAGTGGCGCGAAAGCTATTTAGAAACAGGCAAAAATCGCGAGACGTCATCTAGTATAACACTGACCTGGCACGACCTGGGCATGCTGCGTAATCAGGAACCTACAAATGCGGAAATTATTAAAATGTTAAAGCCGCCAACACAAACAGGTTATACAAAAAGCATGTCGGGTAACTGAACCTCAATATGTCAAACCAAACAAAATGCGATGCCGAAAGTTGATAGATCAATTTACAAATCAAATCGAAATTAGGATATGAAATATATAGTACCAGTTCTCTTCTTGATACCGCTGTTGTTATCCTGTAATGCCAAACCTAAATCCCAGGCTGATGTCGATTCGTCAAAGATTAAGGATGCACCGCTCTCTTATACCGGGCCATTTGACCTCGCTAAACTGGAATTTAAAGAAAACATTCCGGCTGTCGTAAAGGAACAGCAAATAAAGCTGGAAGCGGTTACAGACACCGACAAAACGTTGATGGGATATGAGCGTGTAAAAAGTTATGATGCAAAAGCGCTGAAATACGGGAGCGCCCTATTATCTGGAGCTGATGGAAATAACAAAAATTATGTATTACTCCACTACGATGAAAAAACGAATAAACTGGCTTTTTTTGAGGTGATATTGTATACCCGGGATCAGGTGAATGCGCTTCATCAAGAACTTAATAGCCTGGGAAAGCCAAGCTTTAAAAAAAAATGGCCGGACGGATCACTGACTATTGACGAGAACGGCAATGCTGTCCCCCCCAAGCCGGACGAAAAGCAAATTGTTCAGATTTGGGATAATCAGCCTAACGGTATCAGTTATCTCTATTCACAAAAGGAAAACGGTAAAAGTTTTGGGGCGACGCTAACGGTGCTCAAAAAGGCCGGTCCGTCCGGTAAAGACTGGATGACCTTCTCCGGTCTGGATTGGTACAAAAACACCAAGAGTGATTGATTCCATATTAATATATAATGAAACTTATCTTATTTCAAATTATCCTTTTTGGCAGCCTTTGTTATTCTACAAGCGCGGCAATGGCTCAGCAGGCCAAAGCGTATGAAACCGTTAAATATACCGCAAGAATCAAAAATCGGGTATTTCATTTAGATTACGCGGATGGTTATATCGGTGCCAGCAAGATCAGGTTGGTCAGCAGCCGGCAAAAAACACAGCTATTTACCCCGCAGAGCGGTACCCCTGAAGCTAATGGCAACTTTGTATTTAGGTTAAGTTCAGGTGCAGACAAGCGGGAGATTATACTAACCGGTATTAACGAAGAAACGGAAGCGCCTAATACCATCCGCGCAAGTTACCGGGAAAAGGGCCGGGTGCTTGTTCTGTTGTTTTACAAAAATAAACCTTAACTCGATTCCTGTTCAGATGAAAAACGGGGAAACATCAAAGAGCTATTATTTATCGCCCTGGCGCTCCATAACAATTGGTATCATTTTGATAATTGTTGGACTTGCTTTTACCTTTATGGGTGTTGATATTAAAGATTCATTTTGGGATAATCTTCAATGGGTCCTGGTCAGTTTTCAAGGTATAGTAGAATTTCTGACCTCGCTATTAATGCTTGCCTTTAAATTAGGCTTTTTGTTAGGAGGCTATTTCTTTATTAAATATGCAGATGGTGTGGAACGCGCCAGACTGGATGATGAAGGGCTTTATTACCGGGAGATACCTAAAGGCAGTGGCGCAAGTAAATTGGCAATGGATGCCGGTCCGCTTACTTTTGCGGCATATAAAACCATTCGCGATATTACCCTCAAAAAAACGTTTTGGGCAGGCTGGCAGCTTTATCTAACCCTGGATTCAGGTGTACAGCCATTAACGGCTTTAGGCGTATTAAAACAAGTTGAAAAACAAGAGATCCTGGAAAAGGTGAAGCAAAGCATTCGGCTTAACCTATAATTATTTATGTGTCTGGCGGCTATGGTGCTGAAATAGTATCATTCATCTCTTTCTGAAATTTACCTTTATTGTAAAGAATCTTTTGTAACGACATTTTCCGGGGATCATCTTTTAGGCGTTCAAAGCTGATACTCGCTAATAAGTCATCATGATAATCGGATAAACGCCTGGTGTCGTTATCTCTCGCCGACTCATACAAATGATCGCGGTAGTCAACAAAAAGCTTCTGTTTATAGAATAATATTGTTAATTGTTGAATATGAGTTAGCTTTCGTGGTGGGTAGCTCGCAATCGAGAAATCATGCAACCTGGCAAAGATCTGATCAGCGGTCAAACCACCATAATTGGATACCTGATAGTATTGCATTACATCAGTAGGATTAAAAAAATTTGTATCTAAACCTTTACCGGTAAGATATTCATCATTGAATTCTTTACTTATCGGCTCCACAACCATTTCCTTTTGCCGATTGCAGCTTTAAAATAAAATTAGCAGCGAAATAGCCAGGCAAATATTTACTGTTCTTTTCTGCATTATCATTTAGTATCTAATTTAAACACCGAATTCCGTCCGCGATACACCCGTAATAATTTTTGTAATTGCATAAAGCTCACCTCCAGATCATTCAAGTGAAATTTGGCGCTGCCATTTGGATGATTATAACAGAGATAGTACATCGCATATTTACCAGCCCCTTCCCTAATCGTTCTTTCATTAACAATATCATTCCATTTGTAAAAAGGCGTATTTGCCGTACGCATGCCGTCGATATTCAGGATAATCTGTGGCTCACGCTTAAACATATTTTTGATCCTCATATAGCTGTTCACGGCACCTATCAAGATAAGCGGGACCCCAATGATGAAAAGTAATGAACTGACGTTGCGAACCCTGGACGAAGGTGCCATGGATGAACAGAGCGGTATGAACTTCTCCGAATACATTGCTATCCTGTCGGGTGATACCTCACTATTGGAAAAGACCCGCGTGGAAAAGAAGATCGCGGTGCTGGAAAGTGACCGGTCAGCCCATTACAAGGAGGTAGCCCGGAGCAGGTATTTGTTAGAAGATCTGGAAAAGCGGGAGAAAAGTACGGTGTCAACCCTACAAATGGTCAAATCGGATACTGCCCGTTATCAGGAAGTGCTGGCTTTTGCGCCGGATGGAACCAAGCTTAATCCCATTCGCTTACATGACCTGCCTGGTGCTGATGCGGAAGCCGTCGGCCGTCACCTGATAGACCTGTACAAGCACTATGAACCGGAGAGTTATGAATACCCTGATCGCCTGATTGGTGAACTTTATGGGTTTGATCTTTATGTAAGAAAGCAGTTTTCCATTTTTGAAGATGGAAAGGCGTCCATGGCGACGCATTTATATGCGGAAAGCCCCGGCACGCGGATCAAATACATGCAGAATTCCGGTGCGCCGAATATCGATAACCCTAAACTGGCTGCAAGGTACTTCCTGAATGCCATAGATCGTGTGGTCGGGATGGCCGCCAAATACGAAAAAGAACTGGCTGCTATTTCCACGCAGATCCCACAGGTCCGGGAACTTACCCATAAATCTTTCACCAAAGAGTTTGAACTCGATGCCTTAAAAGCAGAACTCGGTAAACTGGAAGAGGAAATAAACCGGAATATCAGGGAGCGCGAAAAGCAGGCGGAAGGCGAGGTTTTGTTTACCGGGGAGGAAGAAGCGGAAATCCAGGAGGTGCAGCCCCAATTGAAACGATAATTTAAATTGATAATGGATATAGGTAGTGAATATTACGGCCCTTTCCCGGTATTGGAACTGGAGGGTACGCAATTTTATATCAATGCTTTTTTACACGAACTGATCCAGGTGGACAATGAGCAGAACCGGATGGACTGGTACCGGGATATGCTTTACCTCGAAGAGCATGTGGAAGTATGGTATGACCCCCATACTAAAAATGTTTTGAGGGGAATCATCACAATCTGCCTGAACAGGTGAAGCTTTATTGGCTTTATCCTTTGGACGCCGTAGATCCTGATGCCACCAAAGCCCGCCTGGACCGGGTTGTTCCGGGATGGGAGGACGACTTTCCTGTTGACCTACCGGTCGTGCAGATTGCCGGGCAGGACTTTCTGGCGGATGCGAAGCGTAAGGAATTCCGCGACCCGCAAAATCCGTGGAAGACGATTCCTTTCAGCGATGTGATAATGGAAAATGGGCAGACCGGGGTTTTTCTGGATGAGCGGGTCATGCAGGTTCCTTTTCCGCATATTTATGACCCCTTCGACCCGCCCGAGGTGATGCCCGCTCATATCATTTTTGCAGCCGTGCCCAATGGGCGGGAGCTGGCGCAATTGCTGTCAGATCACCATACCTTTCATTATACCGGTAGCCTGGATGTGCCGAAGCAAGCTGCGCGGATCTCGCGTTAGCGCAGAGCCTCGGCTTTTAGTCGCCGCCATGATTCAGGCGGCTTTTTATTTAATCCTTTTTTATGGAAGAAACCCGAGAACAACAGAAACTCCACGGCTTCCTGCAATGCGGTATTTATATCAGCATTCTTTTAGAAGCCGCGGTTTTTATTTACCGTGATGCCCCTTTCTGGGGCATTTTTCATGTCGCCCTGGTCAAGATCGCCCGTCTGCAGGTTTATCACCAGGTTATTTATAGTAAGCTATCGACTTTTTTGCTGATCTGTCTCGTCAGCATAGGGACACTGGCAAAAAAGAAAACCGACCTCGACCCTAAAAAACATATTGCCTATCCTTTAGGGATCGGTATGCTTTTGTTTTTCGGTAGCCTGGTATACCGGGGGAGGGATTCGCCGTTGGTACTGCCTTTTACTACAGGATATGATCTGCTTTACCTCATCTGCTCTTTTTTAGGTGCGCTGCTGTGCAGCGTGGCCATGGACAATATTTCCAAGATCATCCAATCCGGCCTGGGAAAGGACAAATGGAACAGCGAGGCGGAAAGCTTTATGCAGCCGCTCCAAAAGAAGGAAACACCTTATTCGGTCAATATTCCCATGCTGTTCTACTTCGACAAAAAGGTACGGCATGGCTGGATCAATATCTGTAATGTCTTTCGCGGTACCATGGTTATTGGTACACCCGGGTCAGGAAAAAGCTTTTCCGTTGTCAACCCTTTCATCCGGCAATTAATTGCCAAGGAGTTTGCGGTTTGCCTGTATGACTTTAAATTTCCGGACCTCGGACAGATCGCGTATTACCATTACTTACTGGCCCGTGGTCAGGGGAAAATGAAAGGGTACACCTTCCATGTGCTGAACCTGAACGAGGTAGAGAAAAGCCGGCGCATCAACCCCTGGCGGGCGGATTATATCCGCTCGCTGGCCGATGCTTCGGAAACGGCCGAGGCTTTGGTGGAGGCACTCAAGAAAGGGGATAAGTCAGGCGGCAGCGACCAGTTCTTTACCCAGTCGGCTATTAACTTCCTGGCCTCCTGTATCTACTTTATGAGCAAGTACCAGGATGGGAAATATTCGAGCCTCCCGCATGTGCTTTCCCTGTTGAACCGTTCTTATGAGGAGATCTTCAATACGCTGACTTCGGAGCAGGAACTTCGGGCCCTGCTTTCTCCCTTTATGACGGCTTTCAACGCCAAGGCATTTGATCAGCTCGAAGGCCAGATCGGTACGCTGAAGATCTTCATCAGCCGTTTAGCCACGAAGGAGACTTACTGGGTGTTTTCCGGCGATGATTTCGACTTGAAGATTTCAGCCAGGGAAAACCCGGGCATCCTCGTACTGGCCAATGATCCGAACACGCAGAACATCAATTCCGCCTGCTACTCCATCATCATTAACCGCCTCACCAAGCTCATCAATACCAAGGGTAACCTGCCGTCTGCTTTGATCGTGGATGAAGTGCCGACACTGTTCGTGCATAAGGTGGAGAACCTGATAGCGACCGCCCGGAGTAACAAAGTGGCCGTGCTGATGGGCTTGCAGGAATTGCCGCAGTTCAACCAGCAGTACGGCAAGGACACTGCTGCCACCATTACGGCAGTGATCGGTAACGTCCTTTCCGGTTCCGTCCGGAACAAGGAGACGCTCGAATGGCTGGAGCGGTTGTTCGGCAAATCCAAGCAGTTAGGGGAGGGGCTGTCCATTGACCGGAATAAGACCTCGACCTCGCTCAACGAAAAACTGGAAGCCCTGATCCCGGCCGGCAAGATCGCTTCACTCAACGCCGGGGAAATGGTCGGCGTAATCGCCGCGGATGCACAGGAAGTGTATACCGGGCAATTTGAAACGTCCGCCGTGAATTGCCGCATTAACCTCGATATGAAAGCCATCGGGGAGGAGGAAAAGAATTACAAACCCCTGCCTACTTATTATGATTTCGGCGGGAAGGCCGACGAAAAACTGCGGCAAAATTACGACCGCATCACCCGGCAGGTACAGGAAATGGTACTCGCCTTTACGCCTCCTGTACCGATTACACCCCCTAAAGCCATCATGAACAAATAATGCATAATCAAAAAGAGTTATTTCACCTGCCCGATTACGTACTTGTCCACCCTAATCTTGCGGAGGACCCCATGGGCAAACAGGGCAGCATCGGCCTGCTGACTTATGCCCTGATCAACCGTGACGAATTCTATGTCGGGTTTGAGAACGAAGAAGTAGGTATCTACGATGCCGCTGCCCTGCTCATCCTGAAAGATGCCGACTCGATCTTCCGGTATATGGACGTTTACAAGGATCACCTCACGGAATACGAGCAAAATGCGCTGATCAGCATCGGTTTGCTGGAAATGTATGCGGAAAATTCGGAATATCAAAAAGAAGCTTTTCACATCGTTCTGCAACAACCGTCTCTAACCGATGCGGTATTGCTCAGTATTGAAGCCAGACTTCAATTGAATACCGGCCCGAAGATCGGGCGATAAATACCGGCCGGTGCTTGTCTGCACCGGCTTTCTAAATTAATTCAATTTAACATTCATGAACAATGACAACCTGCAGGCCACCCTGGTCATGGTGCACCCGGACCTGAAGAACGATCCTCTGCAAAACCAGGGAAAGATCGCTGTGGTTAATTATGACCGCGATTATAACCATGAGGTCTACGTGGCCTTTGAAAACGGGCAAAATGCCGTTTATCATCCCGCTGAACTGCTCCGCCTTAAAGACAAACAGGAAGTGTTTAACGACCTGATGGCAAACGGTACCAGTATGGCCCCGAAAGACTTTGGCGCGCTCTACAAGATCATGTTGCTCCAGGATCGCGGGACGCCCAAAGCCAATTGGGATGCCCTCGAAATTGCACGCGACAATCCGGGGATCTGGGAGCGTGCCTTAGAAGCTCCGAAACAAAACCGGAGCGTCGATCTCAACAAGGCCTTTACCCGATGAAGCTGCTGATCAGTCTTTGCCTGGTCTGCCTTCCCTTGAAACACCTCCGGTTAAATTCGGCATTCGGGTATCGTACCCACCCGCTGAGCGGCATACGCCGGATGCACGACGGCATTGACCTGCACGCCCGAAGTGATACGGTCTATGCCATCATGGACGGTTTGGTTTCTTACACCGGTTATGATTCCGCGCTGGGCATCCATATCAGCTTGCAGCATGGTGCGGTTTTGTCCGGGTATGGACACCTTAGCCGCCCCCTGGTCATGCCCGGGGATTCGGTTCGGGCCGGGGAGCCAATCGGTATAACCGGGGCGACCGGCCGAGTGACCGGCGAGCACCTTCATCTATCCATCTTTTACCGGGGCCGTTACATCGACCCCATTCAATTCTTTTATCAAACCCTGATTCATCATGGAAAAAAACAGAAATTTTAAACCGTTCTATGCCCAGGTGGCAGACAAACTCATCTCGTCCCTGAGTGCCGGGACCTCCCTGTTTCAACAGCCGGTCAAGGAAAACGGCCAGCCTGCATTTGTAAAACCCATAAATCCTACCACCGGCAAAGGTTACAGCGCACTCAATGCCCTGGCCCTGGCCATGAAAGGCCATGAAGACCCGCGCTGGCTGACGGCAGAAGCGGCACGCTTTGCCGGTTACCTGGTCAAAAAAGATTCCAAGGGGACGATGATTACCTTCCCCAAGACCAGCGATATTCAGGCCATCCGCAAGCCGGACGGCTCGAAAATCACCGATGAGGCCGGGGTGACCCAAACTAAACGGGTGGAATTTGAAAAGCCGGAGAAAGGCGTCGCCTTTTTGTTCAACGGCACGCAGATCGATAAAATTCCGCCCCTGGTCGAGTTCCTCGAGAAACAAAACGAAGGTCAAACCCTGTCACCGATCGAGAAAGCAGGCCAACTGATCCGGGAATCCGGCGCAGTGATCATTGATGGCGGACAGGAAGCTTATTACGATCATAAAAGGGACGTCATCTTTATGCCGGAGAAAGACCAGTTCCCCAGCGAGACGGCCTATTACCAGGTCGCTATTCACCAACTGGCGCATTGGACAGGCCATGAAAGTCGTCAGAATCGCCCCATGGAAGGAAAGTTCGGGTCAGCCGAATATGCCAAAGAAGAGTTCCGGGCCGCGACAGCAGCGATGCTCATTGGCGGCGAACTGAAACTCGGCCATGATTTCGGCCCGCATAAAGCTTATACCAGCAACTGGGTCAGGATGCTTAAGGAAGACCCGTACGAGATCGCCCGGGTGGCTAAAGATGCCCAGCGTATCGCCAATGCTGTATTAGGCGTCGGCCAAAAACGGGAGGCGGCAGTAGGCAAAGATGTAGGGGTGAACACCACCCTTTCCAAAGGGGATGCCATTGTCCACAATAATACGACCTACACCGTCTTAAATAAAAAAGGCAAAACGCTGGATATGGAAAAAGCCGATACCGGCGAGAAATTCAAGCTTAAGCCAACCGATGCGCTCTTTGGCAAACTGGTGGAGGCGAAGAACAACCCGGTAGCATTACAACGGGCAGAAGAGCAGGAGCCGGAACAAGTACAGGAACAAACTTATTCAAGAGGAAGATAAACGATGAATTTCATGAATTTTAAGGAACGGGATCTTCCGATGGAGGACCTGGAAACGATAGGACTGGCCGCAGGCGGCCAGCTCCTGTTGAATGTCGATGACCTGAAAGCACTGCTCTCAGGTGGGCGCACCAGCCTATTACAGCTCAGTAACCTGGAAGCAGAAAATATCAGGATCAAATCGCTGGATGCAAAATTATCCCTGCAGCCCGATGCCAAAGGAAAGGTCAACCTTTTGATCCACCCGGTATACCGCAAAGCGGTTGCCCCCGAATTTTTAAGTATGAACGAGGCGAGGCAGCTGCAACAGAAAGAGGTTGCTAATGTGCTAATTAAAGTGCCCGACGGAATTGGACGTCAAAAGGAACTGCTGGTCGAATATGATTCGGACACCCGGGAGTATATCATTTCTGATACGGAAAAGATCTTGGCCCCTGATATGGTCAATGGGGAATTCCTGACCCCTGCGCAAAAGGAGGCCTTCCGTAAAGGCAAGGAAGTGCAGCTGGCAGACCATACGACGTTTGACTATAGCGCGATTGATCCGCAGGGTATCCGGGCTAATAAGCTGGCATTGGTGGCTTCCATTTTAATTGATGGTGGCTTGAGTTATGTACTCTATAAGGGCCTGAACGCGCTGTTTAACCAGAAGCATGATGACACAGCGGAGAAATTAAGTGCGGGTTATCACAACGCCCTGGGGGATATGGAAGCGCGTAATTTGCCTCTTTCCCGTGATACACTTCCCGGTAAGACCATGTCCCGTTAATGAATGACCAGCTCACCAGGCTTGGCGTGCCTGAAGCATTGCAAGCCTGGTTTTATTGCCGGGAAAAAGCCGAGTTTGATTATGGCGGTGCAAAGGAGTTATTTACAGAGGAACTGCACAAAGTGCCCACTACATCAAATCTCTGGCTGGCCGGTAACCGTTCAGCATCGGAAGTGGTGATCACCTATTCTGCCATGGAAGCCATCGCCTTTCTGACCTTGCACGCTGACCATTACCCCAGGCCGGATGCCTTATCGTTTATTGCCACCGGTAACCTGCCATCTATGGGACAGTTACTTTGGATCAGGCATCAGTTCAAAAAGCGAAAGTTTACGCTGGTTTTTGGAAGCGGTTTGCTGGGTACGCTGACCGATATCAAGGTCGCTGCTGGTTTGAAGGGGCATGGGACTAGGATCATGCTGCTTGACGATCAGGTGCGAATTCAAATGAAAGCGCATTCCTGTCTCCTCCCGGTGCAGCAGATCAGCTTATATGCTTTTGAAAAGGCTGCCGGTCTCCGCACTGGTATCAGGACCCGGAAACCGAATGCTGTTGGAACTTTTTTAGACCAGTTAAGATACGGATGAGCTACTTGAAATTTTAGAGGTGCAGTATAAACTGACCTGTAAGTGCCACATTTAGATCCTGGAAAAATTTGTTAAAAGTCTTGATGAAAGCTAAGAAATTTAGTATATTTAAGTAATAAAACGTTATGAAAACATTCCTGCACCTCATCGCTACATTTTTTGTTTCCACACTCGCCCTTTGGGGTACCTTGGGTAAGGGAAATCCATGGCCATGCTATGGCGTAGTGGTGGCTGTCTGGCTTTTGTTCTTTTGGCGGTACCAGGTCCGGCTAAAACGGGAAGCGCATCGTAAGCTTTTCGAGCAGCAGTTGTTTCGCGAGTACACCCGCTCTAAAGGACGTCGGTTTTATTGAAATTAATTATTATATTTGCCTGATTTCGCAGCGATCTGCTGCTAATCGTGATAAGGTTTAGGTTAAAAGTCCCCGGCAGCAAGTGCACGGGGACTTTTATTTGATTCCTTATTTAATTACAATCTGGGCGACATCTGTGATGATGATTTCAGGTTTGCCTTTATAATCAATCACCTTACCGGTTACGGTAATCGTCTTTTCTTCCAAACCTGCTCCGGCTATTTTTGCTGACCCTTTTAAGGCTACGGTCAGCTGCTGGTTGGGATAAGCAGCACCCAGGTTAACCAATACCATGCTGCCAATATCCCTCGAACCGAAAACCTTACCGGTTACCGTAACTTCCTTTCCTACGGCGTTCTTAACATCGGCTAATGCAATTTCAGCCGCTTTGATTTGCTGTACCTGAGGAGCCGGAGGTGTCAGTATCACCTGTGTTACCTTTACTTTTTGATCTTTTAAGATCCTGTTCAGCTCACCTGCCAGGCGGATGCCGGCCTGGTCGACCCGCTGGTGGATAACGCCGATGTTTTTCTGATAATATACCTCGTCGATAGTTTGCCCCGGTTTCAATTCTCCATACAGCCGGCTGCTGATCTGGTAACTTTCCCAAATCCATTCCATTGGGCTGTCCGCCTGCCATTTCTTGATTTCCACCGGCGTTGCCGTATCATATTGCTTAGCGATCTGCGCTTCGCTCAATCCTTCGTGATCGATCATCTTGCTATCCCACAGGCTATGCAGGTTCGTTCCTTTGTCCTCAAATCTGAGCTGGATCGTATTGCCGCCCTTATCTTCTTTGCGGCTGATATGCATCGGCTGATGCGCATCACCTACCAGGTGGATCAAGTATTTCAAAGCCTCGTTCTTTTGGTCGATCCCTACATTCTCTTCTTTTAAAATAGCTTCCGTTTTCAAAATAGCGGAATACACATTATCATTCCCCATTTCACTGACTGCCTTAACGAACTGCTCATGGTTCAGTCCCAGGGCCAAGTTCAAAAAATGCCAGGGGGCCGTAGTGGTGTTCTTGTTCTCATCCGCCCAGGTGCTGACGTCAGCCATGGCTTCCCCTTTCAGGTATGCGCCCACCGTATAGGCCGTAGTGGCCGATAAATGTTGCTGCGCAATGCTCGCAACCGCCCGGTGTCCTTTAAATCCCCACGAAATCAAACTCAGTGCGGCTACCAGAAGGCTACCGCTCAGCAAATAAATTTTTTTCATCATCGATATTTGTTGCAAGATCGCAAACGTTTATAAATTCTTTGTTAAAAATCAGGTGTTCATCGCTAACCAAGCGAAAGACAGCCGCTTAATTTTTTATGCAGTATACTGATCCCGCCATAATGATGCATCGGCAACTTAACTCAACATCTGTAAAACCAAATTTTAAGGTTTTCCACAAGATATGTTAATAAATAGATTTTAAATTACTAAAAATATTAGCATAGCTTTGTGGTGGTTATTCAATATTCATTATGATGCAAGCTTCCTTTATTCACCGCAAAAAGCCTGATAATCCGTTACGCGACCTGGTCATTTCCCAAAATATCAATTCATACCTCGAAGTAGTCAGCAGTAACATAGAACCTGATGCGGACCTTTCCCGGGAGGAAGTCATCTACCATGCCTGCTTTGGCCCGAAGGACGATATGCTGGTGTTGCATTTTGTGCTGCGCTCGGTCATGAAAGAAACGGCGATCATGCAGTGGACCAATGAAGCCATCCAAGAGGCCATTGCCTCGTATGCTGCTTTGAACGGTTTGGTGGAACTCATGATGGTTCATAAACAACCGTTCGAAAATATTTACCAGTCTGCCGACAGCCTGTTAAAAGAAACACCGAAGGGTGCGGGCTTCCTGATTGAAGAACTTGATTTTTAATTATTCATATCCTATATCATGGGCAGACCAAATTTCGAGATCGCTCTTGAGCCGGGTGATCTTCATCAACAGTTCATCAGATTCAAGGAGCTTGGACTATTGATCAAAGTACTTGCTGAACAGGAAAGAAAAGACCGCTATCCTGCTGATCACCTGTATCTTGTAGCAGTCTTTCATTCCAAATCCATGTATGGAAAATTTAATCCGGAACGCAGTAAGTATCGTTTTTTTCAGGTGATGAACCTGCATAGCGAACGACGCTTATTATGGGATTGGGACCTGATGAAGGATGCGGTCGATTATTTTTGTGACGAGCACCTTGGGGAATCTTGCCAGGAAGTAAACCGTATTGAAAATGGAAAGTGGGTGAAATGGGATAATGATGTGTATTTCGACTGACTGGTTTTGAACCTATTGTTCTTGAATGTTTGATACGGGAACGATGCATTTGTATTCAGCGACTTACAAACGTATATACTATTGGAATCCTTAAAGTTATTATGGGGATGGCTCTATGCATAGAACGAATTGATCTTGTAACCGATTTCATCAATTAGCGATGCCGGTAACGGTACGCCTTCGGTTTGCCGCCAGATCAAATTCTCGTCAATACTCAAAAGAACGTATCCTTCTGGGAGGTGGACCTCAAAAATCTCGCCCCAATTGCTTACCGTGCATGGCTGACTGATCCCGTTAATAACTAAGTTAATGGTAAACGTGTCTGGCGGCAGGGGCAATATGAATTCTTCGCCAGCTTCCATATTTGCTTTTTTTTCACCGTCTCCCTCAAAGAACTTAGTGATAAAATTGATCAGTACTGCCATCTCTTTCCCTGAAAAGCCAGGGGATTTGCCTTCCCACTCCCAGGTCATGCGTTCGTGGGAGGTGAATTTAATGGCACCCAGATAAAGGAGCTCATCGTTCGGATCGTAATCCGGCTCCTGGGTCTTGCTTAAATGATTAAATATATCTGCATCGGTCATACCCTCGTAAGGCGTGATTTCCTCGTATATCAAAAAGGTTTCAGTATGCATAACCGGCTCTTCCGACGAAGCCTGCAGATATACCGGATTGATGCTCAGGTGGCGATCAATGTTTCCGGAGGTCATGGTTAGATTAACCGGGTTGATCATAGAGCCCCCTTTGATACTTTTTCCTCCTGTTCCATTTCACTGATGATCGCATTCACATCCTTGTCCGCGCTTTGCAGCTTCTCCTTGCAGTATTTCACCAGAAAAGCGGTACGTTTCAACTTTTCAGCCAGTACATCTACCGGAACTTCCCCATTGACCAGGGAATCATGAATTTCATCAAGTTCCCGGTAAGCCTCATCATATGTTAAAATCACTTCCGTCATGTTTTTTATTCTCATTTACCGTCGCCGAAACCTCCCGGTCGGCTAATATAATCGCTATTTCATTGCCTTTTTCCAGCTTGTCCGCCCGTCCTAATATCTTGCCATTCTTTTTGATCAGCGCGTAGCCCCGTCTAAGCAGGCGATCAGGCGAAATCAGATGCAACTCCGATTGATAAGCAGCGATACGTTTATCCTGTTCCGCCAAATAGTTCTTTGTTTGAATTCCAATTTCCGTGCTGCGCTGAAAAAGGTTTCTTCTATGGCCGTAAAGAAGCAATTGAGCACGTCCGGATAATTTTCCACTTAACAAGCGGAGCCTGCTTTGTTCCTCCGACAACACCGACCTGCCCAGATGTGTGATGCCCTGGCTCTTTTGATGTAATTGCTGAACGTGTTGGCTGATATAGGTTCTGGCAATCATACTCACCTCATTCTTTTTCAAAGAAAATAATTGTTTGTGCCGGGCCATGGACTGCTGAGTTTTGATCAGGATGCTTTTTTCCAGGGACAATAGCTCATCAAAGAATGCCTTATTGTGGGCGACCATGAATTCAGCTGCTTTCGTTGGTGTCTTTAAAGCCGTATGTGCCATCAGGTCCGCAATCGTCTCATTCTTTTGGTGCCCGATGCCGGTGAAAACAGGGATTGGGAACCGGGCAATGACCCTGGCAATGTTATAATGTTCAAAGATCAGTAAGTCCGTTTGAGAACCACCACCACGGATGAGCACAGCGGCATCATAGGCAATACCTGAATTAAAGATCGCAATGAACTGGTCAACGACCGATTGGGCATTGTTTTCACCCTGCACATAGGAGTAGTATCGATCAATCTTAAATTCATATCCGAACGTATTGTGGTCTAGTGTATGTTGAAAGTCCTCCAGTCCCGCGGAAACGGCAGAGGAAATAACCGCAATCCGCTGGATCACTTTTGGCAAAGGCAGATTTTGGTTCAAAGTAACGTATAAGCCATCCGCTAACCAAACATGCTGCGGATTGTCTGTGATCAGGCGCAGCAGCGTTTCTTTACGCTGTCTTTCCAGTACGCCCAAAGTAAAATTGGGATCGATATCCATTAGCGTGAGCTGCAACCCGTAGATCGGGTTATATGCCACACTCACTAAACTCAGAATCTTAAGCCCCGTGGTGAAAGCTTGACCGGTTACTTTTTCGAAAGCAAGGATCTTCTGTACGCCTTCTGCCCATGCCCGTGTAGGAATTTTCGCCACGATCACGACTCCTGCCGCATCCTTCTCCAAAAGATCGAAATAATGCCTGCCGCTTTTTTGATTATGGTTGGCCACATCGGCTATTACCCAAAAGGTGTGCCTGCCCAAAGCCTGTTCCACTACACCCTTGACCAAACCGGCAAGTTCGGATAATGAAATAGGACTGGTGTTTTCGGGAGAACTCATCGTTCTGTAAATTACGGTAAGAAATCGTCGGCATCCTAACGGTTTTGGTTTCAGTTAAAAAGTTTTATGGAATTGCGTATCTTAGTACAACTAGAATGCTGATACCACAGTTATATCTTGTATGATAAAACATGGAGAATAACGGATTGATTTTTGATATTGAACTCGATGGAGGCCCCGCAAGGGTAAGCGAAGTCAAAATTGGTACCCAGATCGTTTACCGGGTGCTCTTTAAAACTGCCCGAAAGCCGCTGGTGTTAAACGAGGCACTGGACAGGAAACAAAATGTTTTCTGGACATCGATTCCGGAAGGCAGACAGGCGGAAGCAGAGCTGATCGGGCCATTGATCACCAATTACTTAAACCAAAAATAAAATGTGCTATTATAACGGGCAAAAAGTATCCAGAACAGAGTTCATCAGGTTATTGGACCTAGAAAAGGCAGTTGAGCATTATGAGTTTTTAGACAGGGATATTCATGACGGTTTTACTTACAGCCATGCCGCTGTATTGAAGCCTACGGAAGCCAGAAATGATTTTGATATCGTTCCCATGGAATGGGGATTCTTGCCATCTAACTTACGAAACCGGGAAGCAGTTGACCGTTTTAGAAAAGGTTATAAAGATGCTAAGGGCATCTGGCATACTGGTTTTACCACGCTTAATGCTAAAGCGGAAAATCTGTTTTTGAATGAAAAGGGGGAACCTTCAATGTTCCGTTATGCGGCTAAAGAGCGACGGTGCTTATTGCTGTCGACCGGCTTTTACGAATGGCGTCATATTTATCCTGCTAATAAAAGAACAGGCCTGCCCGTTAAAACGGCAATCAAATATCCTTATTACGTTACCCTGAAGGACAAAGATTATTTTTATATGGCAGGTATCTGGCAGTCCTGGACGGATAAAGATACCGGCGAACATGTGGACACACTGGCGATCATTACCACGGAAGCCAATCATCTGATGCGTCAGGTGCACAACAATAAAGAGCGGATGCCTACCATATTGAACGATGCACTTGCTTATGAATGGATCATGGGCGATCTGAATGAAGCAAGAATTACCGAAATTGCCCGCACGCAATATTCATCTTTCGAAATGGATGCCTGTTCGATAGCTAAAGACTTCCTGGAATCTACGGAGCCTAGTATGAGATTTGAACATGAAGGTCTGCCGGCCCTGGATTACAATTTTGTGGATGAGGCCTAGTGCTGGGTAGTTATGTATATTATTCAAGTAAGATTCATAACTTGCCTTCTTACGAGTTCAAAATCTGAGTATCATGGAAAAGAAAGAAGATGTTAACGTTTTAACGCATATCAAAGAACTCACCGCAAGGGAAGAACAGTTACATGGCAAGGAAGACCTGAGCGATGACGATGTTAAAGAACTACACCGTTTAAAATCCGAGTTAGATCAATACTGGGATCTGTTACGTCAGCGCAGGGCATTTCGTGATGCAGGGGAAGACCCGGAAAGAGCCAAAATGCGCTCTGAGGATACGATCAAAAATTATAAAGATTAAATCAAAAGGAGCCAATGTCAGCATCGGCTTCTTTTTTTGAATTTTTATTCCGCTTTCAAAGAGAGGAAAGCTGTCAGGTGCTGTTCCAACAACTCCGTATTGTAATCTTCTTTGATCTCTCCCTTCTCGATCTCGATAGCGTCATCTGATACGGTCAGGGAAAATACAATACCTTCAGTGATTTCCGGGAAGTGGATATTGATGATGTCAGATACGTGGGCATAATCTACACTCATATTTGCATCTAAAGCCGTATTCAAATAATCTGTAAACTCTTTTTTCAATATATCGAACAAAGCTTCAGCGCTTAACGGCTGGATATTTTTAATGGTTGCCATAGTGTTTTTTCGAAAGATACCTTTTATTAATGGCTATTCTCTTTTTATAAGATCGTTCAATTTTACAGTTCACTATTCAATACCCTGTTGTGGCATCATCAATGCGTCAACTGACCTTTTCGTTTCTTGATGCCAACTTTTTCCAGCCTACCTACATTGAGCGAATATTGCCCGAACTCTTCGATCACCGTACCATACATTCGGTAATATCCCTTTCCCTGCAACGGATAAAAGCTTGCCGCGTTTGGAAAGTGAACGGTATCGAGCCAATTCCCTGCAGCATCTATAAAAGTTCCAAAGAACATGAACTGACCGTGCTTGGTATGCACTGGTTTCCAGTCGATCAGGTAACCCAATACCACGATCTCTTTGCCGAGATGAGGCACCAGATGGGCCGCAGGCACATACTCGCCATCATCATCCACGATATCAAAAGGGTTACACATGGTAAAGCCCAACAATTCGATCTCGTCGATGGCATCCTCCAATGAATATTGGGTCAGTGGTGGCAGTTGATACTCAATCGGCTGGGTTTTGAACAGTTGTTTACCTAAATGCCGGTTCTTCATTTTCGTTTTCAGGAAAGTCGCATGCCAGGACAGTTCTTTTTTGTTCAGACCGGTAAAGCGTAATGCTCCGATATTGATCAGCGTATGGAGTGATTCCTCACCGATATTCGTTCGTTCGATGAAATCAGCCAGATCAGCATAGGGGCCATTCAAAGAGCGTTCCTCAATGATGGTTTCTTTAAGCTTATCATTCAAGCCCAGAATATGAACCAGGCCGGTAAATACATCAACCCCTTTGATACTGGTCATGATCTCACTATGGTTAACGCAGGGCAGGTGAACCGTTGCACCGGCTTTTTTCAATTCATGAAAATATAGCTCCGTAGAATAAAAGCCACCGAAATTATTGATCACCCCCACCATAAATTCCATCGGGTAATAGGTTTTCAGGTATAAGGTCTGGTAACTTTCAACTGCGAAACTTGCCGAATGCGCTTTGCTGAACGAATAGCCGCCAAAACTTCTGATCTGCCGCCATACTTCAGCTGTAACCTCTTTCGGTCGCCCCAGGGCTTTTGCGCCAGCAAAAAACTGATCCTCCAAGCGTCGCATTTCTTTATCGCCCCGATATTTGCCCGACATCGCCCTGCGCAGGATATCGGCTTCGGCCATATCCAGCCCGGCATAGTGGTGGGCAATCTTGATCACGTCTTCCTGGTAAACCATAACCCCATAAGTTTCCTTTAGATGTTCTTCCAGCACCGGATGCAGGTATTTAAATTTACCAGGGTTGTTATACCGCCAGATATACTCCTGCATCATACCACTGGATGAAACGCCTGGCCGGATGATAGAGGAGGCAGCCACCAGTGTGATGTAACTATCACAACGCAGTTTGGTCAGCAATTGCCGCATGGCGGGCGACTCGATATAAAAGCAGCCGATGGTATCAGCCCGCTTGATCTGTTCTGCCAGCTTTGGGTCGCTGATAAACTTTTCGACCTGGTGAATATCGATGTCGACACCCTTGTTTAATTTGACCAGCCGGATGGTTTCCTTGATGGAGCCCAATCCACGCTGGCTCAGAATGTCCAATTTATGCAGGCCCACCTTTTCTGCCGCAAACATATCCAGCTGTGAGGTGACAAATCCTTTGGGTGGTATATCCGTTGCACAGTAATTGCGCATCGCCTCTTCGCTGATCAGCATCCCACCGGGATGAATGGACAAGTGGTTGGGAAAGTTAATCAGGCGCTGACTGTATTTTAAGATGAGCCGCTGCGCACTGTCTTCCTGAAAGGTAGCGTCGCGATCACGAAGTAAACTATCCACTTCCGTCTTGGCCAGGCCAAATACTTTTCCAAGTTCCCTAACGATAGCCTTATGCTGGAAAGTGGTGTACATGCCCAGCAATGCTACATGGTCCTTTCCGTAGCTTTTGAACACATAGTCGATCACCTCGTCCCGGTCGGTCCACGAAAAATCGATGTCAAAGTCAGGAGGGGAAGTCCGGAACTTATTCAAGAACCGCTCGAAATACAGGTCAAGCTTGATGGGGTCAACATCGGTGATCTTTAGGCAGTACGCTACGATCGAGTTCGCACCGCTTCCCCGGCCGACGTGCGGAAAGCCACGGCTCTGTGCATACAGAATAATATTATAGGTAATGAGGAAATAGGCATTAAAGCCCAGATCGTGAATAACTTTCAATTCCTTTCTTACCCTGCGCTCGGCCTCTTTATTCTTGCTGCCGTACCGGTAGCGCATCCCCTCCAAAGCTAGCTTTTCTAAAAAGATCCGGTCATCTTCACTACTGGCACTGTAATGCTTTTTGTTCTTGTCGGTATGGAACTCCAGTTTAACACTACAGTCCTCCATAACCAGCCGGGTGTTCTCTACAATGAACGGGTATAGCTCAAAAGCCTTCTCTATTCTTTCAGTTGGCACAAAACGCTCATGGGGCGGGGAAATTTGCCCGGGTTCCTGCTTGGACAGCACAATGTTTTCATCCACCGCGCGAAGCAACCGGT
This sequence comes from Mucilaginibacter terrae, assembly GCF_042679325.1. GTDB lineage: Bacteria > Bacteroidota > Bacteroidia > Sphingobacteriales > Sphingobacteriaceae > Mucilaginibacter > Mucilaginibacter terrae. The sequence goes on from NZ_JBHTMJ010000010.1 coordinate 123,512, forward strand.
GTAAGTTATAATCCTCCTTTTTAAAAGTGACCGGATGACGGACGACAAATTTCTTAGTGTATTTCTCTACGCCCTTTCCAAAGAGCCTGGTCGCCTCGGTTGGCTGCACGCCGATCAATTCGTTTTCGTTCAATTCCTCTGGCTGGAAACAACCCAGAGGATAAATGACATAGAGGTCTTTTGTAGCCTCCGGCCGTTTTGGAAAAGGCAACTTTAATTCCAGGTGCGTAGACAGGAAATGGTTCAGTTCACCGAAGCCTGCGGTATTCCTGGCCAGTAAAATGTATTGGAACCGGTTTTTCTTATCCCGAATTTCAGTACCCAGCACTGGACTGATACCTTTATCTCGGCAGAGTTCCGCAAAGTCCCAGATTCTGCAGGTGTTATTGATGTTGGTTAATGCAATAGAGGTGTGCCCCAATGATGCCGCATGGCCCACCAGTTCTTCCACACTATAGGTGCCGTACCTGAAGCTGAAATAGGTTTTACAGTTCAGGAACATCGCTTAACGGTTTAGCAAAGTAACTGCCCGGGTGATCTTTCCGGCACCATAACGCATTTTTATATTGTCCATTGCATTGTTGAGGCTGATGACCTTATGGCTGTCCTCGAACAAGTTGATCTGGTAAGTGCCGGGAACCAGGTGTGTAAAACGAATACCGAGCAACCGGATGAGCAACCTGCGGTCATAGAGTTTGGCGAACAGCTCTTTAGCAATCGGCAGCAGCATGTGGTCACTATTGGTATAAGCAATGGTTTGCTGCTTGGTCACCGTATCAAAGTTGGTATAACGAAGTTTCACCGTAATGCAGCCGGTCAGCAAACCCTTGCTGCGTAGATCAAAGGATATTTTTTCCGTCATCCGCACCAGTTCACTGTGTAAGAACTGCATATCGATCGTGTCCTGCTCAAAGGTGTTCTCTGTGCTGATGCTTTTTTGTTCTGAATATTGGATGATCGGGGAATCATCGATGCCGTTCGCCCTGCGGGACAACTCGATCCCGTTTTTGCCAAACATGGATTCCATGTAGGGCAACGGCACTTCACTGAGTAATTTGATAGTCTCGATCCCTTTCTTACGTAAAGCATAAGCCGTCTGATCACCTACCATTGGAAGCTTCTCCACCGGCTTGGGTGCCAAAAAATCTTTCTCCAATCCATATTCTATCTCCAGTTGCCCGTTAGGCTTGGCATCGTTGGTCGCCACCTTGCTGATCAGTTTATTGGAGGCCAGTCCAAAGGATACCGGCAATCCTGTTTGATTCATGATGTAATGGCGTAACTCCGTACTGAATTTAAGGCAACCGAAATGCGTATCCATCCCGCTCATATCTACATAGAACTCATCAATACTGGCCTTCTCGTATTTAGGGGTATTATCAGCAATGATCTCGGTGATCATCCGCGAATACATGCTATAACGTTCAAAATCTCCCCGGATGATCAACAGCTGCGGGCAAAGCTTTTTAGCCAATTTCATGGACATGCCTGATCGTACACCGAATGCCCTGGCCTCATAACTGCAGGTCGTGATAATGCCCCGGTCGCCTGTTCCACCAACGGCTAGGGGGATACCCTTGAGCCGGGAGTCACGTAACTGTTCTACACTCACAAAGAAGGAATCCATATCCAAATGCACAATTTTTCGTTCCATATGCTTGCTTTTTAATTTTTTACCGCTACTTTTGATACCAATGGTATCATTTTATTGATACTAATAGTATCGAAAGCAAATGGAAAAACCAAAAATCTTTTGGGCAACCAATATTAAGTTCCTCAGGGAGAGGAAGAAAATGAGTCAGGAAAGACTAGCTGAAGAGCTAGGTTTCACGCGCGTAAAACTGAACGCGCTGGAAAGTGCGGCTACCAAAAACCCATCTATTGAAGACTTAATAGCAGTCGCTACCTATTTTAGATTAGCCATTGATACGTTCTTAAAGGTTAACCTGGCCAAGATTACCGAACTTAAACTGCGGGAATTGGAAGCGGGCAATGACGTGTTTGTATCAGGCGGAAAATTGAGAGTGGTAGCGATAACTGTTAACGCTAATAACAAAGAGAATATTGAGTTTGTGCCGATCAAGGCCAAGGCCGGTTACCTGGTAGGTTACAATGACCCGGAATACATTACCAGCTTGCCTAAATTCACGATGCCGCATCTGCCGGAAAACCGTACTTACCGGATGTTCCCCACAGAAGGTGATAGTATGTTACCCATTCCGGAGAACTGCCTGGTCATCACCGAATACGCCGGCGACTGGCGGGAACTTAAAGATACGGCCTGCATTGTAATTATGGGAACGGAACAAAGCTTCCTGTTTAAAATGGTGACGAGCCGGGAGGATATGTTATTACTGCATTCGCTTAACCCGGCTTATGCCGATAAAGAAGTTTTTGCGGGTGATGTGCTGGAGATTTGGAAATATCATAGCCACATCACTGATGTTATTCCATCATCGGAAACCATGATGCAGGAACTGCTGCGCAGCGTAAACGAAATAAAAAGAGATGTTAAAACACTAATTGACTAAAAGATGAAAGTACCAGCTTTAAAGTCGGAAGAAACGTTTCCTGTTGAAAGTGATAGTGGAGTGTTTTCCATCATCAAGGTTATACCATTGCCTGTAGATAAAGACGGCCCTTTTGTCTATGAGCTCTTTCGGAATGACGTCGGCTTTTTCTATATCCATGAGCCTAAGCGATACGGGCTTGCTCCTGATACAGCCTCCAGTGACCGTTCAGCGGCAGATAGCCGCGGCCGGATCCTGTTCGACAAAAACGGGTATTGGATCTATGATGGGAACCATCTTGATATTTCAGAACAGGAGCAACTGGCAGCCTTTATAGCAAACTTCAATGGTCATCAGTCCATGAACAATCATAAAGACGACAGATTACGTTACTTATAATCCCTCTTTTACAATGGAAGAATTTGTGATCACCCACCACGAGAATTATGATCTACTCACCTGCCCAAAAAGAAAGCTGGAGATACAGGTCATCCCACATGGAAAAGGTTCCCGAAAACGTACCAGACTGGTGCTTGCTGGCCTATGGCCGTTACCATACCGGACCTCATCCGGTCAATCCCATGGATGTTGAATTTATCACCGGATTCGGCGTTGTAGATCCGGAAAAGATAGAATATGAGCCTTACTTCAGGCATCAGCTCATCCGATATGCAATTGATTACTGGGCCTTTATTGAAATCAAGCGGGAATTTGATGAAGTAACTTATTCAGCAGGCTATCAGAAGGCATTTATTGATTCGATGTCACTCGACCCTGCTAAGATGACACCAGAACTGATCATGTACTGCTCACGGGATATTTCAGAAGAATCACTGGATTTTTATACTTGGAAGGTAAGGCATTTAACTGTTTTGCTGAACTGATGTTCAAATCCGCTATTCCTTAACATCCGCATTTGAAATTTCCTACAAAATTTAGATTGCCATCTCCCTTTAAAAATCCATGGCTGAATCTGGTAACGAATTCCTTGTTTTTAGGGCACGCGGCGCACGTGTGTACAACCGAAAAATGTGGATATAACATATAGTACAAAACACTGGTGGTAGTTACATTTATCTCCGGCTTGGAGCAATCTTACTTGGCTTTCAGGAATTATACGCAGAGGCACAGCGGTAATACTTGGAATCATTTTCTCACGATGCCCCATGTATGTTCAATTAAAAGACCCGGTAAGAGCATGACTAACTACCGTTAGTATGCAGCGTAGTTCTAGTTAATCCCATGCCATAGGTAATTATTAGATACCATGCCTACTTACCATTGTCTAAATCATTATTATTTTATGCAATTTCTTATTATTATAGGTAAGTTTTGCTATATCATCGCGTCTCATAAATTCGTGCTTTTAACTTATAATCCTCTTCAACATTATTATAGTTTCTGTCAGGGTTGCCGACATCCTGTTTGTTAATTGTTTAAGGTATTAACATAAAAGTCTACTACATTTAATGTCGGTTACATTCGAATTCATATTTTAATCGTGCAAAGGCCATAGATAGTAAAAAAGAATTATAGTGTTAGCTTATAGTGTAATTCCATGACTTTTTTCCTTGTGTCCAAGTCCAACTGATTTGAAATTATTAATGAACTCAGAAAGGACAGATCTTCATGTGATATTACCGTAGCAGGCTTCTTATCATCACTCAAAATGGTTTCCGGAGATTCTAATAAATTAATCACAGTTCGCTGCACCTCATCTATTATTGCCCAATCTTTCTGGATATAAATATCAGTTGTTTTGTGCCCGTCATCTACATGATTTAGAGCCTGGGCAATATGATCTTTACTTAACTTACATGTGTTGTAAGCCAAATTTGCAAAGGAGTGACGAGCCCAATAAAATGTTACGCCTTTAAGTTGCAGCTGTTCACACAAAACCGAAAATCCTTTACTGAGCGCTTTGTCTAACCCTCTATAATTGGTGTACCTTTTTTTGAATGTACCACCATGTTTTTTAATTAATTCGGTTGCCTCGTTAACAGCCTTTATACTAATAAATGCGTTGTCATGCCTTTGGCCTGACGTTTTTGATCGGTTATACTCTAATCTATCATAGCAGTCAGCATCCAGAAAGTTATAAAAGTCGACCGCGTTCATACCGCACATATAAATACTTAGCATAAAGAGATCTCTTGCTAATTCAGCTCGGCTGCCTGGAACGCAATTGCAATCCCTGATAGCTTTAATTTTTTCGATTGTCAGATTCCTTTTCTTTGTTGCCGGAGGCTTAACCATCGAATAATTAGTAAAAGGATAATGTGTAATTCTTATAATTCCGAGATCATCATTATTATAAACCCTTTTTGCCTCATTAAATAGAGTGCGTAAATCTCTTGTATAATTGTATACACTTTGATCACTTACACCTTCTTTCAAAACAGTAATCTCTTTTTTAAATTGATTTAAGCGTGTGACCTTTCTTGGCTTTCTCAAATGGCGTTCGTAAAGCCTTAGAAACTGAGAAGTTATTTCTCTAACGGAAATTACATCTTTCTTAAAATAATCAATTAAGCTATTTCTTACAGTGGTATGGTTAGCTGCGGTTGCCATTCTTTTATCCGCCCTTAATTGATCAATATGCTTATCACAAAATTTAATAAAATCAATATCCTCATTTTTTTCCTCAAGAAAATATTTAAGCTCTTCGACAGAAAATAATTGAAGGCGATCTTCTAATCCATGAATTTCCTTTCTGTAATTATCAACAAGAGTTTGAACCGATTTTTTAACGAATACGTCTTTGATCTCAAAGCCTTTGGTAAGCTGCTTCGCAGTTAAGAAAAATGGAGTATCTAAATATTTTTTTTCGCCTTTATGGAAAATGCGAATCTTGACATTATATGATCCATCATTTTTTTTATGATGTTCATATACCTTAGCACATACAGTAGCCATTGCATAAATTTTTGAACGCAAAAGCTTCGTGACGTATTTGTGACGCTTTTGCGTTAAGTTAAACAAAAAAATATGATAATCTTACGAAACCGACGGACGTCAGTTAAAGATAAGCGGGCACTCAAAAGTGCCCTTATTTACTGTAAAGCCCCTTTTTTAGCCTTTAAAGGCAGCTTTTTCTTGGTGACCCCTCGGAGGATCGAACTCCGGACCCACTGATTAAGAGTCAGTTGCTCTACCGGCTGAGCTAAGAAGTCAGTTTTATTTACTCAATTACAAATAAACGAAAAATATTTGATTTAGCTTTTAGTTACGGCGTTATATAGTTAATAACAACATTAGATGCTAATAACGATGGATTATCAACTATGAACTATATGATTTATAGGTATTTATACCATAGCATACATTTCTTCGCGTTGCTTTTGTACAACGTTATTGTTAATGTAGTCATCGTAGTTCATCATCTTATCTATTTGCCCGGTTGGTGTAAGTTCTACTACACGGGTGGTAACGGTTTCGGTAAGCTCATGATCTCGCGAGGTGAATAAAATAGTGCCTTTAAAATCTTTCATGCCGTTGTTAAGCGCGGTTATCGATTCCAAGTCAAGGTGATTGGTTGGCTCATCAAACAGCAGTACGTTGGGTTGTTGTAGCATCATGCGGCTAAACATGCATCGCATTTTTTCTCCACCCGATAGTACGGTACTTTTCTTCAACACTTCCTCGCCCGAAAACAGCATGCGGCCTAAAAAGCTGCGGATAAATTGCTCGTCTTTATCACCTGCGGAATAATCGCGCAGCCAATCTACTAAATTCATGTCCTTGCCTTTAAAATAACCGGCATTATCAGCAGGTATATCGGCCGGGTTAATGGTAATACCCCATTTAAAGGTACCAGTAAAATCGGTATCTCTGCCGGTTAAAATATCGTAAAATGCGCTTGTAGCTAAACTGTTTTGCGACAGTATGGCAATTTTATCGCCCTTGCCCACCATCATATTAATATTGCTGAACAGTACTTCACCGTTAAGGGTTTTGCCCAGGTTTTCAATCTGCAAAATCTGGTCACCAGCTTCGCGACTTTGCTGGTTAAACATAATAGCCGGGTACTTACGGTTCGATGGTTTGATTTCATCGAGGTTGATCTTATCCAGAGCTTTTTTACGGCTGGTAGCTTGTTTCGATTTTGATGCGTTAGCGCTAAAACGGCTGATAAAGTCCTGGAGCTCCTTAACTTTATCCTCCATTTTTTTGTTCTGATCCGAACGTTGTTTTAAAGCCAGCTGACTCGATTGATACCAGAACGTGTAGTTACCGGTATAAATAGTCATTTTGCTAAAGTCAATATCAACCACATGGGTACACACCGTATCCAAAAAGTGTCTATCGTGCGATACCACTAAAACAATAGCCTCGTAACCAGCTAAAAAGTCTTCCAGCCAGCTAATGGTATGTATATCCAAATCATTGGTGGGCTCATCCAATAGTAAAATATCGGGCTTGCCAAATAAGGCCTGAGCCAGTAATACGCGTACTTTTTGGGTGCCGTCTAATTCTTTCAGTAATTTATAGTGGGCATCTTCTTTAATACCCAGGTTGCTTAACAGGGTAGCGGCATTACTTTCAGCATTCCAGCCATCCATTTCAGCAAAAATATTTTCCAGTTCGCCTGCACGCTCACCGTCGGCATCAGTAAAATCTTCCTTCAGGTAAATAGCATCTTTTTCCTTCATGGTACTATACAGCTCCTTATGGCCCATCAGTACAGTTTCTATAACCGGATATTCATCAAACTCATAGTGATTTTGCTTTAACACTGCCATACGTTCTCCCGGCGTAAAACTTACCGAACCGGTAGATGGATCTATCTCACCCGAGAGGATCTTTAAAAAGGTAGATTTACCAGCACCATTGGCGCCTATAATGCCATAGCAATTGCCATGTGTAAACTTCAGATTTACATCTTCGAATAAGGTGCGCTTTCCATAGCGCAGGGATAAATTGGAAACTGTTATCATGTGACGTTCCTTGTATTGTATTTGTGCAAAAATACGGTAAATATGCCACAATTGTGCGCTGGTGGGTATCTAAATCAACACCTCACATTTTTACATGGCGCTATAATAATGCTGAGGGGCGGTTTTTACGATTAGAAATTTATAATAGATGGTATATTTAGTTAACAAATTTTACAGCTAAAATTAATATTGCTGCTAATTGTTGAAAAGTGTTTTCAAAGGTGTAATTGATGAACTAATGGTTTATAATTTGCGTTTAACATTGTATAAGTTCACACAATAAACACATTGTTATGGTAGCTATAATTATAGGATTAGTGGTTGTAAATGTAATAGTTGCATATTACAACGCAGAGAGCAAAAAGGTTTATTAATCTATTTTGTAACGGCAGGTATTAATTCCTGCTTCCATTTATAAAACAGGTCAACAGGCTGGTTATTTAATCAGCCTGTTTTTTTATGGAAAGATAATATATTGGAGAGTTACCGTCCCCATTGAGATGGGTTAGTGCGCCATTGTTTAAGCAGGTCCATGCTTTTCATGTTAATATACTGCTTTTCTTCAGCAAATTTTAACATGGCGTTATAATTAGAAAGAGTAACAAAACGGCATTTAGCTTTTTTGAAATTTTCATTGGCAATATCAAAGCCATAACTGAATATTGCGGCTAAACCAGCTACTTCATAACCGGCATCGCGCAAAGCGTCAACAGCCTGCAAGCTGCTTTTACCGGTCGATATCAGGTCTTCCACAACTACTATACGCTGCCCTGGCATAATTTCGCCTTCTATAAGGTTACCGGTGCCATGTTCTTTGGGTTTGGCACGCACATAAATAAAAGGTAGCCCTAATTCTTGAGCCACTAATGCACCTTGTGGAATACCTGCCGTAGCTACACCTGCAATGCAGCCAACCGAACCGAATTCTTCCTGAATTAAGAGGCTTAATTGCTGGCGTATATAGGTACGGATGGAGGGGTACGATAAAGTTATCCGGTTATCGCAGTAAATTGGCGATTTCCACCCCGATGCCCATGTAAAAGGATTGTCGGGTTGTAATTTAATTGCTTTAATTTGCAACAGAAATTCAGCCACTTGCTGTTCAATCTCATTTTTATTAAACATGGCACTAAAATACAGAATTTATATCAACCAAAAAGTGGTTTTAATTACAGAAACCACGCCTGCCCAAACAGAGATGTACGAACAGCTTGACCAGCAATCCTTTGATCTGAAAATATTATACAATAAAATTATTGGCAACAATCCGAAGTTGTACTATTATATTTTATGTGATGATGCCAAAGGTTTCTTGAAAAAAGTAATGAAAAGCGTTACGCTAATAGAAGCTGCCGGTGGCTTGGTGAAAAACAGTAAAAAAGATTACCTGTTTATTTTTCGTAACGGTAAGTGGGATTTGCCTAAGGGTAAGTTAGAGAAAGGTGAAAAGCCTAAAGAAGGTGCTGTACGTGAGGTTGAAGAAGAGTGCGGTATAGCTATTGATAAATGCGGCGACAAAATTGTGAACACTTACCATGTTTATACCATTAAAGGCGAAGTGGTGCTTAAAAAGACCCACTGGTATAAAATGAAGTATAAAGGTAAAGGCAAACTGAAACCTCAAATTGAAGAAGGAATTACCGATGTACGCTGGATGGGCAAAAACGATATCACGCTGGTTGCGGGCAATACATTTCCATCTATTATGGATGTGCTGCTGAAACGTGATTTGCTTGCAAATATTCCTGTGCCTCTTTCGGAATAAACTGGCTCACATCGCCGTTGTGGCGCAATATTTCCCTTACAATGGTGGAGCTGATAGAGGAGTAACCCGGTTTGCTTACAATAAAGATGCTTTCAATATCGGGGGCCAGGGCATGGTTCATTTGCGCAATGGCTTTTTCGTATTCAAAATCCGACACGGTACGTATGCCCCGTATCATATAACCGGCGTTAATGCTTTTGCAAAAATCAACGGTGAGGCCTTCGTAAGCTATAATGTGAATTTTAGGTTCCATTTCAAAAACTGCCCGCAGCATTTCCTGACGTTGCGAAATGGTTAAAAAACTTTGTTTAGAACTGTTTACCCCAATACCTATGTACAGCTTATCAAATAAGCTTAATGATCGTTTTACAATATCTACGTGGGCTTTGGTAATAGGATCGAACGAGCCGGGGAACAGGGCGGTTTTCATAATTTAGCAGGATAATTGATAAACAAAGTTAGATTTAATTTCTGATTTTTGAATTGCAAATTAGCAGCTGCTTATAAGTAAAAACGGGTGTTAAAATTTCATAAATAAAGCTAATAAATGGAGCAGTTAACCTACGATGATCAAACTTTTGAGAAAGTAATATACACCGGTAAGTTCATTACAGGGCGCGAGTTTCAGGACTGTGTTTTTAAGCTGTGCAATTTCTCAGACAGTACGTTTTCGGATAATAAGTTTTTAGATTGCACCTTTGAGGGATGCAACTTAGCACTTATGAAATTAGGTAATACCAGCCTGCAAAGCGTAACTTTTAAAGACTGTAAAATACTTGGGGTAAACTTTCACGAGTGCAGCGATTTTTTATTTAGTGTAGAATTTGTAAACTGTACACTTGATTTTGCCTCCTTCGCCGGCAAAAAAATGCTGAAGACCAACTTCAGTAAATGCTCCTTAAAAGAAACAAGCTTTATACAATCTATCCTCACCGGTTCCCAGTTCCATGAGTGTGATATGGGCGGTACCGTTTTTAACCGTACTGATTTGAGCAGCGTTAACTTTGTTACGGCATACAATTACACCATCGACCCTGAAATTAACACGCTTAAAAAAGCTGTTTTTGCAGAACAGGGCTTGGCGGGGTTACTGGTTAAGTATGCTATTAAGATAGTATAATGTCAGATCTGCATTTCCAGCAAGGCCAGGTATGAATCACTTTTTAAATCCACCGTTTTGGCATAGGCAGGTTCTGTTTATTTCCTGTTTTTCAGGCGGATGATTTACTACATAACAGCCTTAACTACAATGTAAGGGGATAAATTTTTACTTTCTATAGGAATTACTTTAGTGAACACTTTACCCGTCAGCCACAAAGCCTTTAAAAAGCCTTTAGTGAGGCCGTTTTGCTGCTTCATGTTTTCGAGCCAAATAGAGAAATGACCGTAATAATAAGCCTCCACCTGTTGCAAGCCTAACTCTTTGCAGTAACCGGCCAGCAGGGTAGGGTTCATGCTGCTGATGTTGTGCTTATTGTAATTGTCCATATCGTACTTACGCTGTACCCAGCCGTTAACGCCGGTAAAATTAGGCAGGGTAATAAACAGGGTACCGCCCGGTTTCAAAAACTGCAGGTGGCGGGCTATTATATCTTTAGTGTCCTGAAAATGCTCGATCAATCCGCAGGAAAGTACGAGGTCGTATTGCAGTTTGGGTTGGTATTTAAACAGATCGCCCTCAATTACTTTTACATCATTCTGGCTAAGCCGGTTGGCGGCAAGCACTTCCTTTAATACCGGCTGGTGTACATAAAAATCGAACAGGCTGGCATCCAACCCAAAATACTTTTTCAAAAATATAGCGTAATACCCTGGAAAGCCGCCCAGTTCTATAGCAGTTTTAATAGACTTACCAGCCAGCAGTTTTTTAAAAAGCTGGTGAAACGTGTAATTTGCCGGTACGGCAAAAGCCAGGTCGGTTTTCGATTCCCAGTAATTAGCCCAAAATTTACGGTCGGTGAGTTCGTTGCTCATGTAGTTGCAAAGAAAAGATAATTAAAGCCACCTCGCCATATTGCCCTGTTTTTTTTACAAAATTGTTTTAGTTCGCTGCCTTAGGTATAATCTTTTCATATTGCTGATTTATAAGCTAACTATGCATCAAAAATGTATTTTTGAGCATGCTAAAAGTAGTGCATATTAACACTTATGACGGTAATGGGGGAGCGGGCAGGGCTTGCCTGCGCTTAAACAAGGCATTACTTGCCCAAAGTATTGACTCGAAAGTTGTTGTACATTATAAGTTTGGAAAGAATTTATCGGTAGGTACGTTTAACAAAACGGCGGTACAAAAAGCATACACGGCAGCCACTATTGTTTTCGAACGCATACTGGCTAAGCGGATGTTGAATACTTTGAAACGTACGCCATTTTCGTTTACGTGGTTCGGGAGGTCGGTAATTGAGCACCCCGATGTGAAGGCTGCCGATATCATACACCTGCACTGGATAAACCACAGCTTTTTAAACCCCGCCCACCTAGCCCAACTGGCAAAGCTGAATAAGCCCATTGTTTGGACTTTTCATGATAGCAATGCCTTTACCGGCGGATGCCATGTGCGTTATACCTGCGATCATTTTATGCGCCAGTGCGGTTATTGTCCGTTGCTTAAAAAGGCGGGAGCCGATGATGCCTCACACAAAATATGGAAGCAAAAGGCCGATGCATACAGGCAATTAAGTTTCAATGTGATAGCGCCAAGCAAATGGATGCTGAACTCGGTTTTGCAAAGCAGCCTCATGAAAGATAAGCCTGTATTAAATATCGCTAACACCCTCGAGACCCAAGTTTTTATACCTGCCGGTAAGGCAAACGCTAAAAAGCAAATGGGTTTACCCGAAGACAAGTTTATCTTTTTAACCGGCTTTATGCCATCGCGTAAGGATCTGCACAAGGGTACCAGTTACCTGTTAGAAAGTTTGGAACTGTTGAAAGAACGTTTGGGCGTAAAAGCATCGCAGATAGAGCTGGTAGTTTTCGGGAACCGCAATGCCAAGGATGTACCCGATTTCTCTTTCAAGACCAGTTTTTTAGGCACTATTAACGATGATGAAAAGCTGGCCATGTGTTACGCTGCCGCAGATGCATTTTTGATCCCTTCCTTAGAAGATAATCTACCTTATACTGTAATGGAAAGCCTGGCTTGCGGTACGCCTGTAGTGGCCTTTAACACCGGTGGCATCCCCGATATGGTTGAACACCTGCACAACGGCTACCTGGCCGAGTACCGGTCGGCTAAAAGTTTTACCGATGGTATGGAATGGGTTATTAATAACGAAGAAAAGCAGGCCTTGCAGCAGCAAGCCCGACAAACGGTAATGGAAAAATTTGCGGAGCCAGTTATAGCGCAAAAACACATGCAATTGTATAATCAGTTGGTGAATAAGCCCGAACCCGGAGGAGCGCATGTTTAACCCTGAACTTAGCGTAATAACCGTTGTGTACAATAACGTTCGCGATATAGAGCGCACCATACTTTCGGTGATTGGTCAATCGTACAGCAACATCGAATACATTGTAATTGATGGTGCCTCTACCGATGGTACGTTGGATGTTATAAACAAATATAAAGACCGGATCAATATTATTATAAGCGGCAAGGACAAAGGTATTTACGATGCCATGAATAAAGGGCTGGCCGCAGCAACGGGCGATTATGTACTATTCATGAACTCGGGCGATGAGATCTATGCACCCGATACCGTTGCGAAAATCTTTTCTTCTTATACTGATGCCGATATCTACTATGGTGAGACAGAAATGATCAATGATGCGGGACATAGTTTAGGTCAGCGCCGCCACAAGGCGCCTAAACAGTTTACCTGGAAAGATTTTAAGTATGGAATGGCCATCAGCCATCAGGCTATTTACATTAAACGCTCTTTAACGCAACCCTATAATTCTAAGTACCAGCTCAGCGCCGATATAGACTGGATACTACAAGCGGCAAAACGAGCGGAAAGAATTGTGAATGTACATCAGTATGTGGCCAAATACCTGGTAGGAGGAATGTCGAAAACCAAGCACCGTCAAAGTTTGTTGGAGCGTTTTTTCATTATGCGAGAGCATTACGGTTTGGTGCCCACATTATTTAACCATCTGGTAATTGCCTTTAACCTGGGCTGGTACTGGTTATTGCATAAGAGGACAAATGATTAATCTATGATAGTCAGTTGTTCTTTACTGACTTCTATGTAAAAACTTGCCTTGTCATTTAAAGGCATAATAAAGTACAAGTAGCTTTTAAATAGTGTTATCAAATCACTGTTTGATATGTTGCCTAAATTTATTTTTATTAATTTCTCAGGCGTTTTGTTGATGAAATGAGAATCCTTAAAGTCGCTATCCTTACTGATCACAACCATATTATTTTCATCAGCATACCGGCTTATTTCGGCATCGGTGGTATGCCACTTTTGTAAAATCTGATTTACATGAATTGAAGTGCAACCTGTTTGATTATTCAAATATTTGGACAGGCTTATTGGCAAATGAACATCAATTAAGAAATTCATTAATTAACCTCTAACAAAGATTTACCTGATAGAACAACTTTCGCGTAAGATAGAGAAGCTAAAATATCTTCCTTCTCTAACTCAGGATGGTCATTGATGATCTCATTGAAAGACATACCGGATGCTACCAGGTCAATTATAGCCTCTACCGGCCAGCGCATGTGTCTAATGCATGGCTTACCATGACATATACCAGTATCAATTGTTATCCTCTCCAAATAATTTTCCATTAAGTAAATTTAGCATTAATTGTTTAAACGTAAAAAGGGATAAACCACCGGCTTATCCCTTTTTCGTTTGATTAATTATTTGCTTACGCTTCTTTATTTATCAGCTGGCCTTTCTTTTTGCTCTCCATGTAAAAAGCACCGCCCAGCATTAATACCAATAGTACAGAGCCGGCCAAAGAAATACCTTCGCCAGCATAGTAGGAGGTTGGATGAAAAATGAATTCTATCTTGTGGTTACCAACCGGAATTTCGGCAGCACGCAGTAAGTAATCTACTCTAAAAAATGGCCTCTCTTCACCGTCTATCAGCATTTTCCAGCCTTTGTCATAATAGATTTCGGAAAATACCGCAGTTTGAGGAGTTTGTGAGCCTGTTTCGTAAATCAAATGATCGGGGTTGTAGCTGGTTAATTTAATAGTAGCCGCCGGGTCAAGTGCATGCGGCTTACTCATCATGCTTTTGTATTGCTCGTCAACAATAGCCTCATTTTTAGGATCAAAGCTGCTGATGGCTTCCATTTCCTGATCGGCATTGGCTGCATATTTAATACTTTTTATAAACCAGGCATGTCCGCAGGCTGTAGAGTTAGCCTGCATTTTTGCACTACCCGATTTTTCATCAGCAGTAATGATGTACTTAGCGTTCAACATATCCAATGCATCTTGGTTAATGCTCTTGGTAAACTGGTTCTCAATCAGTTCCTGATAGCGTTTTAATTTGGCTGCATGGTACCCGCCAATACTTTTGTGAAAGTAAGAGGTATTGGCATTGCTAAACGGATCACCTTCGCTTAAATCGAACACACGGAAATCAGGATCGGTATCACGAAGGATAAACTGATCAACCTCGCGCTCCCTTGGCTTAGCCAAATCTTCTTTAGCTACAAAGCTATCGTCTTTTAAATAACGTTTATCTACGCTCCAAAGGTCAACAGCCACTAAAAGTAGAAATGCAATTGACACAACGGATGCGTTGATTTTTTGCTTTAACACAGCCCAGAGCAAACCAAAGGCAATAGCAATAAATATAAGCGAACGTAAGGCATCGGCAGAAGCTAAGTGAGCACGGTCCTGAATCAGCGCGTTGGCTATCGCGTTGGCAAATGGTGTATCGCCTCCTATAGCCTGTGCCATGGTCGCTATAAAATCCTGATGTGCGGTAGTTTTAAAACTTAAGAATAGTTCGGGCAGCAACCAAATAATTAAGGTGATGCCTCCTGTGATACCAAAAGCGATCATCAGCTTTTTTAGTATAGCTGCTTTATCGGTAGTGGTGATAGCTTCGTGCACGGCTAAAAAGCCTAATACAGGGAAGCAAAGTTCAGCTATGGCTAAAATAGAATCCAGCGCACGGAATTTGTTATAGAGCGGGAAGTAGTTAAAGAAAATATCGGACAGTAACGGAAAGTTGCTGCCGAACGATAGTAAAATGGTCAAGACCGAAGCTCCTAATAACCACCATTTTAAGCGGCTCTTAACTGCAATTAAGCCAAATACAAACAAGAAGCAAACTACAGCGCCAAAGTAAGAAGGCCCTTCGGTAAAAGGTTTAGCTCCCCAGTATGATGGCATTTGCTGAGCAAATCCTGCTGCCTGTGTAGGATCAACACCTTTATCGGTTAATACTTTAACCACTTTAGAGTCGGCATCAATGGTGCTGCGGCTACCGCCACCGTAGGAGTTAGGTACTAAAAAGGTAAAGCATTCGCCAATGCCCTGGCTCCACTGAAACGCATATTCCTTACTTAAGCCGTTTGATGGCTCGGTAGTTTTGGCATTGAGGTTGGATTTTCCACGAATGGATTCGTTACCATATTCGTAGGTGGTCCATAACGAGCCAGCGTTTACGGCAATAGCCAAAATAGTAGCCGCGCTTAAGTATCCAATGCTTTTAAAGAAAGGTTTAGTTTGCTTGTTCTTAAATGCGTGGTACATTTCAATACACACAAAAATAATGAGGGCCAGCATCAGGTAATAGGTCATTTGAATATGGTTCGACCTGATTTCCATTGCCAGGAAAAATGCTGTAAGCGCTGAACCTAACAGGTATTGCCCTCTGAACGCCATAATAATACTGGCTATGATAGGCGCAAAAAATGCAATGGCAAATACCTGGTTGGCATGCCCGGCATCAATTAATATGAAGTTATACGATGAAAAGGCAAAAGCTATAGCACCCGCAGCTGCAAGCCAGGGGTTAAGCTTTAATACCGATAATAAAAAGTAGGTGCCCAGCAATAATAATAACACAGTATCCACCGGGTTAGGGAACACCGCTTTAAGCGTGCTAACCACGTATGTAGTTATATTGCTTGAATAAGGCGCCCATACCTGGTAAGAGGGCATACCACTGAACATGCCGTTGGTCCAAAGCGGTGCTTTACCGGTTTTGTCCTTCACGTCCATTATTTCTTTTTGTGTTGATTGCGCCCTGAGCACATCGCCCTGATTGAGGGCTTTACCCTGAAATGCAGGAGTAAAGTAAAAGAAACATATTGCTAAAAAAATTCCGAAGATGGCAAAGTGAATGCCATTGCGCTTGAACCAGTTACTCATTTATATTTAGGGAAAAAATTATTCCCCAAAAATATAAAAATGAGCGATAATAGGAACGATTAGTTTATAAGGGGTTTAACTAAATGGCAATGCAGGTTAACTACTCCTAATAAATAGTACAGTAATCCCATTCCTAAAATGCTCGTAGCATAAATTACCTGGGTTCTTTTCTCGGCAAACTCATCGGTGTTACGCTTAATAATATAGTAATTGTATAAAGCTAAACCTATTAGTACCAGCCATAAAAACCAATGGATGCGTTCACAATTAACTGAGGCCTGCACGGCAATAGCAAACACGATGTAATTGGCAGTAATTAAAGATATTACTGCTTGTAAGCTATAATTACGATCTCTAAATACGTTTTCGGGTGGTTTCATGTTATTTTTTCACCTCCTCGTAATCAATAAAATCGCCCTCGTTATCAGGTATAGTGTTCTTTGAGGATGGAGGTACAAAGTCGACTTTGATCTTGCTTTCGGTTTGATTAGGGCGTTGTTCTTTGTATTGATGGGTATTTTGTTGCTGTTGTGCTTTGTTTACCATGCTTTGAAACAGCATAGGCAAAAATATACGCGCCAGGCTGCGAACAATATATAAAACACAAATGGCAATGATCAGGAAACGTATTAATAACATCCGGTGAAAATTTGACTACAAATATAAGTTTATAACGGAAAAAATGTTTGGATATGATTTGGTTCTGCTATCAGTTTGTCATAAATTATAGTCTATATTTTCAAAAACCGTTTCCAGGTTTAAAATAAAATCCGGTAAGATAGGAGTAATTACTTCGTCGCCAGTGGTCATTAATCGGGATGCTTTATAAAGGCCAGCATCGGTTAATGTGTACTGTAAAAAGCTTTTGTATTGAGGGGATGCGATCCAGTATTCTTTTACACCCGATTCTTCATAAACTTCGTATTTGTTTTGCAGCTCTTTTTTGTTGTTACCCGGCGATAAAATTCTACAACAATATCTGGCGCGCCGGTGCAGCCCTTTTTATCAATTTTAGCGGGATCACATATTACACAGATATTGGGCTGTACAACGGTATATACCTTTTTGTCTTCTATCTCATTGTTTTTCGAGGAAAGCCTTACGTCAAAAGGAGCAGAATATACCGCACATGGTTTTCCTTTCAAAAAGATATATAACTCACCAAAAATTGCGCCACTTAAACGTTGGCGCAAAGATGCCGGTGCTGGTGTCATCTTAAAGATCTTACCCTTAATTAATTCCAGGCGGTCTTCAAATGTCCACTGTAGGTAATCTGCGTAGCTGTATGTCTTATCTAAGTCTAAATCGGAAAACTGCATAATATCAAATATAAATCAGAATTTTCAGAATTATAGAATTAACTGAATGTATCAGCTATCATTTGCACATCCGCACATTCACCTAAAACTTTTCGCTCATCATTTTTTCCAGGGCAAACATTTCATCACGCAGTTTGGCAGCCCCTAAAAAGTCCATGTCTTTGGCAGCGGCCATCATGTCTTTTTTGGTGTTTTCTATGGCCTTCTTTAATTCGGGCTTGGTCATGTACTGTACTATGGGGTCGGCGGCCAGGGTAACTTCTGCATCTTCTACGTAAGCCTTTTGCGTACCACCCTTAAAATCCATTACCGACGTTTGCTCCATAATAGCCTCGCGCGATTTGCCTACCGTTTTTGGCGTAATGCCATGCTCTAAGTTGTAGGCCATCTGTTTTTCGCGGCGACGGGTGGTTTCTTCAATGGTTACGCGCATACTTTCGGTAATGGTATCGGCATACATAATTACACGGCCGCGATCGTTACGGGCAGCACGGCCAATAGTTTGTATCAATGAGCGTTCCGACCGCAGGAAACCTTCCTTATCAGCATCTAAGATAGCCACTAATGATACCTCTGGCAAATCCAATCCCTCTCGTAACAAGTTAATCCCTATCAATACGTCAAACTCACCCAGGCGTAAACCACGTAATATTTCAACCCTATCTAAAGTTTTAACCTCGGAGTGAATGTAACGGCACTTAATCCCTAAGCGGTCCATGTATTTGGCCAGCTCTTCACTCATGCGTTTGGTTAAAGTGGTTACCAAAATACGGTCACCCATTTTAATGGTTTTATCTACCTCGTCAAGCAAGTCATCCACCTGGTTTATGATGGGGCGGATTTCGATCAGCGGATCTAATAACCCAGTAGGGCGTATCACTTGTTCCACCACCACACCGCCCGATTTCTCCAGTTCAAAATCAGCAGGGGTAGCGCTCACATAAATGGTTTGGGGGGCCAGGCGTTCAAATTCATCAAAGTTAAGCGGACGGTTATCCATAGCGGCCGGTAAACGGAAACCATAATCAACCAATGATATTTTGCGCGATCTGTCACCACCATACATGGCACGTATTTGGGGCACGGTAACGTGGCTCTCATCAATTACCATCAGGTAGTCATCCGGGAAATAATCCAGCAAACAAAAGGGGCGCATGCCAGGCTTACGGCCATCAAAAAAGCGGGAATAATTTTCAATACCCGAGCAGTAGCCCAGTTCGCGCATCATTTCCAAATCGTAATTCACCCGTTCTTCCAAACGTTTGGCTTCTAAAAAGCGTTGCTCACCAATAAATTGCTGCTTGCGCATTTCCAGTTCTTCCTGTATGGCCCAAATGCTGGTGGTAAACCTGTCGCGCGGAGCAACATATAACGTTGCCGGAAAAAGTACCATGTTAGGCATTTTTTCCAGCGTTTTGCCTGTTGCCGGGTCAAAGGTGCTGAGTTCTTCAATGTCATCGCCGTAAAAAGATACGCGGTAGGCATAATCGAGGTAAGCCGGGTAAATGTCTACCGTATCGCCTTTAACACGGAAAGTACCGCGCTTAAAATCGGCAGTAGTACGGGCGTATAAAATTTCTACCAAACGGTGCAAGAATGCGTTGCGGCTAATACGCGTACCAACAGCAAATTTAAATATGGAGTTGGTAAAATCTTCGGGGTTACCCATACCGTAAATACACGAGATGGACGACACTACGATCACATCCCTGCGGCCCGACATGAGCGAAGACGTGGTGCGCAAACGAAGCTTTTCTATCTCCTCGTTTATCTGTAAGTCTTTTTCAATATAGGTATTGGTGGTAGGTATAAAGGCTTCGGGCTGATAGTAGTCATAGTAGGATACAAAGTAGTTAACCGCATTGTCGGGAAAAAACTGCTTAAACTCGCCGTATAACTGGGCAGCCAGGGTTTTGTTATGGCTTAAAATGAGTGTAGGCTTTTGCGTTTGCTCAATAACATTGGCAATGGTAAACGTTTTACCCGAGCCGGTAACCCCCAACAGGGTTTGGTAAGGTTCGGCACTTTGTACGCCATCAACCAGTTGCTTAATGGCTGTAGGCTGATCGCCGGAAGGGATATAATGCGAATTGATTTTAAAATCCATGTATGATAAAGATACGAAAAATATTAGCAAAATTAAACCACAGCTTTTGTAGAATGGTTGCTTATATGTAAATATTTAAGCCTGATTATAAACGTTTAATAATTATAAAAGGTTTATTTTTATACCGTACAATTAACAGCTAAAACTTAAACTTCTGGGCCACATGCTTTTTATACTCAACAATATTAATTCGGTTTGTAACCAGTACCTGGCCGAACTGCGCGATGCCGAAACCCAGCAAGACCGTATGCGTTTCAGGCGTAACCTGGAACGTATTGGCGAAGCGCTGGCTTATGAGATCAGTAAAAAATTGAAGTATGATGCCGTTGAGGTGCAAACCCCGTTGGGAATAGCGCAATTAAACGTGCCTGCCGAAATACCCGTGCTGTGTACCATACTACGGGCTGGCTTGCCTTTTCATCAGGGGTTTATGAACATGTTCGATAGGTCGCCTTCGGCATTTGTAACGGCGCACCGTAAAACCAAAAAGACCGGTAGTTTCATCATAGAAATTGAACATATATCCACCCCTAATCTTGACGGTAAAACTTTGATACTTATTGATACCATGCTGGCTACCGGGCAAAGTGTGGTGCAGGTATGCAAGGAGTTGTTAGGTCAGTACCAGTTGGCTTCCCTGCATGTTGCTGCAGTTATTGCCAGTGCCGAAGGCGTGGAACACGTGCGCGCCAACCTGCCCATGGCCAATTTATGGATTGGTGCGATAGATGAAGAAATGACCTCCAAGTCTTATATTGTGCCCGGCCTGGGCGATGCGGGCGATTTGGCATTTGGTGAAAAGGTGTAGAAGCGATGTGCGGATTAAAGGATGTGCAAATGTGCAGATGGTAGGATGTTGTCAATTCTATAATCCTGCAAATTCAGGTTCAAAACAATTTACCGTTTTTTAATTCATCCGCACATCTGCATATTTGCACATCCGCACGTTAAAATATGAAGCATTATACCCATCTTTTTTTCGACCTTGACCATACTATTTGGGATTTTGACCGTAATGCGGAGGAAGCCCTGCATGAGCTGTTTGTACAACACGAACTGGAAACGTTAGGACTGGCATCCGCCGCCGATTTTATAGCCACTTATACCCG
Organism: Mucilaginibacter terrae; assembly: GCF_042679325.1. GTDB lineage: Bacteria > Bacteroidota > Bacteroidia > Sphingobacteriales > Sphingobacteriaceae > Mucilaginibacter > Mucilaginibacter terrae. The sequence continues at coordinate 144,558 of NZ_JBHTMJ010000010.1, forward strand.
TAATAACCATGCTTTGTGGGCAGATTACCATTTGGGCAAGATAGACAAGGAAACGCTGCGCCAAACCCGTTTTAAAAAAACGTTTACAGACATGGGCTTGCACCCCGATGCCATACCGGTTACTTTTGAGGATGCTTATGTAAACCTATGCCCTACCAAAACCAATCTTTTTCCGCATGCGCACGAAACGTTGAGTTACTTGCAGCATAAATACACGTTGCACTTAATCACCAATGGCTTTCGGGAATCGCAGGATGTTAAGCTGAAAGGCTCTGGATTGATCAAATACTTTCAGCATATCATAATTTCCGAGGAAGTAGGTTTTAACAAACCCCATCAGGCTATATTTGAGCATGCCCTTAACCTGGCCGGCGCAGTAAAGGAAGAAAGTATGATGATAGGCGATAGCCTGGAGGCTGACGTGTATGGTGCGCTCAATTTTGGTATAGATGCCATCTATTTTAATCCCTTAAAAGCACCTAAGCCCGATGATGTGCCCGTGCAGATCCATAGCTTAGATGAACTAACCCGCTTATTATGAACGTGAACGATGAACATAAAACCATAACCGATGCACTGGATACGTACCGCAGCTGGCTGGACGAAATACCCGATGAGCAGTTTGGCCAAACGCCGCCCATGGGTGGATGGAGCTATGCCGAGGTGTATTCGCATATTATGCAGGCGAGTTTAGGTTCATCGGTAGCGGCCGAAAAATGCTGTCGTAAAACGGGGGTCATTACTAACAAAGGTTTGAATCTGAAAGGGATGTTCGTTTTTTTGATCGGCAGTTTACCGCCGGGTAAAAGGCAAGCGCCGCCAGCGATAGCCGCTTTAACCAAAAAAATAGACAAGGAAGAAGCCCGCAATTTGATCGTTCGCCTGCGTAAACGGGTGGAGGAGTTGGCGGCACTTATGCACAATGGCATTAATAAAGATAATAAGATAAGTCACCCCAGTTTGGGCATGCTTAACGGACCGCAATGGTTGAAATTTATACGCATACACTTACAGCATCATATCAAACAATTAAACAGGATTAAAAAAAGTTTTCCACAGAGGTAACTATCACACATTTAATATAGTCTTAACAGGGAAGTAATTTAAATACCTGACTTTTATCCTGTTATTATGAATATCGAGTTCCCCTATCTGATAGTTACCGCATTGCTGTTTTTGTTGGCTGCTTTTTACCTTAGTCCGTATGAGCTAAGCGTAAAGGAAGAAGATGACGACGAGTAGTACTATCAACCTTTTAACTTTGTATTTAGCTGCACCTATGTGCAGTAATAACGCTATACGTTTAAAAAACCGTAATGGCTAAACGCGACGTTGATATAGTAGTAATTTCGGATGTGCACCTGGGCACTTATGGCTGTCATGCCAAAGAGTTGCTGCGCTACCTCAAAAGCATCCGCCCCCAAAAAGTAATTCTTAACGGCGATATTATCGATATCTGGCAGTTCAGCAAATCGTACTGGCCCGAATCGCACATGAAAGTGGTACGCCGCCTGCTTAAATTTGTGACCGAGGGTGTGCCGGTTTATTATCTCACCGGTAACCACGATGAAATGCTCCGCAAGTTTGCCGATTTTAACCTTGGACAGTTCCAGTTGTTAAACAAGCTGGTGATGGAAGTGGATAACAAAAAAGCCTGGATATTTCATGGTGATGTGTTTGATGTAACCATGCAGCATTCCAAATGGCTGGCCAAATTAGGCGCGGTAGGATATGATACCCTAATCATTCTCAACAGTATGGTCAATTGGCTGCTTACCACCCTGGGCAGGCAAAAGATGAGCTTTTCGCAAAAAATAAAGGGGAAGTTTAAAGACGCAGTGAAGTTTATTAACCACTTTGAACAAACCGCCGCCGACCTGGCTGTTGACAAGCAATATGATTACGTGATATGCGGTCACATCCATCACGCCGATATCCGCGAAATTAAGGCTACCGATGCTCCCGGTTCGGTACTGTACCTTAACTCGGGCGACTGGGTGGAAAGTCTCACTTCGTTAGAATATGCTAATGGTAAATGGACCATCTTTAAATATAATGCTGCTGATTTTAATACCGAACCCGACGAAGAAGACAAAGCCGATACTGAAGACCTGAATAATAGCCTTGATATTAAAGTGCTGCTGGAGAAGTTTAAGGTAGATACGCAATAGAAGAGCTGGGTTTGGGTTGCGGGGAGTGAGGTTGCAGGGGGCGAGGTGTAGAAAAGTGCAGGGAGTGCATGTTGTTTAAATTTGTATATAACTAAATTTATTAGTATATTTGTTTTTAATGAATTTATAAGATTAATACTTAGAATATTAAAATCTTTAATATCTTACGTGCCTAATCTTACATCACATTAATGACCTTCATTGCAAGCGTAGTCGCAAAGAAAGGAGTCGCTATAATTGCTGACTCTTTGGTAACATCTCAATTACCAATCTTACATTATAACAAATTCCTTACGTACCTTGATTCTCAGCCTAATAATCAACAAGGTGAAAAGTTAATTAATCCAGAAGATATTTTGGGACTGTTTAATTCAGAGCCAGCTTTCACTAAAGATTTTGAAGAAAAGCTCTTTAGATTGAACAGGTTTACTGCCATTACGACTACAGGAATGGCTTATATAAATGGGAAGAGTATCTCTGACATAATTGAAATTTTAAGATTGGACCCGGAGATTAATATAGACGATATCGCTATTCCTATAGAAAAAAAGTTAGAACAAGTAAAGCATTTCTTAAATAATCTTGTAAGGGAACATATTGCTCAAATCGGAGTAATGGGGTACTTGGCATTTATAATTACGTATTATGAAAAACATACTCATCTAACACATATTTACAGAGCAAGTATACTTGAAGCATCTGCCGAAACGTTGAATGAAAGTAATTATAATTATGTTTCCATAAATAAAGAGCAAGATTGGGTTAATGTAGTTTGTGATGGACAAAATAAAATCAGTGAAAAGATTCTTTATGGTATAGGAAGAGAGATGTACGGTATATTTGATGATTTTGTTAATAATATTTTAAACAAACTTCCATTACCAGAAAACTTTAATATAAATGAATTCGTAAAACAATTACGTGACGATGATTATTTTAACAATATATTTTATGGAGATATTGAATTACTCAATTTAAATAATCTAAGTTTGCAACATGCTGTAGATCTTGCAAGTTTGTTGATGCGTTTAGAGGTTGATTTTCAGAAGTATACAAAAAATATACCTACCGTAGGAGGTGTTATTAAATTAGCAGTTATTGATGAAAATGGATTTAGATTTTTATCAGGCGATAAAGTAGAGGTACCTAAACACATAAATTATTAATCATGAAAAAAGAATTTAACAATCTCCAAAATGGAGTAACAAGTAAAAATCTAAAAGATTTTTTTAATACACATTCACACATGGAGAATGAAAAGAAGCAAAGTAGAAATAGAGTAATGCAATCCCAATTATTAAAAGTAACTGGGGGTAAGAATATTGTTGTATCAAATTCAAATAGATAAACACATATATTTACAATATAATATAATGGCAATCGAATTTCGATTGCCATTTTTAGTTTAATGATATCTGATAATTATGCAAGTTATTAGCAGTAAAATTACGCCGTTGCAATCAAATTATCCCTACAAAAAACGCTTTATCCTAAAAGCCGTTTATATTTGCAATGTTACCAGCCGCCAAAAAATGAAAATACTTTATGCCATACAAGGAACAGGGAACGGTCATATCAGCCGTGCACGTGAGATTGTTCCGCTGTTGCAGCAGTATGGCGAGCTGGACTTGCTGGTAAGCGGAACCGAGGCCGAGGTGGCTTTATCGCAACCACTCAAGCACCAGTTTCACGGGTTTAGCTTTGTGTTTGGTAAAAAGGGAGGGGTTGATAAGTGGACTACCTTCAAACGTATGGACCTGTGGCGGCTCTGGAAGGATATTCATAACCTGCCGCTCAGCCAGTATGATCTCATTATTAACGATTTTGAACCTGTAAGTGCCTGGGCGTGCCGGGTGCAAAAAATACCGGCCGTATCGTTAAGTCACCAATGCTCATTCGTGTCGCCCAAAACGCCAAGGCCCAAAAGCTGGAACTATGCCGAATGGTTGTTTAAATACTATTCGCCAACCGAGTATCATGTAGGTTTCCATTTCGATAGGTACGACGATTTTATTCATACGCCCGTTATCCGTAGTGAGATTCGTGCGCTGGAACCAACTAATGCTGGCCATTATACGGTTTACCTCCCGGCGTACGATGATAAAACGCTGGTGAAATTTTTGAGCCAAACCACTGATGTGCCCTGGCATATTTTTTCAAAACGGCAAAAAACACCTTACCAAACCGGTAATATCCAAATTTTCCCTATCGATAATTCAAGATTCAATCAAAGCATGGCCTCCTGCGAGGGGCTGCTCACCGGCGGCGGTTTTGAGGGGCCGGCCGAGGCGCTGTTCTTACAAAAAAAGGTGATGATGGTACCCATGACGGGCCAGTACGAACAGCAATGCAACGCCCTGGCTGCATCACAACTGGGCGTGCCGGTAATTAACAGCATAAACGCCCACACCCTGCCGCTTATTAACAACTGGATAGGCAGCAACAATAGAGTACAAGTCAACTTCCCCGACGAAACCGCGCAGATTGTAGAAAAACTGGTTAAACAATATACCCGCCGGTAAGCTGTACCAGCTTAAACAATTTTCAGTAATATTGCCACTTGAAACCATGGCACCTGCATGATCGATATTTTCAGGCGGTTTAACCCGCTGAACATTTTCTGGCTGGCAATTTTGCTGTTTATATTGCGGGCTGGGTATGTGCTGTTTGCGCCTGCCGCCATACCGCTGCATTTAACCGAGCCGTTCGTTCGCGCGCTAATGCCGCAAGCCTATGCCGATACTTTAACACCCGCGGTTAGCGTATTACTGGCAGGCGCGGTGGTGGTGCTACAATCGGTACTGGTTAATTACCTCATTAATCATTATAACTTATTAGGCCGCCCCAGCTTTTTGCCGGCCTTAATGTATGTGGTGCTTTCGGGGTTGTTTACGCCGTTTTTGGTTTTGAGCGCGCCTTTGCTGTGCAACTTCGTGATCATCTGGATGCTGTTTAAACTGCTCGATTTGTATAAGACCGAAGAATCCAAATCTTTAGGTTTCGATCTGGGTATGCTGGTAGCTACCGGCTCTCTTATTTATTTGCCCTTTACTTATTTAATGGCAGCTGTTTGGTTTGCGTTCATCATCTTTCGCCCGTTCGACTGGCGCGAGTGGACGGCTACGCTTATTGGCTATATTACCGTATTCTTTTTTATAGGTGTAATTTATTACCTCAACGACAGGTTGCCTTACTTCTATCAAATATGGCTGCCGCTGGGTTCTACCTTTAAGGCGCCGCAGGTTTTAGATAAGTACGATTTGATTTTGCTCATCCCTGTAGTTATTATTGTGTTTTTAGGGCTGTTTAAATTGCAGGAAAATTTCTTTAAAAGTTATGTGCTCATCCGCAAAGCGTTCCAGTTATTATTTTTTATGGTGCTTATTGCGGCAGTATCTTTTTATGTGCGGCCCGAGTTTGGATTGAGCCACTTTTTGTTGTGCGCGGTGCCTGTAGCTATATTTTTTGCTTACTATTTTTTGTACGCCGGCAAACGATGGGTGTACGAAACGTTGTTTATTTTGCTTATAGCCAGCATTATTTACTTCCAGTTTAACAATTTTTAACTTTTACATTCGTTCAGGTTCAACCTGTTGTATTAGCTTTGTAACATGAAATTTGGTGTAGTTATTTTCCCCGGTTCCAATTGTGATGAGGACATTATTTATGTGCTCGAAAAAATTATGGGTCAGCAGGTGGTACGCCTGTGGCATAAGGACCATGATTTGCAGGGTTCCGAAATGATTATCCTGCCGGGCGGTTTCTCTTTTGGCGATTACCTGCGCTCCGGCGCTATCGCCCGTTTTTCGCCTATTATGCAGGAGGTTATACAGTTTGCATCTAAAGGGGGTTATGTAATGGGTATTTGCAACGGTTTTCAGATACTGGCCGAAGCCGGTTTAGTACCGGGCGCGTTACTGCACAACAGGCAACGCAAGTTTATTTGCCGCAACACATTCCTGGTTCCGCAAACCCGCAACTCGCTGCTTACTTCGCAAATTGATGAGCAAAAAGTGTTAAAGATTCCTATAGCTCATGGCGAGGGAAATTATTTTGCCGACGCAGATACGCTGCAAGGACTGAAAGATAACGACCAGATTTTGTTCCGTTACACTGATGAGGCGGGTAACATTACCGATGAAGCCAATCCTAACGGATCATTAGAGAATATTGCCGGCGTGTGTAACCTTAACCGCAATGTGTTTGCCCTGATGCCCCACCCCGAGCGTGCCGCCGATACTTTACTGGCAAACGAAGACGGACTGGCCATATTTGAGTCGATATTGAGCATGGTTAAGGCCTGAGATGGCACAACTGGTCATTGATATTGGCAATACTTTTACAAAGATGGCCGTTTTTAACGGTTCATACTTATTGGGGATAGGTAATTACACCGAGGTTCATAATTACGATGTGAGCCAGCTGTTTGAAACCCATATAATTACCACGGCCATTGTATCAAGCGTAAAAAAAGAAAAGGATGCCTGGCTGGGTATGCTGGAAGAGCGGGTTAAAGTACAATACTTCAACCGCGATATGGCTCACGGCATACACAACCATTACGGCACACCGCAAACGCTGGGGCTCGATAGGCTGGCCGCAATTATGGGCGCCCGTTACCTGTACCCTAATAATGATAACCTGGTAATAGATGCCGGCACCTGCATTACCTACGATGGAATAGATGCCAGCGCAAATTATTACGGAGGAAGTATATCTCCCGGCTTACAAATGCGTTACAAGGCATTGCAGCATTATACTTCGGTGCTGCCGCTGGTAAAGGCCGATGCCGGGTTTAATAATTATTACGGCACCGATACCGAAACCGCCATACGCTCGGGCGTACAAAACGGTATGTTATACGAAGTACAAGGATTTATACAAAGCTACAACAAGCAGGAAAAACACCTGAAGATTATACTCACCGGCGGCGATAGTGTTTTTTTGGATACTGTGCTGAAAAATAGCATCTTTGCCGGCTATATAAAAACGGAGCCATACCTGGTTCTGCAAGGATTAAACGCAGCTATACAAGAGCATAATGATTAAATATATAAGATCGGGTCTTACTTTTTTATTTACCGTACTTACCATAGGCGCCATGGCGCAGGCCACGGCCACCACCAGTTCGCCATACTCGCAATACGGCCTGGGTACCTTAAATGATGGCTTACTGCCACAAACCCGTGCCATGGGTGGTATAGCAACCGCTATTAACCGTTTAAGTGGTTACAATACTATTAACATTCAAAACCCGGCATCGTACAGCTATATTAACTTAACCAGTATCGATATTGGTTTATACGGCAATATATCCACCCTTAAACAAGGTAGTCTCACCGGTCAAAGTAACGGCAACTTCCGTTTAAGCCATTTTAATTTTGCAGCACCTGTAAGCAAACGCTCGGCACTCAGCTTTGGTTTGGTGCCTTATTCCGAACTGGGTTATAATTACAGCAACTCGGGCACTATTGATACCAATACGGTAAATTATATTTACAACGGCGACGGCGGTTTATCAAAAGCCTATGCCGGTTACGGGTTTGGCATTGGCAAGCACCTGTCTTTTGGTGGTAACATATCCTATATATTTGGTAACCTGCGTAAATTTCGTTCAACCGAATTACCTAACCTGTTCGGGGCTATTAACACCCGCAGCGAGCGCAGTAACAGTGTAGGAGGCATAAATTTCGATTATGGTACACAAGTTAATTTCGACCTAAGTGAAACTAAACACTTGATATTTGGCTATTCGGGTTCGGCCAACACCAGTCTAAAATCTGAAATAAGAAATGTGGTAAGCCAATACCTGGTTAATATTGATGGCCTGGAGAGTACCGAGACCCCGGCAATTGACACCCTATCCAACCAGATCCTATCTAACGGAAAAATTAAACTACCCTTAATACACCATTTTGGGGTGTCTTTTCAAAAAGACGGCAAATTTTTAATAGGTGCAGATTATAGCTTGGGCAACTGGTCGGCTTTAACCATTGGTGGAGTAAACGAAGGATTACAAAACAGCCAAAGCTTAAATATAGGAGGACAATATACCCCTAATAATAATTCCTTACGCAGTTACCTGGCTTTAATTGATTACCGGCTGGGCGTACGCCTCGAAAAAACCAACATTAGGGTAAGCAACACCGATATTAAACAACAGGCCATAAGTTTTGGTTTAGGCCTGCCGTTGCCACGTAACGGCGGCGCATTTTATAAAGTGAACCTTGCTGGCGAATACGGACAACGCGGCACACTATCGAACAGCCTGATCAGAGAAAACTTTTTTACCATACATATAGGCTTTACGCTGAATGATACCTGGTTTAATAAATATAAATTTGATTAATATATTTGCATTTCTTATCAGCAAAGGTTACTGGCTGGCTTTTATAGCCGGCCTGTTGCTTTTTAGCGCCTGCGAAAACGATATGAAGGACATTCAGAAAATATCGTCGCAGGAGGTAAGCAAGCCTATTAACCGTACCACGGGCCTTGATGTAATATACAGTGATTCGGCAAAGGTAAAATCGAGGTTAACTGCCCCGCTATTGCTCGAATATACCGATAAGCACTTTAGGGAAATGCCTAAAGGGCTGAAAATAGTATCATACGATTCGGCTAAAGGGATGAAGGAGGCTGGGCAGATTATGGCCGATTATGGTATAGAACGGCAGAACGATAAGATTATTGAATTGCGTCGCAATGTAGTAGCTACTAATATTCAGGGTCAAACCTTCAAATCCGACGAGTTGATCTGGGACCAGAATAAAAAGATCTTTTACAGTAACAAGCCGGTACAGATTACCTTTGCCGACGGTACTATATTCTACGGAACCGGGGCCAGCAGTAACGAAAGTATGTACCCATGGACCATCCAAAATACTACCGGCCAAATACCGGTAAATCAAAACTTTGGGCAGTAAATTTTGTTTAAAAACTTTTTATGAAAAGTTGTATCTTGCGCCCTCTTTTAAATGAAGTGAAAATTTATTTTTTTTAGGTTATATGGGTATAATGAGTTTTTTGCGTGAACGCATGGGTACAATTTTAGTTGTGATCATTGGCGTGGCGCTTTTTGCCTTTATTGCAGGCGAAGTAATTACGTACGGCCGCTCTTATATGGGTGGCGATCAAACCACCATAGCTGAAGTAGCAGGCGAGAAGGTTGCTTATGAAGGTTATCTGGAAAAAGTTAAACAAGGCACCGAAATGTTTATGCAACAATCGGGTCAAACCAGTTTAACGCCACAAATTACCGATTATGTACAGGAAAATGCCTGGAACCAAACTTTAAGCAGCATCATCCTTAAAAAGGAAGTTGATAAATTAGCTTTGGTAGTTGGTACTTACGAAACACAAGCCATGGTTAGCGGGCCAACCCCTAACCAACAGATCACCCAGTATTTTACCGATCAAAAAACCGGTCAGTTTAACCGTGCCGGCTTAGATAACTTTTTACGCCAGATTCAAACTGCCAAATCAGGCGACCCGATGTTAAAACAATGGAACGGTTTGGTTACTTCATTAATTGAGCAAAAAAGAGTAGAAAAATATTTCGCTTTAGTACATAATGGTTTATATGTAAACTCATTAGAGGCTCAGGATAGCTACCAGGCCAAAAACAAACTGGCTAAGTTTAGTTATGTACAATTGCCTTACAGTTCACTGGCCGATAATAAGGTTACCGTAACTGACGATGATTACCAAAGCTACTATAATGAGCATAAACCATTATTTAACAACCCACAGGAGTTAAGAAGCTTTGACTATGTTAGCTTTAACGCCTCACCATCAAAAAGTGATACAGCCGCTATTAAGCAACAATTGGAAAAAATTATCCCTGGGTTTAAAACTGCGGCTAACGATTCACTTTTTGTACAGATCAATTCTGAAACAAAATCCCCGTTAATGTATAAACGCAAAGGCCAGTTAGATCCGGCTTTGGATTCGGTAATGTTTAACGCTACTCCGGGCTTTATATATGGTCCGTTTGTATCTGGCGGAAGTTACAAGGTTGCCAAACTGGTTGACAGCCGCGTAGGTTCCGATTCGGTTTCGGCACGTCATATTTTATTTAGTACTGCCGCCGGTGTTGACAAAGCAATGGCCAAGGCCGATTCGGTTAAAAAGCTGATAGAAGGCGGTCGTCCGTTCGCCGAGTTAGCTAAAAACTTTTCCGAGGATAAAGCATCGGGCGAAAAGGGTGGCGATTTAGGTACGTTTGGCCGTGGTGCTATGGTTCCTGTATTTGAAGAAACCGCATTCAATGGTAAACCAGGCGATCTTAAAATTGTAACATCAGAGTTTGGGGTACACTTAATTAATGTATTAAGCCAAAAAGGTTCATCTAAAGTGGTGAAAGTAGCCGTGGTTGATAAGCCATTGGTAGCAACCGATAAAACGCAAAGTGCTGCTTATAATAAAGCACAAACATTTTTAGCTAATGTAAATAATGACAACTTTGCGCAGGAAGCTAAAAAAGCAGGTTTATCTGTAAAGCCAGCCATCGATGTAACAGGTACAGCTTCGGCTTTGCCAGGTTTGGATAACGCCCGCGAACTGGTTAAATGGGCATTTACCAAAGCCGAAAAGGGTGATGTGGTTGACCAGGTTTATACCCTGGGCGATCAGTATGTAATTGCTCACCTGACTAAAATAAAAAAACAAGGTGTTTTAGCTTTAGAGGATGTTAAAGATCAGATCAAAGCTGAAGTATTGACGAGAGTAAAAGCCCGTCAGTTAAGTGAAAAATTACAATCGGCCTTAAACGGTGCATCAAGCTTGCAGCAAGTGGCTCAAAAAGCAGGGTCTCAGGTGGTACCGATAGAAAATATTGTTTTTGCTAACCCTGTTATTCCTGGTTTATCATTAGAATACAAAGTAATAGGTACTGTATTTGGTATGCAGCCTAAAAAGCTGTCGAAGGCTATTGAAGGTGCAAATGGTGTTTACGTAGTATCTTTAGATAGCTTCCTGAACCCTGCTCCGTTAACTAACACGGTTCGCGAAAAAGAGCAGATCAGCCAAACCATGATGCAACAGGCCGATAACCGTTTATTTGATGCCCTGAAAGATAAGGCGAATGTAAAAGATTACCGCGCTAAATTCTTATAGCAAAAATTAAAGTAATTTTACATCCGAAAGTGGCGTTATGCTGCTTTCGGATTTTTTTATTTTAAGTATTATGGATATTCAGGAAACGTTTGTAAATAAAGTAGCACAAAGCGGTTTAGTAACGCTCGATCCGGCCAGTTTTTACCCCGAGGGCGAAAGGGTGATCTACGATATTAAAAATAACCTGTTTATGGAACTAATGCTTCGCGAAAAGGACTTTAGGGAGTTTGTTAAAACGCACGACTGGACTCAGTATGCCGGTAAAAACATAGCCGTTACCTGTAGTGCCGACGCCATTGTACCTGCCTGGGCTTATATGTTGCTGGCTAACCGTTTGGCCCCTTATGCCCGCGAGGTGGTATTTGGCAATGCCGAAGTATTGGAAACTGTGCTGTTCGAAAAGTCAATGTCGAAAGTAGATTTTGAACAGTACCGCGATCAGCGCATCGTGTTAAAAGGCTGCGGCGATGTGCCGGTACCTACATCGGCTTATGTAGAACTAACCAAAAGATTGACCCCCATAGCCAAAAGCCTGATGTTTGGTGAACCTTGCTCAACGGTGCCCATTTATAAAAGGAAAGATTGATTATATAAACACACAAAGTGTTTTGCCTCTACATCCGGTAACTAACCGTAGAGACACAATACTTTGGTAACTATATACTACTTTACACCAATTACTTTTAAATAAATTGTAATTGGTGTAATTAACTTCTATATTTACATTGTAATCGAAACGCAATGATAAATATAGAGATTAAATCAATAAGAGAGTTAATCAAGGCATTCCCTGATGAAAAAACCTGTATTAGTCATTTAGAGCAATTACGTTGGAACGGCAACGTAGTTAGCCCGTTTGATGAAACATCTAAAGTTTACACTACCGCACGTGGTTACAAATGTAAAAATACTGGTAAGTATTTCAACGTTCGTACCGCTACTTTATTTGATAACACCAAAGTTGAATTACAAACTTGGTTTCTTGCCATATACCTTGTTACCGCACACAAAAAAGGTATATCTTCACTTCAATTAGGCCGTGACTTAAACGTAACTCAAAAAACCGCTTGGTTTATGTTACAACGCATCCGTAATTGTTTCGGCATTGAAAGTGCCGAAACTGAAATCGATAACGATAATAAGCTTGGTGGTTCGGGTGTAATTGTTTAAGTTGATGAAACCATAGTTGGCGGTAAGGCCAAAAATATGAGCAACAAAAAGCGTAAAGTTATAGCCGAAACTAAAGCAGACCGCAACAATAATAAGACCGTTCTGCTGGGCTTAATGGAACGTGGCAGTAGACTACGTTTACAGGCCGTTAAACCAACCGATTTTGTGCCTGACTTATTAAGGGCTAACGTGGACTTAGAATCTGTTTTAATGACTGATACGGCTAATACTTATTTCAAAATTGGCAAAGATTACGCTTATCACGGCGTTGTAGATCATGGAAAAAAAGAGTACGGACGGGGATACAATTATACAAACGGCATTGAGGGCTGCTTCTCACAATTTGATAGAATGGTAATAGGTATTTATCATTACATATCACCAAAGCACATTCAAAAATATGCTGACGAGTTTACTTTCCGTTTTAACAGTCGCAAGGCAACTGATTTAGTTCGTTTTAATACACTACTTTCAAACTGTAACAATCGTTTAACCTATAATAACCTAATTAAATAATGGAGAATAATAGCCAGTTACTAATTTATAGAACGCCTAACGGAAATACTGAAATAGAGGTAAATATCGATAAGGATAAAGACACTGTTTGGCTTACTCAGAAACAGATAGCAGCACTATTTCAAACAGGTGTTGACAATATAAATGTTCATTTAAAAAATATTTATGAAAGTGGAGAACTTCATGAATCTACAACTATTGAAAAAAATTCAATAGTTCAAATTGAGGGGAACAGAAAGGTTAAAAGAGACGTTCTAACCTATAATCTTGATACCATAATATCTGTAGGATATCGAGTTAATACTATTCAGGGAACGCATTTTAGAATTTGGGCAACCAATCAATTAAAAGAGTTTGTAGTAAAGGGGTTTGTTTTAGATGATGCTAAACTGAAAGGTCAAAAATCAAACTACTTTGATGAGCTACAAGAACGTGTAAGGGAAATAAGGGTATCGGAGCGCAATTTTTGGGATAAGGTTAAAGATATTTTTGCAAGCACAAGCATGGATTATGACAGTAATTCAGAGATAGCCAAAAAATTCTTTGCTACCGTTCAAAACATGTTTCATTACGCTATACATGGCCATACAGCAGCTGAATTGATAAAAGAACGCGCCGATGCCTACAAAGACAACATGGGTTTATATACATACGGTGGCACAGCATTAACAAAAAAAGATGTAGTGGTAGCAAAAAATTACCTAACCGAATTAGAGATTAAAAGGTTAAATCTACTATCCGATCAGTTTTTGTCTTTCGCTGAATTGCAAAGCGTAGAAAAACGCCCTATGTACATGGCAACATGGGTATCTAAACTAATAGATTTTTTAAAACTAAATGAAAAGCCTATACTTTATGACGCTGGTAAAGTGAGCGCAGAGGTTGGAAAACAAATAGCATTAAAGGAATTCGATAAGTTTTCTATTCAGCTTAAAAATGAAACAAAAGGGCTTAAGAAATATTTGGCAGAAAGCGCAACCCCGGCTGATTTTGTAGAGGTAAAAGCAAAAGAGCCACTATCGGACTTTAATACTAAACTAAATACAGCCTTAAACTACAAGCCTAAAAAAGATAAAAAGGACGATGAGGACGATGATTTAGAATCTGGTGTTGTTGTGTTAAAATAGATGTAAAAACTACAACTTATTCATATATTTAAGCCACCTAACAAGTGGCTCTTTTTATTAATATCAGATTTAAATGAAAAAAATATTTTTTATAGTTATCGCTTTAATTATTTTCATTTCCTGTAAAGAAAAAACCAACAAACATATTGAAAGTAAAAATACAAAGTCCTATGGTATGACTTTGTATAGAGATAAGTATGATGATAAATTAGGTACATTCTTAAAGAAGGATACAGTGTTCACGATTAAATCAGAGAATGATACCACCGCTTATTTGTCTGCATTGAACATGTTTTATGATGAAAAGGTTAAACAACGTGATTTGTTTAATTATGGACAACCCAAAGGGTTTTTAATATTTGATAAAAGCAAAATAAGTCTTGAACTGAAGTTACCTGCAAGAATGGTTGTCGGATTGCAAGAACAAGTTAAAAGCAAACCCAATGTTGCAAAAATGTTGGACGATTATATCCGCGATAGTCTTATAGTAAAATAATAATTATCTTACAAATTAGATACGGTGTAAAGTGGTATATAGTTACCAATACTTTGTGTCTTGCTATATGCTACATAATGCTATTAAACTTAATGTTATACTTGAAGTCTTATACCAAAGCATAATAGCGTTCATGTTATGAATAGATTAATTAAAGGCTTACTATTTGTTGTAGCAGTACTTCTCATTTCTTTGTTGGTAGCCCATGCCCAGGAACCCGTTAAACTGGCTGAGCCAACGTTTAAAGCAGGCGAAGAGTTGAGCTACCGGCTTAAGTACGGTTGGTTTACCGGTGCCGAAGCCCATTTACGGGTAGAAGATGCCGATACCAAATTTGAGGGAAAACCAGCCTGGCATATTATTGCCGATGGTAATACCGCCGGTACGTTCGATGTTTTTTACAAAGTGCGTAACCGGTACGAAACCTTTACCGACCATAATACCCTGCTCCCTTATTTATATACCGAAGACCGGCACGAAGCGAAGTACAAGCGTACCGATAGGGTTACCTTCAACCATCAAACCAAAAAGATAACCGCTAAAAATGGAGAATTTCCGTTTACCGGCAAGGTGTTCGATTTTCCATCAGCCTATTATTTTGCCCGTTGCCTCGATGTATCTAAATTAAAAGTAGGCGATAAGTTCGACCTGCAATATTTTTCGGAAGATGGCATCCATACGCTGGGTATTACCTATTTAGGTAAAGAAAAAGCCGAATGCTCGTTAGGAACATTCAACTGTTTAAAATTTAATCCCACCATTATACCCGGCCGCATCTTTCGTAAGAACAGTAAGTTGTACCTTTGGGTAAGTGATGATAATAACCGCATACCCATTAAGGCACATGTGGAACTGGTGGTGGGGAGTGTAACTATGGACCTCACTGCAGCCAAGGGGCTTAAAAATAATTTAAACCCTATAAAAAAGTAACAAAATAGAATGATTGAAGTTGGGAGTACCTTACTGCACGAAGATGTAGTGAACGAGAATTTTGTTTGTAATTTAAATAAGTGTAAAGGTGCCTGCTGCCTGGAGGGCGATTCGGGTGCGCCGTTGGCGGCCGATGAACTGGACATTCTGAAAGAAATATACCCTAAAGTAAAGCCTTACATGACGGCTAAAGGTATTGCCACCATTGAAAGGGAAGGCACCCATGTAACCGATTTTGAAGGTGATTATACTACCCCCTGTGTAGACGTAAATAAAGAATGTGCTTACGTAACCTGGGAAAACGGTATTACCAAATGTGCCATTGAAAAAGCGTGGGAGCAAGGAGCGGTAGCATGGCGCAAGCCTATTTCCTGCCATTTGTACCCTATCCGTATAACCAATTACCCCGAGTTTGACGTGCTACATTACGATCGCTGGAACATTTGCAGCCCCGCTTGTAGCTTTGGAGATGAGTTAAAAGTGAGAGTTCACGAGTTTTTAAAAGAACCGCTCATACGAAAATACGGTGCCGAGTGGTACCAGGAGCTCGAAGATAAATTAGCAGGTATTTAAAAAGCTTTTTATATCTTAGGCCTGATAAAAATCGTCATTGCGAGGTATGAAGCAATTACTGCATGATAGGTGGTAGTCTATTTTTTTAACGCAGCTATTGCTTCGTACCTCGCAATAACGGAATAAAAAAGCAACATCTAACACTTAATATAACTGTGAAAGGAATAATACTTGCCGGCGGCTCTGGTACCAGGCTGCACCCGTTAACATTAGCTGTAAGTAAACAGCTAATGCCGGTTTACGATAAACCGATGATCTACTATCCGCTATCGGTGCTGATGCTGGCCGGTATCAAAGAGATCCTGATTATTTCTACGCCGCATGATATGCCGCAGTTTCAAAAGCTGCTGGGAGATGGATCGCGTTTAGGTTGCCGTTTTGAGTACGCTATACAGGCCGAGCCTAACGGACTTGCACAAGCATTTGTTATAGGTGCAAATTTTATTGGAACAGATAAGGTAGCCCTCATTTTAGGTGACAACATATTTTATGGCGATGGCCTTTCGCACTTGTTGCAGGAAAGCGCTGACCCAGAAGGTGGTATGGTGTTTGCCTACCAGGTAGCCGATCCTGAGCGTTATGGTGTAGTTGAGTTTGATAGCAATAACAACGCTATATCGTTAGAGGAAAAACCAACAGAGCCTAAATCTGATTATGCCGTACCCGGTCTTTATTTTTATGATAACGACGTGGTAGAAATTGCTAAAAACGTTCAGCCGTCTCCGCGTGGTGAATACGAAATAACCGATGTTAACAAAGAATACCTTAACCGTGGCAAACTTAAAGTAGCCATACTAAGTCGTGGTACGGCTTGGTTAGATACTGGTACCTTTGCCTCGCTGATGCAAGCCGGACAATTTGTTCAGGTTATAGAAGAACGTCAGGGTATCAAGATAGCTTGTATTGAAGAGATAGCTTACCGCATGGGTTTTATTGATGCTGGTAAGTTAGCCGAAATTGCTGCGCCATTAGTGAAAAGCGGTTACGGCCAGTTCCTGATGAAAATATTGAAACAAGCAAAGTAAACAGGCACAACTCTGTACTTTATTGATTAATGAGTCCTTTATGTTGCGGATATTTAACACCGTACTATAAAGGATTTTTTGCGACGACTGGGAAAATTCGGTTTAGAAAAGTGTTCACAAAAGCGTTTACAAACCGTTCATAAAGCGTTCATGCGTGAAAACTATTTCCACACAATTTGTATTTTTTTTCATTAAAGTTAACGCCTGAAAGTGAGCTTACATGAATAAAAATGAAGTTTTATGAGGTTTTATGAAGTTTTTTAGTTGGATATGGAACAAAATAGCGTGAACAATATTTCCACACCTGCGGTGAGCAGTGTAGTGCAGGGCTTGCAAAAATTCGTACCCGTACCCAATCTGGATGCAGTCATCACCGAAACCGGCACCACTCAACGCGACCATCTCCGTCAGGCTTTCTTTGATCAAGGTATAGAGATCGAATTTAGCGGCAAAGGTGCCTACGAAAAAGGTGTGGTTATAGACATGGACACCGACCGCATGCAGGAACTGGGATTAAATCCTGATTTGCTACGCTTTGGTCAAACAGTGGTTAGGGTATCATAAACAAAAAATGCCCAGCTCTACTGCCGGGCATCATAAAGTCTATATTCTTGACTCCTTATTCTATGTTCTGAGCTTCTAAGAAGCTATAATATGCTGATTTTGCTTTACGCCCATGTTCTTCACGGTGCGTACAATGCTGGCAGCATCAAAGCCACATTCGGCCCATAGTTCCGGTTGTTCGCCGTGCTCAATTACCGCATCTGGGATACCCAAACGTACAACTTCGGCACTGTACTTATTATCAGCCATAAATTCTAATACCGCGCTTCCGGCACCACCGTCAACACAGCCATCTTCTACCGTAATTACTTTACTATACTTGGTAAATACTTCGTGTAGCATGGCTTCGTCCAATGGTTTCACAAAGCGCAAATCGTAATGGGCAGGGTATAAACCGTCGTTGTTCAGTTCAGAAGTAGCTTTTACTACTTCGTTGCCAATAGAACCTATGGATAGAATAGCCAGTTCCTCGCCATCACATATTTTACGGCCTTTGCCAACGGTAACGGCTTTCATGGGCCGCTGCCAGTCCACCATTACACCATTGCCACGGGGGTAGCGTATTACAAACGGACCAGCATTTTCGAGCTGTGCGGTGTACATGAGGTTGCGCAGTTCTTCCTCATTCATAGGAGCCGATACCACCAGGTTAGGAATGCAACGCATATACGCCAAATCATAAGCACCGTGGTGCGTAGGTCCGTCCACTCCGGCAAAGCCGGCACGATCTAAACAAAATATTACATTAAGCTTTTGTAGGGCTACATCATGGATCACTTGATCATAAGCCCGCTGCATAAAGCTGGAGTAGATATTACAAAAAGGCACCAATCCCTGCGAGGCTAATCCGGCAGAAAAAGTTACCGCGTGCTGCTCGGCAATACCCACGTCGAAAGCACGATCTGGCATGGCCTTCATCATCAAGTTTAACGAGCAGCCCGATGGCATAGCTGGCGTTATTCCCATAATTTTAGGATTTTGCTCGGCTAATTCAATAATGGTATGTCCAAAAACATCCTGGTACTTGGGAGGTTGAGGTTTTTCGTAGTACGTCTTTTTAATTTCGCCGGTTATTTTGTCGAACAAGCCGGGAGCGTGCCACTTAGTTTGGTCTTTTTCGGCCAAGGCATAACCTTTACCTTTTACGGTAACGCAATGCAAAACTTTAGGGCCTGGTATATCGCGCAAATCGCGCAGTACTTTAGCCAAATGCTTTACATCATGACCATCAATTGGGCCAAAATACCTGAATTTTAATGACTCAAAGAAATTGCTTTGTTTAAGCAATGTGCCCTTGATGCTCTTTTCAATCTTTTTGGCATACTTTAATGCATCAGGGCCAATGGCAGAGATCTTGGATAGCATGTAGCCAATATCGGCCCGGAAACTATTGTAGGGTTTAGAAGTAGTGATATCGGCAAAGTATTCCTTTAAGGCACCCACGTTAGGGTCAATCGACATGTTATTGTCGTTCAGGATCACCAGCAAATTGCTGTTTTCTATCCCGGCGTGGTTCAAAGCTTCAAAAGCCATACCACCGCCTATAGCTCCATCGCCAATTACAGCTACGTGCTGACGGTCTTTTTCGCCCTTATAATGGGAGGCAACAGCCATACCTAAAGCTGCCGAAATAGAGGTAGAAGAGTGGCCTACGCCAAAGGTATCATACTCACTTTCCGACCGTTTAGGGAAACCGCTCAGGCCTTTATACATGCGGTTGGTGTGAAAGTTATCGCGGCGGCCGGTTAAAATCTTGTGACCGTAAGCCTGGTGGCCTACATCCCATACCAATTGGTCGTAAGGGGTGTTTAACACGTAATGCAGGGCAACGGTAAGCTCAACCACGCCTAAACTGGCGCCAAAATGCCCGCCGTTAACCGATACTACATCAATGATGTATTGGCGCAATTGATGCGATATAGTCTCTAATTCATCTTCGCTAAACTTCTTTAAATCAGAAGGATAATCTATTTTTTGAAGTAAATTGCCGGCAGGTACTTGCATGGATATTATTGCGGATAATTAACTTACAAAGTAAGTTAATTTAGTTGATAATTTAATACGACAATATACTAATGAGGTTTGTTTGTAACAAATCTAAATTGTTCAGTGGTGCAATTAATAATTAACTGTTAAAAAAGAAGGTTGGATAAGAAAAGCAATCGTGTAATTTTACAAATGTTATGAGCATATTTGAGCCATTAAGCCTTAATTAATATGTTAACCCAAACTTGTAAGCGCAGCTTTCTTGCCTTATGTTTTTCGTTGTTTATGCTGATAGTATTGTCCGGTTGCTCCAAGCATGAGCCCGGTGCCTGGCGAAACGATGGGATTGATGCAAGTGTGCGGGAGGATTTTAGTGAATTGAACAAAGTGCTCTTCGAGGGTTTAAAAGCCAATAATCCTAAGCTTATTGAAAAGATCATGTCGAAAACTATGCTCGAAGATGTGAATAAGGTAAGGTTAATTGAGCTGTGCAGCATTCGGATGCGAAAAGGTAAAACCATACCGCTTGATGAATATTACATGGTGCATGACTTTAATAAGGACAACACTATGAAAGCCGATCATGGTATAAATAGCTATACACTGACCTACCAGCCTACAACCCGCGAAATGTATGTGGCTTTTTATATGGTGAACGAGGGTGCCGAACAATGGTTATTAAGCGCCATTTACAATAAATTAAATTACGGTTGGAAGCTTTGCGAACTGGAACTTAATCCTTTAACCATAGATGGTAAATCGGCTCCACAACTATACCAACAGGCGCAAAAACAGTACGAGAGTAGTTATATCAGTAATGCTATGAGTTCTATGGAACAGGCCCGTAATTGTTCCACACCTAATGTAATGTGGCGTTATGCGCTGCAGAGTGAAATGGATAAGTTTTACACTCAATTATCTGATGAAGTTGGAAGCCGGTACAAATTCCCATTAGCTATGAACCAGGTACCAACACACCCAGTTATTTTTATGGTTGTGAATAAAGATACGGATGAAGGTCGTTTTCCATTGGTCATGTATCTGTCTAAGATCAGATTAAAGGATACCGTAATGCTAAAACAAGAACACGAGGCAGTTAGGAAATCAATTGGGAAAATAATACCAGGCATAGACAAGGAAAAGAAGTTTTTAATGTATGCTGTTTTTAATGAGTTGCCCAACTGGCAATTGAACAAAACAAAAAAAGTAGATCATTACGATTTTAAGGACATCCTGGAGCGATAGCTTAGCCGAATGTATGCAAATTTTGCTCATAAAACCTTCAACTGCATTCCCTATCTTTAAAATATATGACCGAAGATAGTTTTGCCATCCGGTTACCACAGTTTGAGGGCCCTTTCGATTTGCTGCTCTTTTTTATTGAGCGCGATGAACTGGACATTCATGAAATAGCCATTGCCGGCATTACCAATGATTTTCTGGATTACCTACACCAGATGAGTAGCTTGAACATGGAGCTGGCCAGCGAATTTATTTTTGTGGCCTCTACACTCATGCGCATTAAGGCTAAAATGCTGCTGCCCCGCTATGAGGCCGAAAACGGGGAGACCGAGGCCGATAGCAAAGAGGATCTTATTCGCAAACTCATTGAATATAAAAAGTTTAAAGACCTCTGCGAGCAATTGCGTCCTTTAGAAGAAGAACGCATTAAACAGGAACGACGGGGCAATATAGCAGCCGAACTGGCGGACATAGAAGCCGTGGCCATACCCGGCGAAGAACTGGCCGACCTTACCCTATATCGCTTAATGCAGGTGTACGAACGGATTAACCGCAGGTATTTAAACCGTAGCGAAGAAGTTACCCACACCGTGGTGCAATACCCCTACACCATCGAAAAGCAAAAACAAGCTATTAGTGATTTGTTGCGTATTAACGGTCGGATGGATTTTGATGGTATGGTAAAGAACTCCGATAACCGGGTTCATTTTATCTATAACTTTTTAGCCATGTTAGAGATGTTGCAACAAGAATTAATTGACATACAAATAGGGCTCAATTATAATAATTTTTGGATAGCAACTCGAACAGACCATTGATTTTGATTAACTTAGGCGCCTCGATACATCATGAAAAAAGATAAAATAATATTTCAACTATTAGACGATGAGCAGCAACGCCAGGAAGAAGGCCTGGAGCTTATTGCGTCCGAAAACTTTGTAAGCAAGCAGGTAATGGAAGCTGCTGGCTCTGTAGCTACCAACAAATACGCTGAGGGTTTGCCCGGTAAACGTTATTACGGCGGCTGTGAAATTGTTGACGAAATTGAAACTATTGCTATTGAACGTGCCAAGCAATTGTTCAACGCCGAATGGGTAAACGTACAACCGCACTCGGGTGCGCAGGCCAATGCTGCTGTAATGCTGGCGGTTTTAAATCCGGGTGATAAAATTTTAGGTTTCGACCTTTCGCACGGTGGTCACTTAACGCACGGTTCGGCGGTAAATTTTTCGGGTAAGCTATACCAGCCGTATTTTTACGGTGTAAAAAAAGATACCGGGTTAATTAATTACGAACAACTCCGCGAGGTTGCCCTGCGCGAAAAACCAAAACTGATCATTTGCGGTGCTTCGGCCTATTCGCGCGATTGGGATTATGCTTTCATTCGCCAGGTGGCCGATGAGGTTGGCGCCTTGGTACTGGCCGATATTTCGCACCCAGCTGGTTTAATAGCCCGCGGCCTGCTGATAGACCCACTTCCATTTTGCCATATTGTTACCACTACTACCCACAAAACCCTGCGCGGTCCACGTGGCGGTATGATTATGATGGGTAAGGATTTTGAAAACCCATGGGGACTGAAAACGCCTAAAGGTGAGATCAGGAAAATGTCGGCCCTGTTAGATTCTGCCGTATTCCCAGGTACGCAAGGTGGTCCGTTAGAGCATATTATTGCAGCTAAAGCTGTTGCTTTTCATGAAGCCCTAAGCGATGATTATTTAAAATACGCACTCCAGGTAAAACTGAACGCACAGGCCATCTCTAAAGCACTGGTTAACTTAGGTTACGAAATTGTATCGGGCGGTACCGATAATCACCTGATATTGATAGATCTGCGTAACCAAAACATTTCGGGTAAAGATGCCGAAAATGCTTTGGTACAGGCCGATATTACCGTGAATAAAAACATGGTGCCCTATGATGATAAGTCACCCTTCGTTACATCCGGTATCCGTATAGGTACGGCAGCGGTAACCACGCGCGGAATGAAAGAAAAGCAAATGGAGCAAATTGCCGAACTGATAGACGCGGTAATAAAAGACCCCGAAAGCCAACCTTCTATAAAAAAAATACGTAAAAGCGTACATGCTTTAACTGAGAAGTTTCCGCTTTATAGCTAAGAAAACAATATATTATATATGATATTAACCCCGGGTGTTGTACCTGATAATGAAGATGAACGTTTAAAGGCGCTGCGTACTTATGATATTTTGGATACCTTTCCAGAAGCTGAGTATGATGCCATTACCCGGTTAGCTTCGTATATTAGTCAATCCCCGTTTGCTTTAATATCATTTATAGATGAAACACGTCAATGGTACAAATCTGCCATTGGAATGCCTATATCCGAAACTCCACGGGTTCAAACTTTTTGCCAATACACCATCTTGGGTGATGTATTGGTAGAAGTTCCAGATGCTGAATTAGATCCCCTGTACGCACATTTTGATGGTGTAAAGGCAGGCATGGTGCGTTTTTACGCCAGCGCCCCCTTAATTGATCCCGATGGTTATCGTTTGGGCACACTTTGCGTGTTCGATCAAAAGCCTAAAACTTTAAATGACGAACAGCGCGACGCTTTAACCACCTTGGCCGGAGAGGTAATTTCTCACCTTACTTTGCGTAAACAAAAAAAGGAACTCGAAAAAAGTGTAGAGCAGCACAAAGAGTTCTTTATGCTGTTTAACAGCTCATCGGAAATCCATTACATTGCCGACGAAACATCTAAAATTGAACTGGTAAACGATGCGGTAGAAACTATATTAGGTTATAAAGCCGCGGATTTAATAGGCCGTTCGTTATGGGAATTTGTGGTGAACCAAAACCGTAACCAGTTTGCCCAGCAAATTGAAGTTGGTTTGCGTAGTAAAAGGGCTTTTGAATTAGAAACTTGCGTAGTAACTAAAGGTGGCAAGGAAAAATATGTTAGCTGGACCGCCATTAATCGTGATGGTAAATGGTATGCCAGCGGTCGGGATATCACCGAACAAAAGAAGGTACAGGCCGAAATACAGCAACTTTCATTAGTGGCGAGTAAGGTAAGTAATGGTGTAGCTATTGCCAATGCCGATAATCATATTATTTGGGTAAATGATGCCTTTGAAAAAATAACCGGCTATAACCTGACCGATATGTTGGGCAAACGTATGGGCTCAACGCTGATGGGCGATTTTGCCAATCATGAAATTAAGAATCAGGTAGATACGCTTCTTAAAACAAGTAAGGCTTTTGATATAGAAGCACAAATTCAGCATAAAGAAGGGCACTCCATGTGGGTGTCTGTTATGAACTCACCCATACTTAACAGTGAGGGGAAAGCTGAAAAGTATATTAAAATTCTGATTGATATTACTGACCGTAAAAAGGCAGAGCAGGATATAAAAATTCTATCATTTGCTGCAGAGAAGTCTCCAAGCGGTATGCTGATCAGGGATAAGGATACCAATGTAATATGGATGAACGAAGCGCTGGAGAAAATTACAGGCTATTCTTTAGCGGAGATGAAGGGGCAAAAGTTTGGCACCAAATTGTTGGGTAAAGAATCTAACATGGAGGTATTCAAACAGGCTGTGGATGCTGTAGCCAACAACAAGCCCTACGAGTTGGAAATTAAAGCTTATCCTAAAAATGGTGTACCTAAATGGATGTTTTTCTCTAATAGCCCATACTTTAACCAACAAGGGCAGATTGAGCGGCAGATTACGGTATGTGTAGACATTAACGAGCGTAAGAAGACAGAAGAACAGTTAACCACGCTTTCTTTAGTAGCCAGTAGTACGGTAAGCGGTGTGGTAATTAATAATAGCGATGGTTATGTGGAGTGGGTAAATAGCGCCTTTGAGAACATTACGGGCTACAAATTAGATAACGTGAAGGGTAAGCACTTGGGCGATGTACTGAAAGGTGAACTTACTGATTATTCTATAATCGAAAAATCGCGTGAGCTTTCCAAAGCCAAACAGTCTTTTGAAGTTGATTTGTTGGTTTACCGTAAAAATGGGCAGCAGCTTTGGGTAACTGTAATTAATTCGGTTATATTAGATGAAACCGGGCAGATAGAAAAGTACATTGAAGTTATTATAGATATTACCGCTAAGAAAAAAGCAGAATTAGAACTAATTGCGGCTAAAGAAGAAGCTCTACAGTTAAACCGTGCTAAAGACATGTTTATATCGGTAATGAGCCACGAGATCCGAACCCCTTTAAATGCGGTTATTGGTATGTCGCACTTGTTGTCTGAAGATAATCCTTCCGAGTCTCAAAAAGAGAACCTGGCTATTCTTAAATTTTCGGCCGAAAACCTGATGACGCTTATTAACGATGTGCTGGATTTTACCAAAATAGAAACCGATAACATTGAGCTTGAAAAGGCCAGTGTTGACCTGCGCGAACTAATACATAGCGTATGCAGTTCGATGAAATACAAAATAGCAGAAAAAAATATTTATTTAAAAGAAAGTATTGATGTTGAGGTGCCTAAGTTTATTTTGGGCGACCGTACCCGTTTAATTCAAATATTATTAAATATTGTAAGCAATGCTGTTAAATTTACCGATTTGGGCGGCATCACTATCGATTTAAAAGTAATTAAAGAAAGTGCCCATGAGGTGCGCATACGCTTTGCGGTGATGGATACGGGTATAGGCATACCTGCAAATAAAACTAATACTATATTTGAATCCTTTAAGCAGGCATCAAGCGATACTACACGTAAATACGGTGGAACCGGCTTGGGGCTTGCTATTAGTAAGCGTTTAATTGAGTTACACGATTCGCGCATTAGTGTGGATAGTGTGCTCGACCAGGGGTCAACTTTCTGGTTTACCATAACCTTTAAAAAAGTGGATAATACTGCCGTAGTTAATAACAATACAGCCGAAATTGGCTTAAAAATGAATGTTTTGGTTGCCGATGATAATCAGATCAACCGTCTGCTTATTAATAAGGTATTGAAGAAATGGGGTATACAGGCCGATTTTGCCGAAAATGGTTTGGAGGCTGTACAAAAAACGGTTGCCAACCGCAACTATGATGTGATATTAATGGATATTCACATGCCCGAAATGGGTGGGTTAGAAGCAACGCAGGTAATACGCGGTAAAGATGACGAATTTTTTAAAAAGGTACCCATCATCGCCCTTACTGCATCGATGCTTAACAACCAGATGAATGAAATAGAAAATGCGGGAATGAACGATTATATTCTGAAACCATTTGACCCCCAAAACCTGTACGATAAATTAAGCCGCTACCAGCAGCAATAGAGTACAAAAAAACAGGAGCCGCTTTTTAAAACGAACTCCTGCCACTAATTATGATCAAACGCTCCGGGTACTTGTACGGGAGTGCTTTTCAGAAAGTTTCATTATTAATGTGAAAATATGCAGATGTGCAGGTTTTTTGATGAAAAAGTTAAGAAATATTAAAGCATGACAGTATCAAGTCAATTTTCCTTTACGCACCTCGCACCTTACAGCGCATAAGCAATAGTTGCAATACTCAATTTAAGTCCCGGTATTTTTAACAGTTCCTGCGCGCAGGCTTCCAGGGTTGATCCTGTTGTTACAATATCATCTACCAGCAAAATATGTTTCCCTTCTAAGCGTTCAGGATATTTCACAGCGAATACTTGTTTCATATTTTCATAACGTGCAAAGCGGTTTTTATGCGTTTGCGTCGCTGTTTTAATAGCTCTTATTAAATTATGTTCTTCTACAGTAGCCTGTAACTTAGCTGCCAGCCCTTGGGCAAAACAGGTGCTTTGGTTAAAACCGCGTTCACGCAACCGGCTTTTATGCAGGGGAACAGGTATAATATGATCAAGCGGTTTTATGGCAGTACTATTTAGCAATTGGTCTGCGGCTATATTACCGAGCTTGTTACCAATTTTGGGCATACCTTTATATTTAAACTGGTGAATAAGGTGCTGTACCTTGCCACCCTTTTCAAAGTATAGCATGGCATAGGCTTGTTGTAAATCTATCTTCCCCCAAAATTGCTGAGCTACAATATTATCGGGCTGGGTATGAAAGTTGGTGTATGGTAGGTTGTACAGGCAATCGGTACAAATCAAATCTTCGGTGCCAAGTAGGCTGGCATTACAAGCCTGACATAACCGCGGAAACAGGAGGTTCACAAAATCGGCCAGGTAACTGTTGCGCAGGTTCATGTACGGAAGATAGCGAGTTTGTAGTCGTGAGTCAAGAGTGGGTTAAGTTTTGAGGCCGGTGTTCTAAGACGAAAGTAAAAAAATCATTAGCACATCTTCTCATTTGCACATTTAGATCCCTTCACTTTCTGCCATATTGAAAAATGAAAAAGACGAATGCCCATACCGTCTTTGGTCGGTGAAGTTAGGATGCTGGCTTAGGTTTTGCAAGCTTTGATGTTCAATAATAAGCAGGCCACCTGGGAGCAACAAGTTCTTTTCAAAAATCAGCTTAGGTAATTCTGGTATGCGGTTCAGATCGTATGGTGGGTCGGCAAAAATTAGGTCGTATTGTTCGGTCTCCATTTCCAGGTACTTGAAAACATCACTTTTAAAAGTACTGATCTGCGTTAAACCGTGCTGGCGGGCAGTATCCTTTAAATAATTTACACAATGGATGCTGCGGTCAACCGCGGTAACACTTTCGGCATAGCGCGATGCAAACTCTAAAGCTAAATTACCTGTTCCGCTAAAAAGATCGAGTATTTTAAGGCTCTCCAAATCAATCTGGTTTTGCAGAATATTAAAAAGGGCTTCTTTGGCCTGGTCGGTTGTGGGCCTAACGGGCAGGTTTTTAGGTGGATTAAGCCGTAGTCCTTTTAAGCGTCCGCCAATGATGCGCATAATTGTAGGGCGGTAAGGGACAGCAACTGGTGTTGGGGCAGGCTTTCGGGTATATGGGCAACGGTTAAGGTATTTAGTTCAACCGTTTTAAAAATATCGCCTAAAATAGTATGGTAGCGTTTATCGCCAGTGGCAATGTTGCCGCCTAAAACAACCGTAATCGTACTCATGTCCAATTTTAATTGCTGACTTACAAATACGGTATAATAAGCCAGTTCATCCTCGTGCGTAAACTCAAAGGTGTTGTATAAATATAATTTACCATGTTTAAAGTAAGCCACTTCAAAACGATGGTCATTTAAGTTTAAATACAAATGATAAGCCGAAGGCTGATTGGCGGCAATAGCCTTTATCCAGCCGGTGGCACCAAATAATGCATTATTTAGATCAAACCTTGACGCTGCTGTAATTATAGCTTCTACGGTTTTAAATATCACCTGGTTGTCAGCATCCAAGGGTTGAACAAATATATGGTCGGTTGGTTGCACGTCCAGGTAACGGGCTACATCAGAAACGCCATCTTCCTCAAATAAACTTTGGGGAATAAGGGTGAAATTAGGTGATACTAAACCTGTGATAACTTCACGATAAGCAAAGTTTAACACTTCCTGCACCTCACCGGGTTGGGTAAATTCGGCAAGTGGAGCTGTTTTACGCCAAACCATTAGTTTTTGCCGGTGCATAACCGCCAGCGAAAAATTATCGGAGCTTAACAGCAACAATAAAGTATAATTACCAACCTGGGTGTGGTTAAAATCAGGGTCAATGTAATGATATAATGTATCGTTCATGAGTGATGCGCAAAAGTAACTATTTTTTCATTGTTTTGTTATTGGCTCAACGCCAAAATTGTACCATGCCGCCATACGAACGAATAAGCCAGTTTTTCCCTCATGAACCAGCCGCCCAACAGCATGAGTTATTTGGTAAGCTTCATGCATTTTTATTAAGTAATAATGGCTACGAGTGCTTTTTACTGCGTGGTTATGCGGGCACGGGTAAAACTACCATAGTAGGTGCTTTGGTGAAAGCCTTACGATCGTACGGGTTAAAATCGGTATTACTGGCGCCAACTGGCAGGGCGGCTAAAGTAATCACGGCTTATTCGGGGCGCAAGGCCTATACTATACATAAACGCATCTACCGTAAAAAATCGGCCATGAATGTGGATGAATCATTTATGCTTGCAAGTAACCTGGCCGAGGATACCCTGTTTATTGTTGATGAGGCTTCTATGATATCGGATGATATTAGCGGCAACAACTACGAAACCCTGCTGAAAGACCTCATAGACTATGTTTACAATACCAAGAATTGCAAGTTAATGTTAGTAGGCGATATCGCGCAGCTGCCCCCGGTAGGTAGCGATCATAGTCCAGCCTTGAATGCCGCACTGCTAAAAGACCAGTTTGCCTTAGATGTGCACAGCTTTGAGCTTACCGAAGTACTGCGCCAGGAAAAAAATTCGGGTATATTATATAATGTAACAGTCGTGCGCGATATTATACGGCGGGAAGAAGAATCATTTCCTCAAATTATTACCAAGGGATATAAGGACGTGTTCAGGATGACGGGCGAGCGATTGGAAGAAGGCCTGAACTATGCTTATCAAAAATATGGGCATGATGGTACACTGGTAATATGCCGGTCGAACAAGAACGCCAATCTCTACAACCGGCAGATTCGTAACCGGATACTTATGCGCGAAGAAGAACTGACCGGCGGCGACCAGATTATGGTGGTACGCAACAATTACTTTTGGTTACAAGAGCAGGAAGAAGATAGTACCGGGTTTATTGCCAATGGCGATATTGCTCGTATAAAAAAGGTGCGTCGTTTTGAAGAGATCTACGGTTTTCGCTTTGCAGATGTACAATTGGAGTTTATAGATTATGCTGAAGATCCGGTAATAGACTGTAAAGTGTTATTGGATGCTTTATATTCGGATGCGCCAGCGCTTCAATCCACAGATCAGAAACGCTTTTATTTAGAAGTGATGAAAGATTATGAGCATATACCCAACCGGCGCGATAAATTAAAAGAATTGAAGCTTAACCCATATTATAATGCTTTACAAATTAAATTCGCTTATGCCGTTACATGCCATAAAGCACAGGGCGGCCAATGGGAGGCTGTATTTGTGGATCAGGGTTACCTTACTGATGAAATGGTAAATACTGATTTTTTACGTTGGTTTTATACCGCTTGTACCCGCGCCACTAAAGAGCTTTTTTTGGTAAATTTTAATAGTAAATTTTATTCTGATCCGATGGAATGATTGCTGTATTAGTAAAAACCTTATGCCATAAAAAAGCATCTGCTTAAAATAGTATTGGTCATTTCTTTTTTAGGCAGATGCTGATTTTGATAAATTTGGCAGCGGTATTTTAATAATGTGGGTCTTTTATTTTAATGAATATCACCACCAATAAAAAAAGAATCGTAACAAATCCTGAAACAAATGTAAATACCTTCTTCATATCTTAATTAGGTAAAATAATTATAGTAAACATTGTATTAACAATCTATATAACACAAAATTTTTACCAATAATTAATATTTTAGAAATTGATATAGCTTTTTGGGTATGCTTGAAGAATATTCAAATAACGAAACTTAACGTTATTGAATAGATAATTTTACAATTTGCTAATGTGTATATATAATTAAACAGTGTATATAATACTGGATTTTAATTGTTTAATAATAAGTGCTGTAAATCTTTAATACATAGCTTTAAAAAGCAATAACAGCGTACCGATTGATCTTATTTAATTACCTGCGGTAACTTAATTGTAAAGGTAGAGCCTATGCCTTCCTGGCTTTGTACCTCTATACGGCCGTGGTGCATTTCTACTATTTGGCGCGAGATGCTTAAACCTAAGCCGGTAGACTTTTCGCCCTTTAAACCTTTTCGCCCGGCTTTTGAAAAACGGTCAAATACCTGTGGCAGCAGGGCAGGTGGAATCCCCATACCGTGATCTTTCACTTCAATATAGATCTGTTGATTTTGCTCGCTCAGGCAAATTTCAACTCGGTCTTTTTCTTTAGAAAACTTAGCAGCGTTGCTGATCAGGTTATCAATTACCCGGTGAAATTTTTCCTGGTTTATTTCGGCGTGTACAGGGTAATCGGGAGTTACTAAAACAAGTTCGTTTTTAAATTCGGTTATGTGCTGCCAAACGTGTACAATGTCTTTTAAAAAATCGTTCATGTTTACTAATGTATAGCTCATAATATCGCTATTGTCATTACGGGCAACTTCCAGCAGGTCATTTATAATGGAGAGCGCCTTACGGCACGATACCTTGATCATCCCGGTGTTTTCTCTCGTATCATCGTCCAGTTCATCCATCTCCATCAGCAGGGCAATAGATTCTATAGCCCCGATAGGGTTACGCAGATCGTGAGCCACCATACCCAGTACATCATTCTTAAAAGCACTTGCTTTCTCTATCTCTAAATTTTTTTCTTTAATTACCCAGTACTGTAAATGATGACTTGCCCGGTACGAATACACATGCCGCGATACAAAAAAGAAGATTCCCATGAGCACAACGAGTAATAATTCGTTGTAAACTATCTCGGTTGGATCAGCCCTTACGTAAAGCAGGAGCAGGGTAAATAGCACTATATTAATAACTGTAAGCAAAAGGGTTTCCTGGTATTCCAGCGTATATACACCTGCTACGGCAATTAAGGCTACCAGGTAAATAATGATACTGTTACTGGGATCGGATGTGGCAATGAAATTAAACATAATACCACAAGCCAGCAAAAACACGCAAAAAGCGATGACATAAATAAGTGATAAGGTTACAATATTACGCCGCTTGCCATATTGCCTGATGAGCTGGTAGCCAGCCAAGTAAAAGCCAGGAGTAACTAAAAGACAAACCCAGTTAGTGGCACTAAACTCGGGGTAATTGTGTATATGGGTAATGCCCGGCGGTAAAACGGTTGCAAATACGCGTATAGCAAGATTTAAACAAAAAAACAGGATACACGCAACCTGCACGGTATTCAAGTTTTGAAACATGTAATACTTTTGGTATCCGGCCCGGTAAGCTTTAGGAATACTTTTAAAGTAATAGGTGTTCAAGGTGTGTTAATTAGTTTATCAAAACTAATTGTTTTTTAATACACATAGCAACAACATGTTGCTAATTGATGTTAGGGTAACAAGGTTTAATTTCTAATTAACTAATGGTATCCTTTGCGGTAAAAACGTAAGTAAGAAAAAGTAATATCAGCATCAAAAAAGCTAATACAAGGGTGAGTAGTTTTTTCATGGGTTAATAGTGTTGGTGTAGACAACTACTTTAAACGCAGGCGTTTTGTTTTTATGGTAAAGCTATGAGACAATTTGTCCTTTGTAAATCTTTTATCCTGACTTTTTAACATAAAATGCGTTATGGCAAGTAGTTTGAACAGTACTTAATACCATGAATTTCAACAATTTTACCATCAAAGCCCAGGAAGCTGTACAAAAAGCATCCGAAATAGCAACCGGCAATCAGCAGCAGGCTATAGAAATTGCCCATTTGCTAAAAGGATTGTTATTGGTTGATGAAAACGTGATCAGTTATCTGCTTAAAAAGCTGAACGTAAATATTAGTCGCCTGAACCAAGCGCTCGATAAACAAATTGAATCGTACCCTAAAGTGAGTGGCAGCGATATTTATTTCTCATCGAACACCAATAGCGCGCTGCAAAAAGCGCACAACTATTTAAAAGAATTTAAAGACGAGTTTGTATCGGTTGAACATATTTTGCTGGGTATATTATCGGTTAACGATAAAGTAAGCAGTGCGTTAAAAGATTACGGCGTTAACGAAAAGGATTTGAAATTGGCTATCACCGGTTTACGTGGCGATGCTAAGGTAACCGGCCAAAACGCCGAGGCTACTTACAACTCGCTCAACAAATATGCCCGCAACCTCAACGAGTATGCCGAATCGGGCAAGCTGGATCCGGTAATTGGTCGCGATGAGGAAATACGGCGTGTGATACAGATTTTGAACCGCCGTACCAAAAATAACCCGGTATTGGTTGGTGAACCCGGTGTAGGTAAAACTGCTATTGCCGAGGGTATTGCCTTCCGTATTATCAAAGGAGACGCGCCCGAAAACCTGAAAACTAAAACCGTGTACTCCTTAGATATGGGTGCGCTGGTGGCAGGTGCCAAATATAAAGGTGAGTTCGAAGAACGCCTGAAAGCTGTAATTAGCGAGGTGATTAAAAGCGATGGCGAGATCATTCTCTTCATTGATGAGATTCATACGCTGGTAGGTGCCGGTGGTGGCGAAGGTGCTATGGATGCTGCAAACATTCTGAAACCAGCCCTGGCCCGCGGCGAACTGCGTGCCATTGGTGCAACCACTTTAAACGAGTATCAAAAATATATTGAGAAAGATAAAGCCTTAGAACGTCGTTTTCAAAGGGTATTAGTAGAAGAGCCTGATGCTGCCGATGCCATATCTATATTGCGTGGCTTGAAAGAACGCTACGAAGCTCACCACAAGGTGCGCATTATGGATGAAGCCATTATTGCATCGGTGGAAATGTCGCAACGGTACATTGCCGACCGCTTTTTACCCGATAAAGCGATCGACTTAATGGACGAGGCAGCCTCAAAGCTGCGCATGGAAATGAACTCGGTCCCAGAAGCGGTTGACGAACTGGAACGCCGCATTATGCAGCTGGAAATTGAGCGCGAGGCCATTAAACGCGAGGGCGACGACCGCAAGATCAAAGACCTGAGCGAAGTAATTGCCAACCTGTCGGCTGACAGGGACTCTTTACGTGCTAAATGGCAAAGTGAAAAGGATTTAGTAGATGGCATCAATTTAAAGATAGAAGCTATTGAAGGTTACAAGCACGAAGCCGAACAGGCCGAACGTGCCGGAGATTACGGCAAGGTTGCCGAACTGCGTTATGGCCGCATCCGAGATACCGAGACCGAAGTAGAAAAGCTGAAAGCTGCCTTGTTAGAAAACCAGGCCGATCATCGCATGCTGAAAGAAGAAGTTACGGCTGATGATATAGCTGGCGTAGTTTCACGCTGGACAGGTATTCCGGTATCGAAAATGATTCAGAGCGAGCGTGAAAAACTGCTTACACTGGAAGATGAGTTGCATAAACGCGTAGCCGGCCAGGAAGAAGCCATTGAAGCTATTGCAGATGCCATACGCCGTAGTCGTGCTGGGTTGCAGGACAAACGCAAACCATTGGGCTCCTTCATATTTTTAGGAACTACCGGTGTAGGTAAAACTGAGCTGGCTAAGGCCCTGGCCGAGTTCCTTTTTAACGATGAGCAATCATTGGTTCGGATAGATATGTCGGAGTATCAGGAACGCCACTCGGTGAGCCGTTTAATTGGCGCGCCTCCGGGCTACGTAGGTTACGATGAAGGTGGACAATTAACCGAAGCCGTGCGCCGTAAACCTTACAGTGTGATTTTGCTGGATGAGATAGAAAAAGCTCACCCCGATGTATTTAACATTTTATTGCAGGTACTGGACGATGGCCGCCTAACCGATAACAAGGGTAGGGTGGTGAACTTTAAGAATACCATCATCATCATGACCTCTAACATTGGTTCGCACATTATTCAGGAAAACTTCCAGAATTTTGAGGATAGTAATAAGGAAGAGGTAATGGCCAAAACGAAGAGCCAGTTATTCGAACTACTGCAAGCCACCATTCGCCCCGAGTTTTTAAACCGGATAGACGAGATCATTATGTTTACCCCGCTGGGTCGTAATGAGATTGCCGAAATTGTGAAGTTGCAATTCAAAGGCCTGCAACATACTCTGGACGAAATGGGCGTAAAAATTGAAGCCACCGACGAGGCATTAGACTGGCTGGCCCAATTGGGTTATGATCCGCAATACGGTGCCCGCCCGCTCAAAAGGGTTTTTCAAAAGAAGATCCTGAACGAACTAAGTAAACAAATATTGGCCGGTAAAGTAGACAGGGATACCAAGATCAAACTGGATATGTTCGATAACCAGTTCGTGTTTTTGAACGAGTAAATGCCTATTGTTCCCGGTTGGGGAGTCATTATATAGTAAAGGGAGCTGCGTTTTTGCGTGGCTCCCTTTTTTGGTTACCTTTAGTAATAATTATTAAATTATTTTATCAATAATTTTGTAAAATTTTTAATAGATTTAATTTGCTTAAGTATGTGGCACTGGGATCAAGGACGTTTAGAGTATTTTCAATTTGATGCATTGCGTCAAATTGCTTCATATGTTGTTAAAAATGATTTTAAGAATGGAGATAGAAGTATTTTGTCTCATGAAACTGGATTGATGTTTGCTCCTATGAATTACACACCTTGGAGAAATTATTCTCGTGTTCTTAAATTAATGCTTTTGGTAAGTGAAGAGAATAACGTTGCTAAAGCAACCCCTGTTGCATTTTTACTTTCAAATGCTGGAACTGTTACATGTGATGAGTATCTCCATTTTTTGCTTTGTGCATTTACAGAGCCATCCCCAGCATTAGCAAATTGGAAACCTAATGCAAATTTTCGATACCCTCTTCTTTTTGCAATAAAATATCTTTTAGCAAAGACTGCTACAAGTGATATACCTGTCGCGAGTCTTGACGAAATTATAGGTGCATATGTTGATAGCAAATATATTGGAGGTGAGGGACAAGAACAGTTTATATCAGCAATTAATTCTTCAAAAGATTATAGTTCAATAGGAAGAGCGATACCGAGTGAGTTAAGGAGGCAGGCGAAAGAAAGTCTAAAAGTTATATCACAAATTTCATATTTGCATATCCATAGTGATAAAATAATCGTGTCTTTAAATCCGGCAGATGCATATGAAATTTTTGACGATTTGGTTCCAATATCAGGTCCTCGTTCTACTGATCGCAATGCGGAAATTCGCCGTTTAGCATCACTGTTTAAAGGTGGGAGTACATTAGAATTGGATTATCCTAACACAATCATTGGGGCAGTTATTGAAAGCGGCTTTAGAGAAGGAAATAAAATAAAAAAGACTCACATCACTATAGAAAGAAATAGCGGTTTACGAAATCAATTTTTTTCAGCAAATTCCACAGCAATTTGCGATATTTGCCACCTGAATACAAAGAAAACATATCACTGGACTGAGCGTGTTCTTGATATTCATCATTTACTGCCACTTTGTTCTGGAACACGTGTAGAAGGAAAAAATACAACCTTAAATGATCTTGTGCCTGTTTGTCCTAATTGTCATAGAGCAGTTCATCGTTATTACGATACTTGGCTTGATAGAAACAATAGAAAGGACTTTATAAGCGGTAGCGAAGCAAAGAGCGTATATCAAGAAGTAAAAACACAGTTTTCCGGATTGATTATATGATTATAAATGGCATTTAATATAACAAAATCTCATTTAGAGAAACAAATAGAACTTCTTGAAAGATCAGAGCAGAGTGGAGATGCTTTGACGGATATCCTATCAGAGGCTGGATGGTCTTATAATGATTTAATATATGAGAAATCAAATATAAAAAAACATGTCAGTACAAATGAATCCGTACTTGATAAATTTAGACTACCAGGTAATTCAGAACAAGTTGTAAGTTTTTTTACCGGTTGTGGTGGAATGGATTTAGGGTTTGAGGCTGTTGGCTACGAACATTTAGCAGCATTTGAATTCAATGAACTTTGTTGTAAAACTCTTCGTCGCAATCGGCCAGAGTGGAACGTATTTGGTCCGCCAACTCATTCTGGTGATGTGTCAAGATTTGAAGAAATAGCTGATGCCATAACTCCTATATTAACATCTTCATTTGACGGGATTTTCATAGGAGGTCCTCCTTGTCAGCCTTTCTCTATTGCATCTAATCAAAGATTTTCCAAGTCTAATGACAATTTTAAACGTGTAGGCTTTTCACATCAAAAGAATGGAAATTTACTGTTTGACTATATACGGTTGATAATGGAATTTAGACCTAAAGCTTTTGTTATAGAAAATGTGCCTGGTTTACGAGATATTGATGATGGCGAGCAGTTATCCACAGCTACAAAATTGTTAAAAAGCGCTGGTTATAATGTAACACAGCCATTTGTGGTTAATGCGGCGCATTACGGTCTTCCTCAACAACGGTTAAGATTATTTGTAATAGGTACTCGTGGTGGTGGTGTTTTTAAACTGCCTCCGCCAAATTTAAGTAAAGTAAGTGTAGGAAGTGTTTTAAGTAATATTGATGGCTTAAATAACAATGAGACAAGAGAGCATAAATCTGAATCGGTATTAAGATATATGCGTCTCAAATATGGTCAAAGAGATCAATTGGGTAGGGTGGATAGACTTGATCCTTTGTTACCATCAAAGACAGTAATAGCAGGAGGTACAAGTGGAGGTGGAAGGTCTCATTTACACCCCGAAATACCACGTACACTAAGTGTACGTGAATGTGCGCGGATACAAACCTTTCCCGATGATTATTTGTTTTTGGGACCTTCAGCTCGACAATTTACACAAGTAGGAAATGCTGTGCCACCAGCACTGGCCGCTCAAATAGGACAGTGCATTAGAGAAAGTTTCTTTTAATAGTTCCACAATATTGATTTCCTCAATTAGTATTTGGACTGCTTCTAAATAGTCTTATATTTGTGATGTGATGACTGGGGTTAAAACTGCTACTGCTACCAACTATACTGAAGTGTTCAGCACTAAAAAAGGTACTGTTTACCAAAACGACCGTGAGAATTGCTGGTATATTGACTTCGCCGGCAAATTGGTTCGTTTTGATTACCGTGGCTTGTTAAAATTGAAGAAGTCCATTTATCGTGTGGATATTGAAGCTGCCTTGTTAGATAGCAGCAAGCAGCCCGAAATTGAAATGGTATTTATTTGCGCCTGTAACCACTGCTATTTCCTCAACCTGGTACAGATCATTTCTCTTAAAGAACTGTTAGAAGGCACCTTTGCCATGTTCGAACTCAACCAGATCATTCATGATAGGTTGAGCAGGATAGTGATTTAAGGATCAGAGGCAAGAATATACAATCAGGAATCAAGATGCTCTTGTCTTTATCCTTAATCTGTGTGATGTGTTCTTTTTTTATGTCCTCTATCTTTATTCTGTAATCTATATTCTTGATTCTCCTCCTCTCCCCATATTTAGACTTATTTCATATTGCGCTTATATAGTGTGCTTAAGTTTTATAGCACTATTATTGTAGGTATTCTCATCAGTACAGTAATAAACTGTAAAACATTATGAAAGACATTATGCGCATCAAGTGTTTGTTATCCGAGGATATCGAAACACTTTTGAACCAACAGATAAAAAAGGAAGCTCATTCATCGTCAATGTACCTGGCCATGGCTTCATGGTGTAACCAAAATGGCTTCGATTATTCATCCGACTATTTCTTTAAGCAATCTGAAGAGGAGCGCATGCACCAGTTAAAACTGTTCAAGTATGTTTTAGATATGGGCGGGCGTGCGGTATCACCTGATGTTGCCAATATTAAACAAGATTACCCCGCTTTCCGCGAAGTGTTCGAAGATGCTTTAGAAGCTGAGATTAGTATCACACAGTCGTTAAAAAACATTGCTGCCACGTGCATGCGTGAGCAGGACTTTGTTACTTTCGAGTTTCTGAACTGGTTTATGAAAGAACAACGCGAAGAAGAGTATAAAGCTCGCCGTGCGTTGGAACTATTCGAAGTTATTGGCGAAGAAGGTACCGGTCGCTGGGAAATTGACAAACACGTTAATAAAATTACTTACAACAGCGAAGCGGCTGGAGAATAATTTTAATTAGGTTATAAAGTATAAAGCCGGTGCATTTCATGTATCGGCTTTTTTAGTTTTTGCTTCATATTACACTGTGAGCGTGAAAGTTCACAGTGTAATATGGTGTGTACGCCGTACAGAGAGATTTTAGTATTAGATGTTAAGGTAATTCTTATAAGCTTTGCGTTTGAAATACAAAGTATCTTCAACTAATCAGGTATTGTTAGTATAATGCTAATAACTATGTTATTAGAAAACCATAAAATTATCAATTTCATATAAAATTTATTTTATTATTAAAAGCAGATTAAGTAAAATATATTTGTCTACTTAATCGGTAGACTATGTATAGTATTTATTTAAAATGTGTTTCTTTTACCCTAACCCCGCAGTGCTCTACTGCCTGTTGTTGCTGTTGATGCCGAACTCTTGTGTACACGTTTTCAATAATCCATAATTAAATAACAGCTCATTAAATCTTCATTTTAATTTTCGTTGCCATAAAAGGCCATAGGTATGCTGTGTTATAAAGTAATAGCAGCAACATGGATAGGTGGCGGGCTAATTCTATTAAAACAACCATTTAACCTTCATATTCGCACGTCATGAAAAAAAAGTTTTTTATTATTTTTTTGTTTTTATTAACGTCTGGCCTGGCATTTGCCCAGCATGCCATCAAATAGTAGTTAAACGAACCGATGGTACCCCTGTATCACACGCTACTATTATTATACGTAATACTAAAATAGCAACAAGTGCTAATGAAAGTGGGGAATTTGGTATTGAAACCAAGCAGCAACCACCATTTTATTTGCAGGTAAGCTCAGTTGGTTTTAAGCCCCAGGATTTCCAGATTTTTAAATTTCAGGATCAGCCTTTAGACCTTGTGCTGGTTGAAAGTGCCCTGCTCGATCAAATCGTGGTTACCTCGCGCAGACGTATAGAGGTCAATCAGGATGTGCCGATCCCTATTTCGGTAATTGGTGGCGCGCAAATTGATCAGGCGGGTGCTTTTAATGTGAACCGCGTTAAGGAACTCATTCCTTCCGTACAGCTTTATACATCAAATCCACGAAACACTGGAATTAACATACGCGGTATCGGGTCGCCGTTTGGCCTTACCAATGATGGTTTAGATCCGGGTGTAGGTTTTTATTTAGATGGGGTGTACTATGCACGTCCGGCAGCTGCTACGCTCGACTTTCTGGATCTGGAACGTATTGAGGTTTTGCGGGGTCCGCAAGGTACGTTGTTCGGTAAAAACACAAGTGCGGGTGCTATAAGCATTACTACCCGTAAAGCCAGTTTTACGCCCGAGGCCACGTTTGAAACCAGCTTTGGAAATTATGGTTATATTCAGGCAAAGGCTTCGGTATCTGGTCCGCTGAGTAAAACACTTGCTGCCCGCGTATCGTTTTCGGGTACGCAGCGTAACGGCCTGGTGGATAATATACGTACCGGAAGAGCTACTAACGATTTGAATAACCTGGGCGGACGGGCGCAATTCCTTTACAAAACGAGTGACCGGGTGGCGCTTACGCTTGCAGGTGATATAACCGACCAAAAACCCGATGGTTACGCACAGGTGGTTGCGGGTGTGGTGCCTACCAAACGCGCTGCTTACCGCCAGTTCAACGCCATAACGGCCGACCTGAATTACACTTTACCCAGCCTGAACGCATTTGAACGTGTAATTGACCATGACACGCCCTGGAGATCGGGCAACCAATTGGGCGGCGTATCGTTAAACGCCGACTTCAAAATTGGTCCCGGTACCTTAACCTCTACCACAGCTTACCGCTACTGGAACTGGGACCCCTCTAACGATAGGGATTTTACCGGTTTGCCTGTACTGGCCAAATCTCAAAACCCGGCCAAGCACAAAAACTGGTCGCAGGAGGTACGTTACGCCGGTCAGTTCTTTGAAAAGTTAAGCGGTGTAATCGGCTTATTTTATATTGATCAGGAAGTAAAGATAACAGGCACCGAAGAGTCGGGATCGGCTCAGGCAAGGTTTGCCAAAAGCTCAACCGGTAATAACGCCAACACGCCGGGTGTAACTAACGATCAGCTATGGGCTACCCCTGGTTTATTAGAAGGGTATGGCATATATACCAACGCTTCTATCCAATCGCAAAGTGCAGCAGCTTTCGCCAGCGTCGATTGGGAGGTATTTAAAAGTTTTCACCTTTTACCCGGTGTGCGTATAAATTACGACAATAAAGACGTTTTTTATGACCGGGTTGCACGTGGAGGATTGGATGTTGCAAACAGTAACAATAGTGCTGCGGTAAAAGCTGAACTGCAAAAAATTAAGAATGGCGTTTACAGTAGCCAGCAATATGTGGCCGATGCCGACGAAAAAAACTTTACGTATTCGGTAACTGCCGCTTACCGGCCCGGCAAACGTATTAACGCTTTTGCTAACTATTCTACCAGCTATAAACCGGTTGGTGTAAATGTGGCAGGACTTCCGAGCGTTGTTGGCGGTACCGCACCTGATTTGAGCTTAGCAGTTATTAAAGGCGAAAAAACTAAACATTACGAGATCGGTGTTAAAACCACACCTTCAGATAACTTGATTCTGAATATCAACTTCCATAACTCAGATATTAAAGATTATCAAACCAACGTACAGTCGCCCGAGTTAGGCGTTAACCGTGGTTATATAGCCAATGCCGACAAGGTAAATGTAAAAGGGTTGGAATTTGATGGTAATTTTAGAGCTAATCAAAACTTTACCTTCAACGCTGCCGCTGCCTATACCGATGCCAAATATGTGAAGTTTACCAATGCGCCGCTACCGCTCGAAGAAACAGGTTTAACCATAAATGGTCAGCAGGTAGCATTTAAAGATATTTCGGGAAGTAAACTACCGGGTATCTCCAAATGGGCGGGATCATTTGGCGGCGAGTTTAGTACAATTGCTAAATTCATTAACAACGACACCAAGTTTTTCTTTGCCGTTGATGAGTATTTCCGTTCTTCATTTTCTTCAAGCCCTTCGCCTTCAGCTTACCTGAACATTGATGGGTACAGTATCACTAATGCACGTACCGGCTTCCGGGCTGCTCATAGTGTTTCTGCCTTTATATGGAGCCGTAACTTATTCAACAAAAACTATT
Organism: Mucilaginibacter terrae; assembly: GCF_042679325.1. Taxonomy (GTDB): domain Bacteria; phylum Bacteroidota; class Bacteroidia; order Sphingobacteriales; family Sphingobacteriaceae; genus Mucilaginibacter; species Mucilaginibacter terrae. Next base: position 186,189 of record NZ_JBHTMJ010000010.1, read on the forward strand.
TTGAACAATTACTGCCTGCAGGTGGCAATGCCGGTCAGTATGCCGCCGTACTGGGCGACCAACGGACCTTTGGTATAACACTACGATACTCATTTTAATAACAGCGCACCTGCAAGTATTGTTAAAACTATAGTTGTAAATTTTGTAGGGAAGTTTATTTAGTTTTAAGGAGGCTCGGTTGAGTCTACTTTTTTGTGCAATGAATTTGTACGAGTTAGTAGCAATTTGCTATCCGCATATCAACCCAACAAAAAACGCCCGGCTGTGCAGCCGGGCGTTTTCAATGTCATATTAAGATAATACTACCGGTGGGTAATACCTTCGGCTAAAACCATTACCTGGTTGTTGTTAGCTTCTACCACACCACCTTTAATGAAAAACACATCATCCTTACCACTACCACGAACTACAAGTTTGCCGTCTTCCAGGGTAGAAATAATAGGAGCGTGGTTATTTAATATCTCAAATGATCCCATTGTGCCTGGCAAAGTAACCGAGGTAATTTCACCTTCAAACACTTTTTTATCGGGAGTAAGAATTTCTAAAGTCATGGACCCCTCTCTAATCTCCCCAAAGGGGAGAGGTTATATAAATTTGTTATCTAAATCCTACACTCCTCCCCTTCGGGGAGGAGTGTAGGATTTAGTTATTCGCTTCTGCTAACAGTTTTTTACCTTTTTCAATAGCATCTTCAATGCCACCTACTAAGTTAAACGCGGCTTCAGGGTATTGATCCACTTCGCCGTCCATAATCATGTTGAAGCCTTTGATGGTTTCTTTAATGTCAACCAATACACCTTTTAAACCGGTGAACTGCTCGGCCACGTGGAAAGGCTGAGATAAGAAACGTTGCACACGACGGGCGCGTGATACGGTCAGCTTATCTTCTTCCGATAACTCATCCATACCTAAAATGGCGATGATATCTTGCAGCTCTTTATAACGTTGCAGAGTTTCTTTAACACGTTGTGCGGTATTATAGTGCTCATCACCTAAAACGTGGGCGCTCAGGATACGTGAAGTTGAATCCAGAGGGTCAACCGCAGGGTAAATACCTAACTCAGCAATTTTACGTGAAAGTACGGTAGTAGCATCTAAGTGGGCGAAGGTTGTAGCCGGCGCAGGGTCAGTTAAATCATCGGCAGGTACGTAAACCGCTTGTACCGATGTAATTGAACCACGTTTGGTCGACGTGATACGCTCTTGCATCACACCCATTTCGGTAGCCAGTGTTGGCTGGTAACCTACAGCCGATGGCATACGGCCTAATAATGCCGAAACCTCAGAACCTGCCTGTGTAAAGCGGAAAATGTTATCGATAAAGAAAAGGATATCGCGGCCTTTACCATCAGCGTCACCATCGCGGAAATACTCGGCAATAGTTAAGCCCGATAAAGCTACACGTGCACGTGCACCCGGCGGTTCGTTCATTTGACCGAACACAAAGGTTGCTTTAGAGTCTTTTAATTCTTCTTTGTCTACTTTAGATAGATCCCATCCGCCTTCTTCCATAGAGTGCATAAACGCATCACCGTACTTAATAATGCCCGATTCCAGCATCTCGCGCAGTAAGTCGTTACCTTCACGGGTACGCTCACCTACACCGGCAAACACCGATAAGCCCGAGTATGCCTTGGCAATATTATTAATCAGTTCCTGAATTAATACAGTTTTACCTACACCGGCACCACCAAACAAACCAATTTTACCACCTTTTGCATAAGGCTCCAAAAGGTCGATAACTTTAATACCGGTAAACAGTACTTCAGTTTCGGTAGATAGATCTTCAAATCTTGGAGGGTTAGCATGTATACCACGACCTTGAGTTGTATCTAAAGATGGTAAACCGTCAATAGCTTCACCAACCACGTTAAATACGCGGCCTTTAATATCGTCGCCAATTGGCATACGGATAGGTGATTCCAGGTCAAGTACCGGCATGCCGCGTAATAAACCGTCGGTCGAGTCCATAGCAATAGCACGTACGCGATCTTCGCCTAAGTGTTGCTGAACTTCTAAAACGATTTTTTGACCATTGCTTTTGGTGATCTGCAATGCATTATAAATTCGGGGAAGATGTGCATCATCGCCAAAGTTTACGTCAACTACCGGACCAATAATTTGTGAGATTTTTCCAATGTTTGGCATATATACCCTACGTAATTTTTAAAAAAATTGATAATGAAATAGATTTATATACACGAATGACACTATTTCGGAGCGCAAAGTTAAGCTTTATAATGATTTTTTGATTACATATCTAAAACATTTTTAACTAAAATTTGGCTTATACACACTTTGTTAATTTACATATATTTGCTGCCTTTTTATAAATTATCTAAATAATTAAAACCAATTAAAAGTTATGAGAAAATTTTTACTGCTATTAATGGCTTGCTTGCCTTTTGCGGTATTTGCCCAAGGGTTTCAGGTAAACCTGGAAGGGCAGAAGCAAATTGGTATGGGCCATACCGGTACAGGCTTGTTGTTAGATGGCTCGTCAGTGTTCTTTAACCCTGGTGCCGTTGCCAACCTGCCACAAAACTACATTCAGGCTGGGGTTAGTCCGTTGCTGTTTAAATCGGGTTTTGTGCAAACCGGTTCTAATGTGCAATATAATACTGCCGATAAAATTGCGCCTCCATTTAATGTATATGCCGTGTGGGGACCTAAAGGTGCCCGCTGGAAAGCAGGTATTGGCGTGTACACACCTTACGGCGGTTTAACCGACTGGGGTAATGATTGGGCTGGCAAGTATGTGCTTACTTCTTTAGACTTGAAAACCATATTTTTTCAACCTACCTTCAGTTATAAACTGACCGATGTTATGAGCATAGGCGCTGGTTTTGTGTACAACCAAGGCAGCGTAAACTTAAAACGTGCTATTCCGCTGGCTGATGCTAATAATCCATCGGGTGAAGCTGAATTAAAAGGCGGCGGCAGTGGCATAGGGTTTAACGCGGGTGTATTTATTGATACCAAAAAGGGGTTGACCATTGGTATTACGCACCGCTCTAAAGTAAATACTAAGCTTAATGACGGCGATGCCATATTTACGGTACCTAATAGTTTAAAAGCCAACTTCCCGAGCCCTAACACTTTTAGTGCCGAGTTACCATTGGCGGCTACAACCTCCATTGGGTTTGGTTATACCCCGGCCGCCAAATGGCTTTTAGCTTTCGATGCCAACTATGTGCAATGGGATGTTTATAAGGCCCTGGCTTTCGATTATGGACAAAACACCGCTACTTTGCAGGACACTTATTCACCGCGTAATTATAAAAATGCAGTTAGTTTGCGCGTAGGGGCACAATACAAAGCAACCGATAAGTTTACCTTTCGTGCCGGTGGTGGTTATGCCACAACCCCGGTAAAAGATGGTTACGTAACCCCCGAAGTGCCCGATGCCAACCGCCAGTTTTACACAGCCGGTTTAACTTATATGGCCGGCAAACACTTCGATCTGGATCTGTCGTTCGAATATGAATACCTGGGCAGTCGCACACAAACTAATATCGAATCGCAATTAGCCGGGACATTTAAAAGTAACGTATATATACCGGGTATAGCGCTGGTTTACCACTGGTAGGCCAAGCCCCCCGGCCCCCTGAAGGGGGATAATAAGACAGACAACATTAAAAGAATTTGAAGATGAAATTGAATAATTACAAAAATATATTTTTAGCAGGATTGCTGGTTTTATCGGCATGTAAACCAGAGGTAGATGTGGAACCTGCTACCAGTGGTTCGGCTGATTTTTCAGCGTACATAGCCGTGGGCGATTCGCAAACGGCTGGTTTTGCCGATAACGGTTTATATCGCGCCGGGCAAATCAACTCTTTCCCTAACATTATAGCTACGCAATTAAAAAGCGTAGGCGGTGGTACGTTTAATCAGCCGCTGTTCAGCGAGGCGCAGGCCGATGGCTCGGGTTATAAGAAGTTAAGCAGTTTTGTTAACGGCTCACCGGTGATAACCGATGTGCAGGCTACCGCAGTGAGGACAACCATACCCATTGTGCTATTTACCAAGTACACCGGCAATAACAATAATTATGGTATCCCGGCATTAAAGGTTCAGCAAATAACCGCGCCGCAGGTAGGTAATGCCAATCCTTATTTCGAGCGCATGTTACCGGGATCTTTCCCAACTAACAACACTACTTATCTCGATTTTATAACGGCCAAGCCATACACCTTTTTTACCTGCTGGTTGGGTAATAACGATGCGTTACTTTATGCGGTAAATGGTGGCGTAGGCGAAACACTTACCCCAACCGCCCAATTTGTACCGTTGTACACCGCCCTTGTTGATCGCCTTACCACAGGCGGTAAAAAAGGCGCGGTGGCTACCATTCCCGATGTAACTGCCATACCCTATTTTACTACGGTTACTGTACCGGCTATTTTGGCCAGTGTACAAAGGGCAGTGCCAACTGCCAAATTGTACATCAACGCACGCGCCACATCTGATTTGACTAACACAACTTATGCCGTTAGAGAAGCCACCGCAGCCGATTTGGTGATCTTAACTTTTCCAACAACCCTCATTGGCGGTACTGCGTTTTATGGTCTGACCCCCGCAAACCCTATCGAAAACAAATACATACTGGATGCCAACGAGGTTAAACTTATACAGGAGCATGTAATAGCCTACAACCAAACCATTAATAGCGTAGCTGCTGCCAAAGGTTTGGCCGTGTTTGATGCTTTTGGCTTCTTAAATAATCTTAAAAAAGGTATTGTAATTGATGGCGTAAATCTCAATGCCTCTTTTATAATCGGTGGTGTTTTCTCTTTAGATGGTGTTCACTTAACGCCCAAAGGTTATGCTATCGAAGCTAATGAGTTCATCAAAACTATTAATGCAAAATACAATTCGAGCGTGCCATTAGCCAGCGTTTCAGCTTTTGCGAGCGTTACGTTTCCTTAAATAGTCGGGGAGAGTTGGGAAGTCCATTAGTCGGTGAGTAGAAAGGTAATTGCCTTTCAGCTCTTGGTCAACGGACTTTTTGCTTCTTGTCATTCCACTTACGGACCACCCGACTCAACTCCCGGACTCTCCCGACTTTATAACTTTAATCTCATATTCATTTAAAAGATAGAGGCTCTTTACTCAAATGTCATTTACAAAGCTTTATTTTGAAAAAAACATTCATCCATGTCATTACAAATAGGCCAGCCGGCACCACAGTTTACGTTAGTATCATCTGAATTAAAAGAAACATCATTAGCCGATTTTAAAGGGAAAAAAGTGATCCTACATTTTTTTCCGATGGCTTTTACAGGCGTATGTACCACGCAACTGTGTACCCTGCGTGATAACTTTAGCTTTTACGAAGGTATAGATGCCCATATATTCGGTATCTCTGTCGATTCGCCGTTTACCCTGGCTAAGTTTAAAGAAGATAACCAATACCAGTTCCCTTTATTGTCCGATTTCAACAAGATCGTATCAACCGCTTACGGTGCCATTTACGAGGAATTTGTATTCGGTTTAAAAGGCGTATCTAAACGTGCTGCTTTTGTAATAGATGAGAACCAGAATATTATCTACGCCGAAGTACTGGAATCGGCCGGTGATCTTCCCGATTTTGACGCTATTGAAGCGCTGATCAAATAATTGCTTTTCCGTAATAATAAAAGCGCGGTCTGTAATTAAAGCAAACGGCGCTTTTTTATTTAGAAATTTCTGTATATAATTGATAGATAATTCTAATAAATAGATTTTTGATTTACCCCCTGATTAATGAATAGTATTTCCTTATTCAAAAACCTACTGCTGGCCGGTTCTTTTTTGATCACGGTAGCTGTACAAGCTCAAACAAACGAAAAGCCCAAGCCCAACTGGCAAAATCTCGATCTTAAAACCGACGGCATGTTTGGCATAAGTACCGAACGTGCATATACCGATTTGCTGAAAGGTAAAAAATCAACTAAGGTAATTGTAGCTGTAATTGATGGTGGAGTGGATATTAACCATGAGGACCTGAAAAATATTATTTGGGTGAACCCTAAAGAAACAGCCACCAATAATACCGACGATGATAAAAATGGTTATTCCGACGATTTACACGGCTGGGATTTTATAGGATCGGCCAAAGGGAATGTGCATTATGATAACATGGAGCTTACCCGCATTTTGAAAAAGGACTGGCTAAAGTTTGCTTACGTTAATCCTGATACCCTGAAACCGGCGGATTTGATTATTTATAAACAGCATAAAAAACTGACTGATGAGCTGCAGAAAAAACGTAACGAGGCACAAGCTAACCTGCAAAATATTGCTGGGTTTAAGCAAGCACTGGAGAGTGTACAAGGAAAGTTAGCTAACGATAATCCAACATTAAGGGATTTTCAAGACTTGATACCGCAATCAAATGCCGATGCGCAGGTGAAGAGCATTGTATTAAGGTTAATGCCCACCTTTAAGGATTACAAAGAATTTAAAAATAAGGTAATTGACGAAGGCTTCGACCACTATAATGAACAGTTGACCTATCATTTAAACCTGGATTACGAATCGCGCGATTTGGTAGGCGATAATTACGCCGACAGTAATGAGCGTTATTATGGCAACAACGATGTGGCCGGCCCCGATGCCGATCATGGGTCGCATGTATCGGGCATTATTGCCGCGGTGAGGGATAATACGTTAGGAATTAAAGGTGTAGCTAATGATGTGGCAATTATGTCGGTACGCACCGTGCCTAACGGCGACGAGCGAGATAAGGATGTAGCCAACGCTATACGCTACGCGGCCGACAATGGTGCCAAAGTAGTGAACATGAGTTTTGGAAAGCCTTACTCCTGGGATAAAAAAGTGGTAGACGATGCCGTAAAGTACGCCATTAGCAAAGATGTATTGCTAATACATGCGGCCGGTAACGATAACCAGAACATTGATAAGGAAACACACTTTCCAACGGCAGTTTATGAAGACAAGAGCGGCATGGCCGATGCCTGGATAGAGGTAGGCGCCTCGGGGTTCAAGGACGATAAAACACTTAAAGCTTCTTTCTCTAACTATGGAAAAAATACGGTTGATGTATTTGCACCGGGTGTTGCCATTAATTCAACCACACCAAATTCAACTTACTCCGAGCACGATGGTACCAGTATGGCAGCACCGGTAGTAGCCGGTTTAGCCGCCCTTATACGTTCTTACTACCCTAAATTAACTGCGATACAGGTAAAAGATGTCATTTTGAAATCGGTGATCAAGATCAGCCACAAGGTTAATATTAAAGAAGGTAACCGGGAAAAGAGTATAGCTTTTGAAGAGTTATGTAAAACCGGCGGTATTGTAAATGCTTATAATGCCTTGCAACTGGCAGCAAATATGGACGGTGCTAATTAAAATATTAGTAAGTTTCAGGACATTATTTCAGCTTCTTAGTCCCCTTTCAGTAAAATAATTTGTAAGCGTCCACGCTGATTGCTTTTTGCATTCGGGGTGGACGCTTGTATGTGCTTATCCTTTGATCTGCACTAATTTCTCTACCGTTTTTTTGCTGATATTCGTTTGCGCATCCGGTTGTGAGCCGCCTACACTAACCAGCAGCTTTTCGGCTGGGTGAGTACTGCGGCCGTTACCGTCTATTACCGCCAGTTCTTTGGCGGTGAGGTTAAAGGTGATCAGCTTACTTTGGCCGGCTTTTAAATAGATGCGTTTAAATCCTTTTAAAGCGCGTACCGCTGTTTTAGTGCTCAGGCCACGGTGGGCAATGTAGAGCTGCACCACTTCTTCGCCGCCCATTTTGCCGGTGTTGGTCACTTTTACACTTACCGGAATAGTTTTGTTAGTATGTGTTAAAGCAGGTATAGTTAAGGCATCGTATTTAAAAGTGGTATAGCTTAACCCGTAACCAAAGCCATAAAGCGGCTTGCCTGTAAAATAGCGGTACGTGCGGTTATTCATGGAGTAATCATCGAACGATGGCAGGTCTTTATCGCTTTTGTAAAACGTAACCGGTAAACGGCCAGCCGGGTTGTAATCGCCGAAAAGCACATCGGCAATGGCTGTACCTGCCGATTGGCCACCATACCAGGCGTTTAAAATAGCCGGTGTGTTTTGCGCTTCCCAGGGTATGGCAATGGCGCTGCCGGTCATCATTACAAATACAACAGGCTTGCCGGTATTTTGCAGTGCTTTCAATAAATCGGTTTGTACCTTAGGAAGATCAATGGAGGTACGGTCGCCGCCGTTGAAGCCGGGTTGGTTCACGCGCATTTCTTCACCCTCTAATTGCGGAGAGATACCGCCTACAAAAACAACGGCATCGGCATCTTTTACACTTTGTACCACGGCATCTAAATTGGTTTTTACCTGTACACCCGATTTAAAGCTGAACGTAGCCCGACCTTCGGTTTGGCGGTACTCCATTACAATGCGGTAAGTTTTGCCCTTGCTTGCTTTTAGGGTATAAGTTTTAGGGCCAAAACCATCAGGTTCGCCGCTTAGGGTGCGTTCTTCGCCATCTATCAGTAAACGGTAAGGCTTGTTACCGGTTAGTTCAAAGGTCAGGTCATCGCTGGTAGCAGCGGTATAATCGGTTGTCCACCTGGCCGAAAAATTCTTTTGGCTTACATCGCCTACCACAAAAGTACCATCGCGCCATATATTATTGATAGCGTTTTCCTGGCGGGTAACTGCTGGCTTGCCGGTTAAAGTGCCGTTTTGCCAGTATTCGGCCTTAAAGCCTTTTTGCCCATCTACAACACCTACCCCACCTAAATCTACATTGCGGGTATAGCTGGCGCTGGTATAGCTAATGGCCTGGTCGTAGTACACATCAGCATTGCTCAATTTAGCTTTTATGGCCTGGTAAGGCGTACTAATAGCCGATGGCGTGCCATTGTAATTACCTAATACACTAATCGCGTTATCGGCATTGGGACCTATAACAGCTACTTTCTTTAACTTTTTACTGAGTGGTAAAACGTTGTTTTGATTCTTTAGCAATACGATAGATTGACGGGCCATTTTTAGCGCATGAGCCTTATGCTCGGGCGTCTCCAGCATATTGGCACCAATGTGCGCGTATTTGTCTTTACCAGCCGGATCGAACATACCCAAACGGAAACGGATGGTAAATAAACGACGGAGCGATATATCTATTTGCTGCTCGGAGATTTTACCGTGCTCAACCGCTTTATTTAACGACAGGAAGGTTACGTTACCGCACTCTACATCAGTACCGTGCAACACCGCATCGGCGGCGGCGGCTTCGGCATCTGCATGGGTTTTATGTTTCTGGTAAAAGTCGTCAATACCACCGCAATCAGAGGTAAGGTAGCCGGTAAACTTCCATTCCTTGCGTAAAATTTCATTCAGCAAAATACCGCTGCCGCAGCAGGGTTCACCCCTAAAGGCATTATAGGCGCACATTACGCCCGCCACTTTACTCTCGGTAATGAGGTCATGAAAAGCTGGCAGATAAGTATCCCACAGGTCGTAATTACTTACATCGGTATTAAACTCATGGCGCGATGGCTCGGGTCCGCTATGCACGGCATAATGCTTGGCGCAAGCGGCGGCCTTCAGGTAAACCGGGTCGGTCCCTTGCAAACCGGTAACAAATGATTTGCCCAACGAGGCGGTAAGGTAAGGGTCTTCACCGTAGGTTTCCTGTCCGCGGCCCCAACGAGGATCACGGAATATGTTGATGTTGGGTGTCCAGTAAGTAAGGCCCAGGTAAATGCCCCGGCGGTTGCTTTTTACACTTTCGTTATAAACGGCACGACCTTCATCGGCAGTGTATTCGGCCATCTGGTGCATGCTGTTCACATCAAAGGTGGCAGCCATGGCTATGGCTTGCGGGTACACTGTAACCTTGAAAGGGGTGCGGGCAATACCGTGCAAACTTTCGTTCCACCAGTTGTAGGCAGGTATGCCTAAACGTTCAACAGCAGGTGCGGCGTTCAGCATCTGACCTACTTTTTCGGGCAGGGTTAAGCGCGATACGAGATCGTTAACACGTTGCTCGATAGTTAGTTCCGGGTTTTGAAAAGAATATTTATAATTCGGTTTGCTTGCCGGTATATAGGCAGACACGGTAATTAATAGTAAGCACGGAAAAAAAAGGTATAAGATTTTCTTCATTTTTATTAGTTTATGAATAACAACTGTAAGATCATCAATCGGTATTAATGGTAAATCTATGTAATCGATTGTAAATATTCCTGCTAATCGTAAAAAATTTTATCAAAATTATGTTTATTTAACAACTGATTATTATTCCTAATTTTGCGTTGATATTTAGATCCTAATTACACAGCTGCAGAATATATGGGAGCAGAAGGAGTTGCTGATGAAAGCGGATTTGATATGCTTTTTTATGGCAATCCACAGCCTATGTGGATATATGATATCCATTCATTGCAAATGCTGGAGGTAAATACTTCGGCAACCAAGCGATATGGTTATACGCGTGAAGAATTTTTAACTTTAACCGTAAGAGACTTACGGCCTACATTGGATATTCATCTTCTGGAAGACTTATTATCTGCTGTGAAGGGGTATGAAACCCATACACGTGAGTTTCGGCACCTTTCTAAAAACGGGCAAATTCTCTTTGCCGATATTACAGGTTACAGTATAGTTTATAAAGGCATGCAAGCTTGTATGGTATATGCCCGGAGTATAGACGAACGAAGGGAACTGGCCGGTAAGCTACATCTTACTCAGCGCAAGTTGATGCAAATACTGGAAACTACGGTTATTGGTTTTTTACAGCTTGATTTTAACTGGAACATAACTTACTGGAACAAGGCTGCCGAGGGCCTCATCGGCTACAGCAGTAATGATGTAATGGGCCGTAATATTTGGGAGGTGCTACCGGAGATCTATCATTCCGATTTTCATTTGTATTTGCAAAGGGCTATGACTACGCGCGCGAATATTGATTTTACAGATTATTTTTGGCCTACACAAAACTGGTTTGCCTGCAATGCATACCCCGCCGAAGACGGTATTATAGTTCATTTTAGAGACATAACACACAATAAAAAAGCGGAAGAAGATTTACTTAAAAAAGTGCAACGACTTAAAGAAGTATCTTTTTTAAACTCGCATGCCTTGCGTAAGCCCATTGCCAGTTTATTGGGGCTTAGTAAGTTGGTTAAGGAAGAACTGATTGCTCCTGAAGAGTTTAAGGAAGTAGCTATTTACATACACAACTGCAGCGTTGAGCTGGATGAAGTGGTAAAAGAGATAAACAACAAAGCCAGCGAAGAAGAGCTTGTTCATTCATTAAAACTTTCAATTGAAAATTTTTCATTTAAAGAGCTACTCAAAACAGTGATTGATGAGGCGCAAACGTATTCGGCTATACATAATGTATTGGCCGGAAATTTGGGAGATATAGCCTTTTACGGAAACAGACATAGCATAGAAAAAGCGGTAAAGTACCTGATAAAAAATGCTATAAGGTTTTCGTTCAACGCCGGTAAAATAATAGTGAATAGCGAAGTAATAAACCAAAATGTAGTATTATCGGTACATGATTTTGGCATAGGAATAACAGGGGAAAATCTCAAAAATATTTTTGTGGATTTGAGCAGTAAGGAGGCTTCAACTGCTATATTGATTGGGTTGCAACATCTTTCGGCGGTTTGCCAGCAGCATCATGGTAGCATGTGGATTGAAAGCGAAGTGGGTAAGGGTACCACCTTTATGATGCGGTTCCCATTGTCGAACATTGCCACGCTTAAAGCCACCGGCCGACCGGATTTTTCAGTTTATCAAAACGGACGTACTGAAATAAAATACCACCCGGAAGACAATTACATTGAAGTGAACTGGAAAGGGTTTCACAACCTATACAGCATTAAGGATAACTGCTACAAAATCCTGCATTTTATGAAGGAAACATGTTGTGCTGCCATTTTAAATAGTAACCTCGATGTTTTGGGTTCGTGGGACGATGCGATGGATTGGGTAGCCAAAGAATGGTTTCCCTTAATGGATGATGCTGGCCTGCAGTATTTTGCCTGGATTTATTCGCCAAGTACCTTCAGCAAATTCTCAACCTCGCATACGGTGGCATTAATTGAGACACGTATATGTTTGAAAGAGTTTGATGATAAAGATGAAGCATTACGTTGGTTACTGGAAGTGAACAGTAATTTAAACTGTTGCTAAATTCAATTAGTTTATTTAAACTAATTCTAAATAAAGCTTGCGAAATTACATTTCTTGTATAATTTTGCATCAAATTAGAATTAGTCTAAATAGCTATGCAAAAAATCTACAACATTTCAACGTTCTTATTCATTATTTTTCTGTTCGTATCAACTGCTGTACTGGCTCAGGGCACCACCGGAAAAGTAAGCGGCAAAATTACAACCAGCGATGGTCAGCCCGCGCCGGGCGTAACAGTAACCATTAAAGAAATTAACCGGAGCACATCAACCAATGCTAATGGTACCTACATTATATCAAATGTTAAACCGGGCAGCTATACCCTGGTAGCATCGCTTATTGGCAGCAAAACCGAAGTGAAAAGCATTACAGTAACCGCAGGCGAAACCTTGAAACCTTCTTTTACCCTTTCTGAAAATGCTTCGCAATTGCAGGAGGTAGTATTGTCGGCATCGGGATCTATCAATAAGCCGGTATCGTTCGGCAAGGCCGGTATTAAACCTTTGGATTTGCCGCAAAGTACAGGTGTAATCAGCAATACCGTAATTACCGATCAACAGGCCGTTAGGGTAGGTGATGTGATCAGGAATGTAAGCGGTGTATCGTTAACCCAAACCCGGGGAGGCGTTGCTGAAACTTTTTCGGCACGTGGCTACAGCATAGGTATTGCCGGCGCAGGTGGCAGTATCTTCAAAAACGGGGTAATTACCAATACACAAGGTTTCCCCGATGCCAGCACACTCGAATCTATCGAAGTATTGAAAGGTAGCTCGGCCTTATTATATGGTAACGTATCTGGCGGTGTGGTGATCAACTTAGTAACCAAAAAACCACGTTTTGAGTGGGGCGGACAGGTAAGCATGCTGGCTGGTAGCTTTAACCAGTACAAGCCCACTGTAGATGTGTACGGCCCCATCACTAAAAATCTGGCTTTCCGTTTAATTGGTACGCATGAGCAGGCTGATAGTTATCGTGATGTAGTAAACACCAACCGTAGTTACGTTAATCCATCGTTATTGTACAAAGTTGGCAATAAAACCGATATACTATTGGAGTTCGACTATCTGAAATCTAACATTGTTCCTGATGCCGGTGTGGGCATTCCTAACAGCCGAATTACCGTAACCGAAGTTCCTGATGCACCGCGCAACCGCTTTATTAACAGCGTTTGGGCATATAACAATACCAGGCAAGGGTCGGGGTTTTTAACCATCAATCACCACTTTAACGATAATTGGAAACTTACCGCCATTGGTTCGGCACAAAAAACTACCGTAAGAGGTTTTGGAGTTGGTGTACCTATGACTGTGGCAGCCAACGGCGATTGGGCCAGAACCCTGAATGCGGTAAAATCGGCTGAGGATGATTATACCGGCCAGTTAAATTTGAACGGTGTATTTAAAACAGGCGGAGTAAACCATCAGCTATTGTTTGGTGCTGATTTTGTACGAATAGTAGCTGAAAATAACACGTTCTCTTACTTTTCGGAGAACGGGTCTACCTCATCAAATTACGGTACTATCAACATCAACAACCCCACGTTAAATGCCCGTACTGATCTACCTTCGTATAATACCGTTCAGTTAACTACTTCGCCGCAAAACCGTACCGGGGTTTATTTTCAGGATCTGATCACCCTAACCAGTAAGTTTAAAGTACTGGCCGGTTTGAGATGGTCTTATCAGGAAGCATTTATACCTACGATATATAACTTTGTTACGCAACAGGAAGTCCCTAATTCTGTTAGTAATATTGTAATAAGCAAGGCTTTTACACCTAAGGTCGCTTTAATTTACCAGCCTGTAGAAACATCGTCATTATACGCCAGTTATACAAATAACTTTACGCCTAACTCCGGCACCAATGTTGACAATAAGCCGTTAGAGCCGTCTATTATTGACCAGTACGAAGTAGGCGTTAAAAATCAGTTCTTCAACGGTAAATTGTCAGCTAACCTAAGCGTCTATAAAATTATAAATAGTAATTTTTCACAACCCGTAATTAATCAACCCGGTTTCAGACAACTAAACGGTGAAACTACCAGCGATGGTTTAGAGGTTGATTTTAACGGAACTTTATCAAAAAACTTTTACTTTATTGCGGGTTACGGTTATAACAATATGCGTTATACCAATACCACTGGCGAAACCGGTGCGCAAGTGGAAGGTGAGCGTTTGATCAACAATCCTAAGCATACTGCCAATGGCGCTATATTTTACACCTTTGACCGTTACAAAATTAAGGGTTTGAAACTTGGCGCGACCGCCTTTTATACCGGTAAACGTTTAGGCGGTAATAACAATGTGGTAGGATTAAACGGTGGCTTGAACAACACAACCGCCGCTTTGACTTCTTACAATGCATTAGTACCATTAAGCGGTTTTGCAACTGTAGATATCAGTGCCGGTTACACTTACCGCAAAGTTTCATTAATTGCCAAAGTAGCCAACATATTTAATGAACTGAATTACATAGTTCACGACAGGTACAGTATTAACCCTATACCTCCGCGTATGCTGGTAACCACATTAGCGTATAAATTTTAAGAAATTTATACGCTAATGTAAAAACTTAGTGGCAGTACACACACCTAACATTAAGTAAACACTAAATGGGTATTATTGCAATTCAGTCAGCCGGCTCACGGTTACTTTAATTGCAATTTTTAATTGATATGAAACGTATTTTACTATTTGTGGCGGCGGGCTTTTGCTCAATGCAGGTATCGGCTCAGCAGCATTTACTACAGTTTAAATCGGTAACCGAGCTGCAGCAGTTTATGCAGTGGACACCCGCCCGCGTGCCTTTACTGAGCTGCCACCGCGGCGGACCGGTACCCGGTTTCCCCGAAAACGCGATAGAAACCTTTGCCAACAGCACTAAGTTTCACCCCAGCATTATTGAGTGTGACGCCACACTGACCAAAGATTCGGCCTTGGTAATGATGCACGATGACCGCCTCGACCGTACCTCGAACGGCACCGGCATTATCAGGGAAAAAACAGCCGCCGAACTTAAAAGCTTATTATTAAAAGACGATAACGGCACAGTAACCACATTCCATATTCCTACCCTGGATGAGGTATTGCAATGGGGAAGAAACAAGGTGCTGTTTACGCTGGATGTAAAACGAAGCGTGCCTTACAAAATGATGGTGGATGCCGTACGCCGCAACAAGGCCGAAGCTTATATCATCATGATTACCTACAATGCTAACCAGGCTGCAGAGGTACACAAGCTGGCCCCCGATCTGATGATTTCGGCATCGGTACGTAGTGTGGCCGACCTGGAACGTTTGAATGCTATGGGTGTGCCTAATGATCGTATTGTGGCGTTCACTGGTACATCGGCCCCCGATAAGGCAGTTTACGACTACCTGCACACTAAAGGAATTTGGTGTATACAAGGCACCATGGGCAACTTAGACAAAAGCGCCCAAGCCAACGGCGAACAGATTTATACCAACCTTATAGATAACGGTGCCGACATCCTATCGAGCGACAGGAGCATGGAAGCTGGCAAAACACTTAGCCAATATGCCGCCGATAGAAAATTGAAGACCAAACACCTGGTGATAAAATAATAAAGCCCCTCCCCTCCCTCCCCAGGGAGGGAGGGCTTTAAAGAAAACAGTATTTGCACACGCTCGGCTCCAGCCCACTGTGCACTATTACACATCTTCCGACCGACCCCGAAACTGACTAATGGTCAAAATACAGCAGGATAATTTCTATATTTTTCATCAAACAGAAATAAATTGTGAGAGTTGCTTGCAAATGGCTGCCGGCATTGTTAAATGAGGATGTGTTTCAGCGCGGTGTAACTTAAATTAAAGTGCTTATCTTTACCACAATTTCCGCTTTCAAAAAAAAATCTATATATGCTGGTATTACGATTACAGTAAATTTTAAAAACTATAATTGCTTAAATTTCTTAAACATATATGCCCTCTTTATCTGCTGTAATACAGCTTTCTGCAATTGAAACCGACCGTATTATAGAAATGGCCTGGGAAGACCGTACGCCATTTGAAGCTATTACCATGCAATTTGGCTTAACCGAACAGCAGGTTATAAAACTGATGCGCCGTGAAATGAAACTTTCCAGTTTTAAAATGTGGCGCCAAAGAGTACAAGGACGTTCCACCAAACACCAGCAGTTGCGCGGTAAGGATGTAGACCGGTTTAAATGTAACCTGCAACGCCAGGTTACGCTAAATAAGATCAGTAAACGGAAATAGCTTGCTCTAGCATATATAGGTTGCGTTGATTTCATAATTTCAGCATACTTGTGCTGGATTTTCCTTGTATATGAATAATACAGGTAAAATTTAGTGGTATATATATATTGAAGTAATACTGGTTCAAATCAGTTAAGTTCCCTTACCTTGCTAAAGGTAAATCCTTAACATATATCCCCATGAAAATAGCCGTATTCAGCACTCACCAGTACGATCAGGACTTTTTTAACCAATTTAATACTGGTCATGATATTAATTATTTGGTTTTGCCCCTTAACGAGCAAACCGTTGCCCTAACTGCAGGCTTCGAGGCCATTTGTATCTTTGTTAATGATACCGTAAATGCCGGGGTTTTAAATGCGCTGCATGCTAATGGCGTAAAATTGATTGTACTGCGCTGCGCTGGGTTTAACAATGTAGATATAAAAGCAGCATCCGAATTAGGCATCCCGGTGCTGCGCGTTCCCGCCTACTCACCAGAGGCCGTGGCCGAGCATGCGGTAGCACTTATTTTAACGCTTAACCGCAAAACACACAAAGCCTACAACCGCGTTCGCGAGGGGAATTTTTCGTTAGAAAAACTAATGGGCTTCAACCTGCATAATCGCAAAGTGGCTGTGATAGGCACGGGCAATATTGGTAAAGCGTTTTGCCATATTTTAAAGGGATTCGGCTGTAAGGTATATGCTTATGATATTTATCCTGATGCCGATTTAGCCGCCCAGGGCGTAACCTACGGTACACTCGAAGAAACTCTTGCCGATGCGGACATTATTTCACTGCATTGCCCGCTGATGGATAGCACCCGTCACCTCATAAATGCGCAAACACTGAAACTGTTTAAGCAAGGTGCTATGCTTATTAATACCAGCCGTGGCGGACTCATTAACACGGCCGACGTGATAGAGTCGTTAAAGAACTGCCACCTGGGCTACCTGGGTCTGGATGTTTACGAGCAGGAAGGCAAACTATTTTTTCACGATTATTCGGAAGATGTGATCCCCGATGAATTGATCACGCGGCTTATTTCTTTCCCGAATGTGCTCATTACCTCGCATCAGGGCTTTTTTACCAAGGAAGCTATGGAGCAAATTGCTACCGTTACGTTTGGCAATGTGGATGCCTTTGTTAAGGGAGACGAGTTGCTGAACAGGGTAAGCGTTTAGCCGCCTGGTTTAAAAATAAAATAGCCCGGTCGCTTATTGCAACCAGGCTTTGTATTAAAATATATTATCGCTTAGCTCAATACCAATTCACCCATAGCTTCTTTCGAGAAACCTTTTAATTCGCTGGTGCGGCCTTCATGTATCTTTTTAACCCATGATGGATCTGACAAGAGGGGACGGCCAACGGCTATGAGGTCGAAATCGCCACGGTCCATGCGGCGTACCAGTTCATCTAACGAGCTGGGTTGTGAGGCTTCGCCAGCAAATGCGGCTAAGAACTCGCCGGTTAAACCAACCGAACCTACACTAATGGTGGCTTTGCCGGTCAATTTTTTAGCCCATCCCGCAAAGTTAAGGTCGCTGCCTTCAAATTCAGGCTCCCAAAAGCGGCGCTGTGAGCAATGGAAAATATCCACACCGGCATCGGCCAAAGGGTGTAACCAGGCTTCCATTTCTTGCGGGGTAGTAGCCAGTTTATTATCATAAGCCGATGGCTTGAACTGCGATAAGCGGATAATCATCGCAAAATCTTCGCCTACTTGCCTGCGTACTTCTTTAATAACCTCGGTAGCAAAACGGGTACGCTCGGGCAAGGTTTTACCGCCCCAAATATCGGTACGCTGGTTAGTGGCATCCCAAAAAAACTGGTCGATAAGGTAACCATGTGCGCCGTGAATTTCCAACGTATCAAAACCCAAGCGTTTGGCATCGGCGGCGGCACGGCCAAAGGCGGTAATGGTATCGGCAATATCGCTATCGGTCATGGTGTTGCCGTTATTATTACCCGGACGGTTCAATCCCGACGGGCCTTCAAATGGCACAGGCGGCACCCAGCCCGATTGATGGTTATCCATAATACCCATGTGCCATATTTGCGGACCCATAGCACCACCTGCGGTATGAACGCCGTTAATTACGTTTTGCCATTCTGCTAAAGCTTTTTCACCGTAAAAATGCGGTACGCTACTGTCGTTAGATGAGGATGGACGGTCAATCACGGTACCCTCACTCAGTATTAAACCTACTTCGCCTTCAGCGCGTTTTCGGTAATAGGCGGCCACATGGTCGGTAGGTACCCCATCGGGCGAAAATGAGCGCGTCATGGGCGCCATTACAATGCGGTTTTTGATATTTAAAGATTTCAGGCTAAAAGGCCTGAACAAGCTATCGGTATTCATAGTATATTATTTATGTTGATATTAAATAGATGATTGAATTAATTGGCTCAGGGCTGCAAATGCCTCTTCGTTACGCTGGTAGTAAGTCCACTGACCTACACGGGTAGATTTTACCAGCCCGGCACGTTGCAGGGTAGACAAGTATTCGGATACGGTAGACTGCGTAAGTCCGGCTTTATTTTGAATTTGCCCTACACAAACCCCATGATCGAAACCGTTGGCCAGCTGCTCAGGAAAATTTACCGCTGGCTCTTTAAGCCAGTTTAAAATTTGCAGGCGGGTCTTGTTAGAAAGTGCTTTAAAAATTTCTACCTGATCCATAATGCAAATATATATCGGTTTTTCTCGATATGTCTATTTGTTGATAAGAGATGACATTGGTTTGATAAGGGGCGGGGTAGGAAGTTGCAAGTTGCGCGGAGCGAGGTAGAAGGTTGCGAGTAGCGAGGGATAGGGTTACGGGAATTGAGTTAAATTCCTCGCAACTCTCGCAACCCGCTCCTCAAACCCCGCACCCCAACCCCGCTACTCGCACCCCCGCTCCCCGCACCTAACCTCAATTCCTTAAAACATTTAAGAGTAAACGCTGTCCCTTCTATATAATAATTTCTTAACACACCATGCCAAATAATAATCATCATAACGATAACACCAAAGACGAGCTTACCTATATACAAAAAGTGTGGTACACGGTGGCTATAGTAGCCTTGCTGGTAGTGGTCATATTGGTTGCACGGGTAGCTTTTAACGTGTTGTTAATGGTGTTATGCGGCATCCTGATATCGGTGTATTTTCATGGCCTGGGCGATATGATAGAACGGCATAGTCGTATGGGGCGTAAATGGGCTATGGTTATATCGGTGGCCGGTTCGTTTGCCATACTGGGTTTGCTGCTGTGGTTTATGGGGACCAAAATTCAAAATCAGGTATCGCAACTGAGCGAGACTTTACCATCTACCATTGCTACGGCCAGGGCTAAAATGTCGCAAACCCCTATAGGCCAAAAAGTACTGGAATATTTTTCGGGTGATAACTCGCAAAAGATCTTTGCCACTGCACAAAGCTTTTTCAGTACCAGTTTTGGTGTACTGGGCAACATTTACATCATCTTTTTCCTGGGGATCTTTTTTACTGCAAGTCCGTCATTATACAAAGAAGGCATTTTGGTACTATTTCCAGAGGATAAAAAGTTTATGGCCCGTTACATCATGAACCGTATCAGTTTATCGCTTAAAGGCTGGTTAAAGGGCATGCTTTTATCCATAGTACTCATCACTATAATGCTAACCATAGGCCTCAGCATCGCCCATATACCGGTGGCTCTGGTACTGGCCATGATTGCGGGTATGCTCAAGATCATCCCTAACTTTGGTTCGTTAGCGGCCATGATACCCGGTGTTTTACTGGCTTTAACCATAAGTACTAATACAGCTATAGCGGTATCGTTACTTTATATTATATCGCAAACCATTGTAAGTAATATAGTTACGCCGCTTATCCAAAAAAAAATGATCAACCTGCCTCCGGCGCTTACCATTATCAGTCAAATTATAATGGGTACGCTATCGGGCGCGTTGGGCGTTATTATGGCGGTGCCACTGCTGGCTATCGTATTTATTTTAGTTGATGAACTGTATGTAAAGAAGTTAAGTAATGCCTCTTTAATCAACAAAACACGCGATATTCCGCTGGCGGATTAAGTGAAGTTTGAAACACAACTTCAAATAGCACTGAAAAGTATCCGTTCCCTGCAAAACAAGTAATATAAATGCGCCGTATTAAACTCGCATACCGATGTTTATCTGGGCATGAAAAAATTTTACACTAATACGCCGTACAAGCAGTTAAAAAGAATTTCTCCCTGTCATTCGAGATCACAATCCTGTTTTAAACAGGCTCCGAATTTACCCTGTTTAATTAAAACGGATACATGGACAAGTCGTTGCATTTTCAAAGTAGTTGCGCTTATATGGTTTAAGTATGCGGTAAAAAGGGTAATTTTGCTATTTAAGGGATTTTTAATAATTATGGAATGGCGTGGTCGGATAAATTAAAGCTAAAGAAGGGATTAGTAATCGCTTTGAACGAAGCAGGGTACACCGTTCCTAAAGAGATTCAACAAAAAACGCTGGCACGCATAGCCGGCGGACAAGACCTTGTTGCCGTTGGCCCAGAGGGTTGCGGTAAAACCACCACCTACATTTTAGCCATGCTTAATCGCTTTAACTATGCTGCCGACGGAGTAACCCGGGCAATGGTTTTAGTGCCCGATAAAGAAAGTGTGGAAACGGTAATTGCCCGTATTGATGAACTGAACCGGAACAAAACCATATCGGTAGTAGGTCTTTATGCCACACCTGCAATGGAAGCACAAATGGATGCCATGGCCGATGGTGCCGACATTGTAGTGGCCACCCCCGACCGCGCCCGCGCCATTTATCTCAAACTGGGTTTAAATCTCAATAAAATAGAATTGCTTATTTTAGATGATGCTGAACTTATT
Source organism: Mucilaginibacter terrae (assembly GCF_042679325.1). GTDB lineage: Bacteria > Bacteroidota > Bacteroidia > Sphingobacteriales > Sphingobacteriaceae > Mucilaginibacter > Mucilaginibacter terrae. The sequence continues at coordinate 207,420 of NZ_JBHTMJ010000010.1, forward strand.
GTAAAGCAAGGCTTACAACTACCCGTGGCCGAATTAGCCAATAGCATACCCAAATGCCAGCATCTGGTGTTTACCGAAGTACTGCACGATAAACTTAACCGCATGATAGCACCTTTTATGAAGCAGCCAGCCGTTGTTGAGGTAGAAGAAATAGGGGAAGCGCAAATGGATACGCATCCGCAGATATTGTACCATGTTCCTAATTTTGGTACCAAACTAAATTTGCTGCGCTTATTTATGAACGATGCAGAGCTGTTTACCAAAACGGTTGTATTTGTAAATACCCGCCATACGGCCGAAAAATTATATAAAAGCTTCGAAACGCGCGAAAACAACAGTGTGGCCCTGCTTAACTCCTGGTTTTTTGATTGGAACAGCTTTGCCGAGGTTGACGACTTTAAGCAAAACCCCAACGCCCGTTTACTAATTGTGGTAAATGAAGAGCTGGAGCCTATATCCTTGCATGGCGTACCATTTATTTTGCACCTTGAATTGCCTGCCGATAAGGATACTTATGTGGGGCGCATGGTGAATGAAAACCTGAACCCCGATGAAGAAACTATGGCCATTATCTTTGCCACAGACCTGGAGCTGGGCATGGTGCGTAAAATTGAGCAGGCCATAGGGCAAAAAATAGCTGTAGCCGATTTGCCAGAAGATTTAATTATTGAAAGAGAACGGAAGAAAATTACTGAAGAAGATAAAAGCGCAGCCACTAAAAAGAAAGCCGACGAACCCGTGGCCGGCGAAGCTTTTCATGAAAAAAAGGCCAGCAATTCCAAAACCTATAACTACAGTTCGGGCGAAAAGGCTAAAATGAACAAAAAGAAAAAGTACGGGTAGATATTTCCGCTTGCCTTAGATCTTGTTTTTTTAAATGTATTTGTTCTATAAAATTTAACAGATTAAAGTAATACTATGCTTTTAATCTTTCTTATTATTCAAATAAAAGCTTCCTCATTTCATGAGTCATTAAAATCTTTTTTTAAGCATTTTACTTCTAAAAAAAGGTGTTTTCACCCATCGGAGATTTAATTATATATCGGTAACATTGTTACGTGCAATAGCATGTACGTACAACCATTTATAAACCGATAACTCCTCAATATCATGAAACCATCTATTCCCGAACAGATTGTTAAATTATTGGATCCTGATTTTGGATCCGCCACATCACTTTCCTCTGCCGATGAAGAATTTATAACAGCAGCCGAAACCCAGCCCGATCATGAAGCTGAAGCGGTAAAACCTGTTTTTAAAAACAAAATAGTATTTCAGGGCAACTGCGGTTTTGCCATGGGCGGGCAGTTTGCCTATGTACTTAATACCGATAAATTTAATGCCTACCGGGTTACGGTAAAAAATGCATACCGCTGCGGTATAGATTATGGAGAGCTGTACACTACTGTTGATGTTAGTGCTGGCGGAAAGATATCGCTTAGTTGTACAGATTCGGGTTACATTCCGGTTACCTATTATACCTATACTGTTGAGGGAGAACAAATTAATAACTTTACCAATGATGAATATGCCGGGTCTCAGGTTTCTGAGATTAGTATGCAATTACCGGTCTCCAGCAATGAATTAAGCGAAATTAAAGCCGACGACGGTTGGGCTAAGGATTGGCTACCTGAACTTACCAAAGTATATTTATCCTTATATATAGGCTGGTCTCCTCCCGGGGATAAAGATGCAGCCAAGTTTTTAAGTATTACTGTAAATGGCACAGAGGTTAGTTTATCGGGTGCATCATCCACAATTACCGGTTTAATTGTGCCATTAGGACAATACGAGCAAAGTGTCGCTTACCTGATAGCTTGGAAATGCAAGGCCGGACATGTTGGTTACGGTATGAAGACGGTTGTTGGTTACTTCAAAAATAACGATTTGAATACCAGGAAAATACTCGTTACAAAAAACAATGTTAGTACTTATGATGAATGGGACGACGCTGGAACCGTTAACCTGTAGCCGCATTCAATATTAAGCAACCTGTACATTCTCGTCATGAAAAAATCACCTAAACTATTTGTTATGAAAAAAGCACACACCTCCTTAAAAAAAGCGTACTATCACTATGTGTATTGTTAGTACTTTGTATGTTAATACTAACCGTAGCGGCACAGCAACAACCGTTGTTGCATAGCTCAATTGAAAAGCAGATAGATAAAGAATTTGTATATGACGACTTTAAAGCTATTGTAATGCCCGCAATAACTGCTGCACCGGCGGTACACCTTGTAATCCTTTTATTTTACCTGCTATAGGTTATAATTATAATGGTACCTTAAAACATGGTGTACCTTAGGCGTAAAAATGGTAAATGCTGCCGGCGGAAGTGATTGTAGCGGGCCATTAGGCAGCCTGGCTTATCTGGCTGGAACAAGTTACCAACTAAGCGGCGGGTACTATCCGGCTACCAGATCGGGTGATTTTGCCTTTAGCGGGGGATATCGTTTTTTGTTCCTGTTTGCCGAAGCTTCTGCCGGTTATACCATAAGCAACGAACCGGGGTTTCCTAAAAATTTTTTTCATGCTGGCCCAACATTGGGTATCGATCTGCTTTTTGCCCAATTGAATTTGGGTTATGGGTTTCGTACCAAAAAATCAATAATAAATCCGGCGCATCTACCTTGTCGTTGTTGCTGAGTCCGCCATGGTCTTTAAACGGTAACAATAACATTAAACAGGTAAAAGTAGTTATCATCACAACTTAGAAAGAAAAGCATTGAAACAGCAATTCAAGAGTAATTAACCGCATTGATTATTAGTTAATCAACGTACCGTCCGGTTAATATGTGCTCCAAATCGGGAAATATTTTAGTGTGCTTCCACGTTCAAAAAATATTGTAAAATAATATATAATACCTCCCTAAAAATATCTAATAGCCAAATCTGTAGCTTCATGAAAAACTTTCTCTATACCCAAAAATCTATTAAGTAACTTAGCTAAACCTGTAAAAATCGCTTTTTAGGTTAAGTATCGTTTTAAGTTGTTTTGAATTATCGTGTGTTTTACAGAAACATTAAGTACATTTATTTCGTATAAGTAATATAAATTCTAATTAAGCCTATATACAAGCTTACTACCGATGTAATTTCTACTTACCCCATACTAAAAGATTTTCCTATGATGAATGCATTCAGTAAAAGGATTATCTATAGTTTAGAACTTTTTGCCATTATACTGGTTTGTTTGCTTTTTGCCACATATTATAATATTAAGAGGGCCGATAGCCGGGAACTATGGGTTAACCACTCCGATGAGGTATTTATTCATATCGGTCGAGTCCAGATTCTGGCTGCCGAAAGTGAGATTCAGGCACGCAACTACGTGATGTCGGGTCATCCCATTTATGTAAAACAGTTTAAAGCTACCAATGCAGCTGTAATAAGGCAATTAGATACGGTTAAAAATTTTACGATAGATAATGCCTCCATACAACCCGTTATTGACTCGCTCAGTTTTTACCTTGCTAAACGTATTTTCTTTTATCAGCGCGTGATAAATTTGTTCGGTAAAAATGGTTTCCAAAATGCAGTTGAATTTATACAAGGTGGCGAAGGGCAGGTTTATGGAAACAAAACCACGTATTTCATAAACAAGATTGAACAAAATGAAAACAGCTTAATGGCCTTACGCAAAGCAGATTCGGGCAGTGCGCTTCTGATGCTGAATGTTAGCTTGGTGGTAACAGTGGTTTTTATTTTGGCTATGATTATGATGTTGTTACGGAAAGCTCATAATGAAAGTTTGGTACATAACCGTTTAGTGGCCGATTTGATTAATAATAACGAGCGCAACAAGCGGGCCGAAGAAATGGCTGTTTTGGGAACCTGGGATTTAGATATGGTTACCGGGAAAATTAACGGCTCGGAAGGTATGTACCGTATTTGAGGGTGGGATGCGGACGGTAAACAGTATGTGATTGAGGATTTTGTGAAAAGAATACACCCCGATGATCAGAAGATGGTGAGGCAAAGATTTAAAACTTTGACCACACATAAAGAAGCGGACAGCTATTTGTTTCGTTTGTTGGATGGAAACGCCGTTAAATACCTCCGATCGGGCGTAAATGTAAGTCGTGATGATTTCGGGGAGCTTTCACGCATTACCGGCTATGTACAGGATGTTACCGAAAAAATTACATCGGCTGTGAAGCTTAAAGAAGCTAATGATGAACTTACGCTGCTTTTGAACCGTATTGGAGATGTGCTGTTTTCGAGAGACGTGGTTAACGGGAAATTTATACAGATATCTGACACCACCAACCAGTTGCTGGGGTACGCCGCAGCCGAATTTATGGATAACCCCGACCTTTGGATAACCACTATACACCCCGATGACCGTCACATAGTAACAACAGGTAATGCCCGGTTGGCCCAGGGTAATCAAATTACTAACCGTTACCGTATTATTCGTAAAAGTGGGGTAATACGTTGGGTGGAAAATACCATAGTGCCTACCATGAATGAGGAAGGCGAACTGTTACGCATTGATGCCGTGATACGTGATATTACAGACAGTGTTGCGGCCGACGATAGGTTGAGGCGAAGTGAAGAGCGTTACCGGCAGATCGTAGAAACCAGCCATGAGGGTATATGGACCGCCGATGAACATAATAAGCTTACCTTTTTTAACCAGCGGATTTGTAATTTACTGGAATACACGGCTGAAGAACTACAAGGTAAAGATTTTTTTGACCTGGTAGATGAAAACGGTAAACACATGATAGTAAAACAGGCTCAGAATGATGCTGGGCATAGTAATGAAAACTACGATGTTAAGTTTATAAGCAAAACCGGCAAAGATGTTTGGGCCAGCTTATCAACCAGTTCGTTGCATAATGATAGCGGCAAGTATATAGGTATGCTGGCTATGGTTACCGATATTACCCAGCGTAAACTGAATGAGGAAGCACTTATACAATCTGAAGCCAACCTGCGTACCCTGTTTGATAACACCGATATATCTTATGTGCGGTTAAGTGAAAACATGGACATTGTTTCATTTAATAAGCCAGCCTTACAGCATTTTCAAAAGCTTAGTGATAAAATGCTTGAGCCGGGGTATTCTATTTTTAATTATTTCCCTTATGCACGCCGTAATGAAATATATCAGTATTTAAAAAGAATACAACGCGGCCCAAGTGTTAATTACGAATATTCTATCTCCCAAAATGAGGGTTCACTATTGTGGTTTGAGGCACACTGGGTGAAAATTACCAGCACCGGCGATCAAAAAAACAGAGGCTATATACTTTCTAAAATTAATATTACCGAAAGAAAAAAGGCTTTACTGGAGCATGAAAGGTTTACTGCCGAACTGGTAAGACGTAACCGTACGCTTGAAGAATTTACCTACATTGTTTCGCATAACCTGAGGGCGCCGGTGGCTAATATCATAGGCCTCAGCCAAATGCTGGAAGTAGAGGACGACGTATCGTCTCACCAGCAAAGTGTAATTGAGAAAATACTGTCGTCGGTTGATAAGTTGGATAACATGGTGCGCGACTTAAACATGGTATTGCAGGTTAGGGAAAAAATGAGCGAAAAAATGGAAACCGTGAACCTAAATGATGTGATGGTAAAAGTAGAAGTTAGTTTACAGGCATTAATTGCTTATAAAAAAACAAAAATAGTTTGCGATTTTAAACATGCCGATGAATTGTATAGCATAAGCAACTACGTACAAAATATATTTTGGAACTTGGTACAAAACAGTATTAAATATTGTTATGCCGACACCCAGCCTGTTATAACAATTAAAACCAATATTATTGATGATTTATTTGAAATAACCTTTACCGATAATGGCAGGGGTATAGACCTGGAAAAGAACGGGCCTACCTTGTTTGGCCTTTACCGCCGTTATGATAAAAGCGGCGATGGACGGGGGATGGGGCTGTTTATGGTAAAAACTCAGGTAGAAGCCCTGGGTGGCAGTATTCATGTAAAAAGCGAACTGGATAAGGGTACGGAGTTCTGTATTTTATTGCCTATACCCGGAAAGTTAAGATTGGCAAGTTAAATAAGGTTTCCTGTTGTGGAAGATCTGTTTTCACTTGTCAGGCGTCAACGCCAAACAGGGGTACGCTGCTTAGCGTTCAAGCTTAACATATAAGTGTTATACTTCGAAACCCCCATGCGCGGGTATTTAAAAATCAGTATCCAAATACAGGTCCTCTACTTTTTTACGGGCCCAGGGCGTTTTGCGTAAAAACTTCAGGCTCGATGGTATGCCCGGATCGGTTGTAAAACAGTTAATACGGATTCTCCTGCCCATTTCCGGCCAACCGTAATGTGCTACCAGTTCGTTCAACACATTTTCAAGTGTTTTGCCGTGAAGCGGGTTATTGGGTTGGGTGGGCATAAGATACAAAAGTATAATAAAATATGGAAGGTTAGTGAGCGTGATATGCTCAGGAGAGTTTCGTTATATTGTTTCAGGCTGTAGCAGATCAATCAAAAATGCCGTATAGTTACTAAACACGTTCACTAATGAAAATAACCGACGTTACCCGAGTAAAATTTGCAGTGTATGCATTATTGCTGCTTGTACTATTAGTAAGTGCCTGCAAAAAAGACAAAGCAAGGCCCGATGTGGAGTTCAATACGCTGCAGGGTACCTGGAAAGATAGGGAATCGACCCCCAATTTTAACAAGTTTTTAAAGGTGACCCAAGACAGTATCTTCCTGATGTTTAAACCGATTGGGAACTTTAACGAGGAGAGCTATTTTAGCGGTACTTATAACATTAAAGGGGATAGCTTGAAAGTTAATTTTAATGAGTCGGTAACCAAGCGCGATAATAAAGTAATTTCGAAAATTAAAATTTATGGTCAGGTATTGGATAATGCTACGTTTAAGCTAAATAATAACATTCTTGCCCTTAAATACTTGAGTTACCCGGCCGATGCACCCGTGGTTGCCAGGTCTACTTTTGAAAAGGTTGGCTATTAATTGGCCCTGATTGCGTAACTTAGTTGCTTTGCAAATGAATACCATACAACTTAAACGCACTACCAGTGCCCACCCGGATTTTTGCATGCTGGTAACCCAACTGGATCACGACCTCCGCATCCGTAACGGTGAGATGATGGATATTTACGATCAGCATAACAGGATCGAAGCAATTGACACCGTGGTTATTGCTTATGTAAATAATACTCCCGCCGCCTGCGGTTGCTTTAAACCGTTCGATGACCATGCGGTAGAGATCAAGCGCATGTTTGTGCAACCGCAATTCAGAGGCAAGGGACTAAGTAAGCAGGTATTGCAGGCCTTGGAGAACTGGGCCCGCGAGTCGGGTTTTACGTACACGGTCCTCGAAACCGGCAAAAAGCAGGTAGAAGCCTTATCATTGTATCCTAAAGCCGGTTATCTCGAGATCCCTTTGTACGAACCTTATGTTAATCTGCCCGATAGCGTTTGTTTCCGTAAAAAGCTATAATCAGTATGCATTTACAGGCGCAGTTAAGCCTCACTATATGCTTTTTCTAAACCGGCAATGTCCAGTTTCACCATTTGCATCATGGCCTGGGTTACTTTACGGACCTTGTCAGCATCTTTATCGCCCATCAATTTAAAAAGTTGAACAGGTACAATTTGCCAGGTTACGCCATACTTATCGGTTAACCAGCCACATTGCATAGCCTTACCGCCCTCCAGTAATTTATCCCAGTAATGGTCAACCTCATCCTGGTTATCGCACCTTACCACAAAAGAAATAGCCGGTGTGAAATTGGCAAAATCACCACCGTTAAGCGCCGTAAAATCAAGTCCGAACAGTTGAAAACCCATTGTCATTACCGAACCGGGCTTACCTGGGCCACCCTCGCCATAGCGCGCAGTGCTGGTGATTTTTGCGTTTTTAAATACAGATACATAATGATTTACAGCTTCCTCTGCATTATTGCTGAACCATAAAAACGGACTTACCTTTTGCATATTTTTTTTTAATTAATTGGTTTGTTGGTCTTAATAAAGGTATTGTTTATCCGCTATACATTGGTGGTGCCAATACGACAATGTAAGGGGGTGTTAACGGCAAATAAAGGTTAAAACAGTTTGTATAATTACCGTGATTTAACGGGTTACTTGTTACTATATTAATGCCTAATTTTATAATAGTTAAAATTATATCCGTACCCTTATTTATACTATACCATACTTTTACTAATGGCTGCTCCTAAATTAAAATTACTGGCTATGAGCAATGTAATGTATATTGGTTTTCCCGAAGCTACACTAAAGTCCACCGCCGAACCCAAATCGGCCACGGTTAAAAAGGTTTTATGGGGCGATTGGGCCGAGGTAGTAGATACCGATGGCGAATTCCGCAAGATACATTGCCGAAATGCCGTAGGATGGGTACACCATACCAAACTACAGACAGACCGGATCCTGGAAATAAATTTTATTGACGTTGGCCAGGGCGACGGCTGTTTTATAGTAACCCCGCAAGATGAGTTCATATTGGTAGATGCCGGTGTGGCCGATAATATGTACCGCTTTTTAAAATGGCGTTTCAATCTCGATCATAACCAGTTTAGGGTGCCCATTAAGCACCTGATTATTTCGCACCCTGATGAAGACCACTATAACGGCTTTAAATACATTGTAAACTCGCCCCGCTTTAGTATCGAGAATATTTACCATAACGGCATTATTGAGCGCACAGGTAAAAACCTGGGCCCGGTTGATGCCAGCGGACTATATTTAACCGATTTGTACGCTACCCACCAGCAAGCAAAAGACCTGGTAGAAAATGCGGCCATGCGCGGCAGCAAACAATATCCTAACTTGTTATTTAATGCACTTAAAATGCAGCCTCAGCCTCATATCAGCATGCTGGAAAAAGGCGGGGAAATAGCCGGGTATGGTAAGCAGGATAAGGTGCAATTCAAAATATTAGGCCCGGTAACCGAGCAGGTGGATGGCAAAAAAGCATTGCGTTACTTTAATAAAAACGATGGTGAGGCCAAAAACGGCCATTCGGTAATAGTACAGCTTATAATGGGCAAGGTGAAGATTTTGCTGGGTGGCGACCTCAATGATGCATCTGAAGAATATTTGGCCGAACACTACACCGGTTATAATCCTAAAAAAATTACCACCGAAGCCGAACGGGAAGATATGATTAGTAAAGGGCGGGAGGTTTTTGAATCGGATGTGTTAAAATCATGCCACCACGGCAGCCATAAATTTATCGATGATTTTTTGAGTTTTTTTAATCCTGTAGCCACAGTTATTTCCAGCGGCGATAACGAAAGCCACACCCATCCAAGACCCGATACCCTGGGTGCAATTGGCAAACACAGCAGGGGCAAACGCCCGCTTATATTTAGTACCGAACTGGCTCGCTCGGCAAAAGAAAAGCTAACCGTTAACGATAAGGACATTGCCGAATTATATAAACTGATAGAAGAAAGAAAAGTTGCCGCCGACGATGACAAACCCGGGCTGGATAAAAAAATAGCAGCTATTAAATATAATATGGAACGGGTAATAGCGGTGTACGGAATGATTAACGTGCGCACCGATGGCGAAAAGGTGATAATAGCTCAAAAGAAAGAAGAACGTGGCGGAGGATTTATTATTTATGAGCTGCACCCCGGCCTGGATGGGAAACTTTTTTATAAGAAATCATAGTAAAAACAAAGCCTTTTTTGTTAAGCGTAAATACTCTTTTTTAATAAATTTTGAATGGTAAGCTGAGATAAGCTTAATTACAATGCCGATTAATTTGCAGCCAGCGGTATGCTGAAATAAAAGGTTGAACCTATACCCCATTCGCTTTCAACCCAAATGCTGCCATTGTGCCGCTCTATAATTTCGGCGCACAGGTACAAGCCGATCCCAAATCCCGATATAGATTGGGTAGAGTTATTTTCCACACGATAGTAGCGTTCAAACAGCCTGGCCATATCATCGGGTTTTATGCCAATACCCTGGTCTGTAACACTTACCTGCGCGCTGCCGTTAACTGTTACACAGGCCACGTTAATGGTACTGCCCACAGGTGAATATTTAACAGCATTACTTATAAAGTTATTAATTACATGTCCAATTTTATTATGGTCGGCTTTAACAAAAGTAGGTTCTACCGGTTTAAATACAATATGATGGGTCATGTTGGTGGCTATGGCTTCGTCTTCTGCATCTTTAACCAGGTCTTTCATGTTAAAGTGCTGCCTGTCAATATGAATTTTGCCCGACTCTAAACGCGAAACGTTCAGGAAGCCGTTGATCATGGTGGTCATTTTTTGTACCTGCCTCCTGGCTTTCTCTAATGCCCCAACGGTAAAGCTGTCTTTATTATGCTGCGCTTTCCCCAGCAGCATTTGTATGTAGGCACTTAACGATGTTAACGGCGTTTTTAACTCGTGGCTTACCATGCCTATAAAATCGTTTTTTCGCTGATCGTCCTTTTTTTGCTCGGTAATATCCATTACAGTGCCCGAAAAGTAAGAGTCTCTGCCATTTAGGGCAGGGTTGAGTTTACCAGTAGCCCTAACCCAGCGCAACTGCTGCGTTCGGAATTGTATAATGGGGTATTCCAGATCGTAAGTTTTGCCCTGTTTTATGGCCGCGTTAACTTCGTTAACAACTTTATTGCGGTAGTCATCTCTTATTTGTTCAACGGTGGCATCGTAGGGCATCACCTCATCGGTGTTATATCCAAAAAATTCTTTTAAACGGCACGAAGGCATAAACTGGCGTGTTACCGCATCTATATACCAAATGCCCAGTTTGGCTTGTTCAATAGCTATGTTTTTAAGTTCCTGGCTATCGGCTAACTGTGTGTTTAAAAGCAGGAGCCTTTCCTGGGTCTCGGTTAATTCATTGTTGGTAACAAGTAGTTCTTTATTTGCATTGGCTATTTCTTGGTTGGTTGCCGCCAGTTCTTCATTCAAAGCGCTCACCTGTTGCTGCGATAGTTCTAATTCTTCATTAGAGGTTAGTAACTCTTCGTAAGTGGCGGCAGCTTCTTCAATGTAGGCTTGTTGCTTTTCAATTTCTTCAATGGCCGATAATCGGAGCTCTATTTCGTCCATTACAATTTCGGCCAGGCTTTGCAATATTTCTCGTTGATGGCTATCAAATTCGCGTGGCGATTTATCAATTATGCAGAGGGTACCTATCAAAAAGCCATCGTGGGTGGTTATGGGCGCACCCGCATAAAACTTTAACCCAAACTGGCCCGCTACATTGGGGTTGGTAAGCAGGCAGGGTTCGGTAAAGGCATTTTCAAAAACCGTAACTTCGGGTTTTAATACGGCAAGGGAACATAAACTTACTCCGCGTGATGTAACACGTGTATTGCTCATACCTATATTAGCCTTAAAATAAACATTTTCGGCATCAACCAGCGATATCAGGGAAATTGGTACTTTAAAAATCTGAGTGGCCAGGCGGGCCACATTATCAAACGCACCCTCGGGAGGTGTATCTAAAATTTTGTAACGGTTTAAAGCCGCGATCCGTTCTTCATCGTTTTCGGGGATGATATTTATACCAAAAGTGTTATCCATCTTGAACTGAAAAAGAACGGTATGTAATTTGTATGCTACTAATTCAATAAACCAACATCATGAAAGGGTAATTGTTTATGGCTATAATTATTAAAATAAAATTATAAATATAGTGAAGAATATAAAATAAAAGCTGTGCTATTTAAAAAAATAGCACAGCCCCCAATTGATTTAGTTAACTTTTATTTAACTACAGTAGCTTCAAATTCAACTTTTAGTGTTTCAAATAAACTTTTTACTTCTAACATAGAGGTTGCCTGTTTAATACCGTGTTTGGCTATCCAATCCTGAAAAATAGGAAAGTTGGGCCATAGTTCGGCGGTTGAGGTGGTGTATATGTTCAATCGCACAATACCGTTAAGGTTGTAGCCGGCTTCGGTAATAACCTGTTTGAGGTTTTGCAGGGCCAGTTTTATTTGCGATGGCATATCTTCGTTGCTCGATATGCCATCGGGGTAAATTGCTGCCTGACCCGAAATATATAGGGTGCTATTTGCTTGTTTTACTTCAACGGCTTGTGAGTAACTACGTTCGTCTTGCCATTTCCAGGGATTAATGCTTCTTGTTTCCATTTTGATGATTTTTTGTGTTACGCCAAAGCGGCGCTGTGTTTAAAATTTACACAACAAAGTTCATCATAACAGCCGGAAACTGCTGTTGAGATAACTCACAATTATGAGGTGATGTACATCACACTTTAAGATAAAGCCTGCTCAATGTTTCACGCGAAACGCCCAGGTAGGATGCAAGCAAGCTCTTAGGTACGCGTTGAACAAGTGAAGGGTATTGTTGAATAAGTTGCTCGTAACGCTCTTTTGAATTAGAGGTTAGTGAAGATATAATGCGCCGCTGTGCGGCCAAAAAACCAAAGGTTGCTTTTTCTAAAAAAAACTTTTCCATTTTTTGAAGTTCGTTGCATAGCTTTCTGTAATTTGGTAACGACAGGCATAATACTTCGGTATCTTCAAGGCATTCTAAAGATAGTGTAGCCTTGGTTTGTGTATAAAAAGCCAAAAAATCACTTTCCCACCAGTCTTCCATTGCAAAAGAAACAATATGTTGTTTTGCGGTATCGTCGGTGTAAACCAGTTTTAAAAGCCCCGAAATAATAAAGTGATGATAATTTACATCTTCTCCGGGCTGAATCAGGAACTGGTGTTTTTTGTATTTTTTTGTAATAAAGTTTAAATTAACCAATGCAAACTCATCATCGGTAAGCGGTATAATTTTCTCTATGTGGTCTCTTAGTTTATGGCTCATACCACAGGCAAAGTTAGTATTTTGAAATGAGTATAAATGAAGTGCTTACCCCAATTTTAAAAGTTACCCACTTACCCTAACTGCTGTGATTTCAGCTTTTGAGCGGCCAGTTCGGCAATTACGGTTATGCGTTTTTGTAGCAAGTTTAAGTGAGATTATCAATAACCCTATGTAGTATAAAAAGCAAACCGAAATTTTTATAATACCCGTTTTATACATTTGCAAAATTGTATATTCCAACGGTAAAATTTAAACCATGAAAACTGTTAGTAAGGGATTATCGGCAGATGAACGTACTGAATTGTTTGATATACTGAAGTCGCGTTTTAAGAACAACACTAAACGCCATAAAGGTGTAGATTGGGACAGGGTGCAAGCCAGGCTGGAAGCTAACAGCGAGAAGCTATGGTCGTTAAAGGAAATGGAAATAACGGGGGGAGAGCCGGATGTGGTAGGTGAGGATAGCCAAACCGGCGAAATTATATTTTTCGATTGCTCGGCCGAAAGCCCTAAAAGCCGCCGGAGCCTGTGCTATGATCAAGAGGCCATGGAAGCGCGCAAAGAAAACAAACCGGTAAACAGTGCTTTAGGTATGGCTTATGAAATGTGTATTGAAGTTTTGACAGAAGAGCAATACCGCCACTTACAAACGCTTGGTAAGTTCGATACCAAAACATCGAGCTGGTTGCAAACACCTGCAGCTATTCGCAAGCTGGGTGGTTCTATTTTTGCCGATTACCGTTACGGGCAGGTGTTTGTGTACCATAATGGCGCGTCTTCTTACTATGCTGTGAGGGGATTTCGGAGCTGTTTAAAGTTTTAAATTATACACAGAGTAACACCTAATCAATAAATATTATGATGAGTCTTGAGGTTGATTTTTACTTTACCAAAGCCAAAAAGTGGCAGCAAGAAGTAAAATTACTACGAACAATTGTTTTAAACTGTGGGCTAACTGAGGAACTGAAGTGGGGTAAGCCTTGTTATACGCACCATAAAAGCAATGTTGTTTTAATACACGATTTTAAGGAATACTGCGCGCTGCTATTTATGAAGGGTGCTTTGTTGAAAGATGCCAACGGCATCCTGGTTCAGCAAACGGAAAATGTGCAGGCAGCGCGACAGCTCAGGTTTAGCCATGCCGAAGAAATTGAGGAGTTGGTACCAGTTATAAAGGCTTATATATACGAAGCTGTAGAAGTGGAAAAGGCAGGCTTGCAGGTAAGCCTGAAAAAAACGACCGAATTTAAAATGCCGGAAGAATTTCAGTTGAAGTTAGCAGCAACCCCAGCCCTGAAAACGGCTTTTGAAAACTTGACACCCGGAAGGCAAAGGGCTTACTTACTTTATTTTTCCGCACCCAAGCAAGCTAAAACCCGCGAAGGCAGGGTTGAAAAATATTTGCCGCAAATATTGAGTGGTAAGGGTTTGGATGATTGAAAATAGGCGATACTAATCAGGAGAATTGTTTAATGCACTAATGAATATATAAGAATGAATACTACCGATACACACAACCAGCGCATGGCCAAAATGACCTTTGCATCGGTATATCCTATGTACGTTGCCAAAGTGGAGAAGAAAGGCAGAACCAAAGAAGAACTGCACGAGGTGATCACCTGGTTAACCGGCTTTAATGATGATCAACTACAGGAATTAATTAACGAAAAAGTAACGTTCGAAACCTTCTTTCAACAAGCTACGCTCAACCCCAATGCCCATCTTATTACCGGAACCATCTGCGGGTATCGGATAGAAGAGATCGACAACCCGTTAACGCGGCAGGTACGGTATTTGGATAAGCTGGTGGATGAATTGGCGAAAGGGAGAAAGATGGAGAAAATATTGCGGGATGGGAACGGCCTTTTCAGTACATAGCGCCGGAGTCGAACCATATAACAACAAAGCCCTACCTGAAACAGGAAAGGCTTTTGGAGCGAAAGACGAGATTCGAACTCGCGACCCCGACCTTGGCAAGGTCGGGGGTCTACTAATGAGCTAATTCGCATTTAGATAACAAAAGCTCATATGAAAAAGGAGCTTTTGTACTTCAGCATTTACAGGTTTTGAACCTTTCTTAAGATCTGAATATTTGCGTTTTTAGGAAATATAATTTATAAAGGGAGAGAGAAGAATATCGAACTAAACAGAAGTTTATTTTTACTTTACGAAAAAAAAATGTTAAAAACTTATTTGATTTTGCTCCTCTTAAATGATAACTCCAAAGGCATCAATAAAGTGTAAAACCAATTTTTAGGTAACAATTCTTTATCTTCTTGTATACAATCAAATTCTTTAAACACCTTACCATTCTCCATCGCATATTTTTTTTCAGAATTCATTAAATCAACGTATAAATTGCACTTTAAGCATTTGTTATCGTGAACTGCATGATATTCACAAACCTGGCAATCAATCAGGTTGTTTCTGAAATTTATCAAATACGGCTCTAAATCAGCAGTTACAAGTTTCGATGGAATACTTTCAAGGAATATAAGCCAGTTTAAGTCCGAGCAGCGAATTAATACCATATCTGCATTTTCGAAGCGCACTTCCGCCCAAGATATTCTGTCTGTAAAGTTGTTATTAGGAGCGTCTAAATATTCCAAAAACTTAATTTCTGTTATATCTTTCCATAAATATCTATTTTGCTTGGAAAAGAAGTATGATTCGTTGTAAGTAAAGCCTGTATAGTCGATATCTAAAATTTTGGGATATTTTAGTACGTAATGCTCTTTGCATAAAATATACCAACAACCGTCTATGTCAACTAACTTTGCCGATGCACTACAGATTTCACAAGACGTGCTAATTAATTCCTGATAACGAAGTAGAATTGCTGACAGCTGCTTATCGTTGGGTAAAACATTATAGACGAATGCATCATGCCGTAAGTATCTGTTAAAATTAAAATCCATATTATAACTCCAACCTGTGTGCACCAATTCTTCAAACATTTCCCTAAAAAGCTTTTTATGACCTGAAGCACACTTGTTTACAAAGCTCTCAATATAAGATTGATTAGCATCCTCAATGTTTTTCATAATTGGATGAATTTAATTTATATAAAGCAGTATTTACCAAGTTGTTTGAATTTATACTTGAAAATTAATCACCGCTCTAAAGTAATGGTGGCCTACTAATTAACCTATATATACCATAGATCAACAAATCCCCATAAAACAACAAAACCCTCCCTGAAACAGGAAAGGCTTTTGGAGCGAAAGACGAGATTCGAACTCGCGACCCCGACCTTGGCAAGGTCGTGCTCTACCAACTGAGCTACTTTCGCATTTAGATAACAAAAGGATCAGTCCGAAAAGTTGGGGGAACGAAAGCTTAGGCATAGATTTTAGTAAGTCTAAAAAG